>NZ_CP106738.1:3219127-3862953 GCF_025639885.1 Roseovarius pelagicus | reverse complement strand
GATCAGGCTGCCGATGGCGACGTCGCCGCGATCAGTATCGATTAGCACCGCCTAAAACAAACGGACCACTGACATACGTTCCGGCGTCGTGTCACGCTATTCTGCGGCCTTTTCTGCGGCGGCACTTTCGGCTTCGATCTGTTCCGCGCGGCGCTCGACCTGCTCGACAATATGCTCGATCATCTGATCATTGCTCATCTTGTGGCTCTGCTTGCCCGCCAGATAAACCATGCCTGACCCGGCGCCACCGCCGGTAAAGCCCACATCGGTCATCAACGCCTCGCCCGGCCCGTTGACCACACAGCCAATGATACTCAGGCTCATCGGCGTCTTGATATGCTCCAGCCGCTGCTCCAGCGCCTCGACCGTCTTGATCACGTCAAAGCCTTGCCGCGCACAGCTGGGGCAACTGATGATGTTCACACCCCGGTGGCGCAGGCCCAGCGATTTGAGAATTTCAAACCCCATCTTGACCTCTTCCACAGGGTCGGCGCTCAGGCTCACGCGGATCGTATCGCCGATGCCCATCCACAGCAGGTTACCCATGCCAATGGCGGATTTCACCGTGCCGCTGATCAGCCCGCCTGCCTCGGTGATGCCCAGATGAATGGGGGCATCCGTGGCCTCGGCCAATTGCTGATAGGCAGCAGCAGCCATGAAAACGTCCGACGCTTTCACGCTGATCTTGAACTCGTGAAAATCATTATCCTGAAGGATGCGAATATGCTCCAGCCCGCTTTCCACCATCGCGTCGGGGCACGGCTCGCCATATTTTTCCAGCAGATGCTTTTCCAGACTGCCCGCATTGACGCCAATCCGGATCGAGCAGCCATGATCGCGCGCCGCCGCGATCACCTCGCGCACACGCTCTGGACTGCCGATGTTGCCGGGGTTGATCCGCAGACAGGCAGCGCCTGCCTCGGCAGCCTCGATGCCGCGCTTGTAGTGAAAATGGATATCCGCCACCAACGGCACCGGGCTTTCGCGCACGATATCCTTCATCGCGCGGGCCGACGCTTCGTCAGGCACCGAAACCCGCACAATATCCGCACCCGCATCTGCTGCGGCCTGAATTTGCGCCACAGTCGCGGCCACATCCGTCGTTGCGGTGTTGGTCATCGTCTGTACGCTGATCGGCGCACCACCCCCAACCGGAACCGAGCCGACATGGATCTGGCGGCTCTCCCGACGGTAGATGTTGCGCCAAGGGCGAATGTGATTCAGCGACATAGCTCAGGCTCCTCGCCTCGCGGTTTCGGACTTGGGGCCAAGATAAGGATACATGCCGCCCGCTGCAATCGCTGCGGCGCGGAAAGCCGCGCCAGTTTGACAATGCAAAGGGCTGCTTACTGCTGGCCCGGCGCCTGTGCCAGCTCGGCGACGTAACGCGACAGGTCAGAATCTTGCGTCAGGTCTGCAACGCTCAATGTTCCCGACAGATCGGCTGCCGCCAGCGCCAGATTGGTGGTCACAGACCCACGCGGCCCGGCAGGTCCGTAATGCTGCCCGTCCACGCGGAAATAGATCGCACCGGATTCGCCCACACGCAGGGTCGGCGGCACTTCGGTCTCGGGCACATCATAGCTGTCGCCCGCGTTCATAATGCCTTCGAAAATGACGCTGCCATCAGCCGCGCGCACACGCACCCATGCCGGGCGCACGGCCACCATCTGCACGCCGGGTGTCGGTGGTGCCACAACCTGCGGACTGACCAGACCAGGATTGATCGCCGCCGCTACGGCCGCCTCGATACCCGTTAGGCCCGGATTGGCGGCCTGCGACGGTGTCTGCGGCATCGACGCCGTCAGCGTCCCGATCTGGCTCGGGTCCAGTGTGGAAATCGGCGCATCGCGCGCCACCATTACCGGCACGTCCAGCGCCTCGGGGCGATACAGTCGAACCAATGTGTCATCTTCCGGCGCGGCAAAATTGCCTGCCAGCGTCGTCGGAGTCCCCTGTCCGGGCTTCGCCGCTTCCAGAGGATCTAGGTCGGCCAGCACATTCGGCGTATTCTCGACAGGGGCAACCTGAACGCGCTGCACTTCGTTCAGCACACTCCAGCCGCCATATCCAATCGCGGCAATCAACGCGACGAGAACCGTCACCGATCCGATCGCGCCCGGCTCAATCCTTGAAAACAAACTTTCGGTCGCGGGCACGAACGGCGTGCTGGGCGATGTCAGGCGATCATCACCGCGTTTCGACTGGGCGCGGGAAATCGGGTCATCAGCCTTGCGGATCGACGACGCCGCTGCCGACATGCCATGCGCGGTCGAAAATCCGCTCTCGGCACAGAACACCGCATAGGCACGATCCGGATCCATACCGAGATAGCGCGCATAGGAACGCACATATCCGGGAATAAAACCGGGGGTGTCAAAGGCATCGGGATCAGCATTTTCGATCGCGGCCACGTAGCTGGCCTTGATCCTCAGTTCGCGCTCAACATCCAGCAGGGATTTGCCCAGCGTGGCGCGCTCACCGCGCATCAGATCGCCAAGACGCAGTTCAAAGCTGTCAAAGCCTTTTGGCTCGACTTCTTTCACTTCAATCTTGCGCGAAAACCGACGCAATTTCATGCAACCTGCCCTTCGTCGTCAAAGCCTGTGGTCCCGATTATTGATTCGAACCCTGCTCTTTTGTTTCCCAATACAATACCACATGACGTTTTTCTTTGCACGTGCCAAGCCTTAGCCAGCCAGATCGGCACGATTCAGCGCACATTTCTGCCACAACGCATCCATAGCACGCACAAGCCGGTCAATTTCGTCCGGCCCGTGCAACGGCGACGGGGTAAAGCGCAATCTCTCGGTGCCGCGCGGCACAGTTGGATAGTTGATCGGCTGCACGTAAATGCCGTGATCCTCCAGCAATGTATCGCTCAGAACCTTGGTATGGACCGGGTCGCCGACGACGACCGGAACGATGTGGCTGCCATGGTCAATCAGCGGCAGATCCATCGCTTTCAGCCGCGACTTCAGGATACGGGCCTGCGTCTGGTGAACCTCACGCAGCGACGCATCCTGCTTCAGGTAGGCAACACTGGCCGCTGCCCCGGCGGCGACGGCTGGCGACAGCGAGGATGTAAAGATGAAGCCCGGCGCATAAGACCTTATTGCGTCACACATTTTACCGGACGCCGCTATATATCCCCCCATCACGCCATAGGCTTTGGCCAGCGTTCCGTTGATGATGTCCAGCCGCCCCATCAACCCATCACGTTCGGCCACACCAGCCCCGCGCTGGCCGTACATTCCGACGGCATGTACCTCGTCGATATAGGTCAACGCGCCGAATTCATCCGCCAGATCGCAGACCGCCTCGATGGGACCAAAATCGCCATCCATCGAATAGATGCTCTCGAACGCAATCAGCTTGGGCGCGTCCGCGGGGTCCGCCGCCATCAACTCGCGCAGATGCACCACGTCATTGTGGCGAAACACCCGCTTGGCACCCCCATTGCGACGCACGCCCTCGATCATTGACGCATGATTCAGTGAATCAGAGTAAATAATGAGCCCCGGAAATATTTTAGGGAGCGTACTTAATGTTGCATCATTGGCAATATATGCACTGGTAAAGAGCAGCGCCGCTTCCTTGGCGTGCAGATCGGCCAATTCACGCTCAAGCGCGGTGTGATAAACCGTCGTGCCCGAAATGTTTCGCGTCCCGCCAGAGCCCGCACCAGTGGCGTCCAGCGCCTCGTGCATCGCGGACAACACGTCCGGATGCTGCCCCATGCCCAGATAATCATTGCCGCACCAGACCGTGATGGGCCGTTCACTGCCATCCGCACGACGCCATGTGGCATGCGGGAAATGCCCGTTGCGCCGCTCGATATCAATAAAAGTCCGGTAACGGCCCTCATCGTGCAGTCGTCCGATCGCCTGATCCAGTTTTGCAGTATAGTCCAAACTCACCATCCCCCAGTACGTCTGATCCCCGACCACTGGCCCGGTACTTTGCGTGCGCCGTCGCATATAGACCACATCGCAACGCCACAACAGTTTACAAATTGCCGCGACCCACGACCACCCCCGCCGCTACCTGCTGGACAGTTCCGCGCCGCCTGATACGTTCAGCCCAAAATATCCCATTGCGAGGTTTCCCCATGTCTCTGGACGCCGTTTTGTCCCGTATCGACGACCAATTGCCGGATGCACTGACGCGCTTGCAGACGCTGTTGCGTATTCCATCCATCTCGACCGACCCGGCCTATGCCGCTGATTGCCGCGCCGCCGCTGACTGGTTGGTAGCCGACCTGCAAAGCATTGGAATCGATGCCCAGCGCCGCGATACGCCCGGCCACCCCATGGTCGTGGGTCATGTGCCGGGGGACGGCCCGCACCTGCTGTTTTATGGCCACTACGACGTTCAGCCCGTCGATCCGCTGGAATTGTGGAAAACCGACCCGTTCGATCCCCAGATCGAAGACACCCCCAAAGGCCGCGTGATCCGTGCCCGCGGCTCCAGCGATGACAAGGGACAGTTGATGACCTTTGTCGAGGCCTGCCGCGCGTGGAAAGAGGTCAACGGCACCCTGCCCTGCGCCATCACCTTCTTTTTCGAGGGCGAAGAGGAATCCGGCTCTCCCTCGCTGGTACCCTTCATGCAAGAGAACGCGCACGAGTTACGCGCCGATCTGGCACTGATCTGCGACACCGGCATGTTCCAGTCAAAAACACCCGCCATCGTGACGATGCTGCGTGGCATGGTGACCGAAGAAGTCACCATCAAAGGCCCAGACGTTGACCTACACTCGGGCTTTTTCGGCGGTCTGGCGGCCAACCCGATCCATACACTCAGCCGCATCCTGGCGGGTCTGCACGACGACATCGGGGGCGTCACCCTGCCCGGCTTTTATGACGACATCCCTGAGCTCACGCCAGAATTGCGGGCGCAATGGGAGGGCTTAGGCTTTGATCACGCGCGGTTTCTGGGCGATGTCGGCCTCAGCACACCTGCGGGCGAGCAGGATCGCACTCCGCTCGAAATGGTCTGGTCGCGCCCCACAGCAGAGGTCAACGGCATCTGGGGCGGTTACACCGGCGCGGGGTTCAAGACCGTGCTGCCTGCCGAAGCCCACGCCAAAGTCAGCTTTCGTCTGGTCGAGGGGCAAGACCCCGACCGCATTCGCGACGCCTTTCGCGCCTATGTCACCACGCAGCTTCCCGATGATGTCACGGCAGAGTTCCACGCCCACGGCGGCAGCCGCGCCGGTATCATGCAGACATCGGCCCCCGCGTTTGAGGCCGCGCGCCGCGCCCTCAGCAATGAATGGCCCGAAGAGGCGGCGTATGTCGGCTGTGGTGGTTCGATCCCCATTGCCGGCCATTTCGGCGCAGTGCTGGGCATGAATGCTATGCTGATCGGCTTTGGCAAAGATGACGACGCCATCCACTCCCCAAACGAGAAATACGATATGGAGAGCTTTCACAAAGGCACCCGTAGCTGGGCGCGCATCCTAGATGCGCTTTCCGCCTCATCTGCGTAGATCAGGCTTCAACCCGGCCCCCGGTCAAAGATTGCATTGTGCAATGGAGTTGTCTCCACTGTAGGGCGAATAAATCCGGATTTTCCAGCCCGGATCGAAACGCACGCCTTCTTTGCGCATCATCTGCGCCACACCGACACATATCTTGCGTGCCTCGCCAGCGGATGTGTCCATCGTGACATCAACGGCAGAATGCCAGCCGGAAACGCTACAGGGTTCGCTCAGCAGCCCGGTGCCATCGAATACGCCGCACAGCGCATAGGCGTTGCCCACTGAATCTGCTGACGCGGCGGCGGGTACAAGCATTGCGGCCAACAATGCCGGATAGACTCGAAACATCTTGTGGACCTCCTGCAGGACAGAGTCATCTTACTTGGTTAATGCCGTCTTAACCCGTTTGATTTTACATGACCCGAGAGGTTAAATCCTACAATGATAAACGGCTTCGCCGATCACTCGGTCACCCTGAACGGCACGCGAATCGCCTACTCCGCGGGCGGCAGCGGCCCACCCCTGCTGCTCTTGCACGGCTTTCCGCAGACCCGCGCGATGTGGAGCGGCATCGCGCCCGACCTTGCGCAAACGCACCATGTGATCTGTCCCGATCTGCGCGGCTATGGTGCCAGTGATAAACCGCAGGGCGTGTCCGACTACAGCTTTCGCCACATGGCGGCGGACCAACGGGCCCTCATGGCGCATCTCGGGCATGACAGCTTTGCCGTGGCGGCCCATGACCGGGGCGCACGGGTGGCGCACCGGCTTTGCCTTGATACGCCAGAGGCGGTCACGCGCATCGCCTTGATGGATATCGTGCCGACGCATCACCTGCTGGCCGACCTGCATCGCGACGTGGCCGCAGCTTATTATCACTGGTTCTTTCTGGCTCAGCCCGCGCCCTTTCCCGAAACCATGATCGGGCACGACCCTGACGCCTATTTCCACGCCTGCCTGCTCGGTTGGGGCGGCTCCAACCTGAGCGATTTCGACCCCGCCCAACTGACGGCCTACCGCACCGCTTGGCGCGAGCCGGACACGATCCGCGGCATATGTAACGATTACCGGGCCGGGCTGACGCATGATTTTGACGATGATGCGGCCGATCTAGGGGCGCAAATCACCTGCCCCGCGCTGATCCTCTATGGCGCGAACGGGGTCATGGCACGCGCCTATGACGTGCCACAGGTGTGGTCGCAGTATTGCACCGACATGCAAGCCAACCCCATCCCCGGCGGACATTTTTTCATCGACACGACTCCACGCGATACATTGCACGCGCTCAAACGGTTCCTAGGCGTCTGACGCCGCTGTTCAGTCCGCAGTCTCGACCGGACCGCCATCCTTGACCCAGCCAGAGAACCCATCCTTCAGGTGCGCCGCGTCAAAGCCCATGTCCTGCAACATCGCCACGGTCAGCGCCGACCGCCAGCCAGAGGCGCAGTGGAACACATACCGCTTACCGTCTTGGGCAAAGACGTCCTTGTGATACGGGCTGTCCGGATCGACCCAAAATTCGATCATTCCGCGCGGGGCATGGACGCTGCCAGGGATATATCCGCTGCGCTGACGTTCACGCACATCGCGAATATCGACGATCACGACATCCGCAGCCGCATGTGTCGCGATCAGGTCATCTGTCTCGATTTCGTCAATCCGCGCGCGGGCGGCTTCAACCATCTCTGCGGCGGTTGTCCTGAGTTTTTGCATGGGCATCTCCTTTGACACTCACAGAGCGTGACATGCCCCGAAATCTGGTGCAACCATCCCGATATAACCCGCAACACAGGATCGTCTGCCTTGACCGTCGCCGCGCCCCCCTCTCTTTGGAACGCTTCCACCAAGGAACCCGATATCCTTGACCAGCCTGATGGCGATACCACCACAGAACTGGCAATTGTCGGCGGCGGCTTTACCGGGCTGTCCGCCGCCCTGCATGCCGCCGAGGCCGGAATGGCCTGTCATGTGCTGGAGGCACAAGCGATCGGTTATGGCGGATCGGGGCGCAATGTCGGGCTGGTGAACGCCGGCCTATGGCTGCCGCCGCAGGTCTGTCGTGCCAAGCTGGGCGATACGATCGGGTCCCGTCTGGTGCATCTGCTGGGCAACGCACCGGATATGGTGTTCGACCTGATCCAACGCCATCAGATGCAATGCGAAGCAACCCGCGCTGGCACGATCCACGCCGCGCGCACCTCCGGCGGCATGACCGACCTGCGCGCCCGAGCCGATGAATGGCAACGCCTCGGCGCGCCGGTGCAACTGCTGTCGCGCGATGAGGCGGCCGAACGCATCGGCACGCAGGCACTGCATGGCGGGCTATATGATGCACGCGCGGGCACCATTAATCCGGTTGGCTACGTACGCGGGTTGGCCCGCGCCGCGCGCAGCGCCGGGGCCGTAATACGCACCGGAACCCCGGTTCAGAACCTTCGCCGTGACGGCGGCCTCTGGCGGTTGCAGACGTCTACCGGCACGCTACACGCGCGCCACGTTCTGCTTTGTACCAACGGCTATAGCGACGGCCTCTGGCCCGAACTTCAGCGATGCTTCACCCCCATTCATTACTTTCAGCTCACCACCGCACCCATGGGGTCGCAGGCGGCGCATATCCTGCCCAACGGCGAGGGTATGTGGGACACCGGCACGATTATGTTTTCTCTTCGACGTGACGTCGAAGGGCGCATCTGCGTGGGCTCGATGGGGTCCGTGATCGGTGGCGCAGAGGGGCTGTCACACCGCTGGGCCACACGCCAAATCAGGCGGCTCTTTCCCGAACTGGGCAAGGTCCGTTTCGAAACCGCGTGGCACGGGCGTATCGCCATGACGCCAGACCATCTGCCGCGCATCTATCAGCTTGCCGAAAACCTATATGCCCCAATCGGTTACAATGGCCGGGGGATCGGGCCGGGCACTGTGTTCGGCGCCGGGCTGGCCGCCGCATTGACAGGGGGTGGACCCGACGCGCTTCCAGTTCCGCCGACATCGCTGCAAAAGGTGCCCCTGCGTAAGCTCAAGCAAGCCGCGCTTGAGGTCGCATTTACTGCAAATCAACTTTTCCGCAGCCTGTGAAACAACCTGACATACAGGCATTTATGCGCTGTTGTTATTCCCGATCCTATTGGCGTAAGGTGGTAAAGCCCGAACGAACAGGACCGCGCTAAACCGCGACGGCGGGCGACGCGAACGCGCTAGGAGAGCCTATTTTATGACGCCATTTGCCGTTGCAGGCGTACAGATGTACGTAAATGCATTACAACCAAACGTGGATGGAATGATCCACCGGCTTGATGTGCTTATGGCCCGCTTCCCGTGGACACAGATGGTTCTGTTTTCGGAACTTGCGCCATTAGGCCCGCTGACCAAGTTTTCTCTGCCACTGCTCAACGAGACGATTGATCGTTTTCGCGAGGCAGCAATCAAACACAATATCTGGCTGATCCCCGGTTCGATGTTCGAGACCGCCGAAGACGGACGCATCTACAACACCTCGACCGTGATCAATCCGGCTGGCGAAATCATCGCCAACTACCGCAAGATGTTTCCTTTCCGCCCCTACGAGGCGGGCGTTGAGGCGGGCACCGGTTTCTGCGTCTTTGACGTGCCTGATGTGGGCCGCTTTGGCCTGTCGATCTGCTATGATATCTGGTTCCCCGAAACCACCCGACAGCTGACGTCTCAGGGCGTCGAGGTGCTGCTGCACCCGGTTTTGACCGGCACCACCGACCGCGACGCGGAGCTCAGCATCGCGCGTGCGACCGCCGCACAGTTCCAGTGTTACGTGGTCGATGTGAACGGTCTGGGCGCGGGCGGCGTGGGTAAATCCTGCGTCATTGACCCCTCTGCCACGGTGCTGCACCAATCGGCCGGCCAAGAGGACATGTTCCCGATTGAGATGGATCTGGATCATGTGCGCCGCCAACGTGAGGCGGGCATGAAAGGACTGGGTCAGGTGCTCAAGAGTTTCCGCGACCGATCGGTTGATTTCTCGGTCTATGACCGCGCCAGCGGCACCGATGCTTATCTGCATTCGCTCGGCGCTCTGGAAATCCCCAAACAGGGCTCACGCGCAGGACTTCGCAGTGAGGAACCAAACGTGGCCGAACAGCGTTCAGATGTTGAACTGGCAAGCGCGACCGAAGTGTTCAAAGGGGCACTGATCGCGCCAAATGCAATGGCCGAGGCAAACGAACAACCAAAAAGCGACGAAAGGGAGGCAGTGCCCTACACCGTCTGACACAAAAAAATAGCGGCCGATCATCGACTGCCTGTACCATATCTAGTGCATTTTAGATCGGTCGCATAACAGCGGGGACTAAATCTATGCAATCAATGGGTGACTATTATTCTGCCGTCCAGTTGCGCTCGGACAGGTGGAGCCAGTTACGCGAGGCCGCCGATGCCCTGTCGCGCGCTCCAGAGGGGCGAAATGCCAAGGCCAATCTGGAAAAAATCACCGAGCTTTTCGATTCTCTCTCCCTGATCGAAGCTTACTGGGCCTTTCCCGGGGTTCAGGCCTTTGACACGCTGCGCCGCCATTTCGACCACCGAAATTTTGCCGATCTCGCGTTTTCCGTGCAGCGTATTACGCGCGCTCTGACAACCGGCGCGTACCGTCGGCGCCACATTCCACTTGATCGTGACAGTTCTGATCTGGACGAGCACGAAGATGAGGCAATCCAGTCGTTAGAGGCACGCGCCCTCAGCAAACCCTACTTCGAAGTGATGATCGTCGACAATCTGAACGAGCATCAGGAACGTTGGATGAAGTCCAACTTTGCCCAGATGCGCCGCCCCGAAGACCAGTTTCACTATGAAACGGTGGTTGTTCCCAGCCTTCAGGATGCGCTGATCGGTATCCTCTTCAACCACAATATTCAGGCCATCGTTGTCCGACCCGGTCTGATACTGGAATCAAAGGTCGAACTGGCCATCCTGACCCGCTATCTGAACCGCGCGGGTGGGCTGGAGGCACTCGAAAACCTCGAGCCACAGAACTACGGCCCGGAACTCTGCCGGATGATCGCAAAGGTCCGTCCCGAACTCGACGCCTACCTGATCACCGAACGATCAGTCGAGGACATCGCCGGGCTGGATTTGGGGATCTGTCGCCGGGTGTTCTATAACCAAGAAGATTTCCTTGAACTGCACCTGAACATCCTGCGCGGCGTGCAATCACGCTACAACACGCCCTTTTTCACAGCACTTGTGGAATACTCCAAGCAACCGACCGGCGTTTTTCACGCGATGCCGATCAGCCGCGGCAAATCCATCTCGCGCTCGCATTGGATTCAGGACATGGGGGCGTTCTACGGCCCCAACATTTTCCTTGCCGAAACGTCTGCAACGTCCGGCGGGTTGGACAGCCTGCTGGAACCGCACGGCCCCATTAAAGAGGCACAGCGGCTGGCCAGCCGTGCCTTTGGGTCGAAACAGACCTATTTCGCTACCAACGGCACCTCGACCTGCAACAAGATCGTCGTCCAAGCCCTTGTCAGGCCGGGGGATATCGTCCTGATCGACCGCGATTGTCACAAGTCACACCACTACGGCATGGTGCTGGCCGGCGCGCAGGTCTGTTACCTCGACAGCTATCCGCTGAATGAATATTCCATGTATGGCGCGGTCCCCCTGCGCGAGATCAAGCACCAGCTTTTGGCGCTCAAGGCGGCAGGCAAGCTGGATCGCGTGCGGATGCTGTTGCTGACCAACTGCACCTTTGATGGCATCGTCTACAATGTCGAACGGATGATGGAGGAATGTCTGGCGATCAAACCAGACCTGATCTTCCTGTGGGACGAGGCATGGTTTGCCTTTGCCCGGTTCGGCCCCACTTACCGGCAACGCACCGGCATGAACGCAGCCAATACCCTGCGCGAACGCCTGCGCAGTGATGCGCATGCCGCCGCCTACGCGGAACAACAGGCCAAGCTGAAAGACGCAGATGATGAGACCCTGCTCGATACCCGGCTCATTCCACCACCCAATGCACGCGTGCGCGTCTATGCCACCCAGTCGACACACAAGACGCTGACTTCGTTGCGCCAAGGGTCGATGATCCACGTCAACGATCAGGACTTCAAAGGCGAGGTCGAGGCATCGTTCCACGAAGCATACATGACCCACACATCCACCTCGCCCAATTACCAGATCATCGCATCGCTGGATGTCGGCCGCAGGCAGGTAGAGCTGGAAGGTTTCGAATTTGTCCAGCGGCAGGTCGAGGCGGCCATGTCGATGCGGCGGGCAATTTCCACCCACCCCCTGCTGAAAAAGTACTTCAAGGTGCTGACCGCAGGCGACATGATTCCAGAGACCCATCGCGAAAGCGGGGTCCAAAGCTATTACGATCCCGAACAAGGTTGGACCGATATCTGGGATTGCTGGGAAAAAGACGAATTCGTGCTGGATGCAACGCGCGTCACGCTCGCTGTCGGTGGCACAGGCTGGGATGGCGACACGTTCAAGACCGAAATCTTGATGGATAAATACGGCATCCAGATCAACAAGACGTCGCGCAACACAGTCCTCTTCATGACCAATATCGGCACCACGCGCAGTTCGGTCGCTTATCTGATCGAAGTGCTGGTCGAGATTGCCAAGGAGTTGGATGATCTCATCGACGACGCATCGATGATGGAACGGCGCGGGTTTGAAAAACGCGTGGCGAACCTGATGGACGACCTGCCGCCCCTGCCCGACTTCAGCCGTTTCCACGACGCGTTCCGCACCGATGACGTAACGTCCGAGGGCGACATCCGCTCGGCGTTCTTTCTATCCTACGATGAACGCAACTGTGACTATCTGGAACTGAACGGCTCGCTCAAGGAGGCAATGGAAAGTGGCGAAGAGGTCGTATCGGCCTCGTTCATCATCCCCTACCCGCCCGGCTTTCCAATCTTGGTCCCCGGACAGGTCGTCAGCGAAGGCATCCTTGCGTTCATGCGCGCACTGGATGTCAGCGAAATCCACGGCTACCGGCCCGATCTGGGATTGCGCGTCTTTGCCAAGGACGCATTGAAACAGCAGATCAAGACCAACGCAGCACGGCTCAAGCTGAACGTGCAACGACAGAAAACATAATAAGAAACTGATAAAACAGAAAATACGTCCAAGGGAGAACGACAAATGGCCAAAAAGGCAGAACCCAAAAGCAAATCGGCTGACCTGAAGAACATCTCGGAAATCCGCCGCCATTTTCACCGCAACGAAGACCCGATCTATTTCATCTCGGCCACCAATTTTAACCTTCTGGGGCTGGACGAATGGTGCAAGAATTTCAAATATATCTGCTATATCGACTGCTACGGCGGCAAACACCCGAACGTGTTCTGCCCGTCCGAGCAGCCACATGCCGAATTCCAGTCGATCGAAGATATCAACAACTATCTCTTGCAGCACAAAGAGGTCATCGACCTGATCAAGCGCCGCGGCGGCAAGCCCAAATTCGTGTTCCTGATGTTTGACGAGGAAACCGAACGCCTGTCCAAGGAACTTGGCGCCGACGTCTGGTTCCCCAAGGCCAAACTGCGTACCGCGATGGACAACAAGATCGAGACTGTCCGCATCGGCAACAAGGCCGGCGTGCCTTCGGTCCCGAACACCCTGTCCGAGGTCAAATCCTACGACCACCTGCGGGAGGTTTGCGAAAAGGCCGGCATCGGCCACGATCTGGTTCTGCAATCGGCCTTTGGTGACAGCGGGCACACAACGTTCTTTATCAAATCCGAGGCCGACTTCCGCCGTCACGAGCATGAGATCATCGGCGAGGGCGAGATCAAGATCATGAAGCGGATCGATTGCCGGGGCTCTGCGATCGAAGCCTGCGCCACCAAGGAAGGCACCATCGTCGGCCCGCTCATGACAGAGCTGGTGGGCTTCAAGGAACTGACCCCCTATCGCGGCGGCTGGTGCGGAAACGAGATTTTCAGCACCGCCTTCCCGCCCAAGGTCCGCCAGAAAGCTCGCGATCTGACGTTCAAATTCGGTGAACAACTGCGCAAAGAGGGTTATCGCGGCTATTTCGAGCTGGATTTCCTGATCGACAAGAAAACCGGCGATATCTGGCTGGGCGAATTGAATCCACGCATCACCGGTGCCAGTTCAATGACCAACCACGCAGCCTTCGCCCATGCTGACGCGCCACTCTTCCTCTTCCACCTTCTTGAGTTTTCCAAGAAGAAATTCGATCTCGATGTCGAGGAACTGAATGCCCGCTGGGCCGATCCCAAAATGATCGACGGCTGGAGCCAGATGGTCATCAAGCATACCGACGATACCGTTGATATTGCCACCGAAGTTCCCGAAACCGGTATTTACCGGATGAAAGAGGACGGCAGCATCGACTTCAACCGCTTTGATTATCACCGGCGCGCGGTAGAAAACGAGAACGAGGCATTCTTCCTGCGTATCCTGCAACCGGGCGATTATCGCTACGAGGGTGCCGATATCGGCATTCTGGTAACGCGCGGGCGCTCGATGACGCCGGGCTTCCAGCTTAACGAACGCGGAAAACGCTGGATTCACGGGATCAAGCAAGGCGTTTCAGCCCGGCCCATGCCCACCGCCGAGGCGGGTCCGGCACTGGCCGACCCTGCCTTTAAGATCATGTAGACGAAAGGCAGGCTTACGCCGTATGCAACTGAACTGGCGCGCCATTTCCGAGGATGAACCCGGCCCCAAGTGGGCCGGGCTTTTCCATGAGTACTGGCCCGATTACCACCGTTGGTGGGCACGCGAGGGCCCCGAAGCGCGCCCCGGCTTTCTGGACAGTCACAAGGCATTGCGCGCGCATATGCCCGAACTTCTGCCGCTCTATGATCAGCTTTGCGAATTGGCAGGCGGCACCGATCATGCCGCACGCTTCCTCAGCTTTTATTGCCCGCCGCCATATCTCTCATCTTGCTCACAGGCGATCTGGCCCGGCGAAGAACCGGTGATGGTGCGCAATTACGACTACTCGCCAAAGGCGTTCGACAGCCTGACCCTGCGGACCAAATGGCAGGGGCGCACGGTCATGGGCACGTCGGACGGTCTCTGGGGGCTGGTTGACGGGATCAACGACGCGGGCCTCGCAGTGTCGCTGACCTTTGGCGGACGACGTGTGGTCGGCGACGGGTTCGGCGTGCCGCTGATCCTGCGTTATGTGCTGCAAACCTGCGAAACGGCTGCCGAAGCGGGCAAGGTGCTGGCACGCATCCCCACCCACATGAGCTACAATGTCACCGTCGTTGATGCACAGCGGCGCTATCTGACGGCGTTGATGGCCCCTGATCGCAAGACGGTCATCACCCATCAGGCCGTCGCCACCAACCACCAAGAACGCGTCGAGTGGGCCAGTCATGCGCGATTTACCGCCACAGTCGAACGCGAGCGGTTCCTGCTGCAACGGTTAACCCTGCACGTCGAACCGGAAGAGAAATTCATCAACGCTTTCCTGCGTCCGCCGCTTTATTCCACGCGCTTCGATCAGGGTTTCGGCACGCTCTATACTGCCGTCTATCGTCCTCAGCGCCTCCAGATGGAGCTACGATGGCCGCGTGCACGCTGGCCGTTCGATCTGAATGATTTTCACGAGGATCTGCGGCTGATCTATACCCCAGAGGGTCAAGCGCAGGACACCTGACCACATCCCCCATCCGCGGCGCGTCCGCAGCGGGCTTTTTCACCATCTTTTTCGAAATTTGCTGGGGGATATGTCAAATTTCCCGCGGAACACGCGCGCAAAAGCGGACGTGTCGCCAAATCCCGTCGCGGCAGCAATCTCGGAAATCGGCAGATCGGTTTCGGACAACAGCGCATAGCCCCTGCTCAACCGCAGATCGGCGTAATACTGCCTTGGGCTCTGCCGCGCGTGCTCGGCAAAGCTGCGCTCAAGTTGCCTCCGTGAAATGCCGATCTCCTTTGCGATGCGTTCCACCGTAAGCGGCTCTTCCAGATGGGTTTGCATGATGCGGATGGCGGCGATCAGGTTCTTGTTGCGACTACCCAGAATAGCAGATTGCGCGGTTTTTTGCGGCGCATGTTCAGAATGGCTGCGCCCATGCAGGCACATATCCGACACCACCAACGCAAATTCCGGTCCGAAATCGTCCTCGATCACGTTCAGCATCAGATCGGTCGACGCGCTGCCACCTGCCGCCGTCATCAGATCGCCGTCAATCTCGAACAGATTCGGCGATGGCAAAAGGTCGGGAAATGTCTCCAGAAACGCGGGCTGGTTCTCCCAGTGCAGCGTAAAAGTGCGCCCGCGCAGCAACCCGGCCTTTGCCAGTGTAAACGCCCCGGTGCAGATCGCCCCGACCGCGACCCCATGCGCCGCCTGCCGTGCGGTCCATTGCACCAGCCGCGCATTCATGGTTTCGGATGGCTCCACCCCGGCACACACAAAGACGCGCGTGCCGCGTGCGGCGTTGGCAATCGGCCCGTCCGGCACCAGTTGCAGGTTGTTCGAGCAGCGGATTGGTGCCCCGTCAGTGGTCATTGTGCGCCACCGATAAAGCTCTTGCTGCGAAATCTGATTGGCCACGCGCAACGGCTCAATCGCGGCGCTCAGCGCCAGCATGGTCAGCTTGGGCAACAAAACGAAATCAAAGTCGCGCGGGGTGTCCACCTTGGGAATCGTGAAACTGGCGGATCCCTTGGCAATATAGTCCGACTGCGACACCGCATGGCTCCTCAAGACGCATGACTTTCTCTGTATCATGCGGCAGCGCACGGGCCTAGTCAGATTAGGTGATGCTCAAATCAACAAAATTCAACAAATTATGTTGCATTTTGACCGTTATCTGCAACATTTCCGAAACCAACAAAGGGTAAGGGCATGACGCAGCATTCGGCAAAACATCTGATCATCGGCGGTGGCATTATTGGGTGCAGCACCGCTTACCATCTCGCCAAACGCGGCGAGCGCGACGTTATCCTGCTAGAACGCGCGGCCCTCACCGAAGGGGCAACATGGCATGCGGCTGGGCTGGTCGGGCAACTGCGATCGTCGCGCAACACCACCCGAATGCTGAAACGGTCTGTCGCGCTCTATGACACACTCGAGGCCGAAACCGGCATGGCCTTTGATTGGAAAAAGGTCGGCTCCCTCCGGCTGGCCGCCACCCGCGAACGGATGCTCGAGGCGCAGCGCCTGACGACCATGGCCCAGAGCTTTGATCTGGAAATGCACATGATCACCCCCGCCGAGGCCAAAGATCTGTTCCCCTATATCGACGAGACAGGTATCGAGGGCGCTGCGTTCATTCCCTCGGACGGACATGTGGACCCGGCCAGCCTTTGCCAGGCGATCGCAGCGGGCGCGCGTCTGCACGGCGCGGACATCCGCCAAGGCGTCGAAGTCACGGATTTCGAGATCACCAATGGCCGCATCACCAAAGTGATGACCAGCCAAGGCGATTACGAGGCAGAGAACATCATTCTCGCCACCGGCATGTGGTCGCGCGAATTGGGCGCAAAGCTGGGCCTGCGCGTCCCCGCTTGTGCAGTCGAACACCAGTATGTCGTGACCGAACCCCTGCCCGACGCCGATCTGGTGCGCGGTCTGCCGTCGCTACGCGATCCCGAGCGGCTGGTTTACTACAAACCCGACGCAGGCGGGCGGATGGTGATCGGCGGCTACGAGGAAGGCACCCTGCCCTTTGGCGATCATGGCATCCCCGGCGCGTTCGTGCGTCAGCTTCTGCCAGATAACCTAGACCGTTTTGCACCGCTGGCCGAACTCGCGGGGCGCGTCACGCCGGTCGTAAACGAGGTCGGCATCCGGCAGGTCATCAACGGCCCGATCCCCTATTCCGCCGATGGCGATTTCGTCATGGGCTGGGCCCCGGACTATAAAAACCTGATGATGGCCACCGGATTCCTCTACGGTATCGCCGCAGGTGGCGGTGCGGGCGAAATGATCGCCGAGTGGGTCACCGAAGGTCGGCCCAGTCTTGACCTCTGGCCGCTGGATGTACGCCGCTTTGGCCCGCATCACGGCACCCGCGCCTTTATGTATCCGCGCGCAGTCGAACATTACGCGCACCATTACAAGATGCGCTACCCCGGAGCCGAAGCCGAAACAGCACGCGGCCTGCGACGCTCACCTTTCTATGACGCGCTCAAGGCACGCGGCGCTGTCTACGGCTCGAAAAACGGCTGGGAACGCCCGCTGTGGTTCGCCCCCGAGGGAACACCCGCCGTAGATCAGCTCGATTTCCTCGATCCCGGCTGGCACACCTTCGCCGCCGAGGAACACCGCGCAGTGCGCACAGGTGCGGCGCTGATAGATCAGAGCAGCTTTGCCAAATTCGAGATGATCGGCCCCGGCACGCTCGACACGCTCCAGCGCCTCGCGGCCTGCAACATGGATAAACCCGTCGGATCCGTCATCTACGCACAGTTCTGCAACCCTCAGGGCGGGATCGAAGCAGACCTGACCATCACCCGTCTGGGAACCGACCATTTCTATATCGTCACCGGCGCTGGCTTTGGCACCCATGATGCAGACTGGATCCGCCGTCATATGCCCGAAAACGGCACGGTCCAGTTGATCGAAGTCACCTCTGCCCGCGCGGTGCTGAACATCTGCGGGCCGAAATCGCGCGAAATCCTCGCCACTGCCTGCGAAGAGGACATCAGCAACGCCGCCTTCCCCTTTGCCACTGCACGCGAAATCACCATCGGCGCGGCCCCGGTGCGCGCCGTACGGATCGGGTTCGTCGGCGAACTGGGATGGGAATTGCACATTCCCACCGAATTTGCCGCCTATGTGATGGAGAGGCTGCGCAAGGCAGGCGATCTGACCGACATTGGCTATCGCGCCATCGACAGCCTGCGCATGGAAAAGGGGTATCTCTACTGGTCAGGCGACATTTCCCCCGACTATACCCCGATCGAGGCGGGCCTCGGGTTCCGCGTGCATCTGAAATCGGGCGGCGACTTCATCGGGCGCGATGTGCTTGCCGCGCAAAAGACAGCCGGACCAGAGCGTAAGCTGTGCACCTTCACCAGCCCTGACAAGCTGCCGCTATTTGGCGGCGAAACCATCGTTCATGCAGGTGCCCCGGTGTCGCTGGTGACATCTTCGGGTTTTGGCCATAGCGTGGGTCAGATGATCATCCACGCCTATCTGCCGCGCACCCTTTGGGACGCAACCGACTTCGAAATCGAAGTCTTTGGCCAGCGCCACAGCATCACACACACCGCTGCGCCGCTTTATGATCCCGAAAACGTCCGCCTGAAATCCTGAAGGAAAGCCCATGACAGAGCATACGACCCACGTCATCGCCGCCCTGCGCAATGCCCCCGGTTTCACCGACATCACAGTACAGGACTGTACCCTTACCCGTCTGGGCGGCCTCACGAACCTCGTCCACCGGGTCGAGGCACGCGGCCAGTCGGTGATTGTGCGCATCCCCGGCCCCGGCACCGAGGATTACATCGACCGCCGGATCGAGATCGTGAACGCGAACGCCGCCCATGCGGCCGGCGTCTCGGCCGATGTGCTCTGGGCCGATGCCGCCTCTGGCATTATGATCAGCCGGACAATTCCGGATATCGTCACGATGACGCCTGACCTGTTCGCCACACGCGACGGATCGCCTGCCCGCGCGGGCGAGGCGCTGGCGAAACTGCACGGCTCGGGCCAGACATTCGAATTTCGTTTCGATGTGTTTCCAATGATCGACGATTATCTCAAGATCCTCAGCACCAAAGATGTGGACCTGCCCGACGGCTACCACGATATCGTCGCCGCCGCCGAACCGGTCAAGGCGGCGCTTGCCGACAATCCCACGCCGCTCGCCCCTTGCCATTGCGACCCGCTGTGCGAGAACTTCCTTGACGACGGGACACGCATGTGGATCGTCGATTGGGAATATTCCGGCATGAACGATCCGCTCTGGGACGTGGGCGACCTGTCGGTAGAGGCCGGATTGACGGATGCACAGGACATGGACCTGATGCGCGCCTATTTCGACGGTGATCCCAGTGCTGCACAGCATGGCCGCGTGGTGATCTACAAGGCGATGTGCGATCTGCTATGGACCCTCTGGGGCTTGATCCAGCACGCCGATGGCAACCCTGCCGAAGATTTCTGGGCTTACGCCACTGGCCGCTTTGACCGCTGCAAGGCACTGATGAACGACCCGGCCTTCGCCGCACATGTGGCAGCGGTGCGCGCGGGCTAGAGCATAAGGCAGCCGCCCGGACGCTTGAGCGGGTCCAGTGCCAATGCGCTCAGCGCCTCATAGGCCGGGCGATGCGTCGCCAGATACTCTCGCAACTGCGGTGCCTTTGCCGCTGCCGCGTCAAACCTTGCCTGCGCGGCTTCGTGGTAATCCTCTGGCAGGGGACGTATCGCGCGGCTGTCGGTCACCGATCCATGCCATGCCTCGACCTGCGCCCAGTCCTCGGGCACATCTCCTGCCCAGTCAAATGCTTGCGCTGTGTATGGCAGGTCCACCGCCGCCCAGAACGCCGCCATCATCCCCTTGGGATCATTTCGAATATCTTCGGCCCGCAATACGGGCGGGGTCAGCCCGCGCGCGACCAACCCCTGATAGTGCTGCCACTGTGCAGCAATCCCGATCTCTTCTTCGCTCACCTGCGCATCCAGCTTGTGATAGGACGCTATCGCTGCCTCCGGATAGCGGATCAGAAACGCATGTGTCAGCCGCTCCAGAAACGCTGTGTCCTCCAGTAAACGCGGCATCACGTAGTAACTCATATCTTTGAAAAACACCGGCCCCGCCTCCGCTCGTTTCAGCAGCATCGCCCGGATATCCTCGTAGCGCGTCGGGTGCCCCGGCTGCACATCGAAATGCGGCGTCTGCCCCGCCTGACGACCAACGTAATACTCATACATGAACGGCTCATGCGCGCAGTCCAGATCGCCACGCTCGCGCATGATCCGCTCGGTTGCCGTGGACATGGATCGCGGATGTGACCACAGGGCGATGATCGGATAAGGTGCGTTGGCCATTGTGATACCTTTGGTGTGATTTGCCGCGCTGACGGCGGCTGAATACCTCATGCGCACTAAAGCAAGAACAGGCACGACACGGAACCCCGACACCGGGTATTCCTCCTGCCAGCCCCACCAACCGATTTGGCAACCTGCGGCAATCCGGCGCAGACCAAGCGTGAAAATCCCATTTCAACCCGTTGCATATCGGCGATTTTTTGCCATTCGGCATGAACTGGCCACGATTCGGCTATAATTCTGGTCAAAAGAGTTGCTGAATTGTAAAGGTCTAGGGTAGGACGCAGCCAAGGCGACGTTTCGGAGCAACACTTGCGCGACGGAGATAGAACGCCAGGCGGAAGGGACAACTAGGGACAGGGCAACTTGCGGACACGCATAGCGATCAAAATTCACGCTCTGCTAGAGCGTTATTTCCCCGAGCGCAGGGTTTTTCTGCGGTCGGATACTGACACGCGCTTCATCCGGCTGCGGTCGGGCACTCAGCTAATCGCCTTTACCGGGGCGTCGGCCGTTGTTGCCTGGGCCATCATCGCCACGGCCATCCTGCTGATGGACAGCATCGGATCCGGTAATTTCCGCGAACAGGCCAAACGCGACCAGCGCACCTACGAGAACCGCCTCAACGCGCTGTCGCGCGAACGCGACACCCGCGCCCAAGAGGCACATGATGCACAGGCGCGCTTCAACTCGGCGCTGGCACAGATCTCGATCATGCAATCCGAATTGCTGGCCTCTGAGACCCGGCGGCGCGAAATGGAAACCGGCATCGAGGTGATCCAGAGCACCCTGCGCCGCACGATGAAGGAGCGCGATAGCGCCCGCGATAAATCCGCGACCCTGACCGCGGAAATGGCCAAGAGCGCCGGCAGCGGCAGCGTATTGTCCACTGATGATGGCGCTGGTGCCGTGACGCTCGATTTCCTCACTGCCGCACTGGCCGACACCGCGATGGAGCGCGACAAAGTCACCGCCAACGCTCAGGATGCAATCCTGCAGGCCGAGGACATGACCCACCAGATCCGTCTGATGCAGGATCAGAACGATCAGATATTCCGCCAGCTCGAGGATGCAATGAGCATCTCGGTCGAACCGCTGGACAAAATGTTTCGCGCGGCCGGCATGAACACCAAATCCCTGCTTGATACAGTCCGTGGCGGCTATTCCGGTCAAGGTGGCCCGCTGATGCCACTCAGTTTCTCCACCCGTGGCGAGGACCCCTCGCCCGACGCTATGCGCGCCAACCAAATCCTCAACCAGATGGATCGGTTGAACCTCTACCGGATCGCCGCCCAAAAGGCGCCCTTCGCAGTCCCAGTCAAAAGCGCCTTCCGCTACACCTCGGGCTTTGGCATGCGCTGGGGCCGGATGCACAGCGGCTCTGATTTCGCCGCGCCGCACGGCACACCGATTCATTCCACCGCCGATGGCGTCGTGATCCATGCCGGCTGGCAATCGGGCTATGGACGCCTTGTGAAAATCCAACATGCGTTCGGAATTGAAACCCGCTATGCGCATATGTCCAAAATCCGCGTCACAAAGGGCCAAAGGGTCTCGCGCGGAGACCGTATCGGTGATATGGGGAGCACTGGACGTTCGACCGGCACACACCTACACTACGAGGTTCGTGTAGGTGGAAAAGCTATCAACCCAATGATCTATATCAAGGCTGCGAGAGATGTTTTCTAAAAGCAAAATCAACGACCCGAGCCCCCGGACGGGCGATGCGCCGAAACCCTCCGGCACAGACAAATCACTGGATGCGCCGAAACCCGCCGCACCCGCCCCCGGCGAATTCAAGGCGACCGCCCCAAAGGCGAAACCGCCCGCATCGGTCCTCTCGTCGGACCTGCATGTGACCGGCAACATGAAAACCACCGGCGATATTCAGGTCGAAGGCACCGTAGAAGGCGACATTCGCGCCCACCTGCTGACCATTGGCGAAAGTGCCACCATCAAGGGTGAAGTGATCGCAGATGACGTGGTCATTAACGGTCGCATCGTCGGTCGCGTGCGTGGCCTCAAGGTGCGCCTGACCTCGACCGCCCGTGTCGAGGGCGACATCATCCACAAGACGATCGCCATCGAATCCGGTGCTCATTTTGAGGGCTCGGTGCAACGTCAGGATGACCCGCTCAACGGCAAATCCAAAGCAGCCG
The DNA here is from genome assembly GCF_025639885.1 of Roseovarius pelagicus. Classification (NCBI taxonomy): domain Bacteria; kingdom Pseudomonadati; phylum Pseudomonadota; class Alphaproteobacteria; order Rhodobacterales; family Roseobacteraceae; genus Roseovarius; species Roseovarius pelagicus. The sequence goes on along the minus strand of NZ_CP106738.1, from coordinate 3,840,335 downwards.
CAGCCCCGGCTCAGGCTCCTTCGGCGGCGCAGCCTTCAGGTGCGGCCCAGAGCAAGAGCTGAATTCGCTCTCAACCCTTCTATGTGGTGCTTACCCGCTACCGACAACACCGCCTCACACCAGATAGACTGGGTGGGGCGGTTTTCGTTCGCGCCGTCGAGCGCATGATCCATCGCATATGCGAGCCCCGGCCCGATATGCCCGCGCCTTTCATCTTTCCCGAAATACCTGACCCAACAGGGCAGCAGGACGCCTACGCTTCCAGTTCGGCATCCCAGTACAGGAAATCGACCCAGCTCTCATGCAGATGTCCGGGCGGAAACTTGCGTCCCAGATTACGCAACTGCTCGGCCTCGGGCGCACGCGGCGGCTTGCGCAGTGCCATACCGGTTCGATGCAGGCTCTTTGCACCTTTCTTCAGGTTGCACGGGCTGCACGCCGCCACGACATTCTCCCAGCTGGTGACGCCGCCCTTTGCGCGCGGCACCACATGGTCAAAGGTCAGATCGCCCCGACTGCCGCAATACTGACAACAGAACTCATCGCGCAAAAACAGATTGAACCGGGTAAAGGCGACCCGCCGCTGCGGCTTGACATAATCCTTCAGGACAATGACCGACGGTATCCTGATTTGCAGGGTTGGCGAATGCACCACCTCGTCGTATTCCGCGACGATATCCACCCGGTCCAGATAGGCCGCCTTAACCGCGTCCTGCCATGACCACAACGACAACGGATAGTAGCTCAGCGGACGGTAATCGGCATTCAGCACCAATGCCGGATGCTGTTTCAACGCGCCCGGCGCGCGAACAAACTCGGTTCGGAACTCACCTTCCATGATCACCCGCCGCTCCCATCTGAGGTGGCTTGTCTGGGGATCACTATATATCGTGTTCGCTACCTGACAAGCCACGATTTCATGGCACATCTAGGGCTTGGGTAACGGAACCGCGTGACACCACCGTGACACCCTGCACACCCGGCGATTGCCCAATCAGCCCCACCCGCCGACACTCGGCATTAACCACGCACCCGTAACGATACGGGCACATCCAGACTGGCCAGTTCAGGCAGTCCAATTCAAACGGGCGGAACGGACATGCGGTGTTTAGGGCACGAAGCTACGAGAATGAGATTGTTTGGAAGCGGACAACAACGCAGAGCGGTTCAAAGACGTGACGTCGCGCATCCGACATCATCTAGTTCTATGTAAAATCTCCAGATCACTTTGTTTGGAACACGCCAAGGGAAACTGTTTCAGCAAAATACACTGCCGCAAAATCTATCGGTCCCGTGCATCGTTTCGGTCATGTTTTATGCTCCAGCCGCGAAGAGGGCACCAGATCACAAGGCAAGCTGGATTTTTGACATGGCAGGTTTCTCCGACAAACCCGTTCCGTCGGATTGTCGCAATCTCATGTGCAGGCCAGTCCGGTCGTCCCAGTTTCATCAGGGTCACCGGTCCGCATTGCGCGCCACCATCGCTTTTCTGCATGACGAGGCCGGTCAGATGAACGACCTCACCGCGCGTCGGGCGCTCTGCAGTACCGCGGTCGCGCTCGGCGCGGCACTGGCGGGGCATGGCAGAAACGTGCAATTGATCTCGGCCGGGACAGGTTTCACCGTGGCGCGCGCCGCGACCTTCTGTAGGTCGGGCTTCAGCCCGGGCCCCCGTATCCCGACACGCAGCCACCGACGCAATACCGACGTGTTACCGACGCAATACCGACGCCGGATCCGGGCCGTTCTTAGAGCTGTTCCATCACCTCGTCGGAGGCTTCGAAATTGGCCGTGACGCGCTGCACATCGTCGTCGTCCTCCAGCGCATCTATCAGCTTCATCAGCTTCTGCATGCCCTCCAGATCCATCTCGGTGGATGTGGTCGGACGCCAGACCAACTGCGTCTCGTCGCTCTCGCCCAGCTCGGCCTCCAGCGCGACTGACACCTCGTTCAGATCGCTGTCCGCGCACCAGATCACATGGCCGTCTTCGGCGCTTTCTACGTCCTCGGCACCGGCCTCGATCGCAGCCATCATCACTGTATCCGCATCGCCAGCCGCAGCGGTATAAGTGACCTGCCCCTTGCGCTCGAACATGAACCCCACACTGCCGGTCTCGCCCAGGTTGCCGCCGTGTTTTGTGAATGTACTCCGTACGTTACTGGCCGTGCGATTACGGTTGTCGGTCATCGCCTCGACGATCACGGCTACGCCGCCGGGACCATAGCCCTCATAGCGGATTTCCTCGTAATCCTCCGCATCTCCGGCCTGCGATTTCTTGATCGCCCGATCGATATTGTCGTTCGGCATGGACTGCGCCTTGGCCACCTTGACCGCCAGTCGCAGACGCGGATTTTTCTCTGGATCGGGATCGCCCATCTTGGCGGCGATGGTGATCTCCTTTGAGAACTTGGAAAACAGCTTGGAGCGCGCCGCGTCCTGACGCCCCTTGCGGTGTTGGATATTCGCCCATTTTGAGTGGCCGGCCATTGATACGCTCCCGTCATGCGATTTTAACGCCCTCATATCGCCTCCCACCGCAGGGAGCAATGTCTGAGCGCACCTCGTCTTTCATTCCGCGCGTGACGCGCCCCCGACCTCGGTCTAGGCTCCTTTCCATGACAACAGATCAGATCATCCTCTTCGCCCTCTTCGGTGCCGTCTTTGCCCTCCTGCTTTGGGGCCGGTGGCGGTATGACATCGTCGCCTTCGCCGCCCTCATGGCCGGCGTCGTGCTGGGCGTCGTTCCCAGCAAGGACGCCTTTTCCGGCTTCGGCCACCCCGCCACGCTGGTGGTGGCGCTGGTTCTGGTGGTCTCGGCAGGCCTTGTACGTTCCGGCGCGGTGTTCCTGATTACCCGCACGATGGTCGACAGTTCCCGGGCGCTCGGGACGCATATCGCCTTGATGGGCGGGATCGGCGGCGTGCTGTCGGCCTTTATGAACAACGTGGCCGCGCTGGCGCTGCTGATGCCTGTCGATGTGCAAACCGCGCGCAAGGCCGGCCGCGCGCCGGGGCTTAGCCTGATGCCGCTCAGCTTTGCCACCATCCTCGGCGGGATGGTTACCCTCATCGGCACGCCGCCCAACATCATCATCGCCGCGATCCGCGAAGAACAGTTGGGCGCACCGTTCAGAATGTTCGATTTCGCCCCGGTCGGCGGCGTCGCGGCCATCGCCGGCCTCGCATTTGTCGCCCTCATCGGCTGGCGGTTCATTCCACAACGCGAAGGCAGCGTGCTCGCCACCTCTGATATAGGCAGCTATATTGCCGAATTGACTGTGCCGGAAGACTCGGACCAGATCGGCAAACGCTTGGCAGAATTGCAGGAAACGGCACAGAAAACCGATGTCGCCCTCCTCGGTCTCATCCGCGATGGCAAACGGCGCTATGGCACGGCACTGAATTCAGTGTTGCGCGCGGGCGATGTTCTGGTGCTGGAGGCGCAGCCCGATGCGCTGGACGAATTTCGCGCCGCCCTGTCCCTCGCCTTTTCTGATGCCGAGCGTACGGAACGGTTGGAGGCCGAGGGCGAAGGTCTCGATGTCCTCGAACTGGTTGTGCCCGAAGGCGCACGCATCGCCGGTAAAACAGCCCAATCCATTGGTCTGCACTGGCGCCAGCGTTCGGTCCTCATGGGCCTTTCACGACAGGGCAAACGCATCACCGAACAGATGCGAAAAACCACCATCCAACCCGGTGATATTCTGCTGCTGCTCGTCCCCAAGGACCGCGGTGATGATGTAGCAGAGTGGTTGGGGGCCCTACCGTTGGCTGCCCGCGGCCTTAGCGTCACCCAAGACAGCAAGACATGGCTCGCCATCGGCCTGTTCGGCGCAGCCGTCGCCGGCGCCAGTTTTGGACTCATCTACCTGCCCGTCGCGCTCGGCCTCGTTGTGACTGCCTATGTGCTCACACGGATTGTTCCCCTGAACGAACTATACAGTCACATAGAATGGCCCGTGGTCGTCCTCTTGGGCTCTATGATCCCGCTTGGGGCGGCATTGCAGGACGCAGGCGGTACTGAACTGATCGCGGGCGCGCTGAACGACCTGACGGAGGGCATGCCGCCTTGGGTGATCCTGACAGTGCTGATGGTCGTCACGATGAGCTTGTCTGACGTTCTCAACAACACCGCCACCACCATCGTCGCGGCCCCGGTGGGGATCCAGATGGCACAGTCGCTGAATGTCTCACCCGATCCCTTCCTGATGGCTGTGGCCATCGCCGCCTCTTCGGCCTTCCTCACCCCTATCGGCCACAAGAACAATACCCTCATCCTCGGGCCCGGCAGCTACCAGTTCGGCGACTACTGGCGCATGGGACTGCCGCTGGAAATCATCGTCATAGCAGTTTCAATTCCTGCGATCCTCATCTTTTGGCCTCTCTGAGCGACCTGTCCCAGCTTCTTTTTGCCGAAAATATCCCGGGGGAGGCCTTGAAAATTCCAAGAATTTTCAAGGCCGAGGGGCAGAGCCCCCCACCCTGCGTGGACGCAAATGATGAAGATGCGCACGCGTAGCGTGCTCCGTCAGATCAAAGCGGCCAGAAATACGGAATCAGCGCCGATGCCAGCAACCCCACACTCAGGTTCAGTGGCACACCGACCCGCAGAAAATCGGTAAAGCGATACCCGCCCGGCCCGTAAACCAGCGTATTCGTCTGATAGCCGATAGGCGTGGCAAAACTGGCGCTTGCCGCCACCATCACCGCCACTACCAACGGGCGCGGATCAATTCCCATCGCCGCTGCCAGCCCGACAGCAATAGGCGTCACCACGACGGCGACTGCGTTGTTGCTGACCATCTCCGTCAACACAGAAGTCAGCAGATAAACGGCCCAGATCACAACCACACCGGGCAAGAGCATCAGATAGGGCGCAATGCCACCCACGATCAATGCCACCGCACCACTTTCCTGCAACGCCGCTCCGACTGCCAGCATCGAGAAAATCAGCGCCAGAAGCCGCCCGTCGACAAAGGAAAACGCTTCGTCCGCATCAATGCATCGCAGAAGCAGGACTGCCGCCATCGCCACTACCGCCAACAGCAGGATTGGCGCCACACCGAGCCCCGCCAACACCACGATCCCCATCAGCGCCAGAATCGCCAGCGGCGCATGCCCACGTCGGAACGCTCGCGCAGAGGGGTGCGAAACATCGACCATGTCCATGTCACTGGCCAACCGCTGTATATCGGCGGGCGCCCCTTCCAGCAGCAGCGTATCGCCCACCCGGACAATCAGATCATCCAGTTGTCGTCCGATGTTCTGGTTCCGACGGTGTACCGCCAGCGGATAAACCCCGTAACGCCGCCGCAGGCGCAGCGCGCCCAGCGAGCGCCCGACCATCTTGCACCCCGGTGTGATCAGCACTTCCACGGTCGAGGTCTCGACCGCAGAAACCTGATCAACCCGTTTAAGACTTTTGTTCCGTTGCAGGCTCAACAGCTCCGTCATCTGGGTGCGCAGCACTACCCGGTCGCCAACCTCCAGCACCACGCCCGCCAGATTGCGGCGCAGCGACAGGTCACCGCGCACCACGTCTATCAGGCGCACGCCCTCGCGCTTGAACAGCTGCACACCGGTGACCTCACGCCCAATGAGGTTGCTGTCGGGCGGGATCACCGCCTCGGTAAAGAACTTCATCCGGCTGCGGTCCGACAGCATGTCAGCCATGCTGTCACGCTCTGGCAACAGCATCGGCCCGATGAAGCGCAGATATATCATCCCCCAGATCACCAGCACGATCGCCAGCGGCGTGATCTCGAAAATCGTGAACCCCTCTAACCCCTGCGCCCTTGCCACACCGTCCACCAGCAGGTTTGTTGATGTTCCGATCAGTGTCAGTGTTCCGCCCAGAATGGCCGCATAGCTGAGCGGGATCAGCAAGCGCGACGCCGAAATGCCCATGGTGCGCGCCAATTGTACAAAGACCGGTATCATCACCACCACCACCGGCGTGTTGTTCATCACAGCTGATCCGAAAACCACCAGCGTCAGCAGCATCGCGATGGCGGCTTTCGGGTTGGTCCGCGCCTGCCGGTCCGCCAGCGAGGTGAACGCCTCCAGCGCGCCAGTGCGCACCAGCGCGCCCATGATCACAAACATCACCGCAATGGTCCAAGGGGCCGGATTCGACAGAACCGCCAGCGCCGCATCGTATGGCAACAGTCCAAGCGCCAGCATCGTGCCCGCCCCGGCCAACGCCACCACTTCGGTCGGATAGGTTTCGCGCACAAACAGTGCGAACATCACGGCGACAACGCTGAGCGTCATCAGCGCCTGCGTGGTCTGTGAAAGATCGAGATATGCGATCACCTTGGCGTTCTCTCCTGATTGTGCAGACGCTCAGCACCCGCACCAGCATCGGCCTCTTCTATCACACGCCCGGGTACCAGCACACGCGCTGATCGGGGCTGCACCAGAAACATACCCAACATCATCACCCCCAACGCCAGCCAGACCCAGATGGAGTAACTCTCGTTTAACAGGAACATAGACCAGATCACGCCGCATCCCGTCACCACATAGCTGGTCTGAGCGGTAAAGACGGATCCGGCACGCCCGACCAACCAGACATGGCAGGCATAGACTGCCGCGTGGATGACTGCCCCCAGCACCAAAGCAGCCTCGGGGATGCCAAAGCCGTCCATCGGATCAATCCATTGACCGCTGGCAACCGCGATCGGCGCTGAAATCACCATGCCCAGCAGTGATGCGCCGAAAATGACCTGCATCGAATCCAGACCCTGCGTGCCCCATTTCATGACCAGATTGCCTTCGGTGGCATAGAGCGCAGGCGCACAAAGGGCGAGCAACACAAAACCCGCTGAGGTGCCGCCGGGCAAACTGTTTTCCGGCCCGATCAAAAGGACAATCCCCATCATCCCGACGAACACGCCAAACAGACGGCGTGGCTCAAACCTTTCATTCCCCATCAACAGCGCGATTGGCAGTGAAAACATCGCAACACTGGAGACGACAATCGACATCACCCCTCCGGGCAGCCGCGACGCCGCGAGGTAGAAAAAAATGTCCGGCAGGACCGCACCACAGAGCGCGACCATCAGGAAAAGCAGCAGATATTGCCGACCGAGAACCAACCGCCTGCCACGTATCAGGGTGATTCCCCCCAGAAACACGACGACAACGACCAGTTGCCAGAAAATTAGGCCCATCGGTTGATGTCCGGTGCTGACCGCGATCTTGGCCAATGGCACGGTCAGACCCCAACCGATCCCCATGACGAACAGCACCGCATATAGAAACGGCGTTTCTCTCATGGTCCGGCCTGTGCCAAACGCCCACCTTGACGGACCATCTCGATACGCTGCGCCTTGCCGGTGCGGTCATCGGTTTCGACGTAGACACCGCTCAGTGTCGCTTCGCCCTGAGCCGGTTCGAAACGTCCCTTAGACATGCCGGTGACAAAGCGGCGCATCGGCTCGGTCTTATCCATGCCGATCACACTCAGGTAGTCGCCACACATCCCCGCATCACTAAGATAAGCCGTGCCGCCGGGCAGGATCTGCGCATCCCCGGTTGGAACGTGCGTATGTGTGCCCGCCACCAGACTGGCACGACCGTCACAGAAATGGCCCGCCCCCATCTTCTCGCTGGTGGCTTCACAGTGGAAATCGACGATGGACGCCTGTACCGCGCCGCCCAGCGTATGCGCACGCAACACGGCATCCAGTGCCGAAAACGGGTCGTCAAAGGCGCGCTTCATAAACACCTGCCCCAGCGCCTGACACACCAGTACCTTGCGTCCACGCGCGTCCGAGAACACTTTGTGCCCGCGTCCCGGCGCGCTTTTGGCAAAATTAATCGGGCGCACGATACGTGGTTCGGTCTCAATGAATTGCAACATGCCCTTCTGGTCAAACGCATGGTCCCCCAACGTCAGACAGTCGGCACCTGCGTCCAGCAGCGTCTTGGCATGATCGGGGTTCAAACCCATGCCGCTGGTTGCGTTTTCACCATTCACCACGACAAAATCGAGGCCCCAGTCTGCGCGCAGGCGCGGCAGAGTCTCGATGATCGCCTTTCGACCAGAACGGCCAACCACATCGCCTAGAAATAAGAGTTTCATATAGAGGTGTTAGGGCGCAGCGCGCCCAAGAGCAAGCTGCGTTTCGCATGGCGTGCCCTTCCGCCAGTGATGAGGCCCATGATCGTCGCTACGAGGCAGAAATACGAACAGGAAAAGCTGCGCGGCTTACACTCCAACCACCGGAGTTTCGGTCGCCACACCCTCTTCAATCCCCGGCTTCCTTGGTCGAGGCGGTCAGTTCACGCACCGATCCGATAGCGGGCGTCGATCTCGACCGGAAAATTCACAGATCTGGCAATGAAACAGACCTTGTGTATCTGCGAATGCACGGCATCTGCCTTCGCCTCGTCGCTGCCCTCGGCCAGAACGATCAGCGGGCGTAGCGTCGCGCGCAAAAACCGACTTGCGCCACTCATCTCGGATTCGCCGACAACCAGTGGGTCGTCCGAATACCCCAGAACATTGATGCCTGCATTGCTCGCCAGATGTAGGAACCACAGCATGTGACAGGCCGAAAGTGCCGCGACCAGCATATCCTCAGGATTGTGCATCGTCGGATCACCCCCCAAGAGCGGATCGTTCGAGCATTGAATGACTGGCTTGCCCGCTGTCTCTACATTCCAAGTGCGGTCATAGCCGCCGTAACTTTCGGTGCCTGCCCCAAGATTGCCCGTCCAGACCACGCGCGCCGTATAATCATGTATCGCCAAGATCTCTCCTCCAAAGGTGTCGCAAACCCGCCTCGACTAAAACGTGATCACTTCAGTTTCCGTCACCAGCATATCCAGCGGCTGGTCTGTCGGTTCCAACGGCAAGTCGTTCGCCTCTTGCATCGCATAGGCAAAGCCGATGGCCAATGTCGCGCGACGTGCGCGCAGCTTCTCCAGCGTGCGGTCATAAAAGCCGCCGCCATACCCCAGCCGTCCGCCGTTTCGGTCAAACGCAACCAACGGCACAATCAGGATTTCAGGCTCAAAAAGGTCATCCACTTCGGGAATTCGCGCACCGAACGGTCCGTCCTTTAATACACATCCCGGCTCCCAACGGGAAAAGACCAGCGGCAACCCTTCCCCCGTGATCACCGGCACGCCAACCGGGCCGTGCGCAGCAGCTTCTTCCATGGCGGGAAGCGGATCAATCTCTGTCCGGATTGCCATGTAACCCGCCAGCGGTACGCCCCGGTATCCGGCCAAAACCCCTGACAGCAGAGAGGCCCGCCCGGCACCTGCCGCATCATGCGCGTCCCTGCGCCGGGCCAGCGCCGCCTTGCGCGCTGCCGCCTTGATAGCCGTCAAATCCGTCACAACAGCACCACCGCTGCCAACCCGAGAAAGGCAAAGAAACCGACCACATCCGTCACCGTCGTCACAAACGCACCCGAGGCCAGCGCGGGGTCGACGCCGGCCTTCTCCAGCAGCACGGGAATGACAGTTCCCGCCAGACCAGCCATCACCAGATTGATCACCATTGCCGCCGCAATGACATAGCCCAGCGCAGGTCCACCGAACCACAACATGCCGACAATGCCCATCACCACGGCAAAGATCAGACCATTGACCAACCCGACCAGCACTTCGCGCCGAATAACCCGCCAGACGTTACTTCCGGTCAAATCCTTGGTTGCAATCGCCCGCACGGCCACTGTCAGGCTTTGTGTGCCTGCATTCCCCCCCATCGACGCCACGATCGGCATCAACACGGCCAAAGCCACGAATTGCGCGATGATGACCTCGAATTGAGCGATGACCAATGACGCAAGGATCGCCGTGACCAGATTAACCGCAAGCCACGGAAACCGCGCCTTGGTGGTTTCGAACACTTTGTCGTTGATGCCACTTTCACCGACACCGGCAAGACGCATGATGTCTTCCTCGTGCTCTTCGTCCAGCACCGCCATCGCATCATCTATCGTGATCACGCCCACGAGTCGGTCATTTTCGTCGACAACAGGCGCAGAAATCAGATGGTACTGATTGAACGCATATGCGACTTCACCCTCATCCCGCGTGACAGGGATGATGTGAAACATCTCTTCGACAAGCGAGGACAACATCACTTCGCGGCGCGAGCCCATCAATTTTCCCAGCGTCACATTCCCCACCGGGTGCAAGCGTGGGTCGACCAAAATTATGTGATAGAACTGTTCGGGAAGGTCATCCTGATTGCGAAGAAAATCAATAGCTTCTCCGACATTCCAATGCTCTGGCGCCATGACGACTTCGCGCTGCATGAGGCGTCCGGCAGAATATTCGGGATAGGTCAGCGATTGGCGAACCGCAACACGGTCACTGTCTTCCAGAACCTCCAGAATAGCTTCTTGCTGGTGGTCTTCCAGATCTTCGACCAAGTCCACCACATCATCGCTGTCCAGCTCGCGCACCGCCTCGGCCAGAACTTCGGGATGTAGAAGCCCAATCACTTCTTCGCGGATCGACTCGTCGAGCTCGGACAGAATGTCACCGTCGAACTCGGGCCCATACAGCTCGATGATCCGGCGGCGATCAAAAGCGTTACTTTGTTCCAGAAGGTCAGCGATGTCGGCCGGGTGCAGCGGCTCCATCTCTGCGATCAGACGCTCACGGTCACCGATGTCGACCGCATAGATGATCCGCGCCACTGCCGACGGATCAAGGGCATAGAAATCGTCCTCGTCGCGCTCGGATTCCTGATTGCTCCGATCGGTCTGGTTGCTCTCGTCGGCCATGTTGCTCCCGTTCGCGCGGTGTTGCCTTCGCAGGATTAAAGAAGCTCCTTGCGAAAAACAATGACAATAGGGTGATTTACGCCTTTCCGGCATACGCTTATCCTTGGCCCCTACACCAACACGGATAGGCCCGATGCCCTCTAATACCATCCTGACCGGTCAAGTTCTCAGTTTTGCAGCCAGCCCGTTCGACGACGATGCGACGGGCGCCGCCAAACTGCATGAAGCCGTGCACATCAGCGGCGGCCATATCGCAGCACTCGGCCCATTGGCGCAATTGAGAGCATCGGCCCCGGACGCAGACGTGATTCATCATCCCGATGCACTGATCACCGCAGGTTTTGTAGATGCGCATGTCCACTACCCGCAGACCGCCATGATCGCCAGTTGGGGCAAGCGCCTGATTGATTGGCTAAACAGCTATACCTTCCCCGAGGAAATGCGCTTTGCCGATCCTGTCTATGCGTCAGAGATCGCAGGTCGCTACCTTGATCTGGCACTGTCCAATGGCACGACCACGATGGCCAGCTATTGCACGATCCACCCTGCGAGCGTCACCGCATTCTTTGAGGCGGCACAAACCCGTGGCATGCGCGCGCTGGCGGGTAAGACCTGCATGGACCGCAATGCCCCGGAAGGGCTGTGCGACACTGCGCAATCGGCCTATGACGACAGCCGCGCGTTGTTGCGTGAATGGCATGGGCGTGGCCGTCTGGAATACGTCATTACACCGCGTTTTTCGCCCACTTCTACGCCTGAACAGCTCGCCGCGCTCGGGGCGTTGTGGGCCGAACATCCCGATTGCCTGATGCAGACCCATCTGAGTGAGCAGGTGGATGAGATTGCATGGGTGCGTGACCTCTATCCGCAGGCGCGCGACTATCTGGATACTTACGAGATGCATGGGCTTCTGGGTGCACGCGGTCTCTATGGCCATGCGATCCACCTGGAGCCACGAGAGCGCGATCGCCTTTGCGAGACCGGGGGCGCGTTGGTGCATTGTCCAACCTCGAACACGTTTATCGGATCTGGCCTGTTCAATACGGCCGTGCGCAAGACCGAAGGGATGCGCGTCGGGTTGGCCACTGACACCGGTGGCGGTTCCAGCTTCTCAATGCTGCGGACGATGGCGGCGGCCTATGAGATCGGCCAGTTGACCGGGACACCGCTGCACCCGGCCCAATTGCTGTGGCTGGCGACAGCGGGATCGGCTGAGGCGCTGCATCTGGGCGACCGGATCGGGAATCTGACACCGGGGATGGAGGCCGACATCGTGGTTCTCGATCTGGCATCGACCCCCGCCATCGCCCAGCGGCACGCCCGTGCCGAGGACATCTGGGAGGCGCTTTTTCCAACCATTATGATGGGGGACGACCGTGCCATGCGCGAAGTTTGGGTGAACGGATCACGGATGTCCGCCTGACCTCAGCAGCCGGGCCGCCCCAGCACCATGACCCAATGGTTGCCCGGCCCGCGTACCAGACCGAACTCGGTCACCTGAACATGCAGCATGTTGGCGCGATGCCCCGGCGAATTCAGCCAACCGGTCAGAACCTGTGTCAGCGATCCATGTCCCTTGGCGATATTTTCGGCAATGAAGCAAAAGCCATAGCGGGCCTTTCTCGCGCGATCGCCAATGCTTGATCCATTCGATCCCGTATGGCTAAAGAAACCTTTCTTTGCCATGTCGCGCGCATGGGCTGTCGCCGCCTCGGTCAGCTTCTTGTCGACCTGCACTGATCCCAAGCCATTCGTCGCGCGGATTGTATTCATCTGCTGTAGTGCAGCCGGGCCAAGGTTTTCGACCTGCTGCGCCGAGGCAGGTAAACACATGAGACCCAGCAGGAAAATCAGGGCGTATTGCATAGTACGTACCTTTCAAATCAAGCGGTGCCCACACTTAGCCATCCATGAGGCGGCGAGCCAGTCCTCTTTGCCGGTGTAGCGCAGCGTCCAGATCGACCGTGACCAGCCGTCCGTCCCGAACCACTTGCCGCCCATTGACCAGCAAATCGCGCACCTGCATCGGGCCAGCCAGCAGTAACGCCGCCGGGTCCCAGCTGCCCGCGCTCGCAACCCCCGAAACATCCCAGATCGCAATGTCGGCGCATTTTCCCGGTGCAATTCGCCCGCAATCTGGCCGCCCCAGCACATCGGCCCCGCCGCGCGTCGCTATTTCCAGTGCCTCACGCGCGCTCATGGCGTCAGCACCGCTTGCCACTCGTTGCAGCAACATAGTTTGCCGCGCCTCAGCCAAGATATTGCCTGCGTCGTTGCTGGCGGATCCATCGACACCCAAGCCGACCGGCACTCCGGCATCGCGCATGGCGCGGACCGGGGCAATTCCACTGCCCAATCGACAATTGGAGCATGGACAATGCGCCACGCCAGTACGCGATCGGGCAAACAGATCAATCTCGGATTGGTTCAGTTTGACACAATGCGCGTGCCAGACATCTGACCCCGTCCAACCCAAATCTTCGACATATTGTCCGGGGCGGCAGCCGAATTGCGCCTCGGAATATGCAATGTCTTCGGCGTTCTCAGCCAAATGGGTGTGCAGCATCACCCCCTTGTCCCGCGCCAACAGAGCCGCATCGCGCATCAGGTCGCGGCTGACGGAAAACGGCGAACACGGCGCAATCCCGACCCGGCACATCGATCCCTCGCGCGGATCGTGGAAGGCATCAATTACGCGAATGCAATCTTCGAGTATTGCAGCCTCTTCTTCGACCAACGTATCGGGGGGCAGGCCACCGGCGCTTTCGCCGATGCTCATCGCGCCGCGTGTGGGGTGAAACCGCAAGCCGATCTCTGCGGCAGCGTGAATCGTGTCCTCCAACCGCGCGCCATTGGGATAGAGATAGAGGTGGTCCGCACTCAGGCTGCATCCGCTTAGCGCCAGTTCCGCCAGACCGATCTGAGCCGAAGTGAACATTTCGTCCGGACCGAACCGCGCCCAGATGGGGTAAAGTGTTCTGAGCCAACCAAACAGTAGCGCGTCCTGCGCCCCCGGCACTGCCCGCGTCAGGGTCTGGTAGAGGTGGTGATGTGTGTTCACCAAGCCCGGCGTCACCACACACCCCGTCGCGTCAATGACAGTGTCCGGCACCGCAAGGTTGTGGCCGATGTCAGAAATCACGCCGTTTTTGATCAAAATATCGGCGCCGGAAATCTCGCGCCGATTGTCGTCCATCGTCACGATCAGTGTGGCGCCCTGGACAAGTATGGAAGTCATGCGAACGCTCTTAGTATCGCCAGAGCCGCCGCGTGCTGTTCAGCCCCCGCAGCAGCAATCGCGCGCCCCCCCTCATGGGCCGGACCACCTTGCCAATCAGTGACAATACCACCTGCCGCTTCGATTACCGCGATCGGGGCCTGAATGTCATAGGCATTCAGGCCGGCCTCAATAACCAGATCAATCTGTCCAGCGGCCAGCATCGCATAAGCGTAGCAATCCATGCCATAGCGGGTCAGTTGAACTGTCTTTGCTACCGCAGCAAAGGCTGCACCTTCTTGCGCTGTTCCGACCTCTGGGAAGGTGGTCATCAATGTCGAGGCTGCCAGCGCCCGACTGCCACGCACTGCGAGCGGCCTCTCTCCGAGTGGTCCACGCATCTGCGCGCGACCAAATCCCCCCTCGAACCGTTCGCCTATGTATGGTTGATCGATCAGCCCATAGATCGGGCCACTGCTATCCGCGACAGCGATCAAAACGCCCCAAGTCGGCGCACCAGAGACAAAGGCGCGCGTACCGTCAATCGGATCAAGCACCCATTTCAGGCCGGAATTGCCGTGTTTTGCGCCAAACTCTTCGCCGAGGATGGCATCATCCGGGCGATGAACGGCCAGAATGTCGCGCATCGCCCTCTCAGCGGCACGATCTGCGACAGTGACAGGGTCGAAACCGACAGAATCCTTGTTCTCGGCTTTCAGACCGTCCGTACGAAAATGAGGGAGGATAGCCGCACGCGCAGCATTCGCCAACGCATGTGCCGTTTCAGAAATCGCCTGAATGTCCACTGCCTACTCCCCATGTCGTCAACGACGACACGAGTAGCCCGGCCCGCACGTCAACTCAAGCGACGTCGCTCAGCACCCGCGCCAGATCAAACAGACGGCGGCGCTGGTTTTCCGGGATAGCGTAGTAGGAACGCACCAGATCAAGCGCCTCTTTATCACCCAAGATATCCGATGGGCCTGCGCCGGCCGCTTGCGCGTCGACCTGTTGCGCCTCGATTCCCTCGAAGAAAAAGCTGACATCGACATCCATTGATGCGGCGATATCCCATAAGCGCGATGCGCTGACTCGATTTGCGCCGGTTTCGTATTTCTGAATCTGCTGAAATTTTATTCCAACGCTTTCGGCCAGCTGCTGCTGGGTCATGCCAACCAGCCAACGGCGATGCCGGATTCGTTTGCCTACGTGCATGTCTACTGGATGGGGCATTACAACGTCCTTCCTACTGTGTCCTGCCCTGTGCGGTACATTACTGTGGCAGGTTTACTATTACTCAAGCATCAATTCCGCACGACCTTTTGTCAGTCGAGGGATGGTACCATCCTAGTCTCAATATACAAGAAGTATCGCAATTGGCGAGTTATTTGATCAAGTTGTGAACAATTTTAGGGAGAAACCATACGTAAACGTATTCAGCTCCTGCTGTGGCCAAGGGTTTGACAGCGTTATGCCATGAGATTACGTCCGGTCGGCACGTTCCTGTTTCAACTGCCTACCGTCGAAAGATTTCCCATGCGCGCCTTTCACATAACTTCTTTCGAGAGCCCGCCAAAGATCGTCGAGTGTCCTGTGCCGACACCCGGACCGGGGCAGATACGGTTGCGTATTCATGCTTGCGGGTTGAACTTCGCCGATCTGCTGATGATGACGGGCAGGTATCAGGATACCCCCGCCCTGCCCTTCACGCTGGGCATGGAGGTGGCGGGTACGGTTGATGCCATCGGCCCGGACACCGAGGCACCTGCGGTCGGCACCCGTGTCGCCGTGTTCGGCGGTCACGGAGGTCTGGCCGAGTACGGATGTTTTGACGCGGCCCGCGCAGTGGTGTTGCCAGATGCGATGGATGATGTCAGTGCAGCCGCCTTTCAGATCGCCTATGGCACCAGCCACGTCGCCCTGGATCACAAGGCGCGGTTGCAGCCCGGCGAAACACTGCTGGTGCTGGGGGCTGCAGGCGGCGTTGGCCTGACAGCCGTCGAAATTGGCAAGCTCATGGGCGCGCGGGTGATCGCCTGCGCGCGTGGCGCTGACAAACTGTCCGTCGCCAAGGCTGCGGGTGCCGATCACCTGATTGATGCGAAAACAGATGATATTCGCGAAACCTGCCGCGCACTTGGTGGCGTCGATGTGATCTATGATCCGGTGGGAGGGGATCAGTTCACCGCCGCGTTCCGCGCTTGCCGCCCCGAAGCGCGAATCCTATCGATTGGCTTTGCCAGCGGTGAGGTGCCTCAAATCCCCGCCAACCACCTGCTGGTTAAGAATATCAGTGTCATGGGGCTGTATTGGGGCGGGTATCTGGCGTTCCGCCCCGAGGTCGTGACCGGATCGCTTGCCACTTTGCTGGACTGGCACCGCGCAGGGCGCATCACGCCACATGTCAGTCATACCTATTCGCTTGATCAGGCCAGCGATGCACTGGCGCTCCTGCGCGCGCGTAAATCCACAGGTAAAGTGGTCGTGACGGTTTCATAGATCAAGATGATCCGATCGGGCGCACGCGGATCGCAGCCCTTCACGGGCGATCAACCACTGCTCACAGCTTTGGCTGCGGGCGACGCGAACCCGGACCGCACCATGATGGCCAACTGCTCCACCAGCGTATCCCTTGGCGTTCGCGCGCCATAGAGGTTGATCTTTTGCTTGCCCAGGTCGGGCAAAGCGCCCTGATGCGGCACTGGATCGAAATGACGTGGTGCGCTGCCCTCCAGCCCTACAGTCACGGCCAGATCGGCACTTACCGTTGCCTCGATCGCGCCATCGGAATCCGAATCGATCGCCTGATCCCAGTCAATCCCAACAGCATCGAGATGCTTGATCACCCCCGGCCGGAACAGACAGTTTCGGCAATGCGCAATTGGGAGAGGGCGCTGTTTCCAGACCTCCCCGCCGGGCGCGCCATACCATTTCAGCGGCATTTCAATCAGCGTCTCACCGCCCGGACCAACAACGCTTTCGGTGGTCAGGATCAGATCGATTTCGCCGCGTCCATAAAGCTCTATCAGGTTCGTGGAATAAGATGATGTCAGATGCACCCGAACCCGTGGAAAGGCTGCATTGAACTGCTTCAACACTCGTGGAATCGATGGGTAAATGATGTCGTGCGGCACCCCGAGACTAATCTCGCCCTCCCAAACCTGATCGGTCAACCGTCCGACCACCTCATCATTCATCGCAACCAGCCGACGCGCGTAGGTCAGTAGCTGATCACCTGCACCCGTCAGCGCGATCTTACGGTTCGAGCGGTCCATCAGGTCAATTCCCAATAACTCTTCCAGCCTTTTAAGCTGCATCGACACCGCCGATTGCGTCAGGTTGAGCGCAGCAGCAGCACGGGTGACACCGCCGTGGTCCGAGACAGCGACAAAAGAGCGGAGGGTGGTCATATCCAAATTACGCATTCATCACATTCCTTGATGATGTCATCCATAAACATTCATTTTCAATATTAAGCACCTTCTGGCATTAACATCAACATAGGAAATGCAACCAGCATGAAACATCACATTTAGGAAAGGACGACCATGACCTACGTCTCTCACTCCCACGCCACCTGCCACCCAGCGCGTACGCATGGCTGGACCTTCTCCACACTCGTGGCGCTCTATCGCTCGCGCCGTGCGCTCGCCGGTCTCAGCCCGGAAGCTCTGGCCGATATCGGCATCAACCGTGACGCTGCTCTACGCGAAGCAAATCGTCCCGCATGGGACCTGCCGCGCCGCTGGGCACGCTAAACACGGCAAGCACGCCGTCCGTCTGGATAAAATCCCAGCCAATCAAGTGACATGAACACTTGAATTGGCGCGCCACCCACCCGATATTGACGGCAAAGCCCCACCACGGGGCTTGCCAACATACATATCGGAGGCATTGATGGCTGAATTTGACACGATCCGGACGGCGGCAGGCAGCCGCACTGCCCAGATTGACCAAGGGCTGCGCGCCCATATGAACAAGGTCTACGGGACCATGTCCGTGGGCATGCTTCTTACATTCCTCGCGGCTTGGGCCGTGGGTAACAACGCATACATGATGCAGACACTGTTTACAGGCATGACGCGCTGGGTTGTCATGTTCGCCCCTCTGATCATGGTCTTTGCTTTCGGTGCCGTGATTAACAAGCTATCGGCAGCAGCGGCACAGCTCTTTTTCTATGCTTTCGCAGCTGTTATGGGCGTCTCAATCAGCTACATTTTCGTAGTCTTCACGGATTACTCGATCGCGCAAATCTTCCTAACAACCTCAATCGCCTTTGCAGGTCTGTCCTTCTGGGGCTACACCACGAAGAAAGACATCTCTGGCTGGGGCAGTTTTCTGATCATGGGCCTGATCGGCATCATCGTGGCGTCGATCATCAACATCTTTATCGGCAGCCCGGCGATCATGTTCGCGATTTCGATCATTGGTGTGCTGATCTTTGCAGGCCTCACAGCCTACGACACTCAGTCGATCAAGAACGAGTATCTGGCGCACGCGCATCACGGCGACAGTGAATGGCTGGGTAAGTCGGCAATCATGGGCGCGCTGCGTCTCTACCTCGACTTCATCAACATGTTCATGTTCCTGCTGCAACTTCTCGGCAATCGCGAATAACCAGCAGCGCATAACAAAAACCAAAGCCGGTCCATAGTGACCGGCTTTTTTGTGGGGCCGATTATTTGATCAATTGGCTGGCATCACATTCGGCGAGAACCTAACCTTTCGCCACACCGAATGCAGGAGCGCCCTATGACCCATTCTCATGTCACGATCAACCGGGATCACTGGAACGCAATGGCCTCTGACTGGGCCGCTGAGGGCGCGCGCGCTTGGGCCAGCGATGTACCATATTGGGGTGCATGGAGCCTGCCAGAGCACGACCTGCGGCTGCTGCCTGAGGACATGACAGGCATGGACGCGATCGAATTGGGCTGCGGCACCGGTTATGTTTCGGCGTGGATGGCGCGACGTGGGGCGCGGGTGACGGGCATCGACATGTCGGAGGGACAACTGGACACCGCCCGGCGGCTGGCAGCAGAACACTGTGCGCAGATGAACTTTGCGCACGGCAATGCCGAGAGCGTCGATCGGCCGGCGTCAGCATTCGATTTCGCCATCTCGGAATATGGGGCTGCGATCTGGTGCGACCCGACGGTTTGGTTACCCGAGGCACACCGCCTGCTGCGACCCGGCGGCAGGTTGGTCTTTCTGGGCCATCACCCGCTGATGGTCGCGTGCATTCCGCCCAGTGGTGCCGATTGCGAGCGGGTTCTGCACGTTCCCTATCGTGGTATGAATCGGCAGGATTACACAGAAGTCTCGGTTGATCCCGGCGGGATCGAATTCAACATGCCAGTATCAGATTGGATGGCGCTGTTTGAAAAGATCGGCTTTAGCGTTGTTCGCTACCAAGAGCTATACGCGCCTGAAAACGCCACAGAGGATGCATATGGCATCCCCGCAGAGTGGGCCAAGGCCTATCCGTGCGAGCAGGTCTGGCACTTGCAAAAGCGCGCGTAGAACAGATAAAGCCGCGCTCAGAAGGCGCGGCTTTCAAAATCTGTCATGGCAGACAGACAAGCAGTGATCTTACTTGATCTTGCCTTCTTTGTATTCGACATGCTTGCGCACAACCGGGTCGTATTTACGAACCGTCATCTTTTCGGTCATGGTGCGCGCATTTTTCTTGGTCACGTAGAAATGGCCCGTGCCCGCGGTCGAGTTCAGACGGATCTTGATGGTCGTCGGCTTCGCCATTGGTGTTCTCCTGCGCCGGGGGGCCAAGCCGCCCCGTGAATTCGGTATGAACCCCGCCTTTTACCCGCCAGCGCGCCCGAGTCAACCACGATTGTGCAAATGTCGTACGCAGTGCGCTCGCTTTCTTCGTTGGACAAATACTCACATGCCCGCAGGCCCAATTTCGACACGCACATCTCGCATACGCGCGCGAAATTCGCAGGTTTCCCGGCATGTCGGTGAATTTGCGCGGAGGGCCTATAAGCCGGATTCTGTCCCGAGGACCTAGGTCCCCATGGATGACCATTCATCTAAAGGCACCGTTGCCGATCCCCCTCTAGCTGCCAACCCGGACCGCCGGGCCAAGACGTGCCTGCGGGCGGTTTCGGTTGCCCGACCAGCCCCGCGCGCGGTCCCTATTTGGCATTGCTCCCGGTGGGGCTTGCCATGCCGGTGCTGTTGCCAGCCCCGCGGTGGGCCCTTACCCCACCGTTTCACCCTTACGCCAGATTGCTCTGACGCGGTTTGTTTTCTGTGGCGCTTTCCCTCGGGTTGCCCCGGCCGGGCGTTACCCGGCACCGTTGTCCTGTGGAGTCCGGACTTTCCTCCCAAACAGGCCGAAACCCGTCCAAGCGGCCATCCGGCCCTCCGCGCGTCGCTCAGTTAAGCATCCGCCCCACCGGGGTCAACGGGAAAGCGTGCGGCAATATCCGCCAGCACCGCCATATCGTCCGCACAAAGCGGCCCACGCCCCCACGGGCGATAGCGCAGGCGTACCGCTTTGAGCACGTCGGCGTCGGAAAATGCAGCGCCATAGCCGATGCGCCCTGTCAGCGCACGAAACGCGCTCAGCGGCGCATCCGCCCCCGGTTGCGGCCAAACCGCCAACCCCCGCAAGGCAAGCCGACGCCAATCAAAGCGCGGGCCGGGGTCGTCCTTTCGGTCCGGCGCCATGTCCGAATGGCCTATGACCCGCTCGGGCGGGATCGCCCAACGCTCCATGATGTCTTGCGCAAGCCGCTCGAGCACACGCATCTGCGGGTCAGGAAAAGGATGATCGCCCTGATTGGCCAGTTCGATCCCGATGGCGCGTGAATTGACCTCGTCCACCGCCCCCCAGCACCCCAGACCGGCATGCCATGCACGCATTTCCTCGGGCACCAATTGCCACAGTCGTCCATCTTCGGCGATGACATAGTGGCACGATACCGGCGGCGTAACAGTTGGATCGCAGAGCCGCTCAACCGCGTCCTCGGCGGTATCCATGTTAGTGAAGTGCAGTAGCAGGATGTCGGGACGCACCCCACCCCGCCGCGCATTCATGTTGGGCGAAGTCCGCTGGATGACCTCGGGCAGATCAGGACTCACGCCGGATCAGCCGCCCTGTGCCTTGCGGAACGGGCGAGGATCCCAGCCACAGGCATATCCATCCCCGTCAGGGTCCAGCCCGAGACGGTCACGCTCGGGTCCACCCTTGTCAAGAAAATCGATCTGCGCCAGATCCGGCCCGGTGTATTTTGCGCAATTCTTGGCGTAACGACCGCTTTTGTTCACACCAACGCGGCGATAGACCTGCGTGCCCACCGGATGCTTGGTCTTAAGCGCATAGGCCACGATATTGGCCCCCTGCCCGCCAGAACGGCTGGGCAGCGCCTCGACCGCGGCAACCTGATATTGCTGCCGGTTTACCGCGATCCGCGCCGCGTCATCCTCGATCGTCCGTTGATTGCCGACCGCATCGAAATTATTCTCGTTCGAAATGCCGACACTGTTTACCACGGCAGGCGGTGCATTATCCGGGCTGGCCTGAACGACCCGCTCGCCGGAATTGGCGGCGCGCTCTTCAACCTGATCGTCATTATCCAGCGCCGCGCGGGCCTGCGCCGCGATCTGCTCGCTTTCCGATGTACCATCCAGCGCCGTGGTACTGACCACGGAGGGAGCAGGTACAGGATCACCAGCCAATGCGGCATCCTGCCGGGCCTGATACTCGTCATAGTTACCAAAACCGACACCAGCGCCAGTGTTGGGGCCACTCTCGGGGATGGACGTTCCGCAAGCCGCCAATGCCGCGACGGCAACGAATCCACAAAATTTATGCATCATTTGTCCTGCAACATGCTGTTTGCGGGCGGTCTACCACCATTTTCCGGGCTTGGCTACAAAACCGGCAGCGCCTTCCAACGCGTAGGCGCAATTCAGCAGGTCGCCCTCTTCCCACGGGCGACCGATCAATTGCAGCCCCAACGGCAGCCCCTGACGATCCAGCCCCGCAGGCACGGAAATACCCGGCAAACCGGCCAAATTCACCGTGACGGTGAACACATCGTTGAGATACATCGCCACCGGATCGGCATCCGCCATCTCTCCCAGACCGAACGCCGCCGACGGCGTGGCAGGGGTCAGGATCGCGTCGATCCCATCGGCGAACACATTCTCGA
Organism: Roseovarius pelagicus; assembly: GCF_025639885.1. Classification (NCBI taxonomy): domain Bacteria; kingdom Pseudomonadati; phylum Pseudomonadota; class Alphaproteobacteria; order Rhodobacterales; family Roseobacteraceae; genus Roseovarius; species Roseovarius pelagicus. The sequence goes on along the minus strand of NZ_CP106738.1, from coordinate 3,818,182 downwards.
AGTCACGCTTGATCAGCGTGCGCACCTTGCGCGCCCGGTTGTAGTAGGCATCGTAAAATCCGGCGGACAGTACATAGGTGCCCACCATGACACGGCGCTGCACTTCGGGGCCGAATCCTTCGGCGCGGGTCTTTTCGTACATTTCCGTAATGCCATCGCCCTGCGCCAATGTCGCACGATGACCGTAACGCACACCATCATAACGCGCCAGATTGCTGGACGCCTCGGCAGGGGCGATCACGTAATAGGTGGGCAGCGCATATTTGGTGTGTGGCAGGCTGATATCGCGGACTGTCGCACCCGCATCCTTCATCATCGCGGTGCCATCCGCCCACAGCTTTTCGATCTCGTCCGGCATACCATCCATCCGGTACTCGCGCGGGATGCCAATCACCTTGCCCTTGATGTCACCTGTCAGCATCGCCTCGAAATTGGGCACGGCCAGATCGGCGCTGGTGCTGTCCTTGGGATCATGTCCACACATCGCCTCAAGCATGATCGCGGCGTCGCGGACATCCTTGGTCATGGGTCCGGCCTGATCCAATGAAGAGGCAAATGCGACGATCCCCCAGCGAGAGCAGCGACCATAGGTCGGCTTGATCCCGGTAATTCCGGTAAATGCCGCTGGCTGACGGATTGACCCGCCGGTATCAGTACCGGTCGCCCCGAGACAGAGATCGGCAGCGACCGCACTGGCCGAGCCGCCAGATGATCCGCCCGGCGTCAGGGCCGCATCGTCATTGCCACGCCGCCACGGGTTGACCGCGTTGCCATATGTGCTGGTCTCATTGCTCGACCCCATGGCAAATTCATCCATGTTGAGCTTGCCCAGCATGACAGAGCCCGCATCAAAGAGGTTCTGCGTAACCGTCGATTCATATTCCGGCTGGAACCCATTCAGGATCGCGCTGCCCGCTTGGCTGGCGACACCCTTGGTGCAAAAAAGGTCTTTGATGCCCAGCGGAATGCCACACATCGCTGGGGTTTCATCAGCCCCCTGCAGACGCTCATCCGCGCGCGCGGCCTGCTGGCGCGCCAGATCGGCTGTGCCATGCACGAACGCGTTCAATGCGCCGGCAGTGTCAATCTGCGCCAGACATGCCTCGGTCAGCTCAGTGCTGGTGATATCCTTGGCACGCAACTTGTCGCGCGCCTCGGCAATGGTAAGCGTGTTCAGACCCGACATTATTCAACCACCTTCGGAACTGCAAAAAACCCTTCGCGCGCATCTGGCGCGTTCGACAGCACCGCCGCCTGCTGATCGCCATCGGTCACGGTATCGACCCGCCGCTTGAGGCGCATCGGCGTGACACTGACCATCGGCTCTACGCCCTCCACATCGACCTCACTCAACTGCTCGATAAAGCCGAGGATCGTGTTGAACTCGTCCGCCAGTGCGGGCAGCGCCTCCTTCTCGACGCGGATGCGCGCGAGCTTGGCCACCTTGGCGGCTGTTTCCAGATCGATGGACATGACTAATCTCCGGTCGTTGCTGGCTTTTGCATTTATCCCTCGACGCTGCGGCGCGCAACCACATGCGTGCGGTAAAGCGCGATCATCCAGCCCGACTGGGGTCAAGCCCGCGTCGGACGATCAGTCCATTATGGCACTGATTGCTTTTCTCCGGATCACCATTCGCTAGAGTGAGACACAAAATAGGAGGCAACCATGAAAATCACTTGGCTAGGACACAGCTCATTTCGTATCGAGATCGGCGGGAAGGTGCTGCTTATCGATCCTTGGCTCACCGGCAACCCGATGCTGGCCGAGGATCAGCACACAGCGGCCACGGCAGGGGCCACGCATATCCTGCTCACTCACGCGCATTTCGATCACGTCGCTGACACGCTGGATCTGGCGCGAAATCTGAATATCCCCGTAGTCGGTCAGTATGATCTTATGTCTCATTGGGAAGAACATGAGAAGATTGCAACCGTTGGATTTAACAAGGGTGGCACAGTTGACCTAGGCGGCGTGAATGTCACCATGGTGCATGCTGTGCATTCCAGCAGCTTTGGCGGTGCCAATGGCCCCAACGTGCCGGGCACCGAGTGTGGATACATGATCGAACACAAAGACCGCACGATCTATGTCAGCGGCGATACGGACGTCATGGCGGACATGAAGGTGTTCAACGACCTGCATACGCCCGAGATTGGCATTCTGTGTGCCGGTGGGCATTTCACCATGGACATGCGCCGTGCCGCCTACGCCGCCAAGAGGTTCTTTAATTTCAAAACGGTAATTCCCTGCCACTACCGGACATTTCCCCTGCTGGAACAATCCGCCGAAACGCTGATCAACGCGCTGCCGGGTACCCGTGTAATCGAACCTCAGGTGATGGAGGCCATAGATATCTAGGTAGAGAGATGCAGGTATTTGGAACGGGTGAAAACCATCCGCTTTTTCTTGGCCGAAAATACCCCCGCCGGAGGCACGAAAACCTATTGCGCTCGGCGGGCGGAAAAGAAGCTCTTGAGCAGGCCTTCAGCTTCGTCTGCTGCGATTCCATCATACACCTCGGGTATATGGTGGCTTTGGCTGTGCGAAAAAACCCGCGCACCGTGCAGAACACCGCCCGATTTGGGATCAGACGCACCAAAATAGAGCCGAGCCACACGCGCTGCGGCGATCGCGGCTGCGCACATCGCGCAAGGTTCCAGCGTCACATAGAGCGCATACCCCGGCAGCCGTTCTGACCCCAGCGCAGAACAGGCCGCACGAATCACCAGAATTTCGGCATGGGCAGTAGGATCGGCCCATTCCCGGGTCCGATTGCCTGCCTGCGCAACCACTTTCCCATCCGGCGCAATTAACACCGCGCCCACCGGCACCTCGCCGCGTTGGGCCGCCGCGCGCGCCTCGGTCAGGGCGATATCCATATGGCTGGTAAAACTCATGCGCCTTGTCCTGCCGCACGATCTGCGCTTTCGCAAGGGCCCCGTTTCGGCTAAGCGGGGCGGATGAGCCAAAAGCCCCCTCCCGGCGACCGTATCGCCAAGGTCATTGCCCGCGCCGGTGTCGCCAGCCGCCGCGAGGCTGAACGACTGATTGAGACAGGTCGCGTCACAGTCAACGGCGTCAAGATTGACCGCGCTGCGCTGAACGTGACCGACAAGGACCGCATCACCGTCGACGGCAAACCGTTAAATGCGCCTGAGCCCGCGCGCCTCTGGCTCTATCACAAGCCAACCGGGCTGGTTACCACGGCCCGCGATGAACAAGGCCGGGCAACGATTTTTGACGAACTGCCCGAGGACATGCCCCGCGTGATGAGTGTCGGGCGGCTCGACATCAGTTCCGAGGGGTTGATCCTGCTGACCAATGATGGTGGCATAAAACGCAAGCTGGAATTGCCCAGCACCGGTTGGCTGCGCAAATACCGCGTGCGGGTCAAAGGCCGCCCGACGGACGACACGTTTGCACCGTTGCGTCAGGGACTAACCTTGGACGGTGAACGCTTTCAGCCCATGACTGTCACGCTGGACCGACAGACCGGCGCGAACGCATGGGCCACCGTGGCGCTGCGCGAGGGCAAGAACCGCGAAGTGCGCCGCGCGATGGAGTCCGTCGGACTGGCCGTGAACCGTCTGATCCGTGTCTCCTATGGGCCGTTCCAACTGGCGCAGCTCAAACCCGGCGAGGTCGAAGAGGTGCGCCCGCGTGTCATGCGTGACCAACTGGGGATGGAGGACAAGGGCGCCAAGCCAAAGACACAACGCCCCACACCCAAGCGCAAGCGTCGGTCCGACTGACACGGGAACAGACACGTCCCCAGCAAAGTTAGGGTTTGACAACCCGGCGCGTTCCCGGGTCAAACCGATGATCAAGTGACACGACTTTGGGGACCTTACCGATGGCAGACCTTCTGACCGCTGAAAACCTCGGCAATCTGTTGATGCTATGTTTTCTTCAGGCTGTTCTAGGCTTTGACAATCTTCTCTACATCTCGATCGAATCGCAACGTGCACCTGTGGCCATGCAAAAGGCGGTGCGCATGTGGGGGATCATCATCGCGGTTGTGCTGCGGGTGGTGCTGCTGTTCGTGATGATCCGGCTGATCGACGCGATGGCAGAGCCGTTTTTCATACTCAACTGGACCGGCGTGATCGAGGGCGGGGTGAATTTCGCCACCTGCGTTTTTGTGTTCGGAGGTGTTTTCATCATACATACGGCGGTTCAGGAAATCGCACACATGCTGAGCGTCGAGCATCTGAATGCCGATCTGGCAGATAAGGGAGGCAAATCGGCGGCCAAAGTGATCGCGCTTATTGTTCTCACCAATCTGATCTTTTCGTTCGATTCCGTGCTGTCAGCGCTAGCCATCACGGATGTCTTTCCGATTCTGGCCTTTGCGATCATCCTGTCAGGGCTGGCGATGCTGGTGCTGGCCGATGGAGTCACCCGTTTTCTAGAGAAAAACCGGATGTACGAGGTTCTGGGCCTCTTCATCCTGCTGATCGTCGGCGTCGTTTTGTTAGGCGAGGCCGGGCAAGCGGCCGCGCATGCCATGCATGACGACACATTGGCGTTAAAGTTCTTTGGTTACGAAGTGGTGCCAATGTCCAAGACGACATTCTATTTCAGCGTGGTGGTTCTGGTTGCGGTCGAAGTCATCCAATCGGGCTATACCCGAAAATTGAACGCCGAACGTCGCGCCGGTAAATCGCACTGAATCGCAGCGCAGAAAACAGGGGGGACCGGTCACGCAGGTTCCCCCTAGCAACCAGTCCCTCCATCACTTAGGTTTTAACCAAGGCGATAAAGGTCAGAAACGGAAACCAGATACCGAATGGGACGTGCATTTTTATTGGTTTGCGCAATCATGGTATTGATTGCATTGGCTGCTATGGTCGTCTCATCGGTTTCGCGTGCAACCGAAGACAGTCAAACTGCCGTGCGTGGACTGTCAGGAAGTATCGCAAGGAGAACGACAATGCAGAAAGTCGGTTTTGTGGCGCTACTTGTGCTTATGCTGGGTGTGACCAGCGGCTTTCTCGGGGGGCTTTGACGGGTATGGCCCAGAAATACGGTGGTAAGTTCAGCCCGGATGGATCCGACGCATCTGACGGCGCAGGACCACGCCGCGCATCTGTACGGGTGGACCCCGCAGGTGCTCGGTCGAACCTGATGTTCCTGCCGGCTGCTCTGGTGTTGTTTACCTCGCTCACGTCCGGTGCGGCGGGACTGACGCTGGGCGTTGTCGCCGCGGGGCTACTGGCCCTGTCGGCGTGGCTCTTGCGCGATGGTTTGCGCGCCGAGGCCGAATTCGCCAGTCGCAAGGTGGCGCGCGCGCCCGGCATCCCGCGCAAGATGTTCTCATCCGCGCTGGCCGGTCTGGGTATCGCCATCGCAGCTTACAAGGTCGAGCCCGGTCTGGTCGCGCCGCTGCTGTTTGGCGGCGTCACCACCGGATTGCATATTTTCTCGTTCGGCATCGATCCGATGAAATCAAAAGGCATGGAAGGCATTGACCAGTTCCAGACGGATCGTGTCGCTCGTGCGGTTGAAAAGGCCGAGGCCCATCTGGCGGCAATGAGTGACGCGATCAAACGCGCGGGCGATCGTCAGATCGAAGCCCGGCTGGAGCGGTTTCAGGACGCAGTCCGCGATATGCTCCGCACTGTTGAGGAAGACCCACGCGACCTGACAGCCGCCCGCAAGTACATGGGCGTCTATCTGATGGGTGCGCGTGATGCGACGATCAAGTTTGCGGATATCTATGCTCGCAGCGCCGATAAACAGGCGCGAGAGGATTATCTCACCCTGCTGCGCGATCTTGAGACGAATTTCGACGCCAAAACCCAGAAACTCCTACGCGACAGCCACAGTGATCTCGAGGTCGAAATCGAAGTGCTGCGCGAACGCCTTGAGCGCGAAGGCGTTCACCTCACGCATAATTCCCCGAGTTGAGAGGAAACATCACATGTCCGACACAGTCCGTCAAAAGGCCGCTGCCACACTGACCCAAGTCGAAGAGATCAGCGCCGTCGTGCTGCCAGAGCCCAAAGGCGCCACTGATATCGTGTTACTCAAGGATGCCGACAAACCCCTTAGCGATGCGATCAAGAAGCGCATGGGCGAGATCGACATGGAGGATACGCAATCAATCGTCTCCTTCGGGTCTGCCGCGCAGGCAGAGTTACAAGTCATTTCACAGTCCATGCTTCAGGGCGTGCGCAACAAGGATGTTGGCCCCGCGGGCGACAGCCTGCGCGGGATCGTTACCACGATCCGCGGCTTTTCCGTCTCAGAACTGGATGTGCGGCGCAAACGCACATGGTGGGAGCGTCTGCTGGGCCGTGCGGCCCCCTTCGCCAAGTTCACAGCACGGTTTGAAGAAGTACAGGGCCAGATCGACAAGGTGACTGAAGATCTGCACCAGCACGAGCACACGCTGCTCAAAGACATCAAATCGCTCGACATGCTCTATGAGAAAACTCTGGCCTTCTATGACGAGCTGGCGCTCTACATCGCGGCAGGCGAAGAGAAGCTGCGGGTACTGGACGAAAAAGACATCCCCGCAATGGAAGCCAAAGTGTCCAAGGCGCCCGAAAAAGATCAGGTAATGAAAGCGCAGGAACTGCGCGATCTTCGCGCCGCGCGCGATGATTTGGAACGCCGGGTGCACGATCTGAAACTAACACGTCAGGTGACGATGCAATCCCTGCCCTCGATCCGATTGGTGCAGGAAAACGACAAAAGCCTCGTAACCAAAATCAACTCGACCCTCGTGAACACCGTGCCTCTGTGGGAAACTCAGCTGGCACAGGCGGTGACCATCCAACGCTCTGCCGAAGCTGCCGCTGCCGTTCGTGATGCCAACGACCTGACCAACGAGTTGCTGACCGCGAACGCAAAAAATCTGCGCGAGAGCAACAAGATGATCTCGCACCGAGATGGAGCGTGGTGTGTTCGACATAGAGGCCGTGAAACAGGCCAATGCCGACCTCATCGGCACGATCGAGGAGTCCCTGCAAATAGCAGACGAGGGCAAGGCCCGCCGCGCCGCTGCCGAAACCGACCTCAAGAAGATGGAAGCCGATCTGCGCGACACGCTGGCATCGGCCAAGGCACGCGGCGACGGCACCGGTGACAATGTCGGCACGGCAGCCGGTGCGTAACCGCGGCTTGGGCATCGTGGCGATCATAAGGGCGGCGGTTATGGGCGTTGGGCTCGTGGCTCTGGCTGCGTGCGATATGCCCGTGACACCACCGTCCACATCGCCAAAGGCGCGCCCAACGAACCTGAAACCCACTCCCACTCCGCATGCCACCGGCCCATCAGTGCGCAGCCAGAACATGGCGCGATACTACAGTCGGGTTCAGGCGAACCTGCTGGCTCAGGGTCTGCTGCGCAGCGGTGGTGGCGGTGTCGATACCCCCTATTCCGACAACGATTTGTTGCGCAATTTCGAACGCATCGCATTCTATGACGAATACGAACGCAATCGCGGCCTCGCCCGATCCAACGGTCAGGCGGGCGGGCTGCGCAAATGGACGACGCCGGTACGCATGAAGGTCGAATTCGGCGATTCCGTACCCGAGGCACAGCGCAAGACCGACGTGCAAAACGTCGTGGCCTATGCCGACCGTCTGGCACGGATCACCGGGCACCCGATTTCGGCAGGCACCACTCAGGATGCCAATTTTCACGTGCTGATCGTAGGCGAAGATGACCGCGGCGCTGCTGTGACGCGCATTCAGCAACTGGTGCCCAACATCAACCAGTCGTCGGTGCTGCTGTTCCAGACACTGCCGCGCTCGATCCACTGTCTGGTGGTCGCGTTCTCGGACACCAAGGACGATCACACCTATCGCCGCGCCATCGCCTTTATCCGGGCGGAACACCCGGACCTGATGCGCCGCTCGTGCATCCACGAGGAACTCGCCCAAGGGCTTGGCCTCGCCAACGACAGCCCGCGCGCGCGACCATCGATCTTTAACGATGACGATGAATTTGCGCTGCTGACCACCCACGACGAAGAACTGCTGCGCCTGCTCTACTCGCCCCGCCTGACGCCCGGCATGACTGCCGAAGAGGCACGGCCGATACTACGCGAATTGATCGCGCAACGCGGCATCGGCCCCAGCTAATTACAAACAGGAGATCACCAGATGGGTATTTTCGATTTTCTCACCGGCGAATTCATCGACGTCATCCACTGGACCGACGACACCCGTGATACGATGGTTTGGCGGTTCCAGCGCGAAGGACACGAAATCAAGTACGGCGCCAAGCTGACCGTGCGCGAAGGACAGGCGGCGGTTTTTGTCCACGAGGGGCAACTGGCGGATGTCTTCACCCCCGGTCTCTACATGCTCGAAACCAACAACATGCCGATCATGACAACACTGCAACACTGGGATCATGGTTTTAAAAGCCCGTTCAAGTCCGAGATTTATTACGTCAACACCACCCGTTTCAACGATCTGAAATGGGGCACCAAGAACCCGATCATGTTGCGCGACCCGGAGTTCGGCCCCACACGCCTGCGCGCCTTCGGAACCTATTCCGTGCGCGTGGCTGACCCGGCCAAATTCCTGCTGGAAATCGTCGGCACCGATGGCGAATTCACCATGGACGAGATCAGCTATCAAATCCGCAATATCATTGTGCAGGAGTTTTCCCGCGTCATCGCCTCGTCGGGTATTCCGGTCCTCGACATGGCCGCCAACACCGCTGATCTGGGCAAGCTGGTGGCCGCTGCAATCAGCCAGACAGTCGCCGGATACGGTCTCTCTATCCCCGAGCTTTACATCGAGAATATCTCACTGCCACCCGCGGTCGAGGCCGCATTGGATAAACGCACATCCGTCGGGGTGGCCGGTGATCTGGGGCGCTACACTCAATATAGCGCCGCCGAGGCGATGACAGAGGCCGCCCGTAACCCGGCTGGTGGCGGCATGGCTGCGGGCATGGGCGCCGGTATGGGCATTGCCATGGCGCAGCAGATGGCCGATCAGAGCGGCCCATGGGGCACAGCCCCTGCCACGAACGCGCCCTCGTCCCAGATGCCGCCCCCGCCGCCGGTCGAGCGTGTATGGCACATCGCAGAAAATGGCGAGACTCACGGCCCCTACTCCAAGGCAGCCATGGGCCGCATGGTGCGTGACGGCAAACTGACCCGACAAAGTCACGTCTGGACCGCCGGACAGGACGGCTGGCTGCAAGCAGAGGACGTGGCCGAACTGGCCCAGCTCTTTACCGTGATGCCGCCGCCCCCGCCCGCTGGTTAACCCTCGCAAGGTCCGCGCATATGTCTTCAGACAGATCGCGTGGTCCTTGCCATTCTTCTTGGTAAAAATACTCAAATTCCAAGGACAACCACACTATGCCCTCGCCCGTCGCTGACACGCCATCTGAAACCCACCGCTTCCCCTGCGATAACTGCGGCTCGGATTTCCGCTTTTCTCCTGAAACGAGTCAATTGGTGTGCGACCACTGCGGCAACACCGAACCTGTCGCCGATGACAGCCCTTGGGCCAATCCCTTGGCAGAGCTTAATTTTGATCGTGCCATCGCCGTCGATCTGCCCGATCAGGACATGGAAGAAACGCGGGTTCTGCAATGTCCCAATTGCGCGGCACAGGTCGAATTCGACCCCGGTCATCACGCTGCCGAATGCCCCTTTTGCGCAACCCCTGTGGTGACAGACACAGGCACCAGCCGCCATATTAAGCCGCGTGGTGTGCTGCCCTTTGCCCTTGATGAAAAAACCGCGCGTGCCGCCATGACCGATTGGCTTGGCAAACTGTGGTTCGCCCCCAATGGCCTGCAGGAATACGCCCGCAAGGGGCGCAAGCTACAGGGCATCTATGTGCCCTACTGGACCTTCGATGCCGATACGAAATCCGCCTACCGCGGCGAGCGCGGCACTGTCTACTATGAAACCCGCACTGTCATGCGCAATGGCAAACGCCAGCAGGTCCGCGTGGCCAAGGTGCGCTGGCGAGGCGTTACCGGCCGGGTCGCGCGGTTCTTCGACGACGTACTGGTGCTTGCCTCGCGGTCATTGCCAAAGCAGTACACAGACGGCCTGCAACCATGGGACCTCGGGGCGCTGGAACCTTATCGCCCTGAATTCCTTGCAGGTTTCCGCGCCGAGGCTTACTCTGTGCCTCTCGAAGAAGGCTTTGTGCAGGCACGCAGCCATATGGACAGCATCATCACGCGCGATGTCAGGTTCGATATCGGCGGTGACCGCCAGCGCATTCACGACATCCAGACACAGGTCAATGACGTAACGTTCAAGCATATCCTGCTACCGGTATGGCTCGCCGCATACAAATATCGTGGCAAATCTTATCGGTTCGTGGTCAATGGCCGCACGGGTCGTGTTCAGGGCGCACGACCCTGGTCCGCGTGGAAAATCGGTTTTGCAGTCTTGATCGGACTTCTGATCGCCGGAGCCGTCGGCTTTGCACTGGCGCTGAACGAAGGGGCGATGTGATGAAAGATTACGACGCCGATCGTGCCGCGATCCTGCGCGATCTTCTGACTGCGCGTTATAGCTGCCGCGCCTTTCTGTCGCAAAGCGTGCCTGACGAGACCATCAGTGGAATCATCCGCGACGCCGGTCGCGCGCCGTCATGGTGCAATGCGCAACCGTGGCAGGTGACCGTGACACACGGCGTGGCCACTGACAGATTCCGCACTGCATTGGTCGAAACGGCAAAAGCGGCCGAACCTGCCCCCGACATGCCATGGCCGACCGCCTATAAAGGGGCCTACGGCGAACGCCGCCGGACCTGCGGCTTTCAACTTTACGAAGCGGTAGGAATTGAGCGCGGCGATCGTACTGGGCGTGCAGCCCAGACCATGCAAAACTATCACCTCTTTGGCGCACCGCATGTCGCAATCGTGCATGCCGATGCGGACCTTGGTCCCTATGCGGCAATGGATACGGGCGGATTCGTGACGGCATTCTGCCTGGCGGCCACCGCGCGGGGCGTCGCCACCATCGCTCAAGCATCGGTTGCCGCCTTTCCGGCCATGATCCGGGCGCATTTTGACCTGCCCGATGACCGCAACGTCCTATGCGCCATTTCCTTTGGATATGCCGACCCGGATCACCCTGCTAACGGGTTTCGCACCCAACGGGCGGACCTGTCCGATATTTACGACCCGCGCGGCTGAGATTTGTAAAACCGTGTAGCGTCTTGCGCAAGAAACGGGTCGCCTGCATGGGTCGGCCGGTTCTAGATGCCCATATGACCCAAGCTTCTCTCACACCCGCTGCCACTGTAATGTTGCTGGCCCTTGCTGCCGTCTGGGGCGGGTCATTCTTCTTTGCCGAGCTTGTCTTGCGCGAAGTGCCGCCGCTGACCATCACCCTACATCGCGTTGTCTGGGCGATACCGGTTCTTGCTATCGTGATCTGGTGGCAAGGCCAGAGCCTGCCCCGCAGCCCGCGGGTCTGGGGGGCTTATGTCGTGATGGGGACACTTAATAACGCGCTGCCCTTTTCGCTAATTTTTTGGGGTCAGACCCAAATCGAAAGCGGCCTTGCCTCGATCCTCAACGGCACTACCGCCGTGTTTGGCGCAGTTGTCGCCGGACTGCTGCTGGCGGATGAGCGTCTGACCCCACGCAAGGTAATAGGCGCGCTGCTCGGATTGGTCGGCGTGGCCATCGTCATGGGACCAGAAACGCTGGGCGGGCTTGATCTGCGTAACCTTGCGCAACTGGCAATTCTTGGGGCGGCGTTGTGTTACTCACTGGCTGGTGTCTGGGCCAAGATGCACCTGCGTGGCCAGTCACCCCAGATGAACGCACTGGGAATGCTTATGGGAAGTGCCGTCGTCATGGCCCCAGTTGCCCTATGCGTGGACGGCACGCCGCAGTTGTCGCTGTCGGGTGGCACATGGGCCGCACTACTGGGGCTTTCTATCCTGTCCACAGCCATCGCCTATATGCTGTATTTCGCTATTCTGACCCGTGCCGGGGCCGCGAACCTGATGCTCGTCACCTTGTTGATACCACCCTTTGCCATCGGTCTGGGCAGCGCGTTCCTGAACGAAACCCTAGGCCCAACTGCCATGGCAGGCTTTGGTGTGATTGCGCTCGGGATTCTGGTGACCGACGGGCGGGCTTTGCAAGTGTTCCGAAGATAGCCTTGCGCCCGCTCGCACGTCGGCGCATCAAGGGAAAAACACCGAGAGGACAAGCGAATGCGCGCTCTGATACAACGTGTGACCCAAGCCCGCGTCCATGTGGACGGTCATCTCATTGGCGAAACCGGTCCCGGTCTGCTGATCCTGATTTGCGCCATGCAGGACGACGATGACACGGCGGCCGTCACGATGGCAGCCAAGATCGCCAAACTGCGAATATTCACAGACCCAGAAGGCAAAATGAACCGCTCTGTCCGCGACATTGCAGGCACGGCTCTGGTGGTCAGTCAGTTTACATTGGCGGCAGATACCTCGCGCGGCAATCGCCCCGGATTTTCCCAAGCCGCCCCACCGAGCGAGGGCAACCGGCTATACCAGCTATTCACCGAAAGTCTGCGCGCAGAGGGCGTTCCCTGCGAGACTGGAAAATTCGGCGCGGATATGCAGGTTAGCCTGACCAACGATGGCCCGGTAACGATTTGGCTCGATGTCTAAAATCGCAAACTAGTCGCGAAAAATCTTAACCTGTAAAACTCGACCGATTTTATGAACTCTATGGTTCGCGGAATGCTTCCTGTGATTTGTAGAGCGGTTTGAGAAGGTATTGCAGAACCGTTTTCTGCCCTGTGTGCAACTCCACCTGCGCCTGCATGCCCGGACGCATTTCGATGCTGGCCTGACGCGGAGTCAGTGCCGTCATATCCACCCGTAACGTCACGCGGTAATGCGGATTCTTGTCTGCCTCCCGCGCGCGCTCTTCCTTGAACGTATCAGCCGAGATAAAATCGACCACACCCTTGAGCGTGCCGTAGATGGTGTAATCATAGGCTGTCAGCTTAATCGTGGCCTCCTGTCCATGACGCAGGCCCGCGATGTCTTCGGGCGGTACGCGCGCCTCGACAAAGAGTTCTTCGTCAAGCGGAATGATCGACGCGATCTCCTCGCCGGGGCGCACCACGCCGCCAATGGTCGTGACGCTGAGGTTGTTCACAATCCCGCGCATCGGGCTCACCAGCGTTGTGCGGTTCAGTTGGTCCTGGCTGGCCTTAAGGTTCTGTTTGAGGGTCGCAAGTTCTTTGAGCGTCTCGGAAAATTCCTGCGCGCGATCCAGTTCAGTCTGGGTCACGATCTCGTCATACCGCTTTTGCGCATCCGCATGCGCCTTGCGCGCGCGGGTCACTTCGATCAGCGCAACAATTTTGCGCGCCAGCATGTTCTCTAGCAGCTGTCGTTCTTCGGCCGCCTGATCAAGGACACTCTTTGCACCTTCACTACGTTTCACGAAATCAGCCTGTCGTGCAGACAACAGCGCGCGTTCAGATTCGACGATCTCTGGCGTGCGCGCCGCCATGACCGTTGGCACCTGAAAATCGAACTGACCTGCCAGCTCAGCCTCTAGCCGCAAACGTCGGATTTCCAGTGCATTGATCTGATCAAGCAGGTCTGCAACCGATGATTTGAACTGCGTGCCATGCAGCCGCGCCAGAACGTCACCGCGTTGTACGACATCACCCTCCTGCACCAGCAGCTCCGACAGGATGCCGCCTTCCAGATTCTGGATAATCTGCGGGCGCGAACTGGAAATAAATTCACCATCAGCGCGCACGATCTCGTCCAGCCAGGCGAAGGCGGCCCATAGGATAAACAGCCAGACGGTCGCGGCACATAGCCAAATGGTCAGGCTGGGTCCGCGCAGGCGGTCCCCCAATTGCGCCGAAAGGTTTGTACTGCTCACCGCCATCTCAGTTGCCTCCCTGCGCACCGGCCTGCGCCAGATGCGCCAAGACCTGATCGCGTGGGCCATCGACAGCCATGCGCCCGTTTTGCAGGATCACCGTACGACTGGTTAGCGACAGGATCGGCATGCGATGGGTCGCTATGATCGCCGTGCGCCCCTGTAGCCACGTTTCCAGCCGACTGACCAAGGTGCGCTCCAGCGTCTGATCCAAGGCTGCGGTGGGTTCATCAAGAAGGCAGATCTTGGGGTCCTGCAGCCACAGCCGCGCCCATCCGATGGATTGTCGCTGACCTTGGCTCAACCCTTGGCCACCATCGAGTATCTCCAGATCCAGCCCCTTGGGGTGTGCCCGGACAAACGGGCCCAACCCGGCAAAATCCAAGGCCCGCATTAATCTGCCATCGTCGCGTTCCAGCAGATTCAGGTTCAGGTTTTCCCGTAAAGTGCCGGTGAACAGCCGTACGTCCTGCCCCAGATATCCGATTAACCGGCGCAAATCACGCGGATCAATCTGGCTCATGTCCGTGCCGTCAATCATCACCCTGCCCCGATCGGGTGCATAAAGACCCGACAGCAGCCGCAGCAATGTCGATTTACCCGAACCGTTTGTACCCAAGACCGCCACGGCCTGACCTGATTGCAATGCCACCGCCGGAATATCCAGAGTCGGTGCAGAATTCTCGTCATAGCAAAACTGCACTTCATGCAGTGAAAACCCGCCTTCCAGCGTGTCACGCCGCAGATAGCTGCGATCGGGCAATGTGTCCTGTTCTGCCTCGGCAATGACCTCCAGTCCGTCGAGCGCGGATTTGACATTGCTCCAGCGCGCCATGGTTCCCGCCAGTTGCGACAGCGGTGCCAATGTCCGGCTGGTCAGGATGCTGACGGCAATGATCGACCCGACCGTGAACTGTCCGGCAAAAACCAGATAGGTACAGGTGACGATGGCGGTCACATAGGTTGCCTGCTGTACGCCCTGCGCCCAGAATGTCAAAGCCGAGGCCAGTTTGCGCTGATCGCTGGACTTCAGCGCGCTCAGCGTCGTCAACTCGGCCCAGAGGCGGCGAAACCGGTCCTCGGCGCGCTGGGTCTTGACCGTATCCAGTTCAAACACCGTTTCATGCAACAGCCGCGAGGCTTTGGCTCCTGCCCCTTGGGTTTCCTGTGTCAGCCGGATCATCCGCTTTTGCAGGAAAAAGCCCGGCACGACCATGACCACAGCCCCTAACACCAGTACCCAGACGACGTTGCCCGCAATCGACGCAACCAGCAGCAAGAAGACGAACAGGAACGGGATATCTGCCAGCGTCCCGATCGTGGTCGCGGTAAAGAATTCTCGTACCGAGCCAAACTCGCGCATCGCACTGAACAGACTGCTGGGCGAGCGGCTGGCGGCAGCCGATCGCATGCCCAGCAATCGGTCCATCAACAGTCCTTGTATCTTGACCTCGATCTGCCGTCCGGCCCCGTCCATCAGGCGCGCGCGTGCGATCTTCAGAAACGCCTCCATCACGATTGCCAGCGCTACCCCCGCCGCCAGAACCCACAGCGTCGCCTTGGACTGATGCGGGATCACCCGGTCATATACCTGCAGGCTAAAGAGCGCGACAGCCACCGCCAACAGGTTGCCGACGAACGACCCCAACGCCACCTCGGCGAAATGGCGGCGGTAATTGCGAAACTCGCCCCAAAACCAATGGGGGGCTGCTTGAGGCGCGACATGAGCCTTGGAAATCGCGTGGACCGGTGCCTCTGCCCGGACGATGATCCCGGTGAAATACGGCTCGAACTCATCCAACGCCACTTCAGCGCGGTTATCCACGCATGTTGCGTCGTAAATCTGAAGATCACCCCGGAGCTGTTTTAGCACCAGAACAAACTGGCCGCTGGTCATCTGCGCCAGCGCTGGCCAGTGATCGCCGATCATATGCGGCACGCTCAGCACTTCGGTCAGCAGACCACAATCGGCCAAGCCATCCGCCAGCGCCTGTGGCTGGATTTGGTCCGCATGGTCGCGCCCGCCACGCACATCGCTGGCAGTCATCGCCTCCAGAATATCACGCGCCATGACGTCGGCGCCCAGCAATGCAGCATAGGTCGCCGCCAGATCAGCACGCGCCTCGGCACGTTTGCTGAACCGTGAGGCAGACGCGCTCGGCGGAGCATCGGCATTCGACGCGGCATCCACACGCGCGCCAGTCCCTCCGGTGATGGTGAGTGTCACAGGAGGTTGCGTCAAATCGCGCTCCCGTCTGCGAGCAGTCCCAACAGGCGGGCAATTTCGAGACGGGTGCGGCTGAGTTCGTATTTAAGTCCCACGGCTGCGGTTTCACGAGTCGCGAATGTCTCGTACACACCGACTACATCCATGACTTGTCGCTGTCCGGCTTCGTATTGCTCCTGAAAGAGATCAAGGTTCGACCGAGCTTGCGCGGTCAGCGCGCTGGCTTCTGTGACTTGTCGCGCGATGGCACCCTGCCTCTGCCCCAAGCGACGCAGTTGGCGATCCGCGTCTTCTTGCGCCTGCCCGACCCTGCGATTGGCGGCGTCCTTCTCGCTCTCTATAGCCTTTAGGCTGGCCCCGGTCCCCAAACCCAGCAGGTCACCGCCCACATTGATGCCGCCATCGGTGGTGTCGCCGATGGTACCACTGGCCGTCACACCGGGCAGCAGCCCCGCGCGATTGACTTTGGCTTGCGCGATGGACCGATCCCGCTCTGCTTCGGCACGCAGAACCGACAGCGGTTTGGCATCTTCCGGTTTGACGCGCAGATCGCTCAGTCCCGAGACGCTGGTGATCGGAACGGCGGACATCGCGCTCAGTTCAGCCAACGCGATATCTGCGGCTTCGCGACTGGCGGCCATGTCGGACCGGATTTCACCCAGCTTCTGGCGGAGCACTGCCAGATCAGACCGATCTGAGACGCCACCCTTCACCCGTTCGACCATGACCCATTCAAATTGGCCCATATCCTTGAGCGTACGAGCGTCCAGCGCGACGCGTTCGCGCGCCTCCACGGCCGCCAGATACAGCTTCAGTGCAGTGTATACCCGTTCATTGGTGTCATCGGCCAGCCCGACGGCGGCGACTTCGACATCAGCCTTGGCAAACGCACGCTCGGCCTTGAGCCGTCCGTGGTCAAACAAGACCTGCTCAACGATCAAATTGGCCACGACTTCAGAAAGGCTTGTCAGACTGATGTTTGGCCCGATCTTGGGAAGCCAGTTTCTCGACGCGGCCTCGGCACGCAGGCGTGCCGCGCGCAGGTCGGCCTCGGCAGTGCGGCTATTGGCGGCCAGAACCGCACTTGCCACCTGATCAAAGCTGCTGCCGTCCGGCAGCACGCTACGCCGCGCCTGAAGCGCGGTGATAATCGGCGAAGTCGCCGCTTCTTTGTCGCGCGCTGTCATCGGCGCGCCGTCAGTATTGGATTTGAACCGCGTAACCGGCGCATCTTCGTCCGCGCCGCTCTGCATCATGCACCCACTCAAGATCATCGCCGCCGTGGCCAACATGGCCCCCCGTCCCGATCCGTACCTCTGCCCCATATTTTTCGCCCCTGTACCCGGTAGCTTGTTATTTGTCCGTCTTGGCGCGCGCGATTCCGACCGCGCGCGCATGTTACCTCCGTCAGGTGATTACGTTGATGTCATCGTCGACCACGATGGTCGCACCGTTGTTGCCCAGCGTGTAGATGTCATGGGTCTGACCATCCACTTGGGTCTGGCCGGTCTGTTGCCCGCCCGCGATGGTCAGCTTGTCATCGGCCCCGCCATGCACGACCACGGTATCCGTGCTATCCGACAGCCCGCGAATCTGGGCATCGGTCAGGGTCAGGTCGCTCTGATCGCCGAACCGCAGGTCGATCGTCTCGATCTGGAAGTTCGCAAGGTTCGCATTGCTTACATTCACCACTGCCGTGTCTGTTTCATCGAGCACCACAAAGGTACTGGATGCGTTGCCTGCCGCATCTGAACTGGTGACAATCAGTTGCGACCCGTCCGGGATGCGCGTCGGTGCGCCCGCACCATCGAGAAAGTGATAATCCGTCTCGCCAAGGAACGGATCAGCAGAGGCATGCAGTGACAGTTCGTTCACATTGCCACCCCCGTCGATCTGGTGGATCGTGACCGGGTCATCCGGAGTGTCCAGTGTGACCGAGCGATACCCGCCACCCTCACGGAAATACCCGACGATATCAGGTTGATCCGGGACGACTGTGTCTATGCTCAGTGTGTCGTTCACCGTGGTTACATTGCCCGCGTTGTCTGTCGCGGTAATGACCATGGCGAAATCCTGTTCGACCTGCGGAATATCACCCGCCGGGATATCTACCGACCAATTCCCTGCTGCATCAACAACCGCATTATAGGTTTTGCCCAGAACTGTCAGTTGCACGGTCGATCCCGGCTCTACCGTCCCCGTCAAGGTGACGCCATCCAGCGCCTCTGCCGCATTCACAACATTGTCGGTCTCAATCGCACCGGCTCGCTCCAGTTGATTGACTAGCGTATCCACGCGCACGGTGTCGTTGATGCTGGATGTATTGCCCGCAGCATCGGTCACATCGACGGACAGTGGTGCATCATATTCACCCGGCGGAATGGACCCGGGGGGGAAATGCGCTGTCCAGTTACCGTTTGCATCCACGACCGCCTGCTGCGGCACGCCTGCGATTGTCACTACGACGGTTGATCCCGGCTCGACTGTGCCGGTGATGTCGAACCCAGCCGAAGCGATCGCGTTGTTGATCAGATCCTGGCCGTCCGCAGCAACGCCGATCCGTGGTGGCGTCAGGTTCAAATTGTCCACCCGAGTATCGACATGTACCGTGCCATCGACGCTGGCAGTGTTGCCCGCCGCATCAGTGATCGTTGCTGTGACCTGTGGATCATGCACGCCGGCAATGATTTCATGTTGGGCATAAGTGGTTTGCCAGACCCCATTGGCACCCGCGACAGCCTGATGTGCGACGCCATCCAACGTGACCGTGACAGTCGCGCCCGGATTGGCAGTGCCGCTGACCACCACACCGGCTTGTGCTTCGGCGGCATTGATTGTGCCATCCCCACCGATCTGCGCGGTGTTCAGCGTCAGCGTGCCTGCCTCGGTATCAACCTGCACCTGGCTGGTGCGCGTGCTGACGTTGCCTGCGGCATCTGTAGCGGTCGCCACCAGATCCGTCACATAGGTGCCCTGCGCGATCTGACCTGCGGCAAAGCCCGCGGTCCACGATCCATTCGCCGCAACGACCGCCTGTACGGTAACGCCGCCCAGTTGTACCGAAACGCTCGACCCCGGCTCACCGGTGCCGCTGACCGTCAGACCAGAGGTTGCTTCGGCGGCATTGAGAACGCCATCCGCGCCACCCGCCTGACTGGTCACGGCAAAGTTCTCAACGAATGTGTCGACCTGAATGGTGCCGGACGTCGTCGTGCTGTTACCGGCGCTGTCGGACGTGGTGGCCGTCACCGGGGCATCATATTGGCCATCCGGCAGGCTGCCGGGCGCGTAAATCGCCGTCCATGTGCCACCCGCGCCCGCGATTACTGTCCGCTCGACCCCTGCGAGGGACACAACAACCGTTGCGCCCGGATCAGCCGTACCAGTGACGCTTACTCCGGCGGCCGTTTCAGCCGCGTTCACTGTGCCATCGCCGCCCACTGCGGCGGTATTTATGCTCAGCGCGCCTGCGTCCGTATCGACATTCACAGCATTAGTCAGAGTGCTGATATTGCCCGCTGCGTCAGTGGCTGTTGCCACCATATCGGCAGTATAGGTGCCCGCCGCGATCTGTCCGGCATTGAACGTGGCGGCCCAGGACCCATCAGCTCCCACAACCGCATTTACGATTGCGCCCCCCAGTTCTACCGTCACGGTGCTGCCCGGCTCACTGGTGCCCGTTACGGTCAATCCTGCCTGCGCCTCGGCAGCGTTGATGACGCCGTCGGCCCCGCCGGACTGGCTGGTGATGCTGAAATTTTCAACCGAAGTATCGACCCGGATCGTGCCGGTAGTGCTGTTCACATTTCCCGCCACATCGGTGGTCGTGGCGGTGATAGCCGCATCGTAAGTGCCATTCGGCAAGCTGCCCGCCGCGTATGTCGCGACCCATTCGCCACCTGCATTGGCCACGACGGTCCGTTCGACACCTTCGACAGTCACGACAATTTCGGCACCCGGCGTTGCAGTGCCAGTCACATCCAGCCCACCAGCCATTTCGGTGCCATTGACGACACCATCGCCTTCGATCGTCGCTGTTGAAATCGTGACATCATTGGCCACTGTGTCGATCCGGATGGTATCCGTGATGGTGGTGCTGTTGCCCGCCGCATCGCGCGCCACAACGGTCACTTCGGAATCGTATTCGCCCTCTGCCAGAGTGCCTTTCTCAAAAGTGACCGTCCAATTGCCACTCTCGGTCACGACGGTTTCGCGGATAACCTCCTGAATGGTAACGGATACAATCGATCCAGCCTCGCCCGTGCCGGAAACCTGAACACCCGCGTCGTATTCGGCGGCATTGGTGATATCGCCGGTGGTGACGGTGCCTTCGGTCACGTCCGTCGCCGGGGGCGTGGTGTCGATGGCCACGACAGGGCCGGTCAGATCGGATTTGGTGCCACCCGGCTCCGTCACCACGACGGTGACGGTGTGATCGCCGTCCGATGGAAAGGTATCACCCTGAAAAACGACATTCCAATTGCCATCCGGACCAGCCTGAGTCTCAACAGTCTTGTCGCCAATTGTCACTGCGACATCAGAACCGGGCTGTGCCTTGCCCGAGATTGTGATGCTGCCGTCACCCCCGTCGTCGCCACCAATAGAAATATCGGTATCCTGATCAATACTGGGTTCGATCCGCGCCGGGGTGTCATCGCCCGCGCCGACCACCTGTGTGGCCGCGATAACTGCAGCTCCGGCTCCGGCGGCGCCCAGCAGCCCCGTCCCACCAAGGATTCCGGCTGCGGCGCCAAGCATCGTGACCGTTTCGCCATCATCTTCAGATCTCGACGCTGGCGACTTCACTGCTCCCAAGGAAAATCAGATCATCGGACGGGCTCCACTTACCCCACTCGGCTGCCGGGCTGTATTGTGCATAGAGCGTCCCATCCGCGTCTTCGGACAAAGCGACTTCGTTTAGATAACCATCGGCACTGATAAAGAGCCGACTTTCACCGCCAGCGTCAGAAAAGTAGTTCTTGAGGACCAGAATGCGCCCATCCGCCAAGGTTATCTCCAAGTCCTCGCCGAACCGTTGATACCCGCGAATATCGCTTTGCCGCATGTTCAATGAAACTTCATGGGCCTGCGTGACGTCGAGAAGCGCGTTCTCGCCATCCATTGTCACATTGCCATGTCGGGAATCGCCCGTACGTGTACGTACTACGAAATTAATCGCGCTCATAATCACCACCACTCTACCTCAATCGGCGCCCCGTTTTCGAGGTCGCCACGTTTTTTAATTGCCCAAAAAATAACCGACTTCGTGAAATACCGCTAGTGTGTTTTTTTACGTACCTTTTAAAAATCCGTACATTTCCGGTATTTGCGGACTATTCCGCGAATTTAGGCCAAATCTGGGCATCTTACCCCAAGTCATGCAGAGTCAATTTTGCAACACCGCTTTCGTCTAAGGAGGTTGACGCACCAGAAATTCACGTAATGCGTGTTCTGCCCCGCGATCAGGACCTCCCCGCACGCTTGACGCCGTCATCCGCGCGCAGCAATGTTTACCGATGCAGTCATGGGAGGGCAGGATGAACGCGCAAATCACTGATACGACGCAACTCCTGTCAGAGCTGATCGCCTTCCCTACCATCTCTGAACGCAGCAACATGGCGATGATTGATCATCTGGCGGAACGGCTGGAGGGTGCTGGCGCGCGCGTCCATATCTTCCCCGATGCGACCGGCCAGAAGGCCAACCTCTTTGCCACCCTTGGGCCGGAATGCGACGGCGGGATCGTCTTGTCAGGACACTCGGATGTGGTTCCCGTCGCGGATCAGGACTGGACCGGCGATCCTTTTGAGATGCATGAGACTGACGGACTGCTTTATGGGCGCGGCAGTTGTGACATGAAAGGGTTCATCGCTGCAGCCACAACCATGGCACCGATCTTTGCTCAACGGGTCAAAGACAGACCACTGCATTTCAGCTTTACCTATGACGAGGAAACCGGCTGTTTCGGTGCGGGCGCTTTGGTCGACAGCCTGCGCGCGCTGGATCTACGCCCGGGCGTCGCCTTGATCGGCGAGCCAACAATGATGCGCGTCATCGAAGGGCATAAGGGGTGCTATGAATACTCCACCCATTTTCACGGGTTGGCCGGGCATGGATCAGGACCCGACAAGGGCGTCAATGCGGTCGAATACGCGGCACGATTTGTCACGCGACTTCTGATGCTCAAGGATCAGCTGCGCAGCCGCGCGCCCGAAGGCAGCCGATTTGATCCGCCGTGGACCACGATTAACACCGGCGCACTCACAGGTGGCGTTGCGCATAACGTCATCCCCAGTCAGGCGCGCATAGACTGGGAGATGCGCCCCGTGCAACTAAGCGATGCCGCATTCGTCAAGGACGATCTGCATCGCTACTGCGTCGAAACCCTGTTGCCTGAAATGCGCGCCATCTACCCGGACGCCGACATCGACACAGAGATTATCGGCGAGGTGGCGGGACTGGTCCCAACCGATCCCAACGAAGCCCGCAACATCATGATGGAACTGACCGGCGCGAACGGCGCCAGCACAGTGCCCTTTGGCACCGAAGCCGGCATTTTTCAGGCTTACGGGATGTCAGCAGTGGTGTGCGGACCGGGATCAATAGATCAGGCACACAAGGCTGATGAATTTGTCAGTGTGGGTCAGATGACCGAATGCCTCGACATGCTGGAGCGTCTCTCGCACCGGTTGGACACCAAGGCCGGCTGAACGGTTTCGCGCCCGGCCTTTAGCTATCCGCGGCGCGAAATCAGGTAATGTCAGGCCGTGACCGGCACCAGCCCGCCCGGAGCCAGATTGGCAATCCAGGCGTCGTCCGCCATCAGTGTCGCCGGTGTCACGCCTGAAACGACAGCCACCGTTGTACCGCCAAGCTGAATCGCCGATCCCGATCCCTGCGCCACGATCCCGAGCGCACCGCCCGACACCTGCGCCGCCGACAGGAACGATCCGTCGGGGTTGGAGAACAGCACTTGTTCCGCGGCTCCGCCCTCGAACAAATCGCGGATCACCACCGGATCTGATCCTACCGGACCGACCACAACCTCGAACACGTCGACGCCGCCATCCCCCCACAGGATATCGCCATCGTCACCAATCAGCCGGTCATCTCCCTCGCCACCGATCAGGGTATCCTGCGACGCCGAAATCCCGTCGCGCCCGTCGATAAGATCATTACCACCCGCACCGTTTAGCCGGTCTGTTCCTGCACCACCTTCCAACGTATCAAGACCAGTACCGCCATTCAGGGTATCTGCGCCGTCACCGCCTAACAGAAGGTCATCACCGCCATCAGCAAAAATCTCATCATCGCCGCCATTACCAGCCAAGGTATCGTCGCCGACGTCACCGCGTAGCCGGTCGTCGTCAGCGCCCCCGGCAAGCTCATCATCGCCGCCGCCGCCGTTCAACGTATCAGAGCCTTCATCGCCAAAGAGCGTGTCATTGCCTTCGTGGCCGAAGACCAGATCAGCCCCCCTGCCCCCGTGCAGCGCATCGTCGCCACCACGGCCCTGCAAGAGATCATCACCCTCCGCGCCCAAGAGTGTATCAGCGCCCTCGCCACCATCCAACGTGTCGGCACCGTCGCCGCCATCTAGGCTGTCAGCCCCCAGCAGGCCACGCAGCATGTCGTTGCCCGCCTGACCCAACAGCGTATCGGCACCGGTCGCACCGCCACTGATGTCATCATCGCCGCTGCCGCCTTTCAGCATATCGTCGTCATCACCGCCGTTCAGCGTATCGTCTCCGCTGTAGCCTTCCAACGAATCCATCCCGTTCCCGCCCAGTAGCAGGTCATTGCCAGCACCGCCCAGCAACGTATCATCCCCATCGGCACCGTTCAGGCGATCATCATCGTCACGCCCGCTCAACCTGTCATCGCCATCGCCGCCGTTCAGTGTGTCATCGCCCGCCGCGCCGCGCAGGTTGTCGTCGCCTTCGTTGCCAAAGAGAGCATCATCGCCCTCCTGTCCGTTCATGGTATCATTGCCCTCGCGACCATAGATCTGATCATCACCCGGACCGCCAACCACCTGATCGTCGCCCTCGCGCACATATACCCGGTCATCGCCTGCCCCGGCGTCGACCACGTCATCACCGGCACCGGTCACGATAACATCATCACCACCACGACCTTCGATGGTATCGTCACCACCTCGGCCGTTTATCGACTGATCGGTATCGCCGCCAAAGATTACCTCGCTGATGCTGGTGCCCTCTACGGTGGTGTCATCCGTCGGGCCAACCGCATCGCCCCCCATATCCGGCGGAGGTGCGCCTGCATTATCATCGTCATCATCGAATAACTCAAACAGACCCCAGCCAACCAGTGCGGTCAACGCAATTGCCCAGATCATGGCAGTACCCCCAGTACATTGTTCCTGAGCGGCCCAGTTCCGCTTAGGATACGTGTTAATACACATTAACACTACTGGACTGCTGCCTTTGCGGCAAGTTTCTCATTTGGAAACAATGCGTTCTCTAAAGCATGGGCTACAGCGCCGGATAATCAAACACGTCTGAATGTCAGGTAATGCGGCACTCGGCCCTCGCGCAGCGCCTTGGCCTCGTACCGGGTGCGGGTCCAGTCCTCCCACGGTGTCTGCCAGTCAGAACGCCTCTCGGCCAACCATTCAAATCCGGCCTTGGGAACCTCTTCCAGCGTCTGACGCACATAGTCCTCGATATCCGTCGCCACTCTCAGGATCGCGCCCGGCTGCATCACCGTTGCCAGCGGCACAAGATGTTCCTGCGTCACGAACCGGCGGCGATGATGGCGCTTTTTCGGCCACGGATCGGGATAGAGCAGAAATGCCCGCGCAACGCTCGCCTCAGGCAATACATCAAAAAGATCGCGCGCATCACCGGGATGCACCGACACATTGGACACATCAGCTTTGCGCAGTTTGGCCAGCAACATCGCTACGCCGTTGAGATAAGGTTCACAGCCGATAAAACCCACATCGGGTTCGGACGTTGCCTGATGCACCAGATGTTCGCCCGCACCGAATCCAATTTCCAGCCAGATGGGTCGCTCCCCAAACCGTGCGGCCAGATCAAGCGGCACGCGGTCGGGATTCACATCCCAGCCGACGGCACCCGGCGACAACCCCTCCAGATCCTCATCCAGCAACACTTCCTGCGAGGCGCGCAGCGACTTGCCCTTGAAGCGGCCGTAAAAATTGCGCCAAGGGGCGCCAGAAGGATGTTTGAGCGTTGCCATGGTCGCTGCCTTTACCGTGCTCCCGGTCCAAGCGCAAACACTCAGACAGGCGCGCAGCCCATCCTCTCAGTGTTCTCAAAATACTCAAAGCACACGCGCGAGAAACGCGAAGCGGCGGCTCTGATCGAGCCGCCGCTATCGACACAGACCTGTCGGCAGGCCGATCAGATCGCCTTATTCAGCGCATCCACCAGATCGGTCTGCTCCCAGCTAAAGCCACCATCGGCCTCGGGTGCGCGTCCAAAATGACCATACGCCGCCGTGCGCTGATAAATCGGCTTGTTCAGTTGCAGATGCTCGCGAATACCACGCGGGCTGAGGTCCATGCATTTCGAGATCGCTTTTTCGATCTGTGCAGGTGCTATGTCACCTGTGCCGTGGGTGTCTGCATAGACCGACAGTGGTTTGCTGACGCCAATCGCATAGCTCAACTGGATGGTGCATTTCTGAGCCATGCCAGCCGCCACGACGTTCTTGGCCAGATAGCGCGCGGCATAGGCCGCCGAACGGTCCACCTTGGTCGGGTCCTTACCCGAGAACGCTCCGCCGCCATGTGGGGCGGAACCGCCATAGGTGTCCACGATAATCTTGCGGCCCGTCAGACCCGCGTCGCCGTCAGGCCCGCCAATCACGAACTTGCCAGTGGGGTTCACATGCCATTCAGTCGCATCCGTCAGCCAGCCTTCGGGCAGCACTTCGTGGATATAGGGACTGACGATGTCGTAGATGTCCGCACTGGTCAGCGCCTCATCCAGGTGCTGCGTGCTCAGCACGACCGAGCTGATGCCGACCGGCTTGCCGTTGCGATAACTGACCGACAATTGGCTCTTGGCATCCGGGCCAAGCGCCGGCTCGGTGCCATTCTTGCGCACCTCAGCCAGACGGCGCAGGATCGCGTGACTGTACTGGATCGGTGCAGGCATCAGTGCCTCGGTCTCGTCCGTGGCAAAGCCGAACATGATACCCTGATCGCCGGCGCCTTCTTCCTTGTCCGCGGCCGCATCGACCCCTTGGGCAATATGCGCGGACTGCTCATGCAGCAGGTTGGTTATCTCACAGGTTTTCCAGTGGAATTTTTCTTGCTCGTACCCGATGTCACGGATGCAGGCGCGGATGATATCCTCCATCCCGGCCATGTAATCGCGCAGCTTTTCCTGATCAGACAACCCCACTTCGCCGCCGATAACCACCCGATTGGTGGTGGCAAAAGTCTCCGCCGCTACCCGCGCCTCGGGTTCTTCGGTCAATAGCGCATCCAGCACCGCGTCCGAAATGCGATCGCAAACCTTATCAGGATGCCCTTCGGAAACGGATTCCGAAGTGAAAGTATAATTCTGTCGTGCCATGAAATGCTCCAATCATATGAAATCGCCACGTCAGGAAGCCGTTGTGACGAATTTGCGCTAGCTAGCGCGCTGCTACGCATAACGTCAATCGTTAAGTGTTGGCCTGCGGCGACCTGCACCGCAATACGCCCCCGCCCCAACCATCAGCACCATCGCGGTCAGTACCAGCCAATCCCCCAGCAGGGCATAGGGTGTGGGGGGCGCCGCGCGGGGCAAAGGTGCGTCGATCCAGCCGGCCTGCCCCAGCGCAATCTGCGCCATAATCTGTCCACGCGGATCAATCACAGCAGAAATACCCGTGTTGGCCGCACGGACCATCGGCAAGCCTTGCTCAACGCTGCGCAACTGCGCCTGTGCCAAGTGTTGATAGGGCCCGGAAACGCGGCCAAACCACGCATCATTGGTAATCATCAGCAGGAAATCGGGGCGACCGGCCACACCGGACACGTTGCGCGCAAAAATCCCTTCGTAGCAAATCAGCGGCAACGCCTCTCCGACCCCCGGCACCTCGATCAACGTCGGCCCCGGTCCCGCCGAGAACCCGCCACCATGCTTGGAGGCAAGCCCGTGAATCCCAACTTTCGCCAGCAAATCCCCCAGCGGCATGTATTCGCCGAACGGTACAAGATGGTGCTTGTCATACTGCGCTGTCACCGTACCGTCGGCACCCAGCAACACAGCCGTATTGTAGTATTGCAGTCCGTCGCGTCGCTGAAACCCCAGAACCACCGGCGCGCCGCGCGCTGCATCCGCGATATAGCCCAATGTTTCTGTCGCATTATTCAACAGTACAGGCACCGATGTTTCCGGCCATACCACCAGATCGGGCGGCGTAGCTGCGCCGGTATAGCTAACCTGTCGATCAAAAAACCCCTGCATTTTGTCCGGGTTCCACTTGTCACGTTGCGCGGCATTGGGTTGGACCAGCCGGACCACCGGGGCCTGTAGCCCAGTTTCAGTTGGTGCGGTTAGCCGCGGCCCAAAGGCATAGGCCGCCGACAGCGCCGCGATCCCTAGCCCGCCTGCGACGCGAGAGGACCCGATCAGCGTGTGCCATAGCGCGACGCCAGCCCCTAGACTGATTGCACACAGCAACAGCGCACCGCCTATGGCTGCCCAGTGCATCATCGGCGTTCCGATCCACACGTGTCCGGTCTGTGCCCATGGAAACCCGGTAAACAACGTACCGCGCAGCCATTCAGCCAATACACCAGTCCCGATCCATGCCAGAGCATTGCCTGTCGCGCTATGCCGCGCGACCCATCGCGCCAGCCCGAATGCCGCCGCCCAGAACAGGCCAAACCCCAGTGCGCACAGGATCAGTGCAAAGGGTGCCATCCAGCCATGCCGCGCCGCATCCACCAGAAACGGCTCGACCATCCATGCCAAGGCCACCAGAAAATACCCGGTGCCAGAGGCCAGCCCGATAAGAGCCGCCTGAGACACGCGCCAACGTTGTCCGAAAATACCGTAGATGCCAGCCAACGCCAGCACTGTCAGGGGCCATAAACCGAATGGTGCCTGCCCCAACCCGGCCACCGCCCCCAGTGCAGCGCATATCGCGAACCGCCCTCGGGGCCGTAGTCCGCAGACCCACGTCGCGAAACGGTCCGGCGCGCCGTTCTCAGCCATTCTCTGACGACGATGCTGTCGCTGAACCAGATAGGCCCGATACCCGCACACGCAGACGCTTGATCTCGCCTTGGATCAGCCTCGATGACTTCGAAAGAGGTGCCACCGGGGTGTTCAATCACCTCGCCGCGCACCGGAACCCTGCCTACCAGCATAAAGACCAACCCGCCCAACGTGTCGATCTCCTCTTCCTTCACGTCCTCAACATCGGTCAACGACTGGCCGATCTCGGCTTCGAACTCTTCCAGCGGCGTTTTGGCCAGCGCAAGATAACAGCCCGGAGTTTCCTCGGACCATAGCGCGCCCTCGCCGATGTCATGCTCGTCCTCGATCTCACCGACGACCTGCTCGATCAGGTCTTCGATGGTCACCAATCCGTCAACACCGCCGTATTCGTCGATGACCAGCGCCATATGCCGTCGGTCACTCTGCATCTTTTGCAGTAGGACCCCGATAGGCATAGACGGCGGTACATAAAGCAACGGGCGCAGCATGTTTTTGAGCGAAAAGCGCCCGCCATTGCCGTTAAAGCCATGTTTGAGAGCAAAATCCTTGAGGTGTGCCAATCCGATCGGCGTATCCAGTGTGCCCTTGTACACTGGCAGACGCGTCAGCCCGCTATCGCGGAATACCTGCACCAATTCGTCCTTGGTGATGTCTGATGCGACCGAAATGATGTCGGCCTTGGGGATTGATACGTCCTCGACCACCATATTGCGGAGGTTGAGCATGCCTCGGGGACTTGCCGCCGTGGTGCCATTCGACTGGCCCTCATCCTCGTCATCCGTATCGCTCGAGGCGAACGCCCCGATGAAACGGCGGAAAAACCCGCCCTGATCGTCCTCTTCCATCTGCGCGCCCTGCGCTGCGCTAGAGGAGTCTTCGTTACTGTCGCCCATCGTTCCTTTTCCATATTCCGCGAGGGCCAGCCCCGACGCGGTTTAATATGGGCTGTTCAGGCCCATTTTGCCAAGTATTTCAATCTCAAGCGATTCCATCAACGTGGCATCTGCGTCACGCATGTGGTCATAACCCAGCAAATGCAAGACCGCATGCACAATCAGATGCGTGGCATGATCGCGCAGCGGTTTATCAGCGGCAGCCGCTTCGGCGGCGCAGGTATCATATGCGATGGCGATATCACCCAGTTCAGAATCCCAATCCTGCTCTGGTAAAATCGGGATGCCGCCCGGCGCAGACACGCCACGCTCGGCGCTAGGCCAGCTTAACACATTGGTCGGTTGCGGTTTGTCGCGAAAGGCAGTGTTGAGCGCAGCAATACGCGCATCATCGCAGGCGAGGACGCTGATCTCGAATGCGTGTGCATCCAGCCCGAGACAGGTCAGTGTCGTATCAGCTGCCGCAGTGCATAATGGCTCGATGTCCAATCGCTCCCAACGGGCATCCTCTATGATGATATCCACGCTCATTCAGCTGTTATGAAGTTGCAGAGCGACTACGGCAAGTCTGCACAAACACAGAGAGCGGTTTCAGGGATTTTGACCGATGCCCTTTCACTGGCGGTTCAGCTTTGTCTGACCTTGCGCTAGACATGCGGGTGTAACCACCGGAGGCAATCTGCTGTGCTGCGTATCGTCACAATTAACCTGATCATATTCACCTGTTTGCTCATTGGGCTGGAATTGATCTTTGGCACATGGTTTTCCAGCACACATGCGCTGCACCAGTTCACCAAACCGCGCAATATTGCGCTGGAGCGCGCCAATCCGTTGGGTGACGTGCCACCGGTTGTTCACTACACGCGGGATGCCAACGGATTTCGTGGTCTGACGTCGGATGTGTCCGAAATCGATCTGCTGACCGTGGGGGGCAGCACCACCGATCAACGCTACCTCGACGACACAGCGACCTTTCAGGCGCAGTTGGCTAAACGCTTTGCCGAGGATGGGCGCGACATCATTATCGCCAACGCAGGCATAGACGGGCAATCCACCTTTGGTCATATCGCGAACTTCTCTTCATGGTTTAGCCATGTGAAGGGGCTGACGCCGCGCTATATCCTGTTCTACGTAGGTATCAATGATGCGCTGATCGTGTCGTCCAAGCCGGAATATGATGCGATTGAGGCAACCGGAAAGCTGCGTCGCATCCAACTGTTTATTCGCGAAAAATCAGCGTTCTATCAGCTATACCTCATCGGAAAACAGGCCATGCGACCTGCGGAAGAAAGCCATCAGCTCAGCCACGACAATTTCGCGCTGCCGGGCTCTGCACTGACTGATCGCTCGACACTTTCCCCCGACGCACTGGATACGCACGAGGTGACGCAGGCGTTGCAGACGCTGCGCGATAATATCACGACCCTCGCCGCGCTCACGCGTGAGATGAATGCGATACCCATTTTCGTCACCCAGCGCAGCACGGCATGGACACGACAGGACGGAAGAGTGGTGGGGATACAGCAGATATCGCCGGGATTTCTGAACCGGTATACCGCACGATTCGGCCCAATCAACGGTGTCGATATCCATGCTATAGAAAGCCGTATCGCTGCCGCGATCCTTGACGCCTGCCACACGGCAGATGCCGTTTGTTTTGACCTCATGCAGGACGTGACATTCGATCTGGCCCGCGACTTTTATGACGAGGTTCACACCAACGCCGAAGGTGCAAAGCGCATCGCCAGCTACCTGCACGATCAGCTAGAGGTGCTGGACGGGTTCTGACCTGCGTGCGCGCCCCGACTCTGCTTCAGATATCCGCCTCGTAGGCTTTGATGATCGCCGCAACCAGCGGATGACGTACGACATCATCGGCGGTGAAGTAGTTAAAGCTGATACTCGGGATCGTTTTTAGCAGGCGTTCGGCGTCATGCAGCCCGCTGGTCACCCCGCGCGGCAGGTCGATCTGCGTCCGGTCCCCGGTAACCACCATACGGCTACCCTCGCCCAGACGCGTCAGGAACATCTTCATCTGCATGGTCGTGGCATTCTGCGCCTCATCCAGCACAACAAAGGCATTGGATAGCGTCCGCCCCCGCATGAAGGCCAGCGGCGCGATCTCGATCTTCTTGTCCTCGACCAATTTGGCCAATTGCTTGCCCGGCAGGAAGTCATTCAGCGCGTCATAGAGGGGCTGCATATAAGGATCGACCTTGTCCTTCATGTCGCCCGGCAGATAACCCAGCTTCTCGCCTGCCTCAACCGCAGGGCGGCTCAGGATGATGCGATCAACATGGCCCTCGATGAACATAGCCACGCCGACGGCCACAGCCAGATACGTCTTGCCCGTGCCTGCGGGACCGATCCCGAACGCCAGTTCATTGGTGAATAACGAGCGTACATAGGCCTTTTGCGCATCTGTGCGTGGTTCAACCAGCTTCTTGCGGGTCTTGATTTCGACCCGGCCACCCTGAAACAGCTCCATCTGGTCGCCGTCTCGTACACCTGTGCCCGCATCGGAGCCCCCCATGCGCAGCTCTCGATCGATATCGCCATGCTCCACCGCGCGTCCCGCCTCCAGCCGCTCGTAGAGGGCACGCAGCACATCTACGGCCTCGGCCACCTGTTGCGCTTCGCCATGTACCGCCAGCTGGTTGCCGCGGCGCAATATCTGCACGCTCAGCGTCTGTTCGATTTCGGCCAGATTGCGATCATGTTCGCCGCACAGATCAATTAGCAGAAAATTGTCGGGAAATTCGACAGTCTGCTGATGCATGGCGTCACCTGCGGCAGCATCGGGCAGCTCGATTTGGGTCAATCAACTCTCCGGGATTTGGTGGGGCTACTGATGGTTATTCCAATCGTGCCAAGTTGCGGCAGGGCGTGCAAGCGCCTCTCGACAATTGTCATGCAGTTGACACGAAAAAACCGCGGGCGATGCGCCCGCGGTTTTGATCTTCTGGCAACACGATCTGTGATCAAATCGGGTCCGACACCGGAGAGCCACGCTTGAACGCGCCTGTCGCTGTGTTCGGCGGCGCCGTGCCCGAGCAGACCGGCTTGCCGTACTTATCCAGACGCTGCGACAGGTATCCTTCGATCCCGTCGTCGATAATCCAGTGATCGCACCCGTTGGGGTCGATCCAGATACCGGCCTTGAGCTGGCTCAAATGTTTGCTGTCAAACCCGCGGTCAACGGTTTTGTCCCGTTTGTCACCAAGACATCCCGAAACCAACATCGCTGCACAAAGGGCAAGCACCACTTTTCCTGTTGTCATGTCCGCCCCCTAGCGTATGCAAATAATTTCGACGCGGCGGTTTTGCTGCATGCCCGCGGCCGTGTTGTTCGATGCTTTTGGCATCCGCTCACCATATCCACGTACATCCGCGATTCGTGCGCCGGTGCTGGCAGCAACCCGCGCGACCGAATTGGCCCGGCGCAGCGACAGGTTCATGTTGTACTGGTCTGACGCCCTGCTGTCAGTATGGCCGGTTATAATATAGGAAACGGCCCCTGTCTGGCGGAAAAAGTTCGCCAGATATTGCTGGCCCGATGAACTGATCCGCGCGCTATCCGTCGCAAAGAGTTGATCAGAATTCATCACGCCGCAGACATTGCCCCGGCGACAAACCGGAATACCCTGACGATTGGTGTGCGGGCTCATATACCCTTCCCAGCCGTCATCCATAACCCAATGCTCGCACCCATCCGGGTCGACCCAGATCGTCGGTGTGTAGTTTTCACCGATAACCGTTTTTTGCTGGGCCAAGGCGGCCCCGCCCGAAAACGCGACCACAGCACCCAGGGCAGCAGCAGCTATCCCGCCCAGGGCATTGCGACATGACTTGCTCAGTCTCGTCATCACAGCCAAATTCCTTCTTCTGTTCCCCCACCCGGCCAGCTTGGGTTTTCCCGAGTCCGCCGAAATCGTAAATTATCGTTCAACCTTAGCAGCTTTGCAGGTGTTGTGAAGTACTAATAAGGGGTGAAACGCGCGCGAAAACCTACCAGTGGCGTCAACTGCACGACGATTAACTATATAGAGGGGGAATACGAGGGCCGAGCATGGAGCAAAGCAAGCCTCGATCTCGCCGGATCAATCTGCGATCAATGCCCCGGCGAGCGAGTTGGTGCTGCTTTCGGTGATCCGCACACGCGCAATATCCCCCGGCCTGACATCCGGTGCGACCACATGAACCGCATGCAGGTATTCGGATTTGCCGACCATCTGTCCCGGTTGCCGGCCCGGTTTCTCAAACAGAACGCTGACCTCACGCCCCACCATGCTCTGCTGTATCTGTTGTTGCTGCCGGGTCAAAAGCGCCTGAAGCCGCCGCAACCTGTCGTCAGCGACGTCCACATCGATCTGCGGGCGGTTTGCCGCTGGCGTGCCAGGACGGGTCGAGTATTTAAACGAATAGGCCGTGCCATAACCAACGGCCTCGATCAGGCGCAGCGTATCTTCGAAATCGGCATCGGTCTCTTCGGGGAAGCCGACAATGAAGTCACCCGAAAGCAGAATATCGGGTCGTGCCGCGCGGATCCGCTCGATCACCTTCAGATAACTTTCGGCGGTATGCTTGCGGTTCATCCGCTTGAGGATACGATCACTACCGGACTGTACCGGCAGATGCAGATAGGGCATCAGCTTGGCACAGGATCCATGCGCCTCTATCAGATCATCGCTCATGTCATTGGGGTGGCTGGTGGTAAAGCGGATACGCTCGAGCCCATCCACGTCACTCAATGCCCAGATCAGCCGGGCCAATGACCAATCGCCCCCCTCGCCCGCGCCGTGATACGCATTCACATTCTGCCCCAGCAAGGTGATCTCACGCACCCCGCGCTCAACCAGATCGCGCGCCTCATCCAGAATGCGGTCCGCCGGGCGGCTGACCTCGGAGCCGCGGGTGTAAGGCACCACGCAGAAGGCGCAGAATTTGTCACAGCCCTCCTGCACGGTCAAAAACGCTGTCGGTCCGCGCTTGGCCTTTGGTCGCGCTTTGAGTTTCTCGAACTTGTCCTCTTCGGGAAAATCAGTATCGAGCGCCTTTTGCCCGGTTGCCAGCTTTGCCTCCATCTCTGGCAGGCGATGGTAGCTTTGTGGTCCGACCACCAGATCAACCAGTGGCTGGCGGCGCATGATCTCTTCGCCCTCGGCCTGTGCGACACAGCCAGCCACACCGATCTTCAGGTCAGGACGCGCATCCTTGAGATCGCGAAACCGGCCCAGTTCCGAATAGACCTTTTCGGCGGCTTTCTCGCGGATGTGACAGGTGTTCAGCAAGATCATATCCGCATCGTTTACATTCTGCGTCTCGACATAGCCCGCACCGCCCATAGTCTCGGCCATGCGCTCGCTGTCGTAGACGTTCATCTGACAGCCGTAGGTCTTGATAAAAAGCTTCTTGGGTGCGGACATAGGCTGCGCCTCTGACTAGCGGTTTGCGGTTGGCGGACGTGCGCCTGCCTATACCAAGGCAGGGGGTTCTTGCAATGCGCTGCAATTTACCCGAGTTTGACGCAAAATCACATGAGGCCTGACGTGCAGTTCACCGGACTTGACGATTTCACCACCCGAGGGAAGCCAGCACTGGCCAAAGGCCCGATCGCACTGATCTTTGTCGAGGACGACGTCGAGATCGACACGACACTGCGCCATCATCTCGATGCAGGGTTTCGCGCATTGATCGTATTTGTACCGCCCTCGTTTACGCTGCCCGAGGATGTGGCAGACCAGACATTGCGTGTCGATTTTGATCTCAGCCGTGGAGATAACGCAATAAACGCGATCAACGCCGTTATCGCGATGGCACCGGGAGAGTGGCTATATTATTGCTACAACGCCGAATATCTCTTTTACCCATTCTGCGAGACCCGCACCGTCAGCGAGATGCTGGCCTATCACACCGAAGAACGTCGCGACGCGATGCTGACCTATGTGATCGACCTTTACGCGGGCGATCTGGACAGTCATCCAATTGCCGTCTCGTTAGAAGACGCGCATATGGATAAATCCGGTTACTACGCTCTCGCCCGGCTCGATCCCGCCAACCACAACCACCCTAAGGAACGACAGTTGGACTTCTTTGGCGGGTTGCGCTGGCGCTATGAAGAACACATCCCGGCGCCGCGCCGTAAAATCGACCGCATCGCTCTCTTCCGTGCCAAACAGGGGCTGACACTGCGCGACGACCACACTTTCAACGACGAAGAATATAACACCTACGCCTGCCCCTGGCACAATAATCTGACCGCAGCGATCGTGTCATTCCGCACGGCCAAGGCGCTAAAGCGCAATCCCGGTTCAACGTTTGATATCCAGACGTTCAAATGGCACAACTCGACGCAATTCGAGTGGCATTCGCGCCAGCTTCTCGACCTTGGTTTGATGGAACCCGGCCAGTGGTTCTGAATACCCGCAGCTTCTTTTTTGCGAAAATACTCTTGCGCGGTCGGTAGAACGCTTTCCTAAAAAGAAGCAGGCATAGTTTTTCGCAGAAAAAAACTGGCAGTGATCAAAGATTATCGGCCTGCGGCATCCCAAGAACATGAAACCCGCCATCGACCCGGATCACTTCTCCCGTGGTGCAGGCCCCGGCGTCAGATGCCAGATAGACCGCAGTGCCGCCCACCGCCTCTAATGTTGCGTTGGCACGCAGCGGTGCGTTCATATCCGTGTGTTTGTAGGTCTTGCGCGCGCCACCGATCGCCGCACCGGCAAGGGTCTTCATCGGTCCGGGGCTGATCGCGTTCACCCGAATACCGTCCGGGCCCAGGTCATTGGCCAGATAGCGCGTCGCGCTCTCCAATGCAGCCTTGGCCACGCCCATGACATTGTAGTTCGGCACAACCCGGTTGCTGCCCTGATAGGTCAGCGTCAGTAGCGTGCCGCCATTTTCACACATCAGCGGATGCGCACGTCGCGCCACTTCGATGAACGAATAGCACGATATATCCATCGAGTGTTTGAAATTGGCCCGGCTGGTGTTCAGAAATCTGCCCGTTAGCTCCGACTTGTCCGAGAACGCGATGGCGTGAACCACGAAATCAATCGTTGGCCAGCGTTGCGCCAGCCCGTCAAAGGCCGCATCCAGCGAAGCATCGTCGGTTACATCGACATCCACCAGGAAATCCGATCCGACAGATTCGGCCAAGGGGGCCACGCGCTTGCCGAACGCATCCCCCTGATAGCTGAACGCCAGTTCGGCCCCCGCTTCGTGCATTGCCTTGGCGATGCCCCACGCGATGGAGCGGTCATTGGCAACCCCCATGACCAGCCCACGTTTACCGCACATCGAGTTTCCCATGCCGCTCATCCTTGAAACTTGCTCAGCAGCATTGATCCGTTGGTGCCGCCAAAGCCAAAGGAATTGGTCATCACCGTATCTAGCTCGGCATTGTCCACCCGCGCCGTTGCGATTTCAGCCGGATCAAGTGCGGGATCAAGTGTGTCAACATTGATCGATGGAATGATGAAATCATGCTGCAGCGCGAGCAGGCAATAGATCGCTTCCTGCGCCCCGGTCGCCCCTTGACTGTGTCCGGTCATTGACTTGGTCGAGCTGATCGGCGGTGTCGTGCCCTGTCCGAACACGCGGCGCACGGCCTCAACTTCGCCGACATCACCAACAGGCGTCGAGGTGCCATGCGCGTTGATATAGCTGACGGATCGACCGTCGGGCAGCGTGCGCAGTGCCCCCCGCATCGCTCGCTCGCCACCCTCACCTGAGGGCGCAACCATATCTGCACCATCCGATGTGGCCGAGAACCCGGTGACCTCGGCATAAATCTTGGCCCCGCGCGCCTGCGCGCGCTCAAGGCTCTCCAGCACGACGATCGCACCGCCGCCAGAGATCACGAAACCATCGCGGCCCGCATCAAACGCGCGAGAGGCTTTCTCGGGCGTGTCATTATACTTGCTGGACATCGCTCCCATCGCGTCAAAGAGACACGACAGCGTCCAGTCCAACTCTTCTCCGCCGCCGCCGAACATCACATCCTGATGACCCAGTGCAATCTGTTGCGCCGCCATGCCGATGCAATGCAGCGACGTCGAACAGGCGGAGGTTATCGAGAAATTCATCCCCTTGATCTGATACGCGGTTGCCAGATTGGCGCTTACGGTCGAGGACATGCACTTTGGGACCGCAAAGGGGCCGATCCGCTTGGTCGCGCCGGTTTTCAACACGGTTTGATGCGCCTGCAACATTGCGCTGGTCGATGGCCCGCCCGATCCGGCGATCAGACCCGTCATAGGATTGACGATATCCGCCTCTTCGAGTCCGGCATCGGCAATCGCCTGTCCCATAGCGATATGCGCATAGGCGCTGCCCGGCCCCATAAAGCGCAGCGTGCGTTTGTCCACATGATCGGCCACATCCAGATCTACGGCCCCCGCGATCTGACTGCGAAAGCCGTGTTCTTTCATCGACTCATTTGCCGTGATGCCCGATCGGCCATCCCGTAACGAGGTGAGAACCTCGTCAGCGTTGTTCCCGATCGACGATACGATCCCGATCCCTGTCACGACGACGCGACGCATAGGCAATCTCCCTTGGCGGTTCAAAGTCTTGTGTAAGACAGGCAAGGGGAAAGGAGCAAGCAGTTAGGACAAACGTGGGCGTCAATCTCTGCCCTAACCTGCCGGAAACCAGTGTTTCGTCCTGTTGGCAAAGGCAACCAGCGACAGCATCACCGGCACCTCCACCAGAACGCCCACAACGGTCGCCAGCGCCGCGCCTGAACCCAGCCCGAACAGGCTGATTGCCACAGCAACGGCCAATTCAAAGAAATTGGATGTGCCGATCAGGGCGCAGGGGGCCGCAACATTGAACGGAATGCCCCACGCCCGCGCCGCGCCGTAGGCGACAAAGAAGATACCATAGGACTGGATCAGCAGCGGAACAGCAATCAGCACGATGACCAGCGGACGATCCAGAATCACCTCGCCCTGAAAACCAAAGAGCAAAACCACGGTCACCAGCAATCCAATGATCGAAAACGGCTGCACACGGGATTTGAACGCATCCACAGCCCGCTCGCCATCCTGTGCGACCAGACGCTTGCGCGTTACATATCCGGCAAGCAGCGGCAACATCACATAGAGGCCCACCGACAGCAGCAACGTGTCCCAAGGCACGACGATATCTGTCACGCCCAGCAAAAACGCCACAATCGGCGCAAAGGCAAAGACCATGATCACATCATTTACGCTGACCTGCACCAGCGTATAGGTCGCATCACCGCGCGTCAGATTCGACCAGACAAAGACCATCGCCGTACAGGGCGCAGCCCCCAGCAGGATGACACCCGCCAAATAGGCCTGCGCATCGTCCGGTGGAATCATTCCGGCGAACACATACTCGAAAAACAAAACACCCAGCGCCGCCATGGTAAAAGGTTTGATCAACCAGTTGACCACCAGCGTCACGACCAGCCCCTTGGGTCTGTCCCCGACCTGACGCAGCGCCCCGAAATCGACGCCGACCATCATTGGGTAGACCATCGCCCAGATCAGCACAGCCACCGGCAGGTTGACCG
This sequence comes from Roseovarius pelagicus, assembly GCF_025639885.1. NCBI lineage: Bacteria > Pseudomonadati > Pseudomonadota > Alphaproteobacteria > Rhodobacterales > Roseobacteraceae > Roseovarius > Roseovarius pelagicus. Next base: position 3,779,454 of record NZ_CP106738.1, on the reverse strand, counting down.
ATGCCACCTCTAGAGATGCGAGCGCACCAAAAACACCGGGAATGAGGTTGCCCAGCAACAGCCCGGCACCGATGGCGAGTGCCACCCAAACAGACAACCAACGTTCAAAGGTTCCCAATCCCGCCGCAGCAGGGAGCGATGTATCAGTCATATCGTTCTTTCAGTGTTGTCGCCCGAAGGGCAAAAAATTGCTGTTTTAACAGTCACAGGCCAGTTCCTGAATGACCGGTTGGCACAGATCGGGTCGCCCGCCACAGCAGTCCTGCATCAAAAAAGCGAGCAATCCGCGCAGTCCGTTCATGTCGGCGAAATAACGAATGCTGCGGCCCTCTCGGGTCTTGCGGATCAGGCCCGCGCGCAGGAGGATCGCCAAGTTTGCCGACATCGTATTCTGTCGCACATTCAGGGTTTCGCCGATCTCTCCCGCCGACATACCGGCCCCACCAGCCTTGATCAGCAGGCGGAACACGTCCAGACGGGTCGATTGACTAAGGGCTGCGAAAGCAGTGAGGGTTTCATCTTTATCCATATATCACGAATTATGGATATAACGAGTTTTCGTCAAGCATCAATTATGATGGCACCCGCCCTGCTGGCGACACAGGTCGTGCAGAGCGGGCTGGCGTGGAAATATCTGCTCAGCTCTCGCTCAGCGCGACTTTCATATCCTTGACCATGTAGATCACTTCACCATCGGCCTCGACGATGCCATCGGCCACGCCCATGGTCAGGCGTCGGGTCTGGATCGCCTTGGTGAAATCAATTTTATAGGTCAGCATCTTGCGGTCAGGTCGTACCATTCCGGTCAGCTTCACCTCGCCCACGCCCAACGCATAACCGCGCCCCTGCCAGCCGCGCCAGCCAAGGTTGAACCCGGTCAGTTGCCACAGTCCATCAAGGCCCAGACAACCCGGCATGATCGGATTGCCGGGAAAATGGCAGTCAAAGAACCATAAGTCTGGCGATATATCGAATTCGGCCAGCACGTGCCCCTTGCCGTGTGCCCCGCCATCCGCCGAGATGTCGGTAATCCGGTCCATCATCAGCATCGGTGGCTCAGGTAATTGCGCATTTCCGGGACCAAAAAGCTCGCCCCGTGCGCATTTCAACAAATCGTCTTTTCCGAAGCTGCTCGGATAGTCGGCCATTCGCACGGCTCCCTCTTGATTGGTCGCTGGTCTCTGCGTCTCGTCTAGCACCCGAGGGCGCGCGCATGCAAGCCCGCCTCACCTACCTTGCCTGCTGAAACAGGCAGGCCAAAACGCGGATTTTATTTGAAATCTCCCCGCCCCGCATCCTATATTGCCCCAGTAAGAAGAACGCAGGCTCAGATGTTACACAGCGCGCTGGAACGCGGATCAGACTGGCTAACCAATGCAGGGCTACGGCCCACGCGGCAACGTGTGGCGCTGGCGGCACTGCTGATTGGCGATGGCCAGCATCGTCACGTTACGGCAGAGAGCCTGTTTTCCGATGTCTGCCGCATGGGAGAGAGCGTCTCACTCGCCACAGTATATAACACGCTGCGCGCCTTCTGTGGTGCCGGACTGTTGCAAGAGGTGATGGTAGACGGCACCAAGAGCTATTTCGACACCAACACCCATGACCATCCGCATTTCTTCTGGGAAGACGAAAACCGGCTGAGCGACGCGCCTGCGGATCAGTTACAGATTACCCGATTGCCCGACGCCCCTGAAGGTGTCGAAATCGCATCAGTCGATGTGGTGATCCGACTGCGACGCAAGTGAGCGCAGACGCCGCAACGACGTCGCGCATTGTCTGGCTTTCCGATCTTCATTTTGATGCGTCTGATCGCGTCTTGGGCCATGATCCGCGCGCCCGGCTCGACGCTGCAATTGACTATGTGAACGCGCATTACGGCGATGCCCGCCTATGTGTTATTTCAGGTGATATGGTCGAAACGGCTTCAGCCAAAAACTACGCGACCCTACGACAGTCGTTGGATCGGCTATGCCTGCCGTGGCATCCCATGACCGGAAATCACGATTCCAGAGCACTATTGCGCACGCATCTGCCACTGCCCGAAACAGCCATGCCGGATTTCGTACAATATGAAATTGCGCTGCCGCAGGCGCGGCTGCTGTGCCTCGATACCCTGATGGAAGGCTCTGGAAAAGGCGTGCTTTGTCAGACACGATTGGACTGGCTGCGAGAGCGGCTGGCGGCGCCCGATGACGGTCGGCCGATCATTATATTCATGCACCACCCGCCGATGGCACTGGGCCTGCCCATGCTCGATCCGATGCGGTTGGAAAATGGCGAGACTTTGCTGCGTATTCTGCGTGCGACCCCTGCAGTCCGGCAACTGTGCTTCGGCCACATCCATCGGCCGGTCGCGGGCAGCATACAGGGTATGGCATATTGCGGCCTGCGGTCAGTGCTATATCAAGCACCCCCGCCGCGCCCAGACTGGACATGGGATACATTTGCCCCCGCCCATGAAGCCCCGGAATTGGGCGTCATCACGCTGGACGATGGGCGCGTGATGGTCCAAACTCTGGCGTTCTGCCCCGCCGGGTTCGGTGTTGCTTCTGTCTGATAGCCACACTCGGCCAATGCCACACTTGCGTCACGAGGCTCCGACATGCGTGCTATATCTTATGATCGATTCGGCCCTGCGGCTGATGTACTTGAACTTGGTGACGTAGACCTGCCCCTTCCCGGCCCCGGTGAAGTGCGCGTGCGGCTCAGCCATTCCGGTGTGAACCCATCCGATGCCAAGGCTCGCGCGGGCGCGCGTCCCGGTGTAACCAAACCGGCATTTGATCGCATCATCCCTCATTCCGATGGTTCGGGCGAGATTGACGCCGTGGGCGATGGCGTCGACACGTCACGGATCGGCCAACGCGTGTGGATATGGAACGGCCAGTGGCAGCGTCCCTTCGGCACTGCTGCAGAGACGATCTGCCTGCCAGAGGCTCAGACCGTGCCACTGCCCGAGGGCGTCGACCTCGCCATCGGCGCGACATTGGGCATTCCGGGACTTACAGCCGCGCATACGGTCTTTGGCGGTGGCGACGTAGCGGGACAAACCCTGCTGATCAGCGGTGGCGCCGGGGCTGTCGGTCACAACGCGGTGCAACTGGCGAAATGGGGCGGCGCACGGGTCATTGCCACCGCCCGGGGTCCGGGGCTGGAACGCGCAGCACAGGCAGGCGCGGATGTCTGTCTGGATTACACCGATCCGGATCTGACCGCGCAAATTCTCGCAGCGACGAACGGTGAGGGCGTTGATCGCGCGGTCGAGGTTGAATTCGGCCAGAACGCGGCGATGCTCCCCGAGGTGATGCGACCATCCGGCACGATCTGCGCCTATGGATCGGGGGCCGATATGGCGCCGACATTGCCGTTCGGGCCATACCTCTTCAAGGCGCTCACCCTCGATATCGTGTTAATTTACATTCTGGGGGCAGCAGCCCGCACAGCCGCAATCAGCCGACTGCACGCAGCGCTAATTGCAGGTTCGTTGCGTCCCGAGATCGCGCGCACCTACCCGCTGGCCGAATGTGCCATCGCCCAGGACGCGGTGATGACGCCCGGCCGTGCGGGCGCGGTTCTGTTGGAAATTTGACGTAAGGTGGGTTTGAAACCCACCTTACCCATCACGGGTCAGCCAATCGCAACGAGCTCGATCGCGAATGTCAGATCCTTGCCTGCAAGGAAATGGTTGGCATCCAGCGTTACAGTGTCGTCTGTCACTTCGACAACGGTCACCGGCATCGCCTGCCCGTCGGGAGTTTGGACCTGCAACTGCGTCCCAAGATCAAGTGGGATATCTGCCGGGATACCTTCGCGCGGCACTTGTTGCAGGGCAGCCGGGTCGGGTTGGCCATACGCATCGTCCGCCGCCACTTCGACGACCTTCTTATCGCCAAGGGTCATGCCCGGCAACGCTGTATCGAGACCGGGAATGATCTGGCCCGATCCGACAGTGAATTTCAGCGGATCACGCCCGTCGCTACTGTCAAAGACAGACCCATCCTCAAGCGTGCCAGTGTAATGAATATGGACGGTGTCGCCCGATTTAACTTCGGTCATAGTGTCTCCAGTCTTTGGGGGGATTTTACCCGGCGCACTGGGCGGCGGGTTGTCAGGGTTTGTCGAGGCCGCGCCGCGCGCAGGTACTCGATTGCGATTCGCCATGGACGCTAACGCCCGCCTGCCCGGTTTGCAAACAAACGGCCCGGCGGACCTGCCTCTAGCGCGTTTTCACATCCAGATCACCCTTCCCCCCCTGCCCCATCCATGCCAGTCTGCCGCTAATCTCCCGGAGGATCTTATGCCTATTACCACCTGTATTTTCGATGCCTATGGCACGCTCTTTGATGTCGCCGCAGCCGCGCGGATCGCCGCCGCAGAGCCGGGACGCGCGGCATTCGCTGCACACTGGCCCCGGATCGCGCAGAACTGGCGGCTGAAACAGTTGCAGTACACATGGCTGCGCGCGATCACGAACCAGCACACCGATTTCTGGCAGGTCACACAGGATGGGCTGGACTGGTCGCTGGAGGCCGAAGGACTGAACGCCGATGCAGACCTGCGCGAACGGCTGCTGCAACTCTATTGGGAGTTGGAAGCCTACGCCGAAGTGCCTGCCATGCTGCGCGCACTCAAGAGCGCCGGTCTCAACACCGCAATTCTGTCAAACGGATCACCCGACATGCTGGACGGCGCGGTAAAATCGGCAGGTCTGGGCGATCTGCTCGACCATGTACTCTCGGTCGAGGACGTGGGCATCTTCAAACCTGCCAGCGTGGTTTATGATATGGTCGGCAACTGTTTCGGTTGCGCCCGCGAAGAGGTTCTTTTTGTCTCGTCCAATGGCTGGGACGCGGCGGGCGCTGCCAGCTACGGGTTCACAACTGCGTGGGTCAATCGCGCGTCTGAACCCGTGGACCGCCTCCCAGCAAAGCCCGACCAAATACTGACCGATCTGACCGGCATCCCGGCGCTGGCAGGCGCCTGATGCCCAAATTTCTGTCCAAGGACGGCCTTAACCTGCATTACGAGGACGCTGGAGATGGCCCTTCTGTGCTCTGTCTTGCGGGCCTTACCCGCAACAATGCCGATTTTGGGTTTTTGCTGCCTTTCCTGCCCGAGTATCGCATGATCCGACCCGACTATCGCGGGCGCGGACAATCGGACCACGCTGCAGATTACATGACCTATTCCATCGCCCAAGAGGCGCAGGACGTCCTGACCCTGCTTGATCATCTGAAACTGGATCGCGTTACGATCATCGGCACGTCACGCGGCGGCCTGATCGCGATGTTACTGGCGTATATGGCACCAGAGCGTCTGAAGGGCGTGATCCTGAACGACATCGGCCCAGAAGTGACGTCCGTCGGAATTGAGCGGATCATGGATTATGTCGGTAACGAACCGAACGCGCCCGATCTGGATGCGGTTGCGACCACGTTGCACGCGCTCGGTGCTGATGCCTTTCCCGGCGTGACCCTCAATCGCTGGCGCGCACAGGCAGATATGATGTTTTATGAGAAACCCGGCGGCGGCCTTGGACTGCGTTATGATGCGCGTTTGCGGGATGCGCTGATCGGTCAGGCCGGTGTCGGCCCTGCCCCTGATTTATGGGCTCTGTTTGACGCGCTGGCCAAACTACCTCTGACCGCCATTCGCGGCGCCAATTCGGACCTGCTGAGCGCAGACACCTTTGCAAAAATGCAAGAACGTGCGCCCAGTATGCATGTCGCAACAGTGCCCGATCGCGGGCATGTCCCATTTCTGGACGAGACCGAGGCGTTGGATGCGATCCGCGCCCACCTCAAGGAGTACGCCACATGAGCAACATCGACATGATCCGCGCCGCCGCGACACGGCTGGAAGGTCACGCACGCCGCACGCCGATGCTCACCTCACCCTTTCTTGATGAAATTGCCGGGCGGCGCGTGTTGGTCAAGCCCGAATGCCTGCAACATACCGGCAGCTTCAAGTATCGCGGCGGACGCTCTGCGGTGTCTGCCCTCGATCCCGAAACACGCGCCAAAGGCGTCATCGCCTTTTCCAGCGGCAACCATGCGCAGGGCGTGGCATTGGCCGCGCGCGAACATGGCGTGCCGGCAGTGATCATCATGCCCGCCGACGCGCCGCGCATGAAAATCGACAACACCCGCGCATTAGGCGCTGAGGTGGTACTGTACGATCGCGCGGGCGGTGAGAGCCGCGAGGCCATAGGTGACAAGCTAAAGGCCGAGCGCGACCTGACCCTGATCCGCCCGTATGACGACCCTCAGGTGATCGCGGGTCAGGGCACCACAGGCCTCGAAATCGCGGCACAGGCCACCGAAATGGGCGTGACGGCGGGCGATGTGCTGGTCTGTTGCGGGGGTGGTGGTCTGACATCCGGCATCGCGATGGCGCTGGAGGCCGATGCGCCCGGCCTGCGCGCGCGCCCCTGCGAGCCAGAGGGCTTTGACGATGTGAAACGTTCGCTCAACTCCGGCCATATCGAGACCAACAACACGCAATCTGGCAACATCTGTGACGCAATTCTGACGCCTGCACCGGGGCAGATGACATTTCCGATCCTGCACCGCCTTTGCGGTCCAGGCATTGCCGTGACCGAAGAGGATTGCCTGCGCGCCATGGCCCTCGCCTTCCAACGGTTAAAGCTGGTGGCAGAACCCGGAGGAGCCGTGGCCTTGGCCGCCGCACTCTTTTACGGCGACGAGATCGAGGGCGATGCCGTGATCTGCACCATTTCGGGCGGCAACGTCGACGCGGATCTGTTCCAGCGCGCCCTTGCCACCTATGGGGGGGCGGAATGACAGAATTCACCATCGCCAGCTTCAACGTCAAGAACCTGATTGGGCCAGACAAGGAATATTACGAATTCCAGACCTACACCCCCGAGGAATACGCGTGGAAAGAAGACTGGATGGCCGATCAAGTGTTGACGCTGGATGCGGACATCATCGGGTTTCAGGAGATTTTCGAGGAAGCGCCGCTGCGCGCCGTGGTGGACGAGGCCAGCCGCCGCGCCGAAGTTCTGAACGCCGCCTCTGTTCCCGATAAAACCAAGCGCTATCACCGCAAGGTCATCTTTCGCAAACTGGCCGCAACTGGATATGCGGGTGCGTCCCTCGCCTTTGCGCCCAACGCTGCCGACACCGGCGAGCCGGGCAAACGCCGTCCCGGCGTGGCGATCCTGTCGCGCATGGGTTTTGCCGGGCAACCCGAGCTCATTCAGGATCTGCCGAAACCATTGATCATCCCGTTCCAGCCATTGCGCGGGCTGGATGGCGACACCGATGCAGGCAGTTTTGCATTGCGCCGCCTGTCACGTCCGATCCTAAAAGCGCGTATCCCCGTGGGCGACCAGACGATCACCGTTTTCAACTGCCATCTGAAGTCCAAACTGGGCGAATACATCAAACCCGACGGGGCAGATTTCGCGCCCGAGGCGAACCTGACCCGGTATGATCCCGTCGGTCGCGCCTTGGGCAGCCTGCGCGCCGCCATTCGCCGCATGGCCGAAGCGTGGGTGCTGCGCGCCGAGATCGTAGCCGAACTGCGCGCGGGCCATCCGGTAATGGTGCTGGGCGATTTCAACGATGGCGAACACGCCACCTCATCCGAAATTATCGCTGGCGAAGTCCCGTTCAAGAACTACCAATGGATGTTACGCCACGACGCGAAGGATCGCGGTGATCGCTACACGGCCGAAGAACACCAGCAGATCACTGAAGATATCGAGGCCGTGCGCCTGCATTCCGCTGAAAAGCTCTTTGTGCGCAAATCCCTGCGAGACATGGTTTACACATCCGCCTTTGGCGGCATCTACGAAAGTATTGACCAAATCTACATGTCGCGACATTTCCACCCTGATTTCGATGCCCGGATCGGCGATATGTCCTATTTCAGCGTCTTTAACGACCACATCACCGACGGCAGCCATGCCGAGGCCCCCTATAACAAGCTCGCCTCGGATCACGGGCAGATCATGGCCCATATGAGGCTGCGCTGACATGCGCTGTCAGGTGGCAATCATCGGCGGCGGGCCTGCGGGGCTGCTGCTGGGGCAATTGCTGCACGGGGCGGGCATAGACACGATCCTGCTGGAACGCCGCAGTCGCGACCACGTGCTGTCGCGGGTGCGCGCGGGTGTATTGGAAACCGGTATGGTGGATCTGCTGGACGCAGCTGGTGTGGGCGAACGGGTACACGCCGAAGGTTTGATCCACAACAGTGCGCGCATCACGTCTGACAGCGCCGATTTCAGTATTGACTTCAATGCGCTGACAGACCGCCACGTGGTCATATATGGCCAGACCGAAGTCACCCGCGACCTCTATGAGGCACGCGATGCGACGGGCGCTACGACGCTGCATAATTGCACCAATGTCACCCCCTGCGACATCGACACCGATGCGCCCCATGTCAGCTTCACGTATGATGGCCAGTCCCACCGACTGGAGTGTGATCTGATTGCGGGATGTGACGGCTATCACGGCCCTTCGCGTCAGGCGATCCCGGCAGAGCACCGCACCGAGTTCGAGAAAACATACCCCTTTGGTTGGCTTGGCATCCTCTCGGAAACATCCCCGGTGGCACATGAATTGATCTATGCCAGTTCCCCGCGGGGTTTCGCACTCTGCTCTCAGCGCAACGCGAACCTGAGCCGCTATTACGTGCAATGCGCCCTCTCTGACAGCCCGGATGACTGGACCGATACGGCCTTTTGGGACGAACTGCGCCGCCGCCTCCCCGCCGCGGTCGCCGATAAGCTCATCATCGGGCCCAGCATCGAGAAATCTATCGCTCCGCTGCGCTCATTCGTCTGCGCGCCGATGCAATGGGGGCGGCTCTATCTTTGCGGTGATGCGGCCCATATCGTGCCGCCCACCGGGGCCAAAGGACTGAACACAGCCGCCAGCGATGTAGCGTATCTTTCTGAGGCCATGCAAAAATACTACGACACAGGCGAGAAAAACCGACTCGACAGCTATTCCGCGCAGGCTCTTGCACGGGTGTGGAAGGTGCAGCGTTTCAGCTGGTGGATGACCAACCTTCTGCACCGTTTCCCGGATCAATCCCGCTTTGATCTAAAAGTGCAGGAGGCCGATCTGGCCTTTCTGAGTGAAAACCGTGCCGCGCAAACCGCGCTAGCCCAAAATTACGTGGGACTACCCTACTGATGCCAACGCTCGACCTTGCCCATCTCACCCTGCACTACCGTTTGGATGGCGCAGCCGATGGCGCGCCGCTGATGTTTATCAACTCGCTTGGCACGGAGCTCAGCCTTTGGGATGATGTTATCGCGCACTTGCCTGCCGGTCTGCGCATCGTCCGCTTCGATCTGCGCGGGCACGGCGCGTCGGGATGCCCTCCGCCCCCCTATACGATGGGTGGGCTGATCCGTGACGCAGAACGTCTGCTGGATCATCTGAACATTGCGGGGGCAGCCATCGTAGGCCTGTCCATCGGCGGAATGATCGCACAGGGTTTGGCCGTCAAGCGTCCCGATCTGGTGCGCGCATTGGTGATGTCGAACACCGCCGCCAAGATTGGGACACCCGCGCTCTGGCGCGACCGCATTGCGGATGTCGACCGCCTCGGGATGGACGCTATTGCAGATGCGGTAATGGACCGTTGGTTTGGCCGGAATTTCCGCGAGACCGGCGCGCACAAACCGTGGCGTAATATGTTGTTGCGTCAACCCGTCGAAGGTTACAAAGGCTGCTGTGCCGCCATCGCAGGCACCGATTTTTACACCCCAACCAGCGGACTGCGCCTGCCCACCTTGGGCATCGCCGGGGCAGAGGATCGCGCCACCCCACCCGATCTGGTACGCGAAACCATCGAGTTGATCCCAGAAGCGGAAATGGTTCTGATGCGCGGTGTCGGCCACCTGCCTTGCGTCGAGAAACCCGTTGACTATGCGGCGTTGTTACAGAGTTTCCTGGAACGCAACAGCCATCTCTGATTGCTGAACAGGCACACGTCACGGCTATGGTGTAAAAGCGGCCCTACAGCCCGCATTCCACACTTGAACGCCTCAGCGAACCGGGTCAGGCTGATCTCCAAGCAAAGAGGGAGCGACCATGCAGACCATCAAAGCCGCAGTATGCCACGCATTTGGCACCCCTCTTACCATCGAAGATGTGCAACTGCGTGCACCCGAAATGGGCGAAGTGCAGGTCGACCTCTCTGCCGTCGCCATCTGCCACTCGGATATATCATTCATCGACGGCGCATGGGGCGGGTCACTGCCTGCTGTCTATGGGCACGAGGCAGCGGGTCGTGTCAGCGCCGCCGGCGCAGGTGTCACCAGCTTCAAACCCGGCGATCCGGTTCTGGTCACGCTAATCCGCGCTTGCGGCCAGTGCGCCAGTTGCGGCGGTGGCAAACCCAACTCATGCGAAACCCCCTATGACGGCGATCACGGACCATTGAAAACCGCAGATGGCGGCAAACTGCATCAGGCGATGGCCTGTGGTGCCTTTGCGGAAAAGGTCGTCGTTGACCAGAGCCAGATCGCGCATATCCCTGATGATATGGCCATGGATGCCGCCAGCCTGCTCAGTTGCGGGGTCATCACCGGCGTCGGCGCGGTGGTCAACGTGGCACAGCTGCGCGCCGGTCAGGACGTGGTGGTGATCGGCGCGGGTGGCGTTGGCCTCAATGCCATTCAGGGTGCGCGCATCGCCGGTGCCCGGCGCATCGTCGCCGTCGACATGACCGACGAAAAGCTGGAAATCGCGCGCGGTTTCGGAGCCACTGACGGTGTGCTCGCCACCGGAGACAAGCCATGGCGCGCGGCCAAGAACGCGATCGGACGGGGCGCGGATGTTGTTGTTGTCTCTGTGGGTGCGATCCCGGTTTACGATCAGGCCCCACGCTATCTGGCGACCGGCGGCAAGATCATAATGATGGGGATGCCGCATGTTGGCGCCGAGGCGCGGTACGAGCCGGTCAATTTTGCAGCCGCCAGTCAGGGAATGCTTGGGTCCAAGATGGGCGATACGGTGTTGCGCCGCGATATTCCATGGATGATCGACCTCTATCAACAGGGGCGACTGAAACTGGACGAGCTGATTTCAGGCCGCTGGCAGCTTGATCAAATCAACGACGCGATCGCCGACACCAAGGCCGGTCGTGCCAGCCGCAACGTGATATTGTTCGACCAGACCTGACCCCGCTTGGTGGCACAATCCACCGCCCCGCGCCCCTCATGCCACGCTCCGGAGCCGCACCATGAAATTGCAAGATCTCGACATCATCGTTACCGCCCCCCCGGCGCCGGGATGGGGCGGGCGGTATTGGATATTGGTCAAGCTCACCACGGATGACGGTATCACCGGCTGGGGTGAATGCTATGCCTCCACCGTCGGGCCAGAGGCGATGCGCCCCGTGATCGAGGATGTGTTCGCGCGCCACATGCAAGGCGAAAACCCAGAGAACATCGAGCTTATGTTCCGCCGCACCTATTCGTCCGGGTTCACCCAGCGCCCTGATCTGACTGTCATGGGCGCATTTTCCGGACTGGAAATCGCCTGTTGGGACATTCTGGGCAAGGCGCGCGGGCGTCCCGTCCACGCGCTTCTGGGCGGGCGAATGAATGATCGTATCCGCGCCTACACTTACCTCTATCCGCGCGCGCATCACGATCTCAGCGCCTTCTGGTCATCGCCCGATATGGCCGCAGAAAGCGCAGTATCACTTGTAGAGCAGGGCTATACGGCAGTGAAGTTTGACCCGGCCGGCCCCTACACGATGCGCGGGGGGCACATGCCCAGCCTGTTGGACATCGATCAGTCCGTCGCCTTTTGCAAGGCCATCCGCCAAGCCATTGGTAACAAGGCCGATATTCTGTTTGGCACTCATGGTCAGTTCTCCGTCGCAGGTGCGATTCGGCTGGGGCGCGCCATCGCCCCCTACGACCCGTTGTGGTACGAAGAACCCGTGCCGCCCGACAACATCGGCGCACTTGCCAAGGTTGCCGCAGCCACTGGCATCCCCATCGCCACCGGCGAACGTCTGACGACAAAGGCAGAGTTCGCGCCCGCCCTGCGCGATGGAAGCGTCAGCATCCTGCAACCCGCGCTGGGGCGTGCGGGCGGTATCTGGGAGATGAAGAAAGTCGCCGCAATCGCCGAGGTGTACAACGCGCAGATGGCTCCGCATCTCTATGCCGGGCCGGTTGAGTGGGCGGCCAATGTGCACCTTTCGGCATCAATTCCGAATATCCTGATTGCCGAAACGATCGAGACACCGTTTCACGCCGCCCTCATCAAAGACACCATTCAGATCGAGGATGGCTACATCATACCGCCCACAACGCCCGGTCTGGGTATCGACGTGGACGAGGCACTTGCCCGCGCTCATCCCTACACCGGCACCGGGCTGCATCTGGAAATGCAGGAAGCACCGTGCAAATACCATGACAGCAATTCCTTTACCGGCGGCGCGCCGTCGGACGGCTGACACGCACATTTTTGGGCGCAGGATCTACGCAGTTTTTCAAGAATGCTCTTGGTGTCGGGTGCCTGGCACCGGAAAAACGATGTCATAAAGCCAGTTAAACGCGAACGTATAAAACAGATAGAAAATCGTAAACGACATATCCAATACGAACGCATCCCACAGCGTCATCCCCAGATACCACGCGATAAAGGGCAACAATGCTGCCAACAGGCCGACCTCGAACAAGGCCGTATGAATCAGGCGTATCACGAATGTCTTGGCCACGCGTCCAGTCATGCGCAACAGCGCATGGTCAAACAGGATGTTATAGAAATAATTCCACAGCGTCGCGATCGTGGCGCTGACCACCGCGACCAGCCCCACGTCATGCAATGAAAGGCCGAAAATCAGCGCGCCTCCCGGCACGGCAATCAGCAATGCGATGATTTCAAATGACAGCGCGTGGCGTATCCGGTCTGCTGTGCTGCGCATGGCACCTCTCCCTTGGATGATACCGGGCCGTCCCGGTGGATCACACCCCTTCGGGCGGGAGGCCGTCCTCACTTGGGCATTGCCTACACCGTCACATTGATGACCCGCAAGGGTCAGATAACCGCGTCATGGCAAAAGCCCCATCCACACCCATGCACTGAGGATCGACAGCCCCGTGCCAAACAGCACCGCCGAGGCCGCGACACGTTTGGCCCGCCCGTACATATTGGCAAAGATATAGGCATTCGCCCCCGGCGCCATCGCCGCCGTCAGCACCGCCGACCGCATCGGCCCGTTGTCCAATACCAGCGCACCACCCAGCGTTCGTGTAATCAGCGGATGCGCCACCAGCGCGATCAGACAAACCCAGCCGATCACCCGCAAATCGCCCTCTGGCCGATACTGCACCAGAACCCCACCCAACCCGAACAGCGCCGCAGGCAATGCCGCACGCGCAATCAGGTCCAGCCCTGCCTGCACTGTCCCCGGCAAGGTCAGACCGGTCAGATTGACTAGCAGCCCCAGACCGATGCCGATGATCAGCGCGTTCGTAAACATCGCCTTCAGCACGCGCTGTGCCACATCGACACCCGCCGCGCCACGCGCGCGAGTGATCTCCATCACCGAGATGCCCACACCGTAGCAGAACGGCGAATGCAGAGCGATGATGGCATAGTTGGACGTGAGTGCATCCGCACCATAGGCGCGTTCAGTCAGAGGTAGCCCCAGAAGGACGGAGTTCGAAAAAAGGCAGCAAAATCCGATGACAATGGCATCTTCCCACGTGCGGCCAAAGATCAGCCGTGCGCCGAAAAGGCCCAGCACAAAACCCGCCAGCGCGCCGGTATAAAAGCTCAGCAGCAGGCGCCAGTCGAACCCCTGCCCCAGATCCAATCGTGACAACGCGGTAAAAAGGAGGCAGGGGATTGCAAAGTTCTGTGTGAACTTCATCAACCCGTCGACGCCCGTTTGCGGAAACCACTTTAGCCAAACCGCCAGATAACCAGCCCCGATTACCACAAAGACCGGCAGGATGACATCGAGCAGCGCCTGCATGGTTAGACGTCGTAGGCGAGCGTCAACCCGTCATACGCGGGAATAACATTTTCCGGCAATTCGCGCTCTAGCGTACGATAATCCATGTCGATATGCATATTGGTGATGACCGCATTGCGCGGGGCAGCGCGGTCAATCCACTTGAGCGTGTTCTCCAGATGCGAATGCGTCGGATGCGGCGTGCGGCGCAGCGCATCCACAATCCAGCACTCCAGCCCATCCAGTAACGGCCAGACATCATCGGGGATATCCGCCACATCAGGCAGGTAGGCCACATCGCCGATGCGGAACCCCAGTGCATCAATCGCACCATGCCCGACGGTGAAAGGCGTCAGAGTGATCGCCCCTCCTGCGCCGTCGATGGTCACATCGCCATCAATCGTGTTCATGTTCAGGATCGGCGGATAGGGCGACGTGTCAGGTTGGACAAAGGCGTAGCCGAACCGCGCATATAGCGCATTCTGCGTGTCACCATCCGCCCAGACCGGCAGCCGCTTTTTGGTGTTGAACACAACCACCCGCAGATCGTCGATTCCGTGTACGTGATCAGCGTGGCTATGGGTAAAGAGCACCGCATCCAATACCCCCACGCCGACGCTCAATAACTGCGCGCGTAGATCAGGAGAGGTGTCGATCAGCACCCTCGTGATCCCCTCCGGCCCTTCCTGTTCGATCAGCATCGAACATCGGCGGCGGGTGTTGCGCGGTTCTTCGGGATCGCAATCGCCCCAATGACCGCCGAGACGCGGTACGCCGCCCGATGACCCACAACCAAGGATGATAAACCGACGCTCTGCCATCAGGCCGCCGCCTCGAACTGAGCGGCCTTCCAGAACAGCCGGTCAAAATTGGCCTGCGTCTGCGCCGCGAAGTCGGGCCAGTCCATACCAAACGTCTCTGCACCCACCTTGGCGGTATGTACCGTATAAGACGGCTCGTTCCGTTTGCCACGGAAAGGTGGTGGCGCAAGATAAGGCGCGTCCGTCTCGACCAGAACACGCTCGACCGGCGCGGAGGCGAAAATATCACGCAACTCCTGACTCTTGGGGAATGCGGCAATACCGGACATCGACAGGTAAAACCCCAGATCAAGCGCAGCGCGGGCCAGTTCCGCGCTGGACGAAAAGCAATGCATCACACAACTGTAGCTGCCCTTCGCGTGCTCTTCACGCAGAATGCGCGCCATATCGTCATCCGCCGCGCGAGCGTGGATAATCAGCGGCAACCCGGTTTCTCGCGCCGCCGCGATATGGATCCGCAGACTGCGCCGCTGCACCTCGGCACTGTCAGCAGTATAGTGATAGTCCAGCCCGGTCTCGCCAATACCCACGAATTTGGGATGCTTTGCCAAGGCGATCAACTCATCGACACTGACCAAGGGCTCATCGGCGGCGCTCATCGGGTGTGTTCCTGCGGCGTAGAACACTGGCGCATAAGCCTCGGCGATCGCGCGCACCTGCGGCTCCAATCGCAACCGGGTGCAGATCGTGACCATCCGTGTAACCCCTGCGGCCACGGCGCGGTCGATCACGGCATCGCGCTCCGCGTCGAAATCGGGGAAATCAAGGTGGCAATGGCTGTCTGTGATCTGGATGGTTTCGGTCATGCACACCTTTCAGCGAGCTTTGCCCGCCGCCGTTTTCTGTATCTTGACCACGGTATCTAGGACCAGCGCGGCAGGGTCAAGGTTCACCGCCCGCCCATGGCGCGCTCGTGCACCGACCAGCTGCGCGCAGTCCGCCCACGCCCGTCCTTGGGCCGGATCAGCGGCAAGTCGGAGCATCATCTCGGCCTCGCCTTGCGCCGCCTCGGGCGCGGGTGGCGCGCCCATGCTGCCAGTGCGTGCCAGCCGTGCCAGCAGCAGATCGAACAGCCCAATCAGCAGGTCGAGCTTGTCCTCCGCCCCGCGTGTCGCCGCCGCATTCGCCAGCTTTAACGCCCGTGACCGATCAAGCCGGGGAAGCCCGGCGAAGATCTGCGTCAGTTCGCGGTACATCTCTAGCCCGCCGAGGTTGGTCAGGCGTACTGCCTCTCCGACCGACCCACCCGACAACGCAGCCAATGCAGCGGCATCAGTGGTGCCCGTATCGACACCTGCCTGCGCAAGTGCTGCAGCCATACCCTCCGCATCCAATGGCGGCAAACGCAGTTCGCGGCACCGCGAACGGATGGTCGGCAACAGACCTGTCGGCTGGTGGCTGATCAGCAGCAGTGTCGTACGCGCGGGCGGTTCTTCCAGCATCTTCAGCAGCGCATTGGCCGCCTGTGCATTCATCTCGTCCGCGCTGTCGATGAGCACTACCCGACGGCCGCCATCCGCCGCACTAAGCCCCAGAAATCCGTTCAGCCGCCGGACGTCCTCGGCCACAATCATATCACGCATCCGGCCGGTTTTTTCGTTGAGGGTGCGGGTGATATGAAACAGGCCCGGATCGGACCCCGCCAACAGCCGCCGCGCGACCGGATGCTCATCAGGCACATCAAGAGATTGTGGCGAAATCGGTGCATCGCCGAACAGCCCTCCGTCTGCAACCGGGTCGGGTGTGGCCAGCAGGAATCGTGCGATGCGCCATGCCAGCGTTGCCTTGCCGACACCGCGCGGGCCAACCATCAGCCAGCCATGATGCATCCGGCCAGAGTTGAACGCCTCCAGAAACCCCGTTTCGGCTGCTGCTTGCCCAATCAGCTCGCGCGTCTCTCGCGGATGTGGCGCGCCTTCGACGCGATCTGGCTGCGGAGCGTCGTCTGTCATCCTAACGCCTCTGCCATCACGGACCAGACCTCGCGCGCGACGGCATCCACATCGCGCATGCCATCAATTATCTGAATGCGGTCAGGTGCAGCCGTCGCGAGGTCAAGAAACCCCTGTCGCATCCGGCGTTGCAAATCTCCGCCAAAGGACTCGAACCGTTCCTCGTTGCCGCCGCGTCCCAGTGCCCGCGCAAGCCCCGCATCGGGGTCCATGTCGATCAACAAGGTCAGATCCGGCTCCTGACCGATCATGAGGTCATGCAGGGCATCAACCAGGCCCCGCAGATCGCCGCTACGCAATCCTTGATACATACGCGTGCTGTCAGCAAACCGATCACAGATGACGACCTGCCCCGCTGCCAGCGCCGGACGAATGGTTCGCTCCAGATGGTCGCGACGGGCCGCAGTAAAGAGCAGCAACTCGGTCTCGGCTGACCAGCGATCCGGATCGCCCTCCAACACCAGCTTGCGGATTTCCTCGGCACCGGGGCTGCCACCCGGCTCTCGTGTCAGGATGACATCGTGGCCCGCGCGCTTCAGGGCGTCAGATAACAAGCGCGCCTGCGTCGACTTACCAGAACCGTCGATCCCCTCGAAACTGACGAAAAGCCCCTGCCCGCTCAAAGCGCGCCCTCAGGCCCCTGCTGTAATCGTGTCAGCAACAGTCCCGAGACAGTCTTGATCCGGGTAACAAAACCGCCGCGCGCGACACTGGCGGCCGCAATCAACGGCACTTCGACCTCTTGCATGCCCTCGGGTTTGACAATCAGCGTCCCAAGACGATCCCCTTGCGCGACGGGTGCCTGAATAGGACCGTCATAGATCACTTCGGCTTTGACCTCTTCGGCGCTCAGCACCGGCAGCAACATGGTCAAATCCTGCTCGGCAACCAATCCGACGCTGGGGGCATCACCCAGCCACACGTCCGCGCGCAATACCTCGGTACCGCCTTTGACAACGGTGTTTTCGACAAACTGGCGAAACGCCCAGCTTACGATTGCCTCGGCTTCCTGAGCGCGTTGCGCCGAACTGTTCAACCCCGAGATGACAAAGACGATGCGCCGATCCCCTTGCCGCGCCGACCCAACCAAACCATAGCCCGCCGCCTGAGTGTGACCGGTCTTCAGCCCGTCCGCGCCAATCCCCAGCGCCAGCAACGGGTTACGGTTCTGGGTGTTCTGCGGCGCGCGGCCATCGAACTTGAACTCGGTCTCGGCAAACATCGGGTAATATTCCGGGAAATCCTCGATCAAACGACGTGCCAGCAGCGCCAGATCGCGCATGCTCATCCGGTGGCCCGCAGCGGGCCAACCATTGGAATTGGCAAAAGTAGAATTGGTCATACCCATCTTTTGCGCGCGCATCGTCATGAAACGTGCAAACCCGGCTTCGGACCCATCCGGGCTCAACGCCTCGGCGATCACGGCACAGGCGTCATTGCCGCTAAGCACGATGATACCCCGCAAAAGATCCTCAACCCGTACCCGGTCCGTGGTGTCCAGAAACATGGTCGAGCCACCATAGCTCATCGCGTGCTGGGACACAGGAAGCTTTTCATCAAGCGAGAGCCGCCCCTCGCGGATCGCCTCGAACGCCACATATAGCGTCATCAGCTTGGACATCGACGCAGGCGGTAGCGGTTGATCGGCATTCTTGTTCAACAGAACCGTGCCGGTTTTAAGGTCGGTCACGTAGGCCGCACGCGCCTGCGTGTCGAACGCAGCGGCGGGCAACGCCATGACAAGCGCAACAAGAAGGGCAAAACTCAGTCGAACGGCATGTGGCAGCATGGGCTCTTTCCGGATCAGTTGGTCACAGGATAGGCGTCGTCAAACCCGACACCCTTGATTTTCTTCATCAGCGCGGTGCGCTCGGATTTCGTGGCCGCCGGACCGACAACAACGCGCCAGAACTTCTTGCCGCTCGATTCCTGCGCCAGCACAGTGGGCACCATGCCTGCCTGCCGCATCGCGGTGGCGGTGTTGTTGGCGTTCTTCTCAACACTAAAGATACCGATCTGAATGAACGGCTTGTCCAGCGAAGATGCTTTGGCAGGCGTGGCAGGGGTCGCCGAAGGTTGGGTCACGCTGACCGTTGAGGTCGCGGCATCGTCTGCTTCGGCAGCATCAATCGCCGCAGCTGCCCCGGCGATGGGATCAAGCGATGTCGACTCCACCGTGCTGGGTGTCAGCGGACGGGCTGCCGCCTGTTGCTGCTCCGGCGCGGCCTCACGGCGCAACGCCGTCACGTTCAACTGTGCTGGCGCCCCGGCCAGCATCCCCAACGCTGCGGCAGCATCGGATGACACTTGCAACTCTGGGCCGGGATTGGCCCGTTCGCGGCGAAACAGCGCGCCGATCACGAATTTTGAATTAGCCGTATTGCGGATGATCACACGCTCAGGCTCGCTTACATCAGGATGTGCGACCCAAACACCACCCAAGGACGGGCGACCATCCCAGAGCCCCATATCGGTGACCTGAAAGACATCCGGTGCCTCGACATCGCGCTCCACCAAACGCACAGAGGATGCATCCCCCCCGGCGACAGTGGTGACCTCAGCCTCTGTGTCTGGTCTTGCCTTAAAGGGGTTAACGTCCTGCAACCCTTGGCAGCCACTGAGAAAAACAATAATCGTGCCAGCCCCGAATGCGCTGCGCAATCCCGCTCTTCCGCCTTCCCCAGAGAAATCCATGCCGTGCCCTTTGCCTGTCTGATGGCCACCGTAAAACGGTGCCCCGCCGGTTTTCCCGGAACTGCGCTGCCAAGACGGTCGTTGCCGCCTTGCGACATGTTAGCCCTTTGTCCGATGCAAGAAAAGCGCGCAGACGCATCTTCGGCGGAATTCCCCAGAAACTGGTACTTTCAGAATCGCGCAACGCACTGTAGGCACTATCTCTGTCGGAGGAGTGGCAGAGTGGTCGAATGCACCGGTCTTGAAAACCGACGTAGGTGAAAGTCTACCGTGGGTTCGAATCCCACCTCCTCCGCCAAGTTCCATTTATGTCATTCATAAATATGTAAATTTCCGCACA
Organism: Roseovarius pelagicus; assembly: GCF_025639885.1. Classification (NCBI taxonomy): domain Bacteria; kingdom Pseudomonadati; phylum Pseudomonadota; class Alphaproteobacteria; order Rhodobacterales; family Roseobacteraceae; genus Roseovarius; species Roseovarius pelagicus. The sequence continues at coordinate 3,759,676 of NZ_CP106738.1, read as the reverse complement.
CCACCCCGTCTAGAAAACGTCTGGTATGCTCGCGGGCCGCGCCTCGGTATCCTTCCCTGAACTGGCCGCACGCAAATTTGTTTGCCCATACCGGTCCCGATTCGGGGCAGCGGAGACTTCACTTCCCTCGCCCCTCCAGCAAGATTCTCTGCGTTGTGGATGCGCGAAAAGTGCTGCCCCATCTGGCCCCGGGGCCGATTGCGCACTGACCGCCTCGTGTTTGCGCAGACGTTGAATTTCCTCGGCCGATATCAGGCCGGCCCAATGTCTCTTCTCACACTTTGTTCACACCTGCATGCAGGAGAACGGTAAGCAACGCGGTACCATAAGAGCGACGAACCCGACGTCGCTATTGGCGCGACCGTTGGGCAACAACGCCCGATACCCCGAGCCTTTTGAGGGCGCAGACCACCGCCAGCCGCAGGCTAAACGCTGAGCCGGGCAGCGCCACGGCGACGCGGGTATATCACGTGATCGGCTCGGGGCTTGTCATACCGCGTATCAGCTCGATCACCTTAGTCTCCAAGGGCAAGGATTTTGATCTCACCGTCCCAATGTTTTGCAAGCCGCTCCGCTGCGTGCCACGCCCGAAGACCTGACCGGCAGGCCAGAACGGCGCGTTGGTCTTGGTCTGGCTGGGGACCGTGCGGCCCAAAATCCGTGACTGCATGGCGCATCGCCAGCGGCAATTCCGGTCCCTGTTCTTCTTTTGCACGCAGATCGACCAGAAAGTCAGTTGCCGCAATGTCTGCTTGCGCGATGAACGCCGGGTTCGGCGCAGGATCGGGGGCAGCATCGAACCGAAACCCGCCAAACCGCAGCGTGCGTGCATCATAGGTGACGAGCTGACCCAAGGCCGTCTGATCATCCGTAAGGATCGCCATCGCCATTTGCGCCTGTAGGCTGCCAATGACACCAACGCTTGGGCCTGACACGCCTTCGGTATCGCAAGAGCCTAACTGATCTGGCAGGTCGGGAAACACCGCGCGCAGCCCCGGCTGACCGCCGCAAAATCCGCCCACATAGCCCTCGGACCCCACAACGCTGGCGCTGATCAGCGGCTGCCCAGTGTGCAGACAATGGTCCGACGCCACGTAGCTGGCCGCAAAGCTGTCGGCACAATCGAGGACGAGGGTCATGCCGTCACACAGCGCCTCTGCCGTGGCAGGATCAAAGCGCTTCTGGATGGGATCAATCGTGGTGTCCGAGTTCAGTGCAGCCAAGGTGGCTGCGGCGATCCCGACCTTGGGTTGGCCGATATCGGCCTCACGAAAGAGCGTTTGGCGATGCAGGTTTGACAGGCTCACCACATCCGCATCGACGAGCCGGATATGGCCCACGCCCGCGCCCACAAGGTACTGTAAAACCGGGCTAGCCAAACCACCCGCGCCGATGACAAGAACCGATGCCGCAGCAAGCCGTTCCTGTGCGGCCACGCCCAAAACAGCGGTTTGACGGGCGTATCGGTTCATGTGCAGGCCTTGAGCCATGCCGTGACGCGAGCCTCCGGATCATCATGCAACGTGATGTCCGTGACGGCCGAAACGATATCCGCACCGGCAGCAAAAGCACCTTCGGCGCGCGCAACGCTCATTCCACCAATCGCAACAAGCGGGATGCGCCCCGTACGTGCCTTCCAGAGCGTCAGCTTCTCGACGCCCTGCTGATGCCATTTCATTTTCTTGAGGATCGTCGGATAGATCGGGCCGAGGGCGACATAATCGGGCATCAACGCCAGAGCCCGCGTCAATTCCGCCTCGTCATGGGTCGAGATGCCCAGTTTCAGGCCGGTCGCTCGGATCTCATCCACATTAGCGTCGTCCAAATCTTCTTGGCCCAAATGCACCCAATCACATCCAAGCTCGATGGCCAGTTGCCAGTGGTCGTTGACAACCAACACGGCACCGTGGGCGCGGCTCAGATCGCGCGCCTCAAGGATCTGCGCCCGCAGCGCGTCCTGCGGCTGGTCCTTGATCCGCAATTGCACCAGCTTTATCCCTAGCGGCAACATGCGCCGCAGCCACGCGACATCGTCAAAGATCGGGTAAAAGCGATGTAGCGTCAAAGGAATGCCTTTCCGATAATGGGCGTAGAGGGGGCGGCCATATCCCGCGCGTCGATAGGATCGGCCTGCGCCGCCAGCGCGCCAGCCTCCACAGCATGTGCAAACGCTCTGGCCATCGCAACGGGGTCGCCCGCCTTGGCCACGGCGGTATTGAGAAGCACCGCATCATAGCCCAATTCCATCGCGTGCGCCGCCTGCGACGGCAGGCCCAGTCCGGCGTCCACCACCAAGGGGATATCCGGAAAGTGCGCCCGCAGGCTGCGCAGCCCGTAAATGTTATTTAGGCCAAGCCCCGTGCCGATGGGCGCGCCCCAAGGCATAAGGACCTTGCAACCGACCTCTACCAAGCGTTCGCACAGCACCAGATCCTCGGTGCAATATGGGAAGACCTCGAATCCGTCCTCGGCCAACTGTGCTGCGGCCTCGACCAGCCCGAAGGGATCGGGTTGCAATGTGTCGGCATTGCCGATGATCTCCAGCTTGATCCAGTCGGTATCAAAGAGTTCGCGCGCCATGTGCGCTGTGGTCACCGCTTCGCGAATCGAATGGCAGCCAGCGGTGTTGGGCAAGACCGCAACGCCCAGTTGCTGGATCAGCGACCAAAAATCCTGCCCTGCCTGCTCACCGCCGGCCTCGCGGCGCACCGACACTGTGGCAATACCCGCCCCCGATTGCTGAAACGCGTCTGCTAGAATGGCAGGGGATGGGTACTGAGCGGTGCCCAACATCAGGCGAGAATCGATCGTGGTGCCGTAGAATGTAGGCATCTCAGCCCCCCTGCCGCGGGGCGACGATCTCGACCCGGTTGCCGTCTCGCAGGACCTGTTGTTCCCGCAGGGTTTTAGGAACAAAGGCCTCATTCACCGACGTGGCCACCTTCGCGTCGCCTTTCCCAAGCTCAGCGAGCAACGCCGCCAATGTGGGCGCGTCACTGTTCATCATCTCACCGTTCACGATGATCTTCATACCAAACCTCCGGCGTTTTGCCCTCCAGCACCAGATCCGCAGTCATCCGCGCCAGGGCGGGCGCCAGCAGAAATCCGTGCCGAAAAAGGCCATTTGCGTAAATCCGCTCGCCGACCCGGCGAATACGTGGCTGGTTGTCCGGAAAGGCGGGCCGCGCATCGACGCCGATTTCCAGCAGTTCCGCCTCGCCAAAGGCAGGGTGCAGGGCGTAGGCAGCGTTCATCAGCTCCATGACAGATCGCAGGGTGGCCCGGTTGCGGTCGCCACTCTCAAGCTGTGTCGCACCCAGCATAAAGACCCCATCGCCACGAGGCACGATATATAGCGGAAAGCGCGGGTGCAGCAGCCGGACCGGACGCGAGAGCGCGACATCGGGGCAGCGCACCACCAGCATCTCGCCCTTGACGCCGCGCAGGTCAGGGAGCGTGTCACGCGCAGCCAATCCGCGGCAGTCTATGACCTGTCCCCGCAACACACGTTCAAAGACGACCCCGGCCTTCGTCAGCCGGTCATACTGTCCGATCATGGTCGCACGAGGGGCGAGGTGGTTCTCATTGGGTATGAACAGCGCCTTGGAAAACCGCTCGGCCAAGTGGGGTTCGCATGCTTCGATCCCGGCGCGATCCATGGGCACGGCGGACGGCACGCGGCGCCCGAATGTTGTCAATTCGCTCTGATCGCGCCCCAAGGCCACAACCAACGTCCCATTCCGGGTCACCGTCGCACCGTGGCTTTCCCACCAATCCGCAGCCTCGCGGCCGTGATGAACGACGTTTGGCTCCGCGCTCACGCCCTCGCATTCGGGCGCTAACATGCCTCCCGCCCACCACGAGCAGGCGTGGTCGCCGGGCGCTCCATTGGGGTCACTGACCGTGACCTGCGCACCGCGCAACGACAGTTCCGCAGCCATCGTCAAGCCGCACACGCCGCCACCGAGTATGGTAAAACGATCGCTCATCCCCAAAGCGCGTGGAAATGGTGAACCGGCCCATGGCCGTGTCCAACGTTTAGGTCATCCGCCTGCAATATCGCGGCATTCAGCCAACGGTGGGCGCGGGCAACAGCCTCCTGCATCGACATGCCCTGTGCCATGCATGCAGCGATGGCCGAGGAGTAGGAACACCCCGTGCCGTGAGTGTTTCGTGTATTCACGCGAGGTGCAGAAAAGGACCGGGCACCAGTGCTCGACACCAGAGTGTCTTTGCAGATCTGTCCCTCCGCATGCCCGCCTTTCATCAGCACTGCGCCAACGCCCAGTTCCAATAGCCGTTGAGCCTGCTCTTGGGGTGTGCCCGCACCGGCGAGCTTTTCGGCTTCTGGCAAGTTGGGAGTAATTAGCGTTGCGCGACCGAACAGTTCGGACTTTAGCGCATCAATCGCGCTATCGGCCAGCAGCGTGTCGCCCGATTTCGCGACCATGACTGGATCAAGCACCACGGGGCCGTCATATCCCGCCAAGGCATCAGCGACCACCTTGATCAGCGACGGTGTGCCCAGCATCCCGATCTTGATCGCGCCAATCTCTATATCACTGAGGACCGCTTCGATCTGCGCTGCCACGACCGCGTCGGGAATGGCGTGAATTGCCGTGACAGATTGCGTGTTTTGCGCGGTCACCGCTGTAACGACCGAAGCGCCGTAGACGCCCATCGCCGAAAACGTTTTCAGATCGGCCTGAATGCCCGCGCCACCACCGGAATCCGAGCCTGCAATCGTCAGCGCCTTTGCAACCATGGCACCGCCCTTGGCGTTCAGGGTCAGGACAGGAAATGAGGGTACGACCAGAACGAACGCTGTGTCCGCTAGCTGTTCCCTCCGCCGGTCCTAACCGGTTCAGGTTCAATGGGTTCGCGCATTGCGCATCTCAGCCCCGACAAGGGCACCCCAACAGATTTCAATGGATTAGTAGATCTGCGTGATTGCTTCGTCAAACAGATATACTGCAACCAAAGAACCTGCCGCCACACTCTTGGCGCTGGTCCGAGATCCCACCGGAACCGCGTTGGCGGACCGACTCAATCACCAATACGGCGAGGAAGTTTCGCCCTTGTCTCGCGATCTGCGAATTCGTCGAGATAAGATTATGTACATGATGTGCATTGGCAATTCAGATCTGCATTGACCAGCCCCCCGTGGCGTCCCATGTTAGCTATGACAAGTAAGAAAGCCCGCATGCGCCTGATCGCCTTTATCCTTCTGGCCAACCTTATGGTATTAGTCTCATCTCCGCATTTTGATGCGGCTGGCATGTCGATGCATGAATGCCCGTCCTGTCCAGAGGCGATGGTCGAAATGCAGGAAGCCGAGGCGGGCAAAATGCATCAGGGACCGTCTTGCGCGGATATGTCCCTTTGTGCCCCCATGGCTCTTATTTCTGATGCTTTCTCACAACGCGACGGAGAGTACCTTGGCCATCGCCACGCATGGCCCGATGCATATAAAGGCGCATCCATTCGCTTGGCACTAGACCTGCCACCTCCCCGCGCCTGATCCTTCTCTACTGCGTCCTGGGCTGACATTCGTCCGCCCTAAATGAGAACGCGCAGCACGAAGGCTTGCGCAGGACAGGAAAATATCATGAAAAATACGCTCCTTGCCGGGGCTGCGGTCATTGCTGTAGCACTTGGTACATATACTTATACCCGTCTTACCGACCACGATCTGTCGGCAGGCCAAGCATCGACCCCCACCCAAGGCGCGGCTATGGTCGCCGTCACCCTACCCAAGAGTCTTTCGCCCGAGGCTTCTATGGGAAAACGGGCATTCGATGCGGTCTGCGCTGATTGTCACGGCGCAAATGCCGCGGGGAAAGTGGGATTTGGACCGCCGCTGATCCACAAGATCTATGAGCCGTCACACCACGGGGATATGGCTTTTCAGATGGCTGCACAAAATGGCGTGCGTGCGCATCACTGGAAGTTCGGGGACATGCCGCCGCAGCCTCAGGTCACCCGTGCTGATGCTGGCTCTATCATTGCTTATATCCGTGAAGTGCAACGTGCAAATGGGATTAACTGATATGAATTTGACACGACGCAATTTCTGCGCTGGTCTTGCCTCTACCCCGCTGGTCCGCCCTGCTTTCGCCCAAGACATGCCGCTGTTGACGGCCAAAGAGGCCATGATCCAGCTTGCTCCAGACAGCTATCCCGCCACGCCGGTCTGGAGTTACGACGGCACGATCCCCGGTCCCATGATCCGCGTTGCGCAAGGCAGCCGGTTTGAACGGCGACTGGTCAACACCCTGACTGTTCCCACCTCGATCCACTGGCACGGCATTCGAATAGACAATGCGATGGATGGCGTCGCGGGGCTGACGCAAGAGCCAGTACCGTCTGGGCAAGGCTTCGATTATGCCTTCGATCTGCCGGACGCCGGCACCTATTGGTATCACGCGCACACCAATTCCATGGAGCAGGTAGCGCGGGGCCTTTCCGGTGCGCTGATCGTCGAAGAACCGACACAGCCGGACGTTGACGGCGACGAAGTCCTGATGATAGACGACTGGTTGATCGACCCGGACACCGGGCGGTTCGTCGACAACTTTGCGGCTCCGATGGCACGGAGCCATGGCGGCCGCATCGGCAATCTGGTGGGGGTGAATGGGCGCTACAACTACAGCCTCCCGGCGCGGCAGAACGACCGGCTGCGCTTGCGGCTGATCAACGCGGCCAATGCGCAAATCTTTGGACTTAGACTTGAGGGGCTGAGGGGGTGGACGATCGCTCTCGACGGGATGCCTCTTGCGGAACCAGAGCCGGTGTCGAACACGCTTGTCCTTGCTCCCGCGCAGCGCATAGACCTGATCGTGGACGTCACCGCCGAGAAGGACGCGCCAGCCGGGCTTCTTTTTGCCGCTTCCGACGACAGCTGGCGAGCGCTGGTGGAATTCACGGTCACGGGGCGTGCGGCCTCGGTTCACCGAGACCTGCCTGCGCCCTTGCCATCCAACCCACGAATGGACACCCCCGGAATCGACGCGGCCCGTGTCTTTGACATGCCCCTTCAAGGTGGCGCCATGCGCGGGCTGGAGAGCGCCTCCTTCAACGGACAGACAATGGGCTGGCAAGAGCTGGTCCAGAACGGCCAATTCTGGGCACTGGCCGGACAAGCAGGTATGGGGAAGACGCCCTTTGCCGCCCTGTCACTCGGAGAAACGGCGCGCATCCGCATGACGAACGACACGATCTTTCCGCATGCTATGCACTTGCACGGGATGCACTTCCGGGTGCGTAACGCAGACGGCACCACTGGACCGCTACGGGACACGGTATTGGTGATGCCGGACCAGACGACCGAGATCGCATTCGTCGCGGATAATCCGGGAAAATGGCTGTTGCATTGTCACATGTTGGGGCACGCCGCCTCGGGCATGACCAACTGGATTACGGTCTCATGAGGTGGCTTCTCCTGCTTGCAGCGGCGCTTTCCGGTGCGGCTTACTCTGTCGTGGCAGAAGAAGGCATGGATGGCGCTGCGCTCTACCAACAGCACTGCGCCTCGTGTCACGGGACCAAACTTGAAGGTCAGCCAGACTGGCGCAGCCGTGGCACTGATGGACGACTTCCTGCACCGCCCCATGATGTCACGGGTCACACATGGCATCACAGCGACGACATCCTGTTCCGCATTACGCGGGATGGGACGGCCGCAGTTGTCGGCGACGACTATGAAAGCAACATGCCGGGCTTTGGCGATACACTGAAGGATGAGCAAATCCACGCCATCCTCGAATACATTAAATCCACATGGCCGGACCGTGAACGCGCCTATCAAGAGGCGATCAGCGGAAAAAAATAGTCGGAAAACGTCGACTTTATGGGAACCCTCCAACGCTGGAAGGTTGTTTTACCTTCAAACAAACTTGGAGGTGCCGATGGCTTATTCCCGCTTTTTCCTGATGATCGCCGTTTCTACGGTGCTTATGTTCGGATTGATGTATCTCAACACCTATCTGATCAGCCATGTCTTCTGGTCAGAAACACGCGCCTACATGGCGATTGTTATGGGAGCGGTCATGGCCTTTGTCATGTTGGCGTTCATGCTGGGCATGTACAAGAATCCCATACTGAATATCGCCATTTTTGCCGGCTCCCTCGTGGTCTTCGCCGGGGCGCTCTGGCTGGTTCGCAGCCAGGCCACGGTGCAAGACCGCGCCTACATGCGGGCGATGATTCCGCACCATTCGATTGCGATTATGACCTCCGCGCGCGCGGACATCACCGATCCGCGAGTACGAACCATGGCCAATGACATCATCTACGCGCAGGATAAGGAGATCGCGGAAATGCGCTACTTGATCGCGGAGATCTCGGCAAATGGCGAAGCTGCTGCAAGGGCGGTATCACCAGAACCTCAGTTGAAGACCGCACAAGAGGCATTGGCCAGCGAAGTCGTCGACACAGTCGACCCGGAATTCCTGTCAGAGGGAGACATCGCTCAGGTCTTCGCGGATGTCCCGGTGTGTGGCTTCGCATACACTGAAACCAGCCCGCCAGTGCTTGTGTCCGGCAACGACACCGCTCTGATCAAGATCAGCGGCGACCTCGTGCGTCTTGACGGCGACGATGATCGCTTTGCAGCAAGCCCTATTTCCGTCGAGCTACGCCAAACAGACGACAATGATCTTCACGACCTGATCATAAGCGCTGGCCCGAGCTACGCGGCGGGTTTCCGTGGCCACTACAACTGCACAAGCTGACGGCTCATTCATGCCACAGAGTGCGAATAAAGCCGCCACGCTCTATGCATGGTAATGCCGGATCATTCCTGCCCCTACGGTCTGAAATCCAAGGACCTGCTGGAGTGCCGCGGCTATCAAGTCGATGAGCATCATCTCCTAACTCTGATTTCTATCCGGCATATTCCGGTGCTGCGATTGAGGTGAAGGTCGCAGTGATCAGCAGAATCAAGACGAAAGCCGCCATTTCCCACCGAATGGATTTCCGCAACGGTTTACCGTCTCCGGTTTCAGCAAACATCGGCGTCAGACGCAGTTTGTTCAGGCCAGCAAGCCCGAGCAAAAGAGCCACGACGATCAATTTCAGCGCTAGGAACTGGCCCCAAGTCTGGGTCAAGACCGCGATGGGATCACCCGCCAGCATCACAAGGATTGCAGCACCGGCACCAACAAGTAGCCCCACCATAAACAGCGCGGCCTGCCCAAACTGCTCAACAGTGCGCACTGCTCCCGCGCCGCCCCGGCCGACCATGTCATATAACGGAAAGAACCCACCGACCCAGAAACTGGCCGCAAGGATGTGGATAACAAATAGCATTGACATTGCGACCCTTGGATCGCTGGTTGCATGTCCGCGTAATGCAAAACTGATGACCACAAGGACAACGCCTAGAAACGCGACAGCTCGTGTCCAACTGCGGTTGAGCTTGATGCTAGCGATGGCTGCAAGCCCCATACTACCTACCACAGTAGAAACCCCAAGCGGGCTGGACACCGCAACCTGAAGCATGATGGGATCAAACGCACCGACAATGCTCCCAAAAAAGAATGCAGCGCGTAGCGGGATGTTCAGCGCGCTGAATACCACGCCCGCCACAGCAGACCATGCCGCAAGCCGCCTAAGGCGACCGCTTGCAACGCTATCCAGCTCCGCAAGGAGCCAGAGATTGATGACGGAGCCCGCCGCAAGCAAGACAGTGACATACATCCCCGCCTTGACGAAGATCGAGGCGATCTGCACCGGTTCCAGTGCGGCAATAGCTCCGCCCATGATCAGTTCGCGACCTTGAACGCAAAACTGCCTTTCATCGGGTGGCCGTCTGGCGACATGCCGCGCCAGTCGACCTTATAGTTGCCCGGCGCGAGCTTTGGCAGCTTGCCTTCCCAAATTTTGACAGCCCTGTTCGCAGCCGGGCCATTGATTTTGTATGTCTTACCGTCAGGCGCCTTCATGGTGACTGTGGTGATCTTCATGGGGTCGGTGAACATCAAGTGCAGTACCTTAGTGTCCGCCCCCACCGTCTGGCCATTGCCCGGCATGGTCATCATGCCTTTGCCATGTGCGAGCGCAGCCCCCACACTCAGAGCGAGGCCGATCGAAAGTGCCGCCGAGGTAAGTATGTTGCGAATTTTCATTGGATAGTTCCCTTTGGTTGGTTGGAGTTAAAAAGGCTGCGCCCCTCCTCATCACCATCGCTTTGCAAGGGCAGCTAAGGAGAGGGACGCAGGAAAATCAGAACATGAAGTTGATGCCCACCACGCCGGTCAGATCATCGACGTCGTGACCCTGATTGCGCAGGATGTCGGCCGTCCCGCCAAAGGCGCGTTCATAGTTCACGCCAATATACGGGGACACGCTGCGTCCGATTAGATCGTAGCTCAGGCGCAATCCCAGTTCGACTGTAGCGCCCCCTGCGGTGGCTCCTCGTCCGGGATCGTCCGCCAGTGGCAAATTAACCGCGATGGACGGCGTCAGGATCAGACGGTTGGTCAGAAGACCTTCATACTCCACTTCCGCCCCGATGTAGGGATACTTGGAGACGTAGAGTGCCGCCTCGACCTCGAACCACTGTGGCGCGAGGCCAGTCAAACCAAAAGCGCCATAATAGCGCTCGGGCGCACCATCCGGCGTCGACGTCCCAACCCCGATGAAACCATCGAAAAAATCTGATATCGGCTTCTGAACACGGATCTGGTTGTCCATCTCCTCAATGTCGCCGCCCTCGATCTTAGCCCCTTCACTCTTCCAGACCAGACGCAGTTCATCATTGCCGACCCAGGCATCGAATTCCCAAGCAAAAGAGTCCTCCTGATCGCCGATCCGGTATTCAAGCTTGTCCGTGCGAACGCCCCAGACGGTCGGGGAAACGCCCAACTCTGCCAGTGCGCCAGAGGCAAAAGGAAACGCGAAAAGCGGCCCGCATACTGCTCCAAGTATTAGATTTTTCATGTTGTTTGTTCCCTTGAAAAGCGCGCCCATTAGGACGGGCCTCCTTCAACGATGACCTTGCGGAACATGCCGCCGACCATGTGGTAGGAGAGGTGACAGTGAAAGGCCCACTGGCCCGGCGCATCGACTTCGGTCTCGGTGTAAAGGGTCGTGCCGGGGGCCACGCTAACCGTGTGTTTCACGGGGTCGTATGCGCCCTTGCCGGTGTCGATGATCGTCCACATGCCATGCAGGTGCATCGGGTGCGCCATCATGGTCTCATTAACGAACTTGAACCGAACACGTTCGCCGTACTTCAGACGGATCGGGTCGGCATCTTCGTATTTGACGCCGTCAATCGACCAGATGTAGCGTTCCATGTTTCCGGTCAGGCGGATCTCGATCTCCCGCGTCGCGTGGCGGTCCCGATAAAGCGGCTTGCCTGCGGTCAGATCCTCGTAGCCAAGAAACTTGCCACCATTGGCCGCTGTCGGGATCAGGCCACTACCCGGTGCATAGAATTCGGCACCAGTTGCACCCTCTGACGGAACCACTGGAATACCACCGGACATATCCATGCCGCCCATATCCATGCCGCCCATATCGTGTCCGGAATGATCCATCCCGGACATGTCCATGCCGCTCATGTCGTGGCCGGAATGATCCATGCCCGACATATCCGAACCGCCCATGTCCATACCCGCATGATCCATGCCAGACATCATGCCGCCCATATCCGCCATGGTGAGCAAAGGTTTGGGCCGCATTTTGTAGTATGGGCCGACCATACCCGCGGCCGGGGCCAAGGTGCCGCGCACCATTGCCGTCCGGCCTGCGCTTTCCCCCGATGATCGAATAGGCTTTCGCCTCGCGCGGCTGGACGATCACATCATAGGTTTCAGCCACAGCAATGCGCAGTTCATCCACGGCCACTGGTTTCACATCATTCCCGTCAGCCTGAACCACCGTCATTTTCAGCCCCGGCAGGCGCACGTCAAAATAGGTCGTGGCCGAAGAGTTTATCAGCCGTAGGCGAACCTTCTCACCGGGCTTGAAGATGCCAGTCCAGTTCTGGTGGGTGCTTGCCCCGTTGATTAGCGGCGTAAATCCCTGCACGTCTTCGATGTCCGTGGGCATCATACGCATCGCGCCCCACATCTTGCGGTTCTCAAGCGCGGCCTTCAGCCCGATGGCACCGGCGTCTTCGATCAGATCCTGTGCGGTGCGCTGAGCACGGTTATAGTAATCGGCAGACGATTTGAGATTGCGGAAGATCCGCGACCCACTGTGAGGATGCTTGTCCGTCAACTGGACTACGTAATCGCGGTCCGCATGCACGGTCTCGCCACCCTTTGGCGCTATTACGATGGCTCCGTAAGCGCCGTCAGGCTCCTGAAAGCCTGAGTGGCTGTGAAACCAGTAAGTGCCCGCTTGCTCGATCGGAAAGCGGTAGGTGAAGGTCTCGCCCGGTTTGATGCCATTAAAGCTGATACCCGGCACCCCGTCCTGCTGGAACGGCAGGATCAGGCCATGCCAATGGATAGAAGTGCTTTCGCGCAGATTGTTCTTAACGCGAATGACAACATCTTCCCCTTCCTGGAAGTTCAGGATGGTCGGGGTCTGACTGCCATTGTAGCCAATGCCCTTCTTCTTAAAGGTGCCGGTATCGATCCGGATCTTATCGACAGTAATATCATAAGTGCCAGCCTGAGCGGGTGCGCCCAGTGCAAGCCCCAGCATGACGGCCAAGGGCCGCAGAAAATTTGTGTGTTTCATGTGTTTTCCATGGGCGTAGACCAGCGATTGGTCACGCAATGAGAAGATCACTGCAAAAACAGTGAAGGTAGGGAGAAGAGGTTCAGATGCGCCTTGGGCTTAGGCCGAGACAGGCGGCATGTGATCGGATCGTCGGGCGCGCCTGCACAGGCGACACCGCAATCCTCGCCGGGCAGGCGATGTCAGACCAACGGAGGCCGCAGTTGGGACAGAAAAACGGACTGCAAAGCCATCTGCGGCTCCGCGGGATTCAGATCGGCACTCCGAGACGCCTTCACTAGGATTGGGACAGCGTTGCCCGCGAACTGGTCCGTGCAGGCAACGCTGGCGCAATGCAAAAGCCCTAAAGGCTTGCTTTTCTCTTCAGAGTCGAAAGTGACCTCAGCGCCCTGATCTTGAACGTAGGACGTTTCTTCACCGTGCATGTGTTGCGCCGACGGGTCCGCGCAATGCTCGGGCATCGACATCCCATGCGCAAATGCACTCGTAACAACGAGATGCAACGCAACAAGAACGATGATAAGACGACCGATCACAAGGCTTTCCTCTATCCTTTCCCCTTAGACACAACGGGCCGAGCATTCCGTCAACAACGAAAGTGGCTTCCAGTAGGTGGAAACTCACGCAAATGTGATTGAGCGCCGAAGGGCAGCTTTCGTTCTTTCTTGAACAAGGACGGCGAACACGCGCTGATGTAGCACTTCCTCAACGTCGTGGATTCATCCCGAAAAACGCTGCGCCAATCGACAGATCAAGAAGCCCATTCCCTCCTTTTAAAAGGCAATCTTGCCAGACACGCTGTAGCAGCAGCATTGTCTATCGGTCTGGCATTTGTTGATGTTTGTTTTGGTTCGGTCTCACCAGAGTTTCCGGATCTTCGCGGCCTCAAAAGAGGGCCCGCGCAAGATCTGGAAATCAGGTGAGAAGGCAGCGGACAGAGTATAACGGCTATTGCAGCAACCAAATTTGCAGCTATTCTTCCCAATCACCGCGGCTTGCGGTGCAATGACACGGCCATCTGCCTGATGCCCCTTGCCTCTTCCGCCGTTAACTCACTCAACATGATCTGTTTTGGCCAAAACTCCCTTTCGGCCAAAACCATTTCAAATCAGCACCTTAGACACCCACAGCAAAACTTTCCCCGTTTCATGGCGAACAAAACCGGGGTTTTTGGCATAACTATGCACGCACTGACAACACATACAAATGCCTAGAAATCACCCGCATTTGTAATGTATCACATCACCAAGTCCACTTTCATGCAAGCCTAAGTAAAAAAATACAAATCCCAGAACGCCATCCGACCATCGAACACTTCAACTCCACTTCGTTGGTTCAGTTTGGAGAGCCCTCCAAAAAAAGACGCGAGGGCTCGGACGAAGCAAAGTCGCACCAAGGCTCAATTCATAAAGGGGCCTGCCAGCCCATGCTGAATCCGTTAAAAGGGCTCTCCTCGAAAAACAAGCGCACCTCTTTCATGCAGCGCTACGCAAAGGTGGGCGCATTTTATTTCGCAGCGGGCGTCTTTTTTCGCGCGGGAGGGTGGGAAATCGAGAGGTGAGTTGGCACATGGCAAAAACCAAGCAATACGACATCTCAGCGAAGCTCCGAAAGAGGGTCAAGATGCTCTACGCACACCTCAAGCGCATCCTCGGTCTCGGACAGCTCCGATTGCGCGACCCATGCAGCGCAAATGAGGAATTCCTACTCGCCGCCACCGCCTAAAACCCCCGCAAATTGGCGAAAATCTTTCCTGCATCGCAATAGCCGCGCTAAGTCCGACGGAAAAGGCGCTCGCGCCCAACTCAAGCCGCAACATTCTGCGCTCGCGACCGGATGTTTCCGGAGAATTGGGCGGATTCCGGACATTCTCTGCGCGAGCGAGGCAAGCTTGCCGGTGAAACGGAAACGGACATTCGGGTATCCCTACAGACGTGCATTTTCGAAGGTGAAAAGAATTTGTGGGGACCTTGATAAGAGTGCAGGCGCGTTCCCGAAGTCGCGCCGGTGGTTGTAAGCTCGGAATCTACTCCGCATATCCAAGCCGATGTTGCCGAAAGCGCGTGATTTGTGCCTGCGACCGTGGGCCGGCTTCCCATCTGAGGTTGCAGGCCAAAGCTCTGGCCGGCCTTTGCATTTCGTGTTGCAAGTGGGCGACGTCATGGCTCTGACCGCTTCTAACCCTCCCTGCAAGGTCGTCAGCGTGTAGCGAACGGCCGCTCCTGCGGAACAGCCATATGCGTGCCCGAACCCTTGATCTTGGCGCGGCCGTAGAGGCGCGCGCTGCCGGTAAGATTTGGCCTGGATGAAAGAGTTGCCCCGGGGTGCTGCAAGATGCCCTACTGAACGAGCTCCACTACGAGCATCCTTCCGCGCTTGACCTCGCTCCGGTGAAGCCTGGCGCCGATCTGCTGGGCCATACCTTCCATGAGGCGCAAGCCAGTTCCTCCGTGTCGAGTCCCGTCCTGCTCGCCGTCGTTCGGCAGTCCGCGCCCATCGTCCCCCAGGGTAAGACTGAGGGTAGATGCTTCGACCTCAAGGTTGAGGGTGATCGTTCCACTTTTCTCGCCGAAGGCGTGCTTCAGGCTATTCGTCGCGAACTCGTTCGCAATCAGACCAAGGGGCACCGCATGGTCCGCGCTGGACCGGTGCTGGACTCCAGGGCCTACTCAGCAAAACGGTCGATCCCGCGGCGAAGCTCGAGCAGCGCCGCGAGATAACCACGCATCTCGCGGTGATTGACGATCGACTCAAGCCGCCAAGGGTAGCTGGGATCAAATTCGACCGTGTCGCAAGGCGCGTAGACGGACATGAACTCCGGCACGTGAGACGCGGCGACCTCCTTCATTGCGGCAATTAGCTCGGTTTCCAGTATCCCCACATAGATCGCCTGAAGGCGCCGCAGCTCGTCGCGCCCCCGCTCGGCCGGGCCGCAAATATTGGCCATCCAGGCGCCGTGGTGATGCGGCGCCTCGCCCCTGAGATCGATGCTGTCGAGGCGCTCGAGCGCCCCGTTGGCCAGCAGCCGCTCGATCATCGCCGCGTCGGGATTGCTCTGTGCCCCGTCGAGCTCCCAGAGGAGTAGGCGAAACGGCCCGACGAGATCACGCCAAGCCGACCGGACTTCTTCCATGGCGAGGCGCTGCCGCTCGAGCTGGTCCTGGTAGGCGCGCCAGCTATCGATGGTGGAGACCGCAAAGCCGGCGAGTGCGATTGCGATCGCGAACCACCCGGTCGGGCGCAGCCGCGCGATCCCGCGCCGTGTCGCATCCCAAGTGTCGCCAGCCACGGCAATGCCGGCCGCAAGAAGGGCTATGACATGCCCGATGATGCTGAGGAGCATGGCGTGGTTCCGGATGCGCGCTTGATGTTCCGCCGACCATCCACACCCGAAGCGTCGGAAGCAACATGCAGCTGGGCTGACGCACGAGCAAATCGGAGGCCAGCATAGTGAGCGCCTCGGAGTATGGCAGACGCATAACATTCCAGAAGAAGCAGATCATTGCGGGTCGACGCGAACGAAATCTGGTTCCGCATACCATGAATTCTCCGAGCTCTCAAAGCCGACATCGGTCCTTTGCAGTGGGTTTGCGCTGCTTCTTGTTTTCAAAGCACTGCCGGATCAGTATCTTCCCGACATGGCAAGTGCACCCTTAGACAGACGAGTCGCCTTCCAAGTTCAAGGAAAGAACGTGGTTCAGCCGCTGAGCCATTTGCGCGGCCATCCATATGTTGTTTTGCTTGGTGAGCCCGGTGCGGGAAAATCGACAGCTCTGGAAAAGGAGGCTCGTGACGAGGGTGGCGAGGTCGCAACTTGCAGGGAAGTGATGAACGGCTTTCCGATCGGCTTGTCTGGAACCGTTTATCTTGATGCCCTCGATGAATATCGTTCAGGCGACGGCGGCAAAGACAAGCTTCTGCGGATCGCCAACTCGATATCGAGCAGGAACATTGGCAGATGGCGCCTCACCTGCCGTGCTGAGGATTGGCGCGCAACGGCCGACATCAATTCGATGCGGCGTGCAGCGAAGAACATGCCCATCGTTGTGGCCCATCTCCTGCCTTTGAGCGAGGACGAGGCGCAACTGGTCTTGGCCTCTCTGGAAGAAACTAATCCCGAGCGCTTCATCCGGGAAGCACGAAATCGAGGGGCTGATGCATTTCTCGAGAATCCGCTTAGTCTGAGACTGCTTCACTCGGTTGTAGTATCGAACGGCCTGTGGCCGACCTCCCGCTTTGACTTGTTCGCGAGAGCCACATCGGCACTTGCCCACGAACACGACCCTCAGCGCGCAACAGATCCACGGCCGGGAGCGGAAGAAATCCTCGCTGCGGCTGCCGCGATGAGCTTCTACCTTCTCGTCTCCGGGGCGAAAGCACTTTGGCGCTCAAACGCGTTGCCTCCTGGTTCCACACAAAGCGAGTATGTTGCTACGCATGCCTTGGGACTCGAAGCGCGCGTTCTCGAAGCCGCGCTGGATACAGCCCTGTTCAGGGGAGAAGGGCACGAGTTCGCGCCCGTTCACCGAACGGTCGCTGAGTTTTTGGCAGGGCGTTTTCTGGCAAGAAGGGTGACGGGTGCTGGAGAAACTTCCGCATTACCATTGCGGAGTGCGATTGCCCTCATCACGGGAAGCGACCAGAAGGCACCGAGCGAACTCAGGGGGCTATTTGCGTGGTTTGCCGCCCATTTGCAATCAGAAGGAGATCCCGTTGGGGCAAGACGGCTGATTCAAAATGATGCTACTACGGTGCTGGCATATGGCGACGCCGCAGCGTTCGACACCGATGGACGACGAGAAATCCTCTATCACCTGGATCGTGACGACCCGTTTTTCCTCGCCTCCCAAGATGACGCTACTGTCATCGGTGGGCTTGCCGGCGATGATCTTGCTGATGATTTCACAGCTGTTCTCGACGCTGAGGTCCGCAGCCATCTACAGGTCACCGTCCTTCAAGCACTCCCCGACGGTCCGCCAGTTGAACGGATGACGCCGAAGTTGCGGGAGATCGTGCTCGACGCTGCGCGACCACTCTGGATGCGGGAGAGGGCGGCCGGAGTCCTCGTCTCTAAAGCCGTCGACACGGACGGTATGCAACGTGGACTATTGGACGATTTAGCCGGCATGACGGTGGACCGGGACCAAGTGGCGATCCGCGCCCGCATCCTTTCAAGCGGTTCAACTCAAGATGTTCAGTTTTCCGATCTTCATGCACTACTAATGGATTTTAACAGCGTGTCTGCGAAAACGCGCGATGGCGCGGACAACGACGATACTGGTTCGCTGGTCTCTCTGAGCATAGCGATCGCGCAGTCTCCGCGACCGGACTTTTTCGACAAAGGTATTGGACGAAGCGACACAAAACACCAGCACAAAGTTCAGGTCCAATCACTCCTCAATCGCGCGTTTGTCATCACAATTGATGCCAACCCGGACATATCCGCTGTGCGTCTTCAATGTTGGATTGGCAATCTCCGGAAACATCAATGGGATATGCTTGACAGCGAAGTTGTTGAGGCCATTCGGAGGTGGATTGATCGCGATTCTGACGTTCGTGAGCTTGAGTTTTTCCTCGCCCACATGGAAGATATCTGCTCCCAAAATCGTCCCTGGCTGGTGACAAGCGAATACGTCTCCACCACGAGGCGTTTGCCGTCAGATCCATTGATCCGCGGGTTATTGGATCGAGCAGAAGCGGCGAAGAAAGGTGCGGCGCGAAAGCAATTGTTTCAGATCGCGGCCTATGCAGCGCGTAGTGAAACGCACTGGCCGAAATGGAAAGATCTGATCGTGTCGCTGCTTGAGCAGGAACAAGGCTTCAAGGGCTTCATTAAGTCACTCCTCTCTAACCCCAACGCAAGATGGGAGAAGAAGGAGGCCAAGCGAAAAGCGAAACAGGAGCGAGAGACAGAGAGATCGCGGATTGGCAATGTGGCTCAACTCACGCCGAAACTCTCAGGGATCGCAAGCGGAGCTGATGACCAGTTCGGAGTGTTGAGCTGGGCTGCTAACCACTATCGTAATGGCTGCATCCGCAAGGACGAAGCGCCGCTTGAAAAAGTTGTAGAATACACGAATGGACAAATCGCAGCCGCGATCGCCGAGGGGTTGATCCAGTTTGCGATAAACACTGACATCAAGGTTGATGTCCAGGATCTTGGCAGGGCCGAAGCCAAACGCGGGACATTCCCGCAAGAGATTGCCGTAGCCGCAGGGTTGCATCAAGCGCTTTTGCACGGGCGTGAAAACGACATCGATGCGACCCCCTTGATAATTGCGTTGATCGGGCTTCGGCAAGCCTATTTCAGTTCCGACGATGATCCTTCGATCGCCGCTTGGGCAGTTGACCGCTTGGCTCGCTATCCTGATCAAGGCGCTGCCGTGATAGTGCAATATTGGAACGCCGCTCTGGATGCGGGCGATGACGACCTCGACGCTATCCATTATCTGACGAGTGCAGACAGGCCGGAACTGGTATCTATGTGCATGGTTGGCCTACTTGGCGAGAGACCGGGACTTCCAGAGCCCGCCCTAAAGCAGGCGATCTCCGCATGCGCGGCCAGTTTAGGCAGCAGTCAACTCATAGAGCTTGTCAGGCTTGCACTCAATCGCGATGATCTCGAGCGGAAGCAAATAGATCTTTGGTCGTTCGTCGGCCTTGCGCTGAAGCCCGAGGAATTTGCCGATCGGTTTTCGGAAAGAGATCTTGAAGCGGCGCTATTGGCTCCAAACGGGGACCTCGCGCAAGCATTCAACGAGTCGTGTCCGAACATCGATCTGCTGGACTACATCAGGATAAGCGTTCTCGGCAAAAAATATCAGGCACGCGACAATGATTGGTGGCATTCAGATGGAGGGAGTGGGATTGTGCGAGCGGCCATCCAGCGCCTCGGAGCATCCAATGCAACTGATGCGGGAGAGCGCCTAAAAAAACTTGCTCCAACCGTGGATGCAAGTTGGGCGCCGCACATCGCGCATGCAGCTGCGGAACACGCTCGCAAGCTGAGAGATGAGCAATTCTCAGCTCCTTCGGTAATCCAGCTGATGAGCGTGCTCGCAATCGGCCCCCCGGCATCTGCATCGGATCTTGCGGCCGTAGTTCTCGAGGAAATCGACCGATACAAGAGCACCCTGAGGACAGGAAGCGAGACACCCTGGAAGCGGTTCTGGAACACCGATAAGTATGGAGCGGCGACGGAACCACAGATCGAGAATGAGGACAGGGACCGGCTTCTGGAACTGTTTCGTCCGCGCTTCGAAAGATATGGCATTGCCGCCAGCTTTCCGGAGGCACGTCGCGGCGAAAACACCAGAGCCGACATCCTAATATTGAGCCACGCGGGTAAGAATCTGCCGGTTGAAGCCAAGAGACACTACAACGGCGAACTTTGGACGGCCGCTTCGACCCAGCTGGCGGGCTACGCCGCCGATCCGGACGCCTGCGGTTTCGGGATCTATCTCGTTTTCTGGTTCGGCTCGGAATTCAAAGCCGCAAAGAGAAACGATGGCGCCGACGGGCCAGACAGCGCCGAAGCGCTTGAGGCGATGCTCGTAGATGACCTTCCACTTCACTTAAAGAAGAAGTTCTCGGTTGTGGTTCTGGATGTATCTCGGCCCCAGTCGATGATCGACTCTGTCAACAAGCGACGAAGAATAGCTTGAAACAGGCGGTAGCATCATCTCATCGGCAGCATGCTCCATCCCAAATTGCACTGGCGTTGCCCGGCAGGAGGCACATGAGGTTCGCCATCATGAACGGCAGCTAAGCGGACGCCGCATTGCAGCGACAAACTCCAAGATGAAAGACCGTAAAGGGCCGGCCGCGACAGACCGGCCCCTGACGCTTAGTTCTCTACCGACTCTGCGATCGCGAGCGCATCTTCCAGTTCGACGCCGAGGTAGCGCACGGTGCTGTCCCATCTTCGTATGGCCAAGCAATAGCTGCACTGCTCTAAGATTGCCGGTCTTCCGATAAATCCCCGCTACCTTGGTGCGACGCATGGAATGGGTGCCGTAGGCGCTCGGCTCGAGACCGATGGAGGCCACCCAGTCCCGGACGAGGCGAGCATACTGCCGCGTCGAAATGTGCAGCCGTTCGTGGAACCGTCTCGGCCAGAGATGCTCCGACACAATCATGAGCGGGGATTCGAGCCAAGCTTCGATTGCTTTCCGAGTCTCTTCGGTAATCTCGAAGCTCACGGGCCTGCTTGTCTTGCTCTGGACAATCGCAGCGCGGTGCCTGACCTGCCCCGCGGCGTAGACATCGGCGACCTTGAGCCGCACCATGTCGCAGCCACGCAACTTGCTATCGATGGCAAGATTGAAGAGCGCCAGTTCTCGGGTCCGATGGGCGATCTCCAATCGGACCTGGATCGCCCAGACATGCTTTGCTGGTAGGTTGGCGGTAGGCATAGCGGTTCCTCCAATCCACCGGTCCCGCCACGTCTTCGGCGTTTCGCCGACGGTCAACTTTACAATTGATCTGCGGCGAAAGTCGGCTTCGAGCCCACTTTACCGAAATTCTGCAATGCGACGAATGACTGCTAATATGTGCGGTGCAAAAATCTTCAACAACTGCTTTGGTTTTGAAAGGGGTTTGTGGAGCGCTCAATCTGGGCAGCTGGTGCCTGTTCCAAAAGCGAGTGTAGCTGGCACTCAGGCAGGCATCAGGTCGGCCAAGCGCTGCTGTTGCTGCCCTTCGCCAGCCATGTTCTCGGATGAAAGCCACTTCTCGAACCCGATCTTGAGACGTGGCCAGTCGGTATCAAGGATCGAATACCACGCCGTATCCCTGTTTCGACCTTTGTAGACGAGCGCCTGACGAAACAACCCGTCATAGGTAAAGCCGAGCCGTTTGGCGGCCTTGTGTGACGGCGCATTAAGATCGTCCAGCTTCCATTCATATCGGCGATAGCCGAGATCCTCGAAAACGTGCTTCATCATCAGATACATCGCTTCAGTCGCAATTGGGGTCCTTTGGAGCAGCGGTGAAAACGCAATGTAGCCAACTTCGATCACACCCGGTTCGGGTGCGATCCGCAGATAGCTTGCAAACCCGACAGCCTTGCCGGTGCGGTTATCCAGAATGGCTGCGAACAACGGGTCTTTACTCGCGCAGGCCCATTCCATCCATTCCGCGAACTGCTGTTTGTCGGCAAAAGGACCGACTGGCATGTAGGTCCAGATTCTGCCCGTTGTGTCTACCGAGATGGCCTCGAACAGATCCTCCAGATGGGTCGATTTCGATAACGGTTCGAGCTTCGCGTAAGTCCCTGCCATTGACAGGTCGGCGATAGGCTGCGCACCGGTCCAGTTGGCGACCTCGTCACCGATGGGCTGTTGCAGATCATTCAGACGGCGGGTGGTTTGTTGGTTCATATCAGAATCCAGAAGCAAGTTCAGTTTTTGGTTAAGCGCAGGCCATCGCATCAGTCTTCGGGCGCGAACCCCGGCCCATCAACGTTGACCACGGACTCACCCGAGCCAATCCGGACAAAGACGTAGCGGCAGTTGTCGGGGGCGTCGATGATCTGCGCATGGTGGATCACTTTGCGCCCGAAAAAGCCGTAGTCGCCCGGTCCCATCTCGAAACTTTTCTCACCATATTCGCCCCAGTCCACGCGGATACGACCTTCGATCATATACATGATGCTGTCGTAGTCCTTGTGGTGGTGCCACTGGCTGGGCTGGTCCCGTGCCGTGACTTCGCACTGACCAATCCAAAGACCGTCCTCGGAATAGGCTGTCTGACGGTTCTGGCCCGGCGTGTTGGGGCCGTCCTGCAGATCGGCCTGAGTCAGGTGAATGATCTCGCGGCCAAAGATGCCGGAAGGCTTGGATGTCTCGGGTGCCATTTGACTGATCTCCGTTGATTGTTTCACCGATCACTGTAACATGGCCGTATGAGGACACTCGGACAATTTTTGTCTCCAACCAGACAAATGGAGATCGCCCCGGTTGAGACGGCGGCGCGGCCTGTTGTCGGCTATGCCAAGGATTATCCCGCCGGCCTGCTGGCGGAAGCACACGCACATCCCAAGGCGCAGGTGATCTATGCGGTTTCGGGCGTGATGCAGGTAGAGACGCAGGAGGCAAGCTATACGATTCCGCCGAGCACGGCGCTTTTCATGCCCTCAGACATGGTCCACTCGATATACATGGATGGTCCGGTGGCGATGCGGTGCCTGTTCATGCGCGACGGGGTTGCGACCCGGATGCAAAACACTTGCAAAGTGATCTCGGTCACGCCGCTCTTGCGGGAACTGATCGTTGCTGCCTGTCTGGAACCGCTGGACTGGGATCTCAAGGGGCGGGGCCACTACATAACCTCACTGGCGCTGGACGAGATCGACCGATCCGATGTGCTGGCGCTGAGTTTGCCGCTGCCCTCGGACGTCCGGCTGCGCCGGGTGATTGATGCTATCCGTCAGATGCCAAGCAGCCAGCGATCGCTCGGAGAGTGGGCTGACATTGCAGGTGCCTCGGAGCGGACCCTCGCGAGGCTGTTCCGTAAAGACACCGGTCTGACGTTCCGACAATGGCGGCAGCATGCCAGAATGACGGCGGCAATGTGTGCCTTGTCGGTCGGTGAAAGTCTCACGGCCGCCGCGAACCTCGCAGGTTTTCAAAGCCAACCCGCTTTCGGTGCGGCATTCCGCAAGATCTTCGGGATCACGCCAGGACAGGTAAAGGCGATGGGCGGTGGCGGATTGAATAACGGTCTTTGATTTTCTACCTGGAACGAAAGATATCGGTGAAAAACTCCATAGAACTTTGATCTCGCCGCAGGAGGTGAACGAGCGTTCTGCTACCGAGCCTTCTTATCTGGAAAACCGCCATATCTAACAATCCAGCAGGACAGATTTCTCGTAAAATGAGCTGCAAAGTCACATGGTCGAGTTTTTCACCGATATTGACAGCTTTAGGCGGAAGAGATTTGGCAATTTCTTGAAAGCCGTCATTGGTGACTTCACAGCGAATTCACCCTTTGTCCCGCAAAGCTGTCGTTGGACGGCACCTTCGATGCCGCCCCGATTGCGGACGTTGCGAACGGCAACTCTAAGCCCATACTGACTGCGTTGGCGTCGGAGGTTTTCGCGGTTGCGGCATAGGCTGATCGACGCAATGTCGTCGAGATGAAAGATCAGGCCGAGGCGGGCACACATGCAGTCCCACTTCGAAAGAAGCTTTTTCAGCCTCTCAGAACCCCCAACGCATGACCCGCATGTGAACCGGCATGCAAAATTGACCCCCGTATTGGGGTAATCGGCGTCCAAAAGTGACCCCCCTGATATTTCTGTTCAGAAGCTTCCTCGACGGATTTGAGGGAGCGAGTTGGGGATGTTGGTTGTGGAGACGATTGCGAAGATCAGACGGGCGTATTTCATTCAGAGGAAACCGATCAAGCAGATCTGCCGGGAGCTGCGGGTATCACGGAACACGGTGCGCAAGGTGGTGCGGTCAGGCGCGACGGAGTTCAGCTATGATCGAACCAGCCAACCCCGCCCCAAGATCGACCCGTGGCGGTCCGATCTGGATGAGATGCTGGCCGAGAATGACCGGCAACCCAAACGCCAGCGGCTGACACTGGTTCGGATTTACGAAGAGCTGCGCAACCGGGGCTATGACGGCAGCTATGATGCGGTGCGGCGCTATGCGGCCAGTTGGTCGAAGGCGACCCGGGAAGCTTCCGCCGCTGCCTATGTGCCGCTGAGCTTCGATCCGGGCGAAGCCTATCAGTTCGACTGGAGCCACGAGGTTGTCCTGATCGATGGCGTCACCACGACGGTGAAGGTTGCGCATGTGCGCCTGGGCCACAGCCGGATGCCGTTTGTGCAGGCCTATCCGCGCGAGACGCAAGAGATGGTATTCGACGCCCACGACAAGGCGTTCGCGTTCTTCGGCGGAGCTTGCGCCCGGGGGATATACGACAACATGAAGACGGCGGTCGATGCGATCTTCGTCGGCAAGGATCGCGCCTATAACCGGCGGTTCCAGCAGATGTGCGGCCATTACCTGGTCGACCCTGTTGCCTGCACGCCAGCTTCGGGCTGGGAGAAGGGGCAGGTCGAGAACCAGGTGGGCGTGATCCGGCGGCGCTTCTTCGTGCCGCGCCCGAAGTTCAAATCCTATGCCGAGCTGAACGCCTGGCTGGAAGACCGATGCCTGGCCTATGCCAAGGCGAACAAACATCCGGAGCTGCGGGACAAGACCATCTGGGAGGTGTTCGAAGAAGAGCGTCCGAGCCTGGTGCCATACGTCGGCCCGTTCGATGGATTCCACGCGGTTCCGGCCTCGGTGTCCAAGACTTGCCTCGTGCGGTTCGACAAGAACCGATACTCGGTCGATGCTCGTGCCGTGGGGCGGCCGGTGGAGATCAGGGCCTATGCCGCCCGGCTGGAATGCTGGCAGGATGGGCAAATCGTTGGCCAGCATGAGCGGGCTTTCGGGCGGGACAAAACCATCTTCGACCCCCTGCATTACATCCCCGTCCTAGCCCGCAAACCCGGCGCCCTTCGCAACGGCGCGCCCTTCAAGGAATGGGACTTGCCGCTCCCGATCCGTCGCGTGTGGCGCAAACTGGAACGCCAGCCGGGCGGCGACCGGCAGATGGTCGATATCCTCGCCGCCGTGCTGACCGATGGTCTGGATGCTGTTGATGCCGCCTGCGCCGAGGCTCTGTCGCACAACGTCCATTCCGCGGGTGTCGTGCTGAACATCCTGGCCCGGCACCGCGAGCCGCCACCGCCCCTGACCATCACCACACCGGATGCGCTGAAGCTGGCCTGTGAGCCCATTGCCGACTGCAACCGATATGACAGCCTGAGGAGACAAACAGATGGAACGATCCGACGTAATCGATGCGATGGGGAAGCTGCGGCTCTACGGAATGAGGGCTGCCTATGACGAGGTCCTGACCACCGCCGTCAAACGCCAGCACGAGCCTCAGAAGATCATCGGGGATTTGCTGACAGCCGAGATCAGGGAAAAGCAAGCCCGGTCGGTCAAATACCAGATGACCATTGCCAAGCTGCCGCTCGCCAAGGAACTGGAGGAGTTCGACTTCGAGGCCGCCGAGGTTAACGAGACCCTGATCCGGGACTTGGCCACGGGCGACTTCCTGGATCATCAACGCAACCTCGTGCTGATCGGCGGAACCGGTACCGGCAAGACCCATCTTGCCGTCAGTATCGCCAGGACGTGCATCCGGGCCGGACGACGGGGACGGTTCTTCAATGTGGTCGATCTGGTCAACAAACTGGACGCTGAAGCCCGCGCAGAACGGCAAGGACGCACCGCAGACCTGATCTCCCGGCTCGACTTCCTGATCCTGGATGAGTTGGGCTATCTGCCCTTCGCCCAGACCGGCGGCCAATTGCTGTTCCATCTGATCAGCAAACTCTACGAGCGCACCTCGATCATCGTCACCACCAACCTGGCCTTCGGAGAGTGGCCCAGCGTCTTCGGGGATGCCAAGATGACAACGGCCCTGCTCGACCGGCTCACCCACCACTGCGAGATCGTCGAGACCGGCAACGAAAGCTGGCGCTTCAAGAACCGCGCATAGCGCCAACCCGAAACCCCGCAGGCCCGCCGCCGCTGCGCTATGTGAGGGCTACGCAGCGCCGGGCCTGCTCACCACCAAGGGGGTCAATATTGGACGCCGATAGGGGGTCAAACTTCAATGCCGATTGACATATTGTCATAGATCCCGCGACCAGGCACGCCGCCGAAGACGCGGAATGCATGCCAGTGGGCGTCAAACAGCATCTCGTGCGTTTGCAGCGGGTAGGCCCGCACCAAGAAAGCCCGGCTGTGTGACAGTTTGATATGCGCGACCTGAAGTTTGACGCGCTCACCACCGATGTTGGCCCTGTCCTCGCTCCAATCGAATTGGAAGGCTTCGCCGGGCGCGAACACCAAAGGCACATAGGTGCCGCGCCCCGTCGTCTGTTCCGCTCGATGCCGATCTTCACGCCATGCCCGGGCGAAAGCTGCCACGCGTTCATAGGAACCATTATATCCCAGCTTCACCAGATCAGCATGCATTTGCTTCACTGTCCGCCGCTCTTTGCGTGACTTCCGCGTCTGGATTAAAAGCCAGGCTGACAGCCGATCCGCGTAGGGGTCCAGCTTGCTTGGACGCTTGGGCGTCTTGAACCTCGGCTCCACCGCACCTTCACGCAGATACTTCTTGATCGTGTTCCGAGACAAACCCGTCCGCCGGGCAATCTCCCTGATTGGCATTTTGTCACGCAATGCCCAGCGTCGAATGACACTCAAAAATCCCATGTCGATCACTCCAAATCCCCCCAACCAAAACCGTCGGGGAAGTGTGTTCACATGGGTCAGTTCTCAGTGACAATTTATGGGGCTACCGGGTCAGTTCTCAGTGACAATCAACAACGGAAAATCAGATATGCATCTCGATTTCCGATGGGGTGCAGATCCAAAAGAATGGAAGCCTATAAAAAATGTCGCAAAATTAGTAAGTTAGACAGAACATTCAAGTGTTGCAAGGATGCCACATTACTCAAATTCCTTGATGGGGTGCAGATCTAATCTGCGCTCCTAACCGCATTTTCTCATTAAATATCAGGATCGTAGCGAAACATGCCGCTCGAGCTTTAAGCTTTTCTTATAATCCTCCGTGCACACGGCTCAGCCGTCCGTTCTCCGGAACGAAGTGAATAAGCACGCCAATCGAGCAGCAAACCATCACACGACTGCGTTGGTCATTTTTTGTCCACCTTAACCTGGAACGAAGCCTATCGCCTGAAGGACCGCAGGCCCGATACGGTTGCGCTGTATGAGGGCTACACCGCATCGGGCCTGCTACCCGCGCGTTCAAAGGCGATAACTTTCAGTTCCCGGTGCGGACAAAATGGGTGTTCGGCCTTACAGGCCGTGAAAACATCGTCGGATAGAATTCTCCGAAAATGTCTGAGGTCGATTATAGGCACTTCACGAGGGTGCAATCTCGCGGATTACCCCTCGTGAATGCATTCATTGCTTTACGGACTGCACAGCAACTGGACTAAGCCTTTTAACCACTACATTTGCTATGACCACAACTGGCGCAGGTCATGCAGCCCTCGATCATGCGCATGTCGTATTGTCCGCAGCTGGGGCATGCCGGGCCGCGATTTGAGCCGAGATTGACTACCTCGGCCTGCGGGTCGGATTTCAAACCCAGACCTTCGCCCGCCAAAAAGCCGGTGCGGATCATGTGCTGTTCCAGAATGCCCCCGATGGCGGCTAAGATGGACGGGACGTATTTGCCCTGCATCCACGCGCCTCCGCGCGGGTCAAAGACCGCTTTCAGTTCTTCGACCACAAAACTGACGTCGCCTCCGCGCCGGAATACGGCCGAGATCATCCGCGTCAGCGCCACAGTCCATGCGAAATGTTCCATGTTCTTGGAGTTGATGAACACCTCGAAGGGGCGGCGGTGGCCGCTCATGACGATGTCGTTCACGGTGATGTAGATCGCATGGTTGCTATCGGGCCATTTCAGCTTGTAGGTCGCGCCTTCCAACTCGTTCGGGCGGTCCAGCGGCTCGGACATGTAGATAACGTCGCCGTGGGGCGTTTGGGGTTCGGCATCGGAGTTAGCGATAATTTCGGGCGCATCATCTCGATTTCCATAAAGCAACCAACCTGCTGGCACTCCAAATGTCTTGGCTACGAGCGCTGCACCCTCTTTAGACAGTGCATCATTTTTCTGAACCCAATGGGAGTACCGGCTTCTTTGGACACCTAGCGCGGAAGCCGCCTCTAGCTGCGTCGTAAATCCTGCTTTTTCTTGTGACCACTTCACTCGTTCCGCAGTGGTCTCCAACGATGGTAAGCTAACTTTTTCATCGGCAACACTCAACACCGACCCCGTCACGTCATTCGGCCGGTACGTCGTGCAGCCTTTGCAGCCCTGCTCCCACGCCTGCATATAGACGCTCTTGAACGCCTCAAAGCTGATGTCCACGGGGCAGTTGATCGTCTTGGAAATGCTGCTGTCCACCCAGCGTTGCGCGGCGGCCTGCATCTTGACGTGATCAGCGGGGGCCAGCGTCTGGGCATTGACGAAATGATCGGGTAGCGGTGCATCGCCGAACTTTTCCCGCCAGAGCGCCACAGCGTAATCCACCACTTCTTCTTCGGTGCGGCTGCCATCCTTTTGCAGCACCTTGCGCGTGTAGGAATAGGCAAACACCGGCTCGATCCCGCTACTGACATTGCCAGCATAGAGGCTGATGGTCCCGGTTGGCGCGATCGAGGTCAGAAGTGCGTTGCGAATGCCGTGCTGGGCAATCGCGTCGCGCACATCGGCATCCATCCCCATCATGTTACCGGTGGCCAGATACGCCTCCGCATCAAAGAGCGGAAAGGCGCCCTTCTCCTTGGCCAGATCGACCGAGGCCAGATAGGCCGCGCGCGCGATCGCATGCAGCCAATCGCCGGTTTGCGCCGCCGCCGCGTCACTGCCATAGCGCAGCCCCAGCATCAGCAACGCGTCGGCCAGCCCTGTCACGCCCAGACCGATCCGCCGCTTGGCCTGCGCCTCGCGGGCTTGTGCCTCCAGCGGGAATTTCGACACATCCACCACGTTGTCCATCATCCGCACCGCGGTCGCCACCAACTCTGCCAACGCCGTCTCGTCCAGCGCCGCGTCCGCCTCGAACGGGTCACACACCAGCCGCGCCAGATTGATCGACCCCAGCAGGCACGCGCCATAAGGCGGCAAAGGTTGCTCGCCGCAGGGATTGGTCGCCGCGATATCCTCGCAATAGCTCAGGTTATTGGCCTGATTGATCCGGTCGATGAAAATCACCCCGGGCTCGGCAAAATCATAGGTCGCCTGCATGATACGATTCCACAGATCACGCGCCTGCACGGTGCGATATATCTTATCATCAAAGACCAGATCCCACGCGCCATCCGCGTCGACCGCGCGCATGAAATCATCCGTGACCAGAACGCTGAGGTTGAACATGCGCAGGCGTGCCGCGTCGGCCTTGGCGGCGATGAAATCCTCGATATCGGGATGATCGCAGCGCATCGTCGCCATCATCGCGCCTCTGCGACTGCCCGCGCTCATGATCGTGCGGCACATCGCGTCCCAAACATCCATGAAGCTGAGCGGCCCACTGGCATCTGCACCCACACCTTTGACGTCTGCGCCGCGTGGGCGGATCGTGCTGAAATCATAGCCGATCCCCCCGCCCTGCTGCATGGTCAGTGCTGCCTCGCGCAGATTGTCGAAAATCCCGCCCATATCGTCCGGGACCGTCCCCATGACAAAGCAGTTAAACAACGTCACCCGGCGCGCCGTGCCCGCCCCGGCCGTGATCCGACCCGCCGGCAGGAATTTGAAATCTTCCAGCGCGGCGTAAAATTTGTCCTCCCAGTTGTCTGGGGTCTGCTCGCCCTCGGCCAGTGCGCGCGCGATGCGCCTCCAACTGTCCTCGACGGACGCATCGATCGCCGTTCCATCCGGCGTCTTGAAGCGGTACTTCATATTCCAGATTTGCTCGGCAATCGGGGCAGAAAAACGGGTCATGGCACAATATCCGGGGGTTGCAGCGGCAGGAAACCACCGTATCCGCGCACGCCATACAGGTCAACCGAACATGCGGGGATTACACCTGTGCGCACATGCTCTATTGAACTCGACACCGAATCCCATACCCTTGGTTTCATGACTGCCGCGCCACTCAACCTTATCAAGCTCAGCGTCGGCACCGAAAGTGTCGAAAGCCTGATCGCCTGGCAGAAAAACCCGCGCGCCCATGGTGCGGATGGGGCGCCGCGACATGTGACTCGGATGTGGCCCCGCCGTGAGGTTGAGCTGCTACAGGGTGGCTCGATCTACTGGGTGATTCAGGGGCTGGTGCAGTGTCGTCAGGTGATTGTCCGGCTCGACGAAGTCGTTCGCGAAGACGGCATCCGGCGGTGCGGGATCGTGCTGGCACCCGAAATCATTCGCACGGCGACGGTGCAAAAACGCCCATTTCAGGGCTGGCGCTACCTGCCCGGAGCAGAAGCGCCTCCGGATTTGGCACGTACGCGGCAGGACGAGGACGCGCTGCCCGCAGCGTTATCGGCTGCGCTAGCGGATATCGGTGTGATCTAGGCGATATCTCGCTCTGAGCGGAGTTTTGCCGAAGGCATCATTCGAACAAAGTACGCCAACCAAATCATTGTATATAAAGAATTTTCCAAAATTCATGTGATAGCGATCCGTCTGATCGGCAACTGTCCGCCAAGACGCTCGGCAAGATCACGCATCGGTGATGGAACACGCGCCGTCCTCGCCTTGTTTAACCCCCAATGGCTCTCATATTCGACGGGACGCCAGCACGATGGCTGAACTAACCAAAGAGGACAATTCAATGTTTCGCAAAGCAACCCTGATCGTAGCCGCCCTATCTACCTCGGTGGCACTACCCGCCTTCGCTGGTTCGCCCGAACCAGTGGTGGTTGAACCCGCAATAACTCCCGCAGCGCCGGTTGTGGCCGTTGGTCCGGACTGGACCGGATTCTACGCTGGTGCACAGCTCGGCTATGCCGACGTCGACACTAACGTGGCCAATGTCGACGGTGACGATATGATTGGCGGTCTGACTGCCGGTTATGACTGGGATTTGGGAAAATACGTGGTTGGCGTCGGCGCTGACTATGACTTCGCAGATGTCGGCCTCAGCCCCACCAACAGTCTCGATAGCATCTGGCGTCTGAAAATGCGCAGCGGTGTCAAGATTGGCGATGGCCTGCTCTATCTGTCCGGGGGTTACGCCCATGTCGACACCAGCGGTTTCGGCGATGAGGGTGGCAAATTCTACGGTGCGGGCTACGAGCATATGATGACCGAGAACATCTCGGTCGGTGGCGAAGTGCTGCACCACGAGTTTGACAATGTCGGAGCGACAGCCAACGACGTAGACGCGACAACCTATCAGGTGCGTGCAACGTTCCGGTTCTAAGCAGTCGATATCGACCAGACCTCTCGGGGTCTGGTCGTTAACTGCCGGACATCAATCTACTTCTAGCTGGCGTAGCAGCTGCGCCAGAACCGAGCGATCCGCATTCGACAATTCAGCCCGACGCGCCCGGAATAGCGTCGCCTGACTGCGAAGGATCAATCCATCATCCAGCATCTTCAGATGATTTGCCCGCAGCGTATCCCCGGTAGACGTGATGTCGGCGATTGCCTCTGCGGTCTCATTCTTGACCGTGCCTTCTGTCGCGCCTTGACTATCAATCAGAGCATAATCCGCCACGCCATTGTCCCGCAGGAATTCGCGAACCAATCGATGGTACTTGGTCGCGATCCGCAAACGAAATCCATGCACCTGCCTGAACGCCGCCGCAGCCGCATCCAGATCGTCCAGCGTCCCCACATCGACCCAAGCACTCGGTACCGCCAGCACCAGATCGGCTTGGCCGAACCCCATCTCGGCCATCACCTCGACGCAGGAATTCCAGCCGCTCAGCTTTTCCTGAACCAAATCCGTGCCGGTGACACCCAGATGGATACGACCCGCCGCCAGTTCGCGCGGGATTTCCCCGGCTGACAGCAGGATCAGTTCGACACCGTCAATCCCGTCCACCTGCCCGGC
Organism: Roseovarius pelagicus; assembly: GCF_025639885.1. Classification (NCBI taxonomy): domain Bacteria; kingdom Pseudomonadati; phylum Pseudomonadota; class Alphaproteobacteria; order Rhodobacterales; family Roseobacteraceae; genus Roseovarius; species Roseovarius pelagicus. Next base: position 3,727,362 of record NZ_CP106738.1, on the reverse strand, counting down.
ATATTCACGTTCCGACCCGGCGCGGCCCAGCGTGATCCCACGCGCGCCGAACCAGTCAAACGTCTTCTCCATCAACCGTCCCTTGGATGGCACGCCCAGCTTTACACTCATTGTGCCTCTCCCAGCGCCAAGACCAGTCCGGGGCGGATCACGCCCCCCACGGCAGGTATCTCGCCACCATTTCCCAGCCGCCGGGTCAATGCATCATAGCGTCCCCCGGTCGCCACGGGTGGTAGATCGGGTCGTAGCTCGGCGGTAAAGCCGAAGACGAAGCCATCATAGTACTCCATCTGCGTGCGCCCATAAGACGCCTCGAATTGCAGTGCACCCACGTCGATCCCCTGCCCGTCCAGCGCGTCCAACCTCGCAGCTAATAGATCAACGGCTGGCCCAATCGCAGGCAGGTCGACCGAAATATCGCGCAACCGCTCCAGCGCGAAAGGGCTGGTTTCGCGCACGGCAAGGATCGCGTCGATCAGCGCCACTTCCGTCTCTGACAGCGGCGCGGCCGATGCGTCCTCGCGCAAGGCGTCAATCCGTGCTGCGATCTCTCTGACCCCACGCAAGCCGATCAGTGGCCCGGCCTCAGCCATCGGATCGCTCATAGCCAGTAACGCCGCCCGGCTTTCGGGTACCGGGGCACGACCTGAGAATCGGTCGATCAGCGCGCGAAACCGACGCGGCCGCCATATATGCCGCATCAACGCCGCCTTGCGCCGTTCTGTCGTGCGCAATCCTTCGACCGCGGCCATCAGAATTCCGATATCACCCGTCGCCGCCCGCAGTCCCAGCGGGGCCAGCATTCGGTGAAACAACGCAAAAACCTCGGCGTCGGATTGCGCCGGATTATTCCGCGCAAAAACCTCGTAACCGACCTGCAAATACTCGCTGGCCCGCTCCGCATCGTCCTCTTGGCGGCGAAACACCTCGCCGGCATAGGTATAGCGTGCCGGTTCCGCGCCGTGTTCCATATGCATCTGAACGACGGGGACTGTGAAATCGGGTCGCAGCATCTGCTCGCCGCGCAGCGGGTCATGGGTCGTGTAGGCACGCGCGCGAATGTCCTCGCCATATAGATCAAGCAGGATCCCGGCGGGTTGCAATATGTCCGTTTCCACCGGCACAGCGCCCGCCTGTTCAAACAGCGCGCGCAGCCGGACGGCCTCAGATATGATCGCGGATTTTTGCGGCATCAGGCTTGGCTTTCCAGTATCTCGCGCACCTTGGTGACCAGATCGACACGCGGCACTTCGAACTGGCTGGGCCGCTCCTTCCATTGCTCTAGCGTCGCGCTCTCGGCGATTTTCGCCCCTAGGATCAGGTCCTTGATCTGCACCACGCCTGCAGCGTGTTCATCTCCACCCTCGATCACAGCGATCGGGCTGCCGCGCCGATCTGCGTATTTCAGCTGGTTACCGAAGTTCTTTGGATTGCCCAGATAAACCTCTGCCCGAATACCCGCCTGCCGCAACTCGGCCACCATCGCCTGATAATCCGCCATGCGGCTCTTATCCATCACGGTGACGACAACCGGCCCGGATGTTGTGCTGTTCATCCGCCCTTTTTCGCGCAGTGCCGCCAGCAACCGGTCAACCCCGATGCTGACACCTGTGGCAGGCACCGCCTGCCCGGTGAAACGCTTGACCAAATCATCATAGCGTCCGCCCCCCGCGACGCTGCCGAACTGGCGCTTGCGGCCTTTCTCGTCGAGAATTTCGAAGGTGAGTTCCGCCTCGAACACGGGGCCGGTATAGTAGCCAAGACCACGCACGACTGAGGGGTCGATGTCGATCCGGTCGGGGCCATACCCTTGCGCGCCGAGCAGTGCAGCAATATCTTGCAGTTCGTCCACCCCCTGCGCGCCCGCCTCACTATCACCAACGGCAGCGCGTAAATTCTCTAGCGTCTGCGTCACGCCTGCCGCCTTTGAGGTCAAGAAAGCCAGAACCGGCTCTGCCTGCACATCACTTAGCCCGACGCCGTCGATGAACGCGCCCGAGGCGTCCTTGCGCCCGGTGGTCAGCAATTCGCGCACACCTGCTGCACCGACCTTGTCGAACTTGTCAATCGTGCGCAGCACCGCGTCGCGCTGGCCCGCGTCGTGCAAGCCCATCGTCTCCAAAACCCCGTTCAGTACCTTGCGGTTGTTCACCCGCACGATGTAATCGCCGCGCGGAATGCCCACCTCTTCCAGCGTGTCGGCCAGCATCGCGCAAATTTCGGCATCTGCCGCCACGCTGCCAGAACCAACCGTATCCGCATCGCATTGATAAAACTGGCGAAACCGCCCCGGGCCGGGCTTCTCGTTGCGCCAGACCGGTCCCATCGCATAGCGCCGGTAGGGCGTGGGCAGATCGTTGCGGTGCTGCGCATAGACCCGCGCCAACGGCGCCGTCAGATCATAGCGCAATGCCAGCCAGTCGCCCTTGCCTTCATCATCCGCTTCCTGCCAGCCAAAGACACCTTCGTTAGGCCGGTCTACATCGGGCAGGAACTTGCCCAGTGCCTCGACCGTCTCGACTGCACTCGTCTCCAGCGCGTCAAACCCGTAGCGATGGTAAACGGCCGCGATGGCGTCCAGCATCGCCTTGCGTTCGCTCACCTCGGAGCCGAAATAGTCGCGGAATCCCTTGGGCGTTTCGGCCTTGGGACGGGGTGTTTTCTTGGGCTTAGACATGGGCTGGGCCTTCCGGGGTGCTGAACCTGCGCGCGGTCTACCGGATGGCTGGCCGCTGGGCAAGGCGCGCCCACACCCTTTCAATGTTCTTCAAATACTCATCCATCCGTTGACCCGGACAGCACTCGTCGCATAGACCCACGCACATGGATGCACTCGAAGAAAAAATGGCCCACCTGATGCGCGCCGTCGATGACCTATCAGACGTGGTCGCGCGGCAAGAGCGTGAGATCGACATACTGACGCGCCGGGTCGAGATGTTGATGCGTCGCGAAGGCGAACGCGAGGCCAATGCAGGCGTCGCTGTTGTTGTGGGTGACGAACGGCCGCCACATTACTGATGCCACTCAAATTTGACGCTCAGATTTCCTGAACATCCATCACACCGGGCAGGCTTTTGATCGCACCCTTGATCTGTGGGTTCACCGGATATTTGGCACCGGCATCGACTTCGACCTCGCCCGGCAGGCCCGGTGACAGTAAGCAAAACCGGATCGGACCGGGGCGGACCGCCTTGGCCACGTCACGCGTGTTTTCCAACACGCTTGCGACCGATTGAATCGCATCAGGTGCATCGACAAAAATGCGCAACCCGGTGCTGCCTGCGTCGGCCACCACACCGTCTATCGGCGCCACACTGCGCGCCAGCAGCTTAAGCTGCTCGGCTTCCATCGTGGCCTCGACCGTCACCACAACATGTGTGCCGGTTTCCAGATGTTCGCGCGATTTTTCCAGTGTTTCAGAGAACATCGTGACTTCATACCCGCCCGTCGTGTCACTCAACTGGACAAAGGCGAACCGGTTGCCGCGCGCCGACTTGCGCTCTTGGCGTCCGGCCACCACACCGGCCATCTTGACGACGCAAGGCGCGCGAGAGGCTTGCTCCATCACGTCATCAAGCGTCTTGACGTCTTTGCGTTTCAACGCCGCCATGTAGTCATCAAGCGGATGCCCCGACAGGTAGAAGCCCACCGCCTTGAACTCTTCGGTCAATCGTTCGGCAGGCAGCCAATCTTCCACCGGGCTCAGGCGTGGCTCTGGCAGATCATCACCTGCCTCGCCAAAGAGAGAGACCTGATTAGAGTATTTCTGGTCAAAGATCGCACCCGAGTAGCTCATCAGAGATTCGACCGCCTCGAATACCCTGCGGCGATTGCGATCCAGCGCATCGAATGCGCCCGCACGGGCCAGCATCTCCAGCGGACGTTTGCCAATTCGTTTCAGATCCACCCGCCGGGCAAAATCATAAAGCGTCGCAAAGTCGCGTTCTTCGCGCCCGCTAACGATCAGGCGCATCGCCTCGACACCAACGTTCTTGAGCGCGCCCAGCGCATAATGCAGCGTACCATCCTTTACCATGAACGTCGCATCTGAGCGATTCACGCAAGGGGCCTTGTAAGGTAGGTCCAGCCCCTTCTTTACCTCTTCGAAATACACCGCCAGCTTGTCGGTCAGGTGAATATCGCAGTTCATCACCCCCGCCATGAACTCGACCGGGTGGTTGGTTTTCAGCCATGCGGTCTGGTAGCTGACCACTGCATAGGCCGCCGCGTGGGATTTGTTGAACCCGTAGTTGGCGAACTTGTCCAGAAGGTTCCAGACCTCCATCGCCTTGTCTTTGTCCACCCCGTTTTCAGCGGATCCCTTCAGAAACTTTGGCCGCTCAGCGTCCATTGCGGCCTGAATCTTCTTGCCCATCGCGCGGCGCAACAGGTCCGCACCCCCAAGGCTGTATCCGGCCATCTCCTGCGCGATCTGCATCACCTGTTCCTGATAGACGATGATACCCTGCGTCTCGTCCAGAATGTGATCGACAGACGGATGCAGTCCGTCGCGCTCGCTCAGCCCGTTCTTAACTTCGCAATATTTTGGAATATTCTCCATCGGGCCGGGGCGGTAAAGCGCGACCAGAGCCACGATGTCCTCAATGCAGTTAGGCTTCATGCGCTTCAGCGCGTCCATCATTCCAGAGCTTTCCACCTGAAACACTGCAACTGTCTTGGCTTTGGAATAGAGCTGATAGGTCGCCTCGTCATCCAACGGTATGGCACCAATGTCGTTCACGGCCCCTTCGGGCGGCTCAAACAACTGCGTTCCATCGGCGGCGATATGTAACGCCCGGCCACCTGCTAGGATTTGCTCAACGGCGTTCTGCACGACAGTCAGCGTCTTGAGGCCAAGGAAGTCGAATTTCACCAGCCCGGCCTGTTCAACCCATTTCATGTTGAACTGGGTTGCCGGCATTTCCGAGCGCGGATCCTGATATAGCGGGACCAACGCATCAAGAGGCCGATCACCGATCACGACGCCGGCCGCATGAGTGGACGCATTGCGCAACAGCCCCTCGACCTGCATGCCGTATTTCAGCAGACGGTCGACGACCTCCTCATTGCGCGCCTCTTCGCGCAAACGCTCCTCCTGCGCCAATGCCTGTTCGATACTGACAGGTTTCACACCCTCAACGGGGATCATCTTGGACAAACGGTCCACCTGACCGTAGGGCATTTGCAGCACCCGCCCGATATCGCGTACTGCGGCCTTGGACAGTAACGCGCCGAACGTGATGATCTGCCCGACACGGTCGCGACCGTATTTCTCCTGTACGTAGTGGATCACCTCCTCGCGGCGATCCATGCAAAAGTCGATGTCAAAGTCAGGCATGCTGACTCGTTCCGGGTTCAGGAACCTCTCGAACAGCAAACTGTAGCGCAGCGGATCAAGGTCGGTAATCGTCAGCGCATAGGCGACCAGCGATCCCGCCCCCGACCCGCGCCCCGGTCCCACGGGGATATCACGGTCTTTGGCCCATTTGATAAAATCGGCCACGATAAGAAAATACCCCGGAAAGCCCATCTTCTCGATGATGCCCAGTTCGAATTCGAGCCGTTTGTCATACTCTTCCACGGTTGTGGCATGAGGGATCACCTTTAGCCGTTCGGCGAGTCCCTCTTTGGATTGCCGACGCAATTCTTCGACCTCGTTATCGGCAAACTTTGGCAGGATCGGATCGCGCCGATACGCACCAAAGGCGCAACGCTGTGCGATTTCGACGGTGTTCTCCAGTGCCTCAGGCAAATCCGAGAAAAGTGCCGCCATCTCCTGTGGTGTTTTGAAGTAATGCTGAGCAGTCAGGCGACGGCGTGGGGCCGATTGGTCTACATATGTGCCTTCCGCAATACAGAGCATTGCATCATGCGCCTCGTACATCTTGGCCTTGGGGAAATAGACGTCGTTGGTCGCCACCAGCGGCAGGCCCATCGCATATGCCATCTCGATATGGCCCCGCTCGGTCAGGCGTTCCGCTTCCGGCGCACCTCCCTCGCCCGGATGGCGTTGCAACTCGACATAGAGCCGATCCGCAAACGCGGCCGCGAATTGCCCCATCAACGTCTCGGCAGCCGGACGCTGGCCTGCCTGCAACAGCCTGCCAACCGGACCATCCGATCCGCCCGTAAGACAAATGATCCCATCCGAATGCTGTGCCAATTCCTCGGGGGTGACATGGGGCAGTTCCCCGTCGCCGCGCAGGTAAAGACATGAATTGAGCTTCATCAGGTTTTCATACCCGATCTCGTTCTGAGCCAACAAAACGATCGGCGCGGGGGCTTTGGCGCGCTCGCCGGGGATGACAGCGACATAGGCCAGATCCACCTGACACCCCATGATCGGCTGAATGCCCGCCGCCTGTGCCCCTACGGCGAACTCCAACGCTGCGAACATGTTGTTGGTATCAGTCACCGCCACTGCGGGCAGCCCGGCATCCACGCACATATCCGGCAACTTCTTTAGCCGTACCGCGCCTTCGAGCAGCGAATATTCGGTGTGAACTCTCAGATGGATGAATCGCGGTGCTTTGTTCATGCTGTCAGTCTATGGCAGTGCTGGCGCGCGTGCCAGCGTCGGATTGCCCACATCCAACATTCTCGCACCGGGCAAGAAGGACTTGCCTGAAATCCAATAAGATGACCGAACGTCAAGAGAAAAAGCCGCATAAACATAGGGGGTTGCAACATTTCCTTTCACGACCGGAAACACGTTGCCTGTAACAATGCCTGCCACCTCTGCCCTCTTGCCAAGTCGTCCCACTGCCGCGTAGCCTTTGACTTAGAATCCCGCCCACCTCTATGCCGCATCGAGGTGGGCACCAAAAGGGCGGAGGTAACGCGGCGGGCAATATAGAATGCAAATTTCGTTCCACCTGAACGGAGAGGCGGTCGTGCTGGATGGTGTGTCCCCGGACGACACCACGCTGGACTGGCTGCGCGAGGTTCGCGGGCTGACCGGAACCAAGGAAGGCTGCAATGAGGGCGATTGCGGTGCGTGTACGGTGCTGATTACAGACGATGCTGGAACGCGCCCGCTCAACGCGTGCATTCTGCTGCTGCCGCAACTGCACGGCAAGTCGATCCGCACCATCGAGGGGATCAACGGCCCCGAAGGACAGCCGCACCCGGTGCAGCAAGCGATGGTCGACCTTCACGGGTCACAATGCGGGTTCTGTACGCCCGGCTTTGTGGTTGCGATGGCTGCGGCGCATCTGAGCCAGACAACAGATTATAACACGGCATTGGCCGGCAACCTATGCCGTTGCACCGGTTACGCGCCAATCGTGCGCGCCGCCGAAGCGGCGGCAGTCCAACCCGTTCCCACTTGGATGAAGACAGCCCCATCACAGGCCACCGACACGGTGCCAGCCCTGCCAGAGAGCAGCGACGCGCTGGCTGCACTGTTGATTGATGCGCCGGAAACCACACTTGTCGCCGGGGCGACAGATGTCGGCCTCTGGGTCACCAAATCGCTGAAAGACATCGCACCAGCGGCATTCCTGCATCGCTGCACCGACTTGCAGCAGATCGCTGTAGGCGACGACACGATCCACATCGGTGCAGGCGTAACGGTTGAGGACCTGAGACACGCCATTGCCCCCTATCACGCGTCCTTTGCCGAGATGATCCGCCGTTATGGATCGGTTCAGGTGCGCAGCGCCGCAACAATCGGCGGCAACATCGCCAATGGATCGCCCATTGGTGATGGGCCACCCGCGCTCATTGCGTTAGAGGCCCGGCTGCATCTTCGGCGAGGGGATGACCGGCGCGACATTGCGCTAGAAGACTTCTTTGTTGACTACGGTAAACAGGACTTGCGCGCGTCGGAATTCGTCGAAGCGGTTAGCTTTCCACGTCAGCCCGATCGGCTGCGTTGTTACAAACTGTCAAAGCGGTTCGATCAGGATATTTCAGCAGTGTGCGGTTGTTTCAACATCACTGTGGAGAATGGCACTGTAGCAGCGGCACGGATCGCCTTTGGCGGCATGGCCGGCGTGCCCAAGCGTGCGACCGATGTCGAGGCGGCGCTGACGGACGCGCCTTGGACTATGGAAACGGTAACGACTGCTCTGCCTGCATTTGCCCGCGATTTTGCACCGCTCAGCGACATGCGCGCCTCTGCCGGGTATCGTCTGCAAACGGCGCAAAACCTGCTGTTGCGGTACTTCCACGAGGATGAAGGCATTGCGACTTCGGTTCTGGAGGTGCGCGTATGACCGTGCGCCAATCCTTGCCCCATGACGCTGCACCATTACACGTGACGGGACGCGCGCGGTATGTAGACGACATCCCGACAGCCTCCGGCACCCTGCACCTGTGCTTTGGGCTGAGCGACGTGGCATTTGGCACCATAACCGCGCTGGATGTGTCTGCGGTACGTGCGGCCAATGGCGTGGTTGACGTGTTGACCGCCGATGACCTGCCGAACGGTGCTGACGTTTCACCCTCGGCCCATGACGAACCGTTACTGGCACTCGGCGAAGTGCATTACATAGGCCAGCCCATTTTCCTAGTGATCGCGCGCAGCCATCTGGCAGCGCGAAAGGCCGCGCGGCTGGCCAGCGTCGAGATTGATGCGCGCCGCGCGATCCTCAGTATTGATGACGCCATTGCCGCAAACAGTCGGTTCGAGGAAGGACCGCGTATCTACCAGAAAGGGGATGCCGCGACAGCTATAGATGCCGCTGTGCACCGGATCGAAGGTAGCATGGAGATCGGCGGGCAGGAACATTTCTACCTTGAAGGTCAAGCCGCACTGGCAATACCGCAGGAAGGCGGCGACATGCTGGTGCATTCCTCGACGCAGCACCCGACAGAGATCCAGCACAAGGTGGCCCATGCCCTCAATGTGCCGATGCACAATGTGCGGGTCGAAACCCGGCGCATGGGTGGCGGGTTTGGCGGCAAGGAAAGTCAGGGCAATGCATTGGCCGTCGCCTGCGCGCTGGCGGCAGATCGCACCGGACGCCCCTGCAAGATGCGCTATGACCGCGATGACGACATGATGATCACCGGCAAACGGCACGATTTCCGCATCATCTATCGTGCGGGGTTTGACGACACTGGCCGCATAACGGGCGTTGAATTCACGCAGTATGCCCGCTGCGGCTGGGCGCTGGACCTCAGCTTACCGGTTGCAGATCGCGCGATGCTACATTCCGATAACGCCTACCTACTGCCCAACGCACGGATTGAGAGCCACCGATTGCGCACCAATACGCAGAGCGCAACGGCCTTTCGCGGCTTTGGCGGTCCGCAAGGGATGGTGGGGATTGAGCGGGTGATGGACCACATTGCGCATGCTCTGGGCCGCGACCCGGCGGACGTCCGGCGCGTCAACTATTACGCAGATATGGACGCCGGAGATGCGGGAGGGCGGCCTGTCCCCCAAGTTGATACCAAGCAGGATTGCAACGCTCCTCCAGAGGGCGCTTCTGGCCAGAAGTTGGACGAAGAAGTGCCCAGCGATGTGGATCTGACATCTCGTGGAGCGGTGAGTAGCGTCCCGTCAGGCCCCGCCCCTGAAGTGCCGGAAAATGCGCAAACGACGCCCTATGGTCAGGAGGTCGAGGATTTCATTCTGAACGGGATGACAGACAAGCTTTTGAGTAGTGCGGATTACACCGCGCGCCGCGCGGCAGTTGCAGAATGGAATGCCACCAATCCGATATTGAAAAAGGGACTGGCCTTCAGCCCGGTCAAATTCGGCATATCCTTTACCCTGACCCATCTCAATCAGGCGGGGGCATTGGTGCATGTCTATGCCGATGGTTCCGTGCAGATCAATCATGGCGGTACAGAGATGGGTCAGGGCTTGTTTCAGAAAGTGGCGCAGGTCGCTGCCACTGCGTTCGGCATTGACATGCCCAGCGTGCGCATCACCGCCACCGACACCGGCAAAGTGCCCAACACCTCGGCGACCGCGGCATCATCGGGCAGTGATTTGAACGGCATGGCCGTCAAGGCGGCCTGCGATACGATCCGCGAACGGATGGCCGGTTTTTTGGCGGACTACTATCAGGCTGCAAAGGATAGCGTGCGGTTCGAAGGTGGCGAGGTACGCTTGGGGACTGAGTGCCTCAGTTTTGCTGCCGCCGCGCAACTGACCTACGAGCACCGCATCAGCCTGTCCTCCACCGGGTTTTACGCCACACCCAAGCTGGCTTGGGACCGGATCAAGGGCACGGGACGTCCGTTCTTCTACTTTGCCTATGGTGCCGCGCTGACCGAAGTAGTGCTGGACACGCTGACCGGAGAGAACCGCATCCTGCGTGCAGATATCGTGCATGACGCGGGTGCCAGCCTGAACCCCGCATTGGATATCGGCCAGATCGAAGGCGGCTACGTGCAGGGCGCAGGTTGGCTGACGACCGAGGAACTGGTCTGGGACGATGCGGGTCGGTTGCGCACTCATGCACCATCAACCTACAAGATACCGGCCTGCGGGGATCGTCCTGTTGTATTCAACGTGGCGCTCTGGGAGGGTGAGAACCGCGAAGAGACGATTTATCGCTCCAAGGCAGTGGGGGAACCACCGCTGATGTTGGGCATCTCGGCGTTTCTGGCATTGTCGGATGCCGTGGCAGCCTGCGGGCGGGGCTATCCTGCGCTCGACAGCCCGGCAACACCCGAACGGTTGCTCGCAGCCATCCAGAGGGTGCGTGGATGAGCGCGATCTACGTAGAAATCACGGCAACGCGCGGGTCGGCTCCGCGTAACGTCGGAACCGCCATGAAGGTGACAGCATCAAGCATCGAAGGGACGATCGGTGGCGGCGCGTTAGAGTTTCTGGCAATTGCAACAGCCCGACGCATTATGATTGAAGGAGCGACTGACCGGGCGCAGACCATCCCGCTTGGACCCGGGCTTGGGCAGTGTTGCGGTGGGGTGGTGACATTGAACTTCACGCGCGAAGAGCGCCGAATTGACACTGACGACCCTCACCCGCAGGTCATTCATTCACACCATGCGCCCCTGCGTGCCCTGTGGATATGGGGCGCTGGCCATGTGGGGCGCGCAGTTGTCCGGGCCTGCCCACCGAATGAGTCCAGAATCATCTGGGTGGACAGCAGCGCGGACCGTTTTCCCGCGCATATCGCGAACCATGTCAGGACGATCCCTGCTGCTGACATGCCACGGCTGGCGGCTCACGCGCCACGCGAGGCGCATCACCTGATCTTTACCTACAGCCACGAGATCGACCTTGCGCTTTGCGCGGCGCTCTTGCGGCACGGCTTTGCGTCTTGTGGTGTGATCGGTTCTGCTACCAAATGGGCGCGATTTTCCAAACGTCTGATCGAAGCAGGGCTTGATCCCACACAGATTACCTGCCCGATTGGTGATAAGTCGCTGGACAAGCGTCCCGACACCATCGCCCGGAGCACCATTGCCGCGCTGCTGCGCGAAAGGACACCTGCATGACCTCTCCACTGCTGAGCCTTTCCGGGCTGACCAAAGCCTACCCCGGTGTCGTCGCCAACGACAACGTATCGTTCGAGGTCCAGCCCGGCGAAGTCCACGCCCTGCTGGGCGAGAACGGCGCAGGCAAGTCTACGTTGGTTAAGATGATATATGGTTTGGTACGTCCCGACAGCGGGCAGATGGTCCTGCATGGCGAAGCATTCGCCCCAACCGAGCCGAGCGCGGCGCGCGCCGCCGGAGTGGCGATGGTGTTTCAGCACTTCTCGCTTTTCGATGCGCTGAACGTCGCCGAGAACGTGGCGTTGGGGATGGAAAATCCGCCCCCTATGGGGGATTTGGCGACACGAATTCGCGAAGTATCCACAACCTACGGCTTGCCGCTGGATCCAGCGCGGACGGTGGGCGAACTGTCTGCCGGAGAGCGCCAGCGGGTCGAGATCATCCGCTGCCTGCTGCAAGATCCGCGCCTGTTGATCATGGATGAGCCAACCTCGGTGCTGACACCACAGGAGGTGGACATCCTGTTCGAGACCCTGCGCAAGCTCACTTCCGAAGGGGTGGCGATCCTCTATATCTCTCATAAATTGGAGGAAATTCGCACACTATGTGATCACGCCACGATCTTGCGACTGGGCAAGAACGTCGGCACCTGCATCCCGCGCGACACCAGTGCCCGCGATATGGCGGAGCTTATGGTTGGCAGCGCCTTTGCCGCGCCTGAGCGCGCAGGGCGCGATCTGGGTGAGGTAGCGTTGGAGCTAAAGGATCTGACCGCGGTATCATCCAGCGCCTTTGGCACATCGTTGAAAGGGATCACCCTTAGCGTCAGACAAGGCGAGATCCTGGGGCTGGGTGGTGTCGCGGGCAACGGGCAGGATGAACTTCTGGCCGTGTTATCGGGTGAGATGCGCAGCAATGCCGACGCCGTTCAATTCATGGGGCAACCGATCGGTCGCCTTGGGCCCGGACCGCGCCGCAAGATGGGGTTGCTGACCGCGCCGGAAGAACGGTTGGGGCACGCTGCAGCACCAGACATGAGCCTGACAGAGAACGCTCTGCTGACGGGGGCTGAACGCGAACAGCTGATGCAGCGCGGTTTCCTGCGTTGGTCTGCGGCAGAAGCCTTTGCGCGCCGTATCATCGAGGCGTTCGACGTTCGCACCCCTGGCCCCGATGTGGCGGCAAGGGCATTATCAGGCGGGAACCTGCAAAAATTTGTCATCGGTCGCGAAGTCATGCAGCGCCCCGAAGTGTTGGTGGTCAATCAACCCACATGGGGCGTCGATGCCGCCGCAGCCGCAGCCATCCGACAGGCGCTATTGGATTTGGCCGCAAATGGAACAGCTGTGATCTGTATTTCCCAAGATCTGGATGAATTGATGGAAATTTCTGACCGGTTCGGTGCCCTGAACGAGGGCCGTCTGTCCGAGATACGTCCGGCACAGGGCCTAAGCGTGGATGAGATTGGCCTTATGATGGGTGGCGCGCATGGCATGGAGGTAGCCCATGTCTGAGGCCATGGAATTTGAATTTTTTCAAAGCATTGAACGATCAGGAGGCGGCTCATGCTGAGGCTGGAACGACGGCCTCAGCCGTCAAAGATGTGGGTGTATCTGACCCCTGTTGTGGCGGTGGTCATCACCATGATCGCAGGTGGAGCCCTCTTTGCGGCATTGGGCAAAGCCCCCGGTGAAGCGATTGCGACGATTTTCTGGGAGCCATTGTTCGGCGAATTCGCATTTTACTATCGCCCACAATTGCTGGTGAAAGCAGCGCCGCTCATTCTGATCGCCATCGGGCTCAGTCTGGGCTTTCGGGCCGGTATCTGGAACATCGGTGCCGAGGGGCAGTATATACTGGGCGCGCTCTGCGGCGCTGGCGTGGCACTCGCCGCCTATCCGTCGCAGAATGTGCTGATCTTTCCGGCGATGATCGTCGCTGGGGCGTTTGGTGGATGGGCATGGGGAATGATCCCCGCCCTGCTGCGGGTGAAGTTCGGCACCAACGAAATCCTCGTGTCGCTAATGCTGGTTTATGTGGCCGAGCAGCTATTAGCCGCGATGTCGCTGGGCCTGATGCGCAACCCCGAGGGCATGGGATTTCCCGGCAGCCGAAATTTGCAGCAATACGAGGCGGCCCATAATGCTGAGTTGATCACGGGCAGCGGTCTGCATTGGGGCGTCGCCGCTGCGCTGATCGCCGTGATTTTTGCCTATATCCTGCTGAATCGTCATATCCTAGGCTATCATATCCGGCTGACTGGACAGGCCCCGCGTGCTGCACGGTTTGCCGGGGTGCGGCCCAATCGGCTGATCCTGTTTTGCCTTGGCACATCCGGCGCATTGGCAGGTTTGGCGGGAATGTTCGAAGTCGCCGGACCATCCGGGCAGGTCAGCATTGATTTTAACGTAGGCTATGGGTTTACCGCGATTATCGTCGCCTTTTTGGGACGGTTGCATCCGGTGGGCATCATGTTGGCGGGGCTGTTGATGGCGCTTACGTATATCGGCGGTGAAATCGCGCAGTCGAACCTGCAACTGCCTGCTGCCGCGATCCAGTTGTTTCAAGGCATGCTGCTGTTTTTCCTGCTTGCCGTCGATGTGCTGGTGCAGTTTCGGCTGCGGATGCGACGGGCGGAGGTAGCATAATGGACCTTTCTTCAATCAACCCAATTCTGTTGCTGGCCTCGCTCATGGTGGCCGCGACTCCGATCCTTTTGGCGGCCTTGGGCGAGTTGGTGGTCGAGCGGGCGGGCGTGCTGAACCTCGGGGTCGAGGGTATGATGATCACCGGCGCGATCTGCGGCTTTGCCATCGCTGTCGAGACCGGATCACCGGTGCTGGGATTTGCCGGTGCTGCGGTCGGCGGCGCGCTCTTGTCGCTGCTCTTTGCCGGTCTCACGCAATTCGCATTGGCCAATCAGGTGGCCTCCGGGCTGGCCCTCACGCTGTTCGGTCTGGGCCTGAGCGCACTCTTGGGGCAATCCTACGTCGGGGTGAAACCGCCCTCGACGGCCAAACTGGACATTCCGCTGTTGGGCGATATTCCAGTACTGGGACCAATCCTCTTTGGGCATGACTGGATGGTTTATTTTGGTATTGCGCTGACATTCGCTGTCTGGGCGCTGCTGAAATACACCCGCGCGGGGCTGATCCTGCGGGCAGTTGGTGAGAACCACGATGCGGCGCATGCGCTGGGGTACAAGGTGGTGCGGGTGCGCATCGTCGCGATCCTCTTTGGTGGGGCCTGTGCCGGGCTTGGTGGGGCATACATCAGCCTTATCCGCGTGCCGCAATGGACCGAAGGGATGACTGCAGGCGCCGGCTGGATCGCACTGGCGCTGGTTGTGTTCGCGTCGTGGAAGGCCGGGCGTGTGCTGCTGGGTGCCTATCTCTTCGGTGGCGTCACGGTGTTGCAGTTGAACTTGCAGGCCGCAGGGGTTGATATTCCTGTCGAATACCTTTCCATGTCACCTTATCTGATCACGATCCTGGTGCTGGTCATTCTATCCGCGGATCGCAGCAGGGCGCCCGGATCACTGGGACGAATTTTCCACGCCTCAAGCTGAGGCAGACCATAATAACAGGGGGAACTCAAATGAAATTCACCAAATTACTGACAGGGGCCGCACTGGCACTCGGGCTGGCTGGGACTGCCATTGCCGAAGAGAAAACCAAGGTTGGGTTCGTGTTTGTCGGGCCGGTAGGTGACGGCGGCTGGACCTATGAACACAATCAAGGACGACTGGCGATTGAGAAGGAATTCGGCGACAAGGTGGAAACCGTCTATGTCGAGAGCGTCGCCGAAGGACCCGACAGCGAACGGGTTATGACCCAGATGGCCCTGAAAGGCGCCGATCTGATCTTTACCACCTCCTTCGGTTACATGGACCCGACGATCAACGTTGCTAAAAAATTCCCGAACGTGAAATTCGAACACGCGACCGGTTACAAAACAGCACCGAACGTGTCGACCTATTCAGCCCGTTTTTACGAAGGCCGCGCAGTTCAGGGACATATCGCGGGTAAGATGACCAAATCCAATGTCATCGGCTACATCGGTTCGGTCCCGATCCCCGAAGTGATCCGTGGCATCAACTCGGCCTACATCCATGCCAAAAAGGTCAACCCTGACGTCGAGTTCAAGATCGTCTGGGTCTTTGAATGGTTCAACCCGGCCAAGGAAGCGGACGCCGCCAAGGTGCTGATCGAACAGGGTGCGGACGTGATCCTACAACATACCGATAGTACTGCGCCGCTGGCCGCCGCCGAAGAAGCGGGCAACGTGATCGGCTTTGGTCAGGCATCTGATATGGCTGAATACAAGGATGGCCCGCGTGTCAGCTCGATCATCGACAACTGGTCTCCCTACTACATCGACCGCACCCGCGCCGTCATGGATGGCACTTGGGAAAGCGTGCAAACTTGGGACGGTATCGGTCCGGGCATGGTCGGCATCGGTGAAATCACCGACAAAGTGCCTGCGGACGTGAAGGAAGAAGCTCTCGCTCTGAAAGACGCCATAGCGTCTGGCGAACACCACCCCTTTACCGGGCCGATCAACAAGCAGGATGGCTCTGTCTGGCTGAAGGAGGGTGAAACCGCCGATGACGGCACCTTGCTGGGCATGAACTTCTACGTCGAAGGTATCGAAGGCGATATCCCTCAATAAGAAACGGATGATCCTAGCAAAGGCCCCACCGCACCGTGGAGCCTTTGTCATGCCTGCAACTGTAACCAAAACACTCGTATGGATCAAAATCGCCCCAATGAGCGGCTGATTGCCTGTTTTCTCGGCCCAACCCGAACTTACAGCTTGCTATGTACGGCAGGTGGTTTATCCGGGCGCATGTGATGTTCGTCGAACTGTCTGGCTGTCGGTTTTTCGCAAAACAACATAGAAACAACAAAAAAGAAGCAGAATGATAGACACCTTGGACGTCCAGACAAAACAGGCGCCACGCGCAGCGCGCGATTGGGTCAGAATTCTAGCGGCTTACCGCGAACCCCGAGAATTCCGGAGCGCGTTCGAACTGGGGGTTACCATCGTCCCTTTTGTTCTGCTCTGGGCTCTTGCCTGGTGGGCATTATCCTACAGCTATGTGCTGACTTTTGCACTGTCAGTTTTGAATGCCGGTTTTTTGCTGCGCCTGTTTGCCATCCAGCATGATTGCGGTCACGGCGCATTCTTCCACAACAGATCAGTCAGCGATTGGCTGGGTAGGGCTATCGGTGTATTCACCCTGACCCCCTATGACGTCTGGCGGCACACCCATTCCGTCCATCACAGCAGCGCGGGCAATCTGGACAAGCGCGGCATGGGCGACGTTCATACGCTGACCGTTGATGAGTACCGGCAAATGACGTGGTTCCAACGTCTGAAATACCGTCTTTACCGGCATCCTATCATCCTGTTCGGCCTTGGGCCGGGTTATCTGTTCTTATTGCAGAACCGCCTGCCGCTGGGGTTGATGGCCAATGCCCGGTATTGGGTCAGCGCGATGAGCACGAATGCCGCGATCATCGCCGCCCTGACCACAATCGTGTATTTCGGTGGGATCATGCCAGTGTTGCTGATCTTTTTGCCGTCAACCCTGCTGGCGGCAACTGCCGGCGTCTGGCTGTTTTACGTACAGCACCAGTTTGAAACGACATACTGGGACGAAGACGAACGCTGGAAACTACACGATGCGGCACTGCACGGCAGCTCGCACTATGTGCTGCCCGGTGTATTGAACTGGTTCACCGCGAACATAGGCATTCATCACGTGCACCACCTCTATAGCCGCATCCCGTTCTACCGATTGCCCGAAGTTTTGCGCGATCATGCCGAACTGGCCGATGGCAATCGACTGACGATTAAAGAGAGTATCGCCAGTGCGCGCTTGCACCTATGGGATGAAAAGACCAAGCGACTGCTGTCGTTCTCGCAGGAATGGATCGCGCGCCGCACCGAAACCGCCGCCTGATCTGCACCGTTGATCCCGATGCAACATCCAGTCTAGGCTTGCGCGATTGGCAGGGCGATGATCGGCTGCCTTTCTAGGCGCAGAGCAAACAATTTGCGATGATTATCTACCCTCCCACCCCCGAATTGCCGGTCGCCGATGTCGAGGTGGCGCAGCACTATTACCACGCACATTTCGGCTTTGACATCGCGTGGTATCATGCCGAAGGACGTATCGGAGCCGTCTCGCATGGTGATTGCGCGATTTTCATGCGTCAGTCTGACGGGCCGATCCACCCCGCTACATTCTGGATTTACGCTGCGGATGTGGACCAAACCTATGCCGCACTGACAGGTCGTGGCGCGGACATCATCGACCCGATAGCAGATAAACCTTGGGGCTTGCGCCAATTCACGGCGCGCGATTTGTACGGGAATCTCTTTCATTTTCATCATGATATCGACACATGATCCTTTTCCAGAAAATGAATGGGACGCGTCTCACAGGGCTTCATTTATCACGACCCTAGGCCGATGGCCTTGTGTATCGCGCCTCATTGCCACACTACCGACGGCAATAGGTCTCTTCTGATCGCTATATTGCGCGGATTGATTTGATACCCCACCCGAAGGTTCATTACATGCCCAAACGTAACCAATTGCCCCCGACAGCATCGATCGCACAAGATGCTGGTGAAGGTCGCCTCTTCGCGCCGTCGGCAGAACGCAATGCCGACGCCATCGCAAATGCATTGTCCCGGCACGTACCGCCAACCGGCAGAGCGTTGGAAATTGCCAGCGGGACTGGTCAACATGCCGTACGACTGGCGACCACCCTGCCCGGCCTTGACTGGCACCCATCTGAAATTGACCCGGACCGCCGCATCAGCATCGACGCCTACGCGCAGGCGGCGTCCCTGCCCAATCTGCATCCTGCACTGACGCTCGACGCGACAACTCCGGGTTGGGGCACAACGGTTGGACAGTACAACCTGATTGTGCTGGCCAACCTGCTACACCTGATTTCCGAACCCGAAACACTGGTGTTGCTGACCGAGGCACGCGCTGCGCTCTTTCCCGGTGGTATTCTGGCACTCTATGGGCCGTTCCTGCGCGATGGCAACACGACATCCGAGGCTGACACCCGGTTTCATGCCAGCCTGCGCGCCAGTGACCCAGAGATCGGATACAAGGACGCGGGCGACATCCGCACCTGGCTCAGCACACTTGGGTTCGAACTAAAGGCTGTCGAAGATATGCCGGCCAACAACCTGCTGTTCTTTGCACGCGTGCCTGTAGAGTAACCGCCGTTCACGCCTTGGCGTCACGCGCTGTAGGTTACCCGCCCACCACACACCGTCAGGACCGGTTTTGCGGTGCCCAATGTGCTGGGGTCCATCGCTTCGATATCGCGATCCATCACCACCACATCCCCCAGTTGCCCAGCAATCAGCTGTCCCTTGCGGCCTTCGCTGAACTCCACCCAAGCATTGGCACGCGTGTAGCTGGCCAGCGTATCCATCAGCGACTGTGGTCGCACATCCCATGGTGCGCCGGGGTTAATCGGCGCCACGGCGGCCTGAATGCTGGGCATCACGTCGACCGGCACCACCGGCCAATCGGTGGAAAACGTCAAAGGCGCGCCGCTGTCACGGATGCGCTGCCACGCAAAGGCATAAGGGTATTGATCATCATGCAGGATCGTGCCCTGCGGAATCGGTGGAAAATGCCCGCCCAGCGCCGAATGCAGCGGTTGCATCGACGCCACGGCCCCCAACGCCGAAATGCGCGGTATATCCTCGGGTGTGATCACTTCTATATGTTCAATCCGATGGCGGCTGTCGCGCGCACCGTTGGCTTCACGCGCGAATTGATAGCCATCCAGTGTGCGGCGCACTGCCAGATCGCCAATGGCATGCACACATATCTGCAGGCCCAGCGCGTCGATCCGGCGGCAGGCTTCGTTGAAATGCTCTGGCTCGAACACCGCATCACCGGTCACGTCGGGCGCATCCGGATAGCCCCGTATCATCAGTGCAGTCCGCGCGTCGATCACCCCGTCCATGAACATCTTGACCGCGCCTGACCATACCCGGTCGCCGGTATACTTGCGGCGCATCTCGGCGGCTTCTTCCAGACGATCCAGCGGGTCAAAGTTTTTCAGATGAAAGGGCACTTGCATACGGGCGGCCAAATCACCCGCGGCGTCGATCTCGGTCAACAGTTCCAACTGGTAGAAATTGCCGTCCATGTTGTGCATCGTGGTCACGCCCTTGGATGCCGCATGATTTAGGCCACGGGTAATCAAGGCACGGTCCATGGCGCGCTC
This sequence comes from Roseovarius pelagicus, assembly GCF_025639885.1. Classification (NCBI taxonomy): domain Bacteria; kingdom Pseudomonadati; phylum Pseudomonadota; class Alphaproteobacteria; order Rhodobacterales; family Roseobacteraceae; genus Roseovarius; species Roseovarius pelagicus. The sequence goes on along the minus strand of NZ_CP106738.1, from coordinate 3,707,663 downwards.
GGCTTCGGTCGCGGGTGGCTCTGGATCATTGCCGGTAACATATCCCAACATGTCCCGCCCGCCGGTTTTACTGAGCTTGATCACAGGGCCGAACGCGCCGGTTTCCAACAACAGTCCCGTCGCCAGACCGTCGTCACCCATCACGATTGTGCTGCCTTCCGCCACTTTCGCACCATGCAGGATGCCCGCGCGGTCCAGCGCCATCGTATTGGCCCAGACAGTATGAATATCGGGCGCAAGCAGTGCCAAGGGGCGGTCAGACAGGATGGCATCCAGATCGTGTCGTGTTGGCTCTGCTCCATCCAGAATGCCATAGTTCGTGCCCATCCCAAGGATCAACGGCTCGTTCGGGTTGTTCGCGGCGTAGCTGTGGACTGCGCGCTCCAATGCGGCGCGCCCCTGAACACCCTCAAGTGACATGAACTCGAGCGATGCCGATCCTTGGAAAAGATGCACATGGCTGTCGATGAACCCCGGCAGCACTGTCGCCCCCCCCGCATCCACAACCTGCGTTCCCGGCCCCGCCAGCGCGCGGATATCAGACGTATTTCCAACAGCCAGGATTAACCCATCCGCGATGGCCACGGCCTCAGCTCGGGGCACATCGTCGTCCATCGTCAGGACCTTGCCGTTCAAAATTACCATATCGGCTTGCTGCGCCATCTCTGCATCCCCTCTCGAGGGCAATCTGCCCCCTTCTAATACCCTTTATTCAGCCTTAGACTGAGACAGAATAGCGGCCCGGACAATACCCCTTCGGGTCTAGTTTTCATCGCGCAAACCTGTTGCCACGGGTTTGTCGATGTCCCACGACCGTGGCACGAGACCCGCAATGACTGAACGCACCCGCGCAAGTGACTCCACACCAGAAGAAATTCTGGCGCGTGCCATAGCAAGCATTGGCCGCGCCGATTTCGTCCTGCGCGCGCTGGACTATCTGGGCAGCGCGATGATGTATCAGGGGTGCCTGTTAACCCGGCTCAATGGGACCCGTTCACCGGAACATGTCTATGATGATGTGCGCGCCGAACGACGGGCGGATGTCGTCGACCGGTATCTGGATGGTGCTTATCTGCTCGACCCATTCTACGTCGCCTATACGGAGCAGCAGCCTTGTGATGCGCTGCGTTTGCGAGATGTAGCCCCAGATCGTTTTCAGCATTCCAGCTATTACGAAACTTATTACAGTTCGATCCGATTGCGTGACGAAGCGGCCATTTTCATTGATCTGCCGAGCGGGCAGCATCTGTTCTACTCAGTCGGGCGAACCGAGGATAGCCCGCGCTTCTCGCAGCGGGATATGGATCGTACGCGGCGCATTTTGCCAGTGTTTGCCGCGATCAACCGCCGCCACTTTGCCGCAGGCCGCCCCGCGCCCGAACCCGTCTCTGATCCCGCCATCGCGCAGCAAGAGATCGAAACCGCCATGGCCCGATTCGGCGCGGAGACGCTGACCGATCGTGAACGTCAGATCGCAATTCTCATCCTCAAGGGGCATTCATCAAAATCCATCGCCCAGCGCATCGGCGTTAGCCCGGGAACCGTGAAAATCCACCGGCGGAATTTTTACAGAAAACTGAACATATCCGCGCAAAGTGAGCTTTTTTCGATGTTTCTAGGCTCACTTACACGGCGAGCCTAGCTTGCACTCCGGGCGCTGAAAACGACCATATCTCCGTCAGATAGAATAATTCATGTGCCTGAAAATCAGACCGCATCAGCGTGTGGATCACCAAAATTCCGACCCTATCCCCGATGGGGTATTTACGCAGAGCGCCGCCGCCGCTTAGGCTGAACTACCAGCAAAGCCCGGCACGAGACCGGCATGCTACACGCTAACTGGGGGATGCGCATGGCGCGAGACACGGCAGACATGTCGAAGAAATCGGTTGCGAATATGATTCTGGCCGAGAACGTTACCAAGACATTTGGTCAGGGTGACACGAAGGTGCACGCACTAGACGATGTATCGGTCAACATTCGCGAGAATGAATTCTTTACGCTGCTGGGGCCCTCCGGCTGCGGTAAGACGACTCTCTTGCGTCTGATCGCCGGGTTCGACCTGCCGACACGAGGCAATATCCTGCTTGATGGTCAAGAGATCGGCCACCTGCCCCCCTACAAACGTCCGGTGAACACCGTATTTCAGAACTACGCACTGTTTCCCCACATGACCGTCGCGCGCAACATCGGCTTTGGTCTGGAGATGCAGGGCCGCTCGAAATCCGAGATCAAACAAGCCACCGAGGAAATGCTGGGGCTGGTGCAGATGGAGCATCTAGCCAACCGGCAAACCGATCAGTTGTCTGGCGGACAGCAGCAACGTGTGGCCCTCGCCCGCGCGTTGGCCCCGCGCCCCAAGGTGCTGTTGCTGGATGAGCCGCTATCCGCGCTTGACCTGAAGCTGCGCAAAGAAATGCAGATCGAATTGAAGCGTCTCCAAAGCGAAACCGGGATCACGTTCGTCTTTGTCACCCACGACCAAGAAGAGGCGCTGACCATGTCAGACCGCATCGCGGTTATGAAGGCGGGTCACATCCTTCAGGTCGGCCGTCCAAAAGAAATCTATAATCAGCCCGCGCGCAGGTTCGTCGCGGACTTTATCGGTGATATCAACATCTTCGAAGTGACACTTGATCAGGTCGATGGACTAGCGGGGCGCGTCACATTACCTGGCGGTGCCACCCTGCCCGCTGATCTGCCGGAGCCGGACGTGGCTGCGGGCACCGTATCTGTCGCGATCCGCCCCGAGAACATGCTGCTGACCGATGCCGGGGACAAGGCTGCCAAACTAACCGGCACCGTGACAAACGTCGTTTATTTCGGTGCGGGCAGCAACGTGCATGTCGCGTTGAAAGGCGGAGCAGAAGTCATCGTGCGCACATCAGGCGAGGTACGGTCCGATGGGCACGAAGTCGGGCTGATACTGCCTGACCGGGTACAGGTGCTGGTAGATTGACCGACGCCGCACAAAATATGGGCGCCGACACGCGGCTTGAAGATGCCAAACGTCGGGTTGATGCCGATACGCGCCGCCGTCGCCGGCAGTTGCTGTCGCCAACGTTGATTGTAATCGGTGTGTTCGGATTATTCCCACTCACAATCACGTTGATCTATTCGTTTCTCAGCCCGGGCGTATATGGCGGGGTAACGTGGGAATTTTCCACTAACGCCTATGTGCAGTTCCTGTTCGAACGTGACATCTTTGATGATACGCTCAGTTTCTCTTCCACTTATCTCAGTATCTATGGCCGTTCCATCGGACTGGCCTTCGTAGCCACTGTCGGGGCATTGCTAATCGGATTTCCGACCGCGTATTTCATCGCCAGCAAACCGCCATCACAGCGCAATTTCTGGCTGTTCCTGATCACACTGCCCTTTTGGACAAACCTGCTGATCCGCACCTATGCTGTTCTGCTGATCATCCGGGACGAGGGTATCATCAACCTCAGCCTTCAGAGCATTGGCCTGATCGACCAGCCGCTGACGATCCTCTATACCGATCTCGCGGTATTCCTCGGCCTGATCTACAGCTATCTGCCCTTCATGGTGCTGCCGCTCTATGCATCGCTGGAAAAGCTCGATTTCCGGTTGGTCGAGGCCGCTTACGACCTATACGCCACACGTTTTCAGGTGTTGCGTCATGTGATTGTTCCGATGGCCAAACCCGGCATCGTTGCGGGCTGCATCCTCGTCTTCATTCCCGGCCTTGGTGCCTACATCACCCCCGAGTTGCTGGGCGGTGGCAAGGAGTTGATGATCGGCAATCTGATCGCGCTACAGTTTGGCGGATCGCGCAACTGGCCCTTTGGGTCTGCGGCCGCCCTGATCCTGATGGTGGTGGTGATGCTGTCGCTGATCATCTACGTCCGCTACGCTGGCAAGGAGGCCAAAGGTCATGGCTGAACGCGCTCGCAAAATGAAGGATCTGCGCAAGCAACCGGGTTTCGATTTCCTCGCCTGGTTCTGCATTTTTTTCCTGTACGCACCCATCGTTGTGCTGATCGTGTTTTCGTTCAATGACAACCGATCCGTGGTACGGTGGACTGAATTCAGCCTGCGCTGGTACGCGGCAGCGTTTGATAACGAAGGCATCCGCAACGCCACCGTGGTGTCGCTTCAGGTGGCGGCGGTTTCGACGTTGTTCGCCACGACATTTGCCACGATGGCGGCTCTTGCCACCACCCGCACGCCTCCCTTCAAGGGACAGATGGCGGCATATGCGATCATCAACCAGCCATTGATGATCCCGGAAATCGTAACCGCGGTCGCCACACTGTCGTTCTTTTCGATTATCAAGCAACTGACCGGCGTGACCGGAATCGGCTATCTGATGCTGGCGCACACCGTTTTTTGCATCCCGTTCGCATATATGCCCATCCGGGCGCGGCTGGAGGATATGAACCTGACGCTGGAGCAGGCCGCCGCAGACCTTTATGCCACGCCCATTCAGGTATTCCGCAAAGTGACTCTGCCGCTCTTAGCCCCCGGTATCGTGGCGGGCGGCATGCTGGCTTTTGTCGTATCGCTGGACGACGTGATCATCACGCTGATGGTTGCAGGCCCCGGCGAAACGACGCTGCCGGTCTATATCCTCGGCCAGATCCGCCGTGGCATCACGCCCGAGATCAACGCCGTATCGACACTGCTCTTGCTGCTGTCGATCGTGCTGGTTTCCGCGTTCTTCCTACTCGGCAACAAAAAGAAATAATAACCAGACGACAATCAACAGGAGGTAAGTCAATGACACTCAAACGTTCCATACCCGCGCTGGTCGCGGCGAGCTTCATGCTCGCAACGCCGGCTCTCGCCGAAGGCGAGCTGAACATCTATAACTGGGGCAACTATACCAACCCAGAACTGATCGAGAAGTTCGAAGAAAAGTACGATGTAGAAGTCAATCTGGACGGCTACGATTCGAACGAAACGATGCTGGCCAAAGTCCGTGAGGGCAACACCGGCTATGACATCGTTGTTCCCGGCGATTCAACTGTGAAGATCATGATCGAACAGGGAATGCTGGCCGAAATCAAACCGAACGAGATGGAAAACTTTGGCAACATGGACCCGAAATGGGTTGATGTCTGGTGGGATCCGGGCCGGAGCTACTCGGTGCCATGGCAATGGGGCACGACCTCTTTCACGGTCGATACCGAGGTATTTGGCGGCGATATCAATACGCTGGCTCTGATGTTTGAACCACCAGAAGAGCTAAAAGGCCGGATCAACATGCTGAACGACATGCATGACGTGATCAACGCCGGTCTGCGCTACAAGGGCTATGATCGCTGCAACTCTAACACTGATGAGCTGCGTGATGTGACCGAACTGTTGATCAATGCCAAGCAGCACTGGCGCACTATGGATTATTCCACCATCGAGAAACTGACATCGAACGACGTCGATCTCAGCCAGAACTGGAACGGGGCCGCGATGCGTGCCCGTGCCCAGCGTCCAACGCTGCAATACGCCTATCCGGTCGAAGGCTTTACCGGCTGGATGGACAACGTTGCCGTGCTCAAGGACGCACCCAACATGGACAACGCGAAACTCTTCGTGAACTTCATCATGGCGCCTGAAAACGCCGCGCTGATTTCGAACTTTGCCCGCTATGCCAACGGCATCAAAGGCAGCGAAGAGTTCATGGACGAAGAAATGCTGAGCGCGCCTGAGATTGTCATGCCTGCGGATGCACCTACGCCCGATTTCGTCAAACCCTGCTCGCAGGAAGTGACGGACATGTACAACAAGATCTGGACCAAGCTGAAGCAGTAACGTTTCTGCTGGGGGCGGGGCCGTCAATTGCCCCGCCCCCTTTCCGACTGACGCCCTACCGATGAACCAAGGAATGCGCAAATGCCCCCCCCCGCCCTCGCACGGACGCAGCAAAACCCGCGCAGCGCGCGCGATCTGGGCATCATGCGTGGTTTCCCCCCGCCTCCGGAAAAACGCCCCACGCTGGAAAACTGGGACTTGGCCCCGTTTAACCGCTGGTCATTTCAGAACATGCGCAGCCTCTTTCCGACGGCCGATGTCTGGCGCGGAACAGCACCGGTGCGCCCGTTCCACAGCGATCTACAGGACCTGGATACCATTACGTTTACTGCCCAGGACGGCAGCACAAAATCGGTCCGCGACTGGTTGACCAGCAGCTATACTGACGGTTTTCTGATCATGCACCGAGGCCATGTGATAACTGAAAGCTACTTCAACGACATGCGTCGCCAGACCCCGCATCTCTCGCAATCCGTGGGCAAATCCATCGTCGGCGCTTTGGTAGGTGTGCTGCACGGCGAAGGCAAAGTTGATCTGGACGCCCCACTGGCCGATATCGTGCCTGAACTTGCGCAATGTGGATACGCGACGGCAACGCTGAACCAAGTGCTCGACATGCGCTCTGGTGTGCGCTTTACCGAAGACTACGGCATGGCCGGATCTGACATGACGCAGATAGACATTGCCAGCGGCTGGCGTCCGCCTGCCTATGGTGAGATCGTGCCAACGATCCGCGACGTGATACTGACTTTGCCGCAAGAACGCGACCACGGCGAGGCGTTCAAGTACCGCTCGATCGAGACTGACTTGCTGGCTTGGGTGTTGGAACGTGTCAGCGGACAATCTCTCGCCACCTTGCTGTCAGAGCGCATCTGGTCGCGGCTGGGATGCGAACGTGACGGATTCTTTACCGTCGACAGCGCAGGTACTGCGCTCGCTGATGGTGGGTTCAATGCAACGCTGCGCGACTACGCGCGCTTTGGTCTGATGATGCTGAGTGGTGGCCGTGTTGGCGATGTGCAGGTTGTCCCCGAAACATGGGTCGAAGACAGCCGCACGGGCGACCCTGACGTGTTTGGCGCACCATACACCATTGCATCGCCGAATGGCGCCTATAGCCGTCAGTGGTGGATACACGATGCCAAACGGCGCGACTTCATGGCCCGGGGTGTCTTTGGCCAACTGATCTATCTCGATCCTGAAACAGATTTCATGGCGGTAAAACTGTCCAGTTGGCCGGATTACCTGATTGAAAGCTTCACCGTCGACATGCTTGCCGCTGTCACTGCGATCCGCGACGCGCTGAGCGCGTGATGCATCGGCTGTAACAACGATTGTCCCTACGCAAGTGCGGAACGAACAAGTGCGTGACGCCCTCAAGTGGGCCCAGCCCCACTCCGGCCCATCACTCTACGGAATGTTCGTGGCAGATCTTCTTTGTTTCCGATGCTGCAAGCGCGATGTTCAGCAGCTTGCAATGGCCACCGCCCTGCCTTGGTGCAAAATAGCGGCATGTCTGACATATTCCGAACGGTCGGAACCCATTCCTGTCAGCCGCCACTTCCAAGGTTTTCGCCAAGATTGAATGTACTTCGCTAAGTTCACTATCTGGCATTTCGCTAAGTGCCAGCAACAGGCGAGACTTGGTTAAGAGGGCGGTATGCCCTGCTTCGGCCACATCATATTGGATCGACCGTCGATCGCTTTCTGATCGTATTTCAGTCACAAAACCTTTGCGCAGTAATGCCTTCAGCGTCTGGGAAGCCGTTCCACGGGTCGTTCCCAGATACTCTGCCACATGAGACGGCGAACGCGACAGCTCATTCGCCCGCGACAGATAGTCCAACGCGCTGCGCTGCGCCGGATTGAGGTCGTCCCCCCAACCGTCCGCCGCATCCAGTCGCCCTAGCCGGGTGATCAAGGCACGTATCTGGTCTGTTTTTCCCATCCCTCATTATAGCGAGTCGATATTTTTATTGCAATATTATCGACTCGCTACTATTAATCACCGCATGATTTCAACAGGAGATGGAAAAATGATGAAATATTTGATGATCGGCGCTGCCTGCTGTGCAGGAACCTTCGCACTCGCCGATGGCACCCACAGCCACGCGGGGGCAGTGATCTCGGACGAGAATACACAAACCGTTGCTGCCTTTGACATTCTCAAGGCGCATGTCCATCGCGAAGGACGGGTAATCACCTTTCACATGACGGCAAATGGCGCGGCTGGAACGGCAACACCCGAAGCAACCGGAGACTTTGCCGGCTCGTCGATCTGGGCGTATGTTTGGCCAACAACACTCGATCCAGCGACCGTCGGTTTTGAAGGTGACACCGGCATTCTCGCGCTTGCGGCCACCAACCACCCTGATTTTGACGACACGCCTCTTTATGACGAGAACATTGACGGCGACACCGGCAACGATGGTGCCCACTGGCACAGTCATTGGGTCGTTCTGGTGGAAAACCACGATTGCGGGCCAGGCACGCTGGCCGTACGTGACATCCCAGAGGGCGAAACACCAAAAATGCCCGCCACCTGGCCCGGCGTTCCCATGTTTCTGGACAGCCCCGGTTACACGCCGACATTCGATGGACCTCAGATTTCCATCAACGTCGTTCTGGCGGCGGCAGACGCAGAACAGATCGACACCGCGTCCTATGATGGCGTGACTGCCGCCCTGCGTGTCAATGCTGATCTCCACGCGCCTCTGGCTTGTGTTACCGATGTGTTTGACGTCGCATCCGGCGATCTGTCTCTGCCTGGTCGGGTCGATTGACGTCTTGAAACGCGGCCCCATAGCTGTTTCGTGAAACTCTGCTGTGCAGCTTTTCACGAAACAGCGAAGACAGTATCATGCGCTTCAAACTTTGCATCTAATTCTCGGAATTACAGCACGCCCCCCTACAGGAAGGAAATCCCCATGTCAGAGACTTGGTTACCCACGCTGGTCACGCAAACGCCGCAAGAAGGCTACGAGTTGGCGGTCAAGCTCTCTCGTGTCGCCGTTAAGATGACACAGCCGGATGGCGACGTGCGTGCAAAAATACGCGCAGATTACGAACATGACGCTAATGCTCTGATTGCAGCATCATCAGTCGTCGCCGTGCATTTCCAGACAATTGCGCAGGCCAATAACCACTGGAAGGATCGCTGACCAATGCAGCGGCGCGCCGATCATCTCTGCACAGTCTTAGCATCACTCGGGTTCTGGGCATTGACGGCGTGAATGTCAGCCAGAACTGCGGGTCCTGCATTCTGCGCGCGTCTTTTCGTATCGTGGGTGAAACACCCGATTAAGATCAGGAATATCACTATAGCTGCAATCCAATGCGATCCCCCGATCTGCCGTTCTTGCTGCCGTGGATCGCCCAAGCTTTTTCATGGTTTTGCAATCGGACACATCAACATGGCCACCATGCTTGAGGCCCGTGTAGAGCCGCGCATCGCTGGTGCTTCAGGACAAGCTGGAGAGGTTCTTCTCTATCGCAGGCCTCTCACGCGGTTCTACGAGCTTCCTTGAACGGGCGGCCTCTGCAACGGTTTCGTCAGACCAGTGTTCTCTGCTGGCTGGCATTTCGCCATCATCGTTGCAGGAACGGTTCAAACTTTGCATGGTGCATTTCTACAAAACTGGCCGGTTACGCCACTCTGGCAGGTTGAACCAGTGACCAAACGGCATATGTGCACCATTCAGTCTTCGACACTACGGGCGGAAAGAAGCCGTCCGCTGCGTGGCCCATCAACGCCCCCTCTTCTCTTGATCTCTTATATAACTTTATGCTGTTTCAGCGATATGATGCACGATAAACATAACATTTACCCGCTTAAGCCTGATCGCGTGCATGAGGTGTACGGACCAAGCGCGATGTCCTTTGCTGCGATGTATGCCGCAAAAACGCAAGGCACGGTATTTTGGGTGAAAGAACATTGGCGTGTAGAGCAATTGAATCCGCTCGGAGTGATTGATGTTCTTCATCCGGAGAACCTCATAATCGCATCCACAAAAGAACAAGTAGAGACATTGGCTGTCGCCGAAGAGGCGCTGCGCTCCGGCGCGATCTCTGTTGTTATCATGGAGCTGAGAACGCCGCTTAACCTGACGGCAGGTCGTCGTTTGCAACTGGCTGCACAGGCCGGAAAGGCAATGGGGATCGCCTTGATATCTGAGGGCATGGGCAGCAATGCTGCCGAAACACGGTGGCATTGTTACCCGGTGTTTGATCCCCAAGACTCGACTCTTCAACGATGGGAACTTATTAGGAACAAATCAGGAACACTGGGTGTCTGGAATGTTCGGTGGTCATCATCGTCGCGTCGTATCAATATGGTTTCCGAGACTGGCAAGTGATCGGGTTCTACGCGCGCGCCCTGTCAGCGGGCCCTTTGCGCTCACGATCCACCAAAAGAATACGAACCGTCTTCATTGCCTCAACGCCGCCGCCGAAAAACAAGGGTTGCATCGGGGAATGTCCTATTCCGATGCGCAGGCCTATTGCTCGGATTTAATAAGTGCACCCGTTGATCTTCATGCCTCTCAACGTTTCCTGCTCAGCCTAAGCCGCTGGGCCACACGGTATTGCCCTTGGGTTGGCCTCGAACAAGATGATGGTTTGATATTGGACATTACAGGGGCCGCGCATCTGTTCGGGGGGGAAACCGACATGTTGGCGGATATGCGCCAGCGCCTTCGTCATGCAGGCCTGTTTGCCAAAATTGGAGCCGCAGATACACGCGGCGCTGCCTGGGCGCTAGCCCATTTCAAAGAGGGCGCGGCGGCACCACAAGACACGCTAAATGCCCTCAGCAGGCTTCCAGTCGCGGCATTACGGCTGGATATTCAAACGGATCAAGCATTGCAGCGGCTTGGCCTGCGGACCGTGGGTGATTTGGCATCAGCAGCCCGCGCGCCTTTGGCACGACGATTTGGAACCGATCTGTTGATGCGGTTGGATCAGGCTTTAGGCCAGCAACCCGAACAGGTCTCTCCGCTTGAGGTGCCGCCTCATTACGGGGTGCGCCTTACGCTGCCTGACCCAATCGGCCTAGTGGATGATGTCATGGCGGGCACTGCGCGGTTGCTAGATCGGTTATGCGTCTCCCTGAAAACAAATGAGACTGGTGCCCGTGTGCTGTGCCTATCGCTACGCCGAGTGGACGGAGAATATCAACAGGTCGAACTCCGATTGGCACAGCCTTTGCGGGATGCCCGCAGAATATTACCCCTGTTTGAGCGCGGTATCGGTAAGATTGAGGCCGCTTTCGGTATTGATCAAATACGACTGGAAGCAACGCAGGTTGAACCTCTGCCTGCGCAACAGCTGAACGCGACAAGCACTAAACATCAAGACGGCTTAGACGACCTTATCACACGCCTCGGAATCCGTATCGGGCTGGAGAATATTCAGAGGTTTCTGCCAGCAGATAGTCACATCCCAGAACGCAGTTTTATTATTGCTCCGGCTGCATATTCGGATCCTGACAACGCTTGGCATCTCATCCGACCTCGCCCCCTCTGTCTTTTTCCGCCGGAAAAGGTTTCCGGTCATGGGGCCTCGCCGCCGACTCATTTTCGTTGGCGACGCATGTCACTCACGACAGGGCGCGCAACAGGGCCGGAACGGATCGCGCCGGAATGGTGGATGTCAGATGAAAACTGGCGGTCGGGTGTACGGGATTATTGGAAGGTGGATACCAAGGAAGGTCGCAGGCTTTGGCTTTTCTACACACCACAAAACCCAGGCTGGTTCGTACAGGGGGAATTCGCATGATGGCGGGCTATGCCGAACTTTGCGTGACAACGAACTTTACGTTTCTCACCGGCGCGTCACATCCCGAAGAAATCGTAACCCGCGCCGCTGAGCTGGGATTATCAGCCGTTGCGATAACAGACCGAAATTCGCTGGCTGGTGTTGTGCGGGCCTATAGTGCTCTTAAAACCCTTAAAGCCGAAGCGGAGAAGGATATCAAAGTCAGATCGCGCCACAGAACAGACAGCAGTTCACGCCAAGAGAACGGCAACCCCGAGCGCATCCTCCGTCCTGCCACTGTAACATTACCAAAGCTCATTGTGGGATGCCGGTTGGTGTTGCGAGACAGCCCTGTTGATTGGATCGTCTTGCCTCAGAATCGTGCGGCGTATCAAAGGCTGACCCGATTACTTACTCTAGGGAAACGGCGGGCTGAAAAAGGGCAATGCCATCTCGATGTCAAAGACCTGTTAGATGGGGGGCGTGGAATGATTTTTATCGCGTTGCCTCAAGGCCCGCTTCATCGCTGTCGCCGTGTGATAGCGGATGTACAACAGCGCTTTCCAGGGCATGTGTTTTTAGGAGCGGCACCGCGTTATGATGGATCAGACCAAGCCTATCTGAATGATTGCGCAGCATTGGCACAGCACTGTTGCACACCAATGGTCGCTGTGGGCGATGTGTTGATGCACCGCGGCAATCGTCGGCAATTAGCCGATGTGCTGACCTGCATGCGCGAGAATATCACAATCGACATAATCGGGACGCGCGCCCTACCAAATGCAGAACGTCGCCTCAAAGGGTACACGGATATGGCGCGCCTCTTTCGTCATCATCCGGCCGCCATCCAACGCACACAGGATATTGCGACAAGATGCAGTTTTTGCCTGAGTGAGTTGTCTTATGAATACCCTGACGAAGTTTCGGATGCAGAGCCACCACAACAACGGTTGGAGCGTTTGGCAAAGGAAGGCGTGAACCACCGCTATCCCAATGGGGCATCGCAACGTGTGCATGATCTTCTCGCCAAAGAACTCAGGCTCATCGCTGATTTAGACTTCTCCGCTTACTTCCTGACGGTTCACGACATCGTACAATACGCACGATCCCAAGACATTTTGTGCCAAGGCCGGGGATCAGCGGCAAACTCAATCATCTGCTACCTGTTAGGGATCACCGATGTCAGCCCGGATATGATTACGATGGTGTTTGAACGTTTTATCTCGAAATACCGAGGCGAGCCGCCAGATATCGATGTCGATTTTGAACACGAACGCCGCGAAGAGGTCATCCAGTGGATTTACCACAAATACGGCCGTGAACGGGCCGGGCTTTGTGCAACCGTTATTCATTTTCGATCTCGGGCGGCAATCCGTGAAGTTGGGAAGGTGATGGGACTCAGCGACGATATTACGTCAAACCTGTCTGGTCAGATTTGGGGTCAGTCTAACAAAGGTGCTGATCCTGAAAGGATTAAAGAGCTTGGCCTAAACCTGAATGACAAACGTCTTGTCCAAACGATCCATTTGATCGGAGAACTGATCGGATTTCCGCGTCATTTGTCCCAACATGTCGGCGGGTTTGTCATTACCAAGAGCAGGTTGGATGAACTTTGTCCCATTGAAAACGCGGCCATGGAAAATCGTACTGTGATCGAGTGGGATAAGGATGACATTGATGCCCTGGGTATCCTCAAGATCGACATCTTGGGTCTGGGGATGCTGAGTTGTATCCGCAAAGCGTTTGATTTGTTGCAGACCCACGAGAAACAATGCTTCACGCTTGACACAGTCCCACAAGAGAATACCGCCACCTATGATATGCTCTGTGCTGCGGATGCGGTTGGTGTGTTTCAGGTGGAAAGCCGGGCACAGATGAATTTCTTACCCCGCATGAAGCCTAAGACATTCTATGATCTCGTCATAGAAGTCGCCATCGTACGTCCCGGCCCTATTCAGGGCGGCATGGTGCAACCCTATATCAGACGACGGCAAGGTTTGGAAAAACCAGACCCCTTTGGCCCCGCCTTAGAAGAGGTTACGAAACGCACTCTGGGTGTACCCCTGTTCCAAGAGCAAGCAATGCAAATTTCTGTTGTTGGCGCGGGCTTCACCCCCGAAGAAGCTGACCATCTGCGTCGGTCTATCGCTTCGTTCCGTAGGATGGGAACGATTGGAAAATTCCGCGACAAGTTCACCGCAGGAATGTTGAAGAACGGCTATAGCCCAGAGATTGCCGAGCGATGTTTCAGTCAAATCGAAGGTTTTGCCGACTATGGTTTCCCTGAAAGCCACGCTGCTGCTTTTGCTATGTTGACCTATGTGTCGTCTTGGCTGAAATGCCACCACCCTGCAATTTTCACCTGCGCTTTACTAAATTCCCAGCCGATGGGGTTTTACGCTCCGGCACAGTTGGTGCGCGATGCCCGCGAACATCAGGTCGAGATACGGCCTATTTGTATGAACAACAGCGCATGGGATAATACTCTTGAGCGGCGCGCGGATGGTGCTTTGGCATTACGCCTTGGATTTCGGCAGATCAAAGGTTTCAAAGAAGAGGATGCGAACTGGATCGTAGCAGCGCGCGGCAATGGGTATAGTGATCCTGAAAGCCTATGGTTGCGCGCAGGCATAAAACCGACTGTGATGGAACGCTTGGCCGAGGCTGATGCCTTTACCGACGCCAGCCTGACCCGCCGCGAAGCGCTTTGGCAGGTCAAAGCCATTCGCAATCAAATGCCGCTACCGCTGTTTAATGATCCGATTGATGGAGAACATATCACCGAACCGAAAGTGACACTCCCGACCATGCAATTAGGTGAAGAAATTGTCGAAGACTATGTCGCAACACGTCTGTCTTTACGCGCCCACCCAATGGAGCTTTTACGCCCCGCAGTTCCGGGGATCACCCCACATGATAAACTTGTAACCGCCCCGCTCGGACACGTCAGCGTCTGCGGTCTTGTCATAACCCGCCAACGCCCCGGCACAGCTTCGGGGGTCATTTTCCTCACCCTCGAAGATGAAACTGGCGTGTCCAATATTGTTGTTTGGAGAACGGTCTACAAACAGTTTCGCCGCATTGTCATGGGCGGACGGCTTTTGAAGGTGAGTGGATATTTGCAGCGCGAAGACCGTGTAGTACATCTGATCGCGCAACAGATCGAAGATATGTCGCACAAATTGTCCGACCTCGGGCACCCAAGGGACGACGTTCTCGGAGAAACACTTCCACAAGCAGACGACACACCACGCCCGCGAAAATCTCCTCCTCGGGCGACACATCCTCGCGAACAAGCCAAAAGGCTATTTCCAAGCCGCGATTTCCATTGATGTTGCATGGCGGACATTTGTTAGACACCCTTCCAGCGAATGTCCCGTGCAAACAACGGGCCAAATCTATTCCGCGAAATCCGAAGGGGTTCGTGGCTGATCTCTATACCGCGTTCGTGCAACAGATCATTCACTTTGCGAAGCGTACGCGGAAACCGCACAAAGAGCACAACAACCGCAAACGGGATGACTGCAACCAGCGTCTTGAAATCGTTGAACAGATTGTGCTTTGTTACCCTCAAACGCTCCGCGACCGCCTGCCCGTCTCAAGCAGATTTTCTCTAACACTGCCCCGACGACACATGTCATGGCGAACCGGATTTCAATGCCGCAGTTTGACGGCATGATGCGACGCCCACCCCACCTCAACCGCAGTTTACTGCTGCAGGTCCATCTGCAATTGAACCGCGATCGCGCTGATAATGCGGATGAATTCACGTCCTTGCGCGGTTAATCGCGGTTCTTGGTCCGCAATGGCCAGATAAAAGGGCATGGCAGGCAGGAAGGGACGGGTCACAAGCCCCCTCATATCGGCGTCCATAACCGTAAACCCATCCAACAGGCTGATCCCGATACCGTTTATCACGAGATCGCGCAGAAACGCACCTTGGTTGGCTTCGATAACGATCTCGGGTTCAGGATCGATGGTTTTGAGAACGCTCCAGAGACGGTCAGCAAAATCAAGAGAGTTATGATAAATCAACAGCTTGTGCCCGTAAAGATCGGCGGCAGTGACGACGGCTTTTGCACATAAAGGATGGCCTTTGGGCAGAACGCACAATGTCGGTGCCTCGGCCACGATCCGAAAACCAGCGGGTACGCTTTGCGTAGTGGAATACAACAGCCCGATCTCCACCCGCCCTGCGTCCAGCTCGGAAAGGATCAATTCTCGTCTCCACAGTTCGATTTCCAAGGTGGTGTCTGGATAGGTTTTGCGAAATTCGATGATGGCACGCGGTAATAGTGCGGCGGCGATTGCAGGAGTCACAGCAATGCGTAACCCTTGCATGCGCCCGTGCCTGATTTCCATGATCCGGTGGTCTATTTCCTCCAGCTCTCGTTCGACCCGCATGGCGGATTCCAGCAATAACTGCGCTTTTGCTGTCGGTTGTATGCTGCGACCCTGCGGTTTGAACAGGCAGAACCCCACCAATTCTTCTAGACGTTTCAATGCCTTGCTAACGCTGGGTTGTGACGTATTTAATTGTTCCGCCGCGCGGGTCACCGACCCGCGATGCATCACCGCGACAAAGATGCGCAAAAGGCGCGGGTCAATGTTCATCACACTCTCCTGACGTGTCATTCCAATTGTGAATGAGTTTAACCACTTAGGAAAGTGTTAGAATTAGTCCCTACTCAGGACGCAGCTTAAGCTAGCCACAAGCGAGAACCGAAACCGCTCTCTTGCCCCGCTCCTAAAACGCTGTGCGCCTCTGCATAACCGTTCAGGTGCTGGACACAGTGGGGCCCATAAGGAAAGATAAAGCATATGCGACTAAAAAATCTTGCAACTGCCACGGCGGTCACGTTGACCACAATGGCGGGGATGGTATCCGCTGAAACCGCCACTATTGGCGTAGCGATCGCGCCCTCCACATTGGACCCACAGCTTAGCCTGCTAACCTCAGATGTGGGAATTTATCGCCACATCTATGGCTCGTTGGTCAAGGTGGACAGTAACAACCAAGTGGTGCTGGATCTGGCCACTGCCTATCGCCCCATCGACGATCTGACATGGGAATTCAAGCTGCGCGAGGACGTCACATTCCATGATGGCAGCGATTTTGACGCCAATGACGTCGTCTTCACGCTGGAGCGACTGGGAACCGTGCCAGGGCATGATGGTCTGGCCGCGCAATACGTTGCGCCAATCATAGACATCGAAATCGTCGATCCACACACAATTCTTATGAAAACCAACGTCGTGACGCCCGACGTTGCCAAACGGATGGCCCAGATTTCCATCATTTCCAACCAATTGGACAAGGATGTCACCTCGGCACAGTTCAACTCAGGCGATGCCGCCATCGGTACCGGGCCATTCAAATACGTCGATTGGCAGCGTGGAGATCGGCTAGTTCTGGATCGTAACGACGCCTATTGGGACACCAAGTCGGCCTTTGAGCGTGTTGTTCTGCGCACGATGACTAACCCCGCCACGCGCGTTGCCGCACTAGAGGCTGGCGATCTCGACATGGTTGACAACATCCCGCCACTGGATGCACAGCGCTTGATGGATCGCGACAACGTCACCGTCACCGTGGCCAACTCGGGGCGCGCGCATTTTCTGCAGTTCGACAGCACCTCGGAGGTGCCGCCTCTAACATTTGGGGCGGATGGTGCGCCTCTGACGGAGAACCCCTATGCTGACATCCGCGTGCGCGAGGCCCTCAGCCTTGCGATTAGCCGCGATCTGATCGTGGACCGCATCATGGACGGGTTCGCCGCTTCGATCAGTCAGGGCGTACCCGAGGGATTGACTGGATTTGCGCCGGACATTCCATTGCCCGGCTATGACGTCGAGCGTGCCAAGGCTCTTCTTGCCGAGGCAGGATATCCCGACGGCTTTTCCCTGACGCTGGGGTGCCCGAATGATCGCTATGTCAACGACGCGGCACTGTGTCAGGCCATCGGTCAGATGTGGAGCAGGATCGGCATGGATGTCACCGTCGATACTTCGCCCAAAGCGGTCTATTTCAAGAAGATGTTGGCCGGTGATTTTCCTGCACATTATCTGGCATGGGGGAACACGGCGGGCGACTCAATCTCGTTCCTGAAGTCGGTTGTCGGCACGCCGAACAAGGAACACGGGCGCGGCAGCAACAACCGCTCGTTCTCTAACGCGGATTTGGACGTGCTGATCGATAAGGCAGCATCAACCGTCGATGAGGCCGAACGCATCAAGTTGCTGCAGGAGGTGATGACGATCGCCGTCGCAGAACACGCGTTCCTGCCGATGCATGTTAACAACGTGATAGCGGCTACCCGTAAGGGGCTGACCTATACCCCCCAGATGGACGAGAACACCAACGCGCTAAGCCTGCGCAAAGAGTAAACAACGATACGGCCCGGCGCTTCAGACATGACGCCGGGCCGTTCTGCGCCCTAGTAAGAGACAGCATCCATGACCCTATTTCTATTTCGCCGACTATTACAGGGCCTGCTTATGGTGCTGGTTGCCTCGATGCTGGTTTTCGTCGGCGTCTATGCCATCGGCGATCCGATGTCGCTGCTGGTCCCGCCCGACGCCACCACCGAAACGCGCGAAGCCGCGCGGCAGGCGCTAGGGCTGGATCGTCCACTTTATATTCAATATTTCGCTTTTCTCACCAACGCTGTGCAGGGAGATCTGGGCATTTCGTTTGTCTTCCGCGAAAGCGCGTTGAAGGTCATTCTGGAACGTCTGCCCGCCACGTTGGAACTGGCTTCGGCATCGATGTTGTTGGCCATTGTGATCGGTATTCCCTTTGGCGTGATCGCCGGGATGAAGCCCGGCGGGCTAGCAGATCGGGCCTTGCTGATTGGCTCAGTTTTGGGGCTCAGCCTGCCGACTTTCTGGATCGGTATCCTGTTGATCCTGTTCTTTGCCGTCAATCTGGGCGTACTGCCCGCGTCAGGGCGCGGCGATACCGTTGAGGTGTTCGGCGTCGGCCTGTCATTCCTGACGCTGGACGGGCTGCGCCATCTGGTCCTGCCTGCGCTCAGCCTGTCCCTCTTGCCTATGGCAATTCTCGGACGACTGACGCGGTCCGGAGTGATCGAGGCGATGAGTCTGGATTTCGCACGCTTTGCTCGCGCGCAGGGCAACACCCGTAGCGGGATCGTGACGCGCTATGTGCTGCGTTATATCTCTATGCCTCTGGTGACGGTGGTGGGAATTTACTTCGGCACACTGATCGCCTTTGCAGTTGTAACGGAGTCGGTATTTTCATGGCCCGGCATGGGTAAGCTGATCATCGAATCCATCAACCAGCTGGATCGCCCGATGGTCGTGGCCTACATGATGCTGTCCACCGTGCTGTTTATGTTCATTAACCTTGCGGTCGATATCATCTATTCGCTGCTTGACCCGCGCGTGAGGTTGAAATGATGGCGCCTGCCACTCAGCCCAGCGGTCTGCGCCGTTTCCTGATCCTGTTCGCCGCCAGCCCGCTGGCGCTGACCGGTCTGGGATTGTTCCTGCTGACTGCCGGTATCGCGCTGATCGGGCCGTGGCTGACACCGCAGAACCCTTATGATCTGGCATCCATCAACCTGCTGGACAACCGCCTGCCGCCGGGGTCCGAGGGGATTGACGGCTACACCTATTGGCTGGGCACCGATGGGCAGGGCCGTGACATGACCAGCGCGATTATCTACGGACTGCGCACCAGTATTTGCATCGGCGTCACCGCCAGCACCATCGCACTTGTCCTTGGCACCGCCTTGGGGCTGATCGCCGGGTATGCTCGAGGTTGGGTCGATGCGGTAATCATGCGCATTGTTGATTTGCAACTGTCCGTACCGTCGATCTTGATCGCCATCATCCTGCTGGCCGTTCTGGGGCGCGGCGTGGGCAATATCATTCTGGCTCTAGTGACGGTGCAGTGGGTCTATTTCGCGCGTACGGTCCGGTCCTCCTGCCTGATCGAGCGGGAGAAGGAATATGTGCAGGCAGGTCGCCTGATGGGATTTTCACACACACGCATCCTGCTAAACCACATCCTGCCCAACTGCCTGTCGCCCGTCACAGTGATTGTCACGGTCGAGTTTGCGCATGCCATCGCGCTGGAGGCGACGCTGTCCTTCCTCGGTGTTGGCCTGCCAGTGACAGAACCATCGCTGGGCTATCTGATTTCCGCGGGGTTCAACTATTTGCTGAACGGTGAATACTGGATCTCGATCTTTCCTGGGCTGGCCCTGTTGGTGACGGTCCTCAGCCTTAATCTGATCGCGGACCATTTGCGTGATATCACCGATCCGAGGTTGCAGCGATGAGCTTCGCGAACCCGCAAACCAGAGCAGAGCCGATTGTTTCGATCGAGAATCTCAAGATCGAATACGCGCTGACGAGTGGCAGTTTCACAGCCGTCGACGATGTGACGCTGGACGTGAACCCGGGCGAGATTCTGGGCCTTGTCGGCGAATCCGGGGCGGGTAAATCAACCGTCGGCAACGCAGTTGCGCGGCTAATTGACTTTCCCGGTGCTGTCACCGGCGGGCGCATCCTACTGCGCAATTCCGGCGATCTGGCCGCGCTGAGCCAGGCACAGATGTGCAGCGTGCGCGGCAAACATATCGGCATGATTTTTCAGGACTCGCTGAGTGCGTTGTTTCCGGTCAAGACAGTGGGATGGCAATTGATGCGTGCCATTCAACTGAGCAAAGGGTTGAAGGGCAGCGCTGCGCGCACGCGTGCATTGCAGTTGCTAGAGGAGGTCGGCATCTCCCAACCCGAGGACCGGATGCGTCAGTATCCCCACCAGTTTTCCGGTGGAATGCGCCAACGTATCGTCATCGCCATTGCCCTGGCTGGCGATCCGCAACTGTTGATCGCGGACGAGCCGACAACGGCACTGGACGTGTCGATCCAGTCGGAAATTCTGGGCCTGCTGAAACGGCTGGCAATCGAGCATGGCGCAGGCGTGATCCTAATCACCCATGACATGGCGGTGATCGAGGAAATCACCGACCGCGTCGCCGTCATGCGCCATGGCAGGCTGATTGAGCACGGGGCGACGCGCGACGTGTTGGCCCGCCCCGAACAGACCTATACCAAAGCGTTGATCAGCGCAGTGCCGCGGATCGACAAGCGGATGGACCGGTTCGTGATGCTGGACGACACAGCACTGGTCCCGACCGCCCTCCCCGTGCAGCCAGCGGAACGCATCACAGCCGATGGCCCCGTGATTGACGCGCAGAATGTCACGATCACCTTTATGATTAAGAATGCCATTCTGGCGCATAACCGCAGCTATATGAAGGCGGCGGATGATGTCTCGCTAACAGTCAATGCAGGCAGCTCTATCGGCATCGTCGGCGAAAGCGGCAGTGGGAAATCCACGTTGGCGCGCGCGATCTGCGGATTGCAGCCTATCGATTCCGGCACAATTAAATTGATGGGCCATGAGGTCACGGAATTGGCCAGCAACCCGGCACTGAAGCGCACGCGGGTCAAGGCACAGATGATCTTTCAGGATCCGTTCGCCTCGCTGGATCCGCGTCAACGCATTAGCGCCGCATTGATCGAGCCTCTGTTGGTCAACCGCATGGCCAGCCGCGACGAGGCTCGCGAAATCGCCCGCGACACCCTCATTCGTGTCGGCATGAAGGAAGAGGACGCAGGCAAACTGCCTCACCAGTTTTCAGGCGGCCAGCGTCAGCGGATCTGTATCGCGCGCGCGCTGGTCATGCAGCCCGCCGTGCTGATCTGTGACGAGCCGACCTCGGCCCTGGATGTTTCGGTGCAGGCCACCATCATGAATCTGCTCAAGGATCTCAGGGACGAGCGTAACCTCACCCTGATGTTCATCAGCCACGATCTGGCCGTGATCCGTCAAGTCAGTGATCGTGTTTTCGTGATGCAGAACGGGCGCGTCTGTGAAGAAGCCGACACCGACGCGCTGTTTGATGACCCTCAACATGACTACACCCGCCACCTACTGAAAATGATGCCTAAATTCACGTCTGGCGCGCGTTTGCAAGCACGCTAAGCAGATCAGAGAAGGAAATAATATGCCCAGACCCGTTCGCCGCATGCCTCGCTCGAACGCGATGATTGTCGCCCCCCAGCCCGAAGCGGTCCACGCAGGTGCGGCAGTGCTGGCCAATGGCGGCAACGCCATGGACGCGGTCCTGACCTGCGCCTTCGTGCAGGGCGTCGTCGACCCACTGATGTGCGGCATCGGCGGCTTTGGCCTGATGAACGTCTACGACCCCGCGACCGGCCGCCAGACGATCTGGAGCGGTCTGGGTGGTTGTCCCAAGGCCGCGACCGACACCATGTGGGAAGATCTGTATATCGGCGAAACCTCGGACGGGTTTGGCCATATCACCAAGGGTTTCGTGAACGAGACCGGCGCGACCGCCGTCACGCCACCGCCCATTCTGGATCTATTTCGCAAGGCGCATGCAACTTATGGCAGCCGGGATTGGGCCGATCTGATCGCCCCCGCCATCGCCGCCGCAAGGGATGGCTGGCTCGTGCGCCCTCATAACAATACGGTTTTCACCCAGAACGAGCGAAAATACGGCCGCATGAATTACAGCGAGAAACTGTTGCTGACAGAAGACGGCCGCCGCATTTACATGGACGAGGACGGGGCACCCAAGAAGATGGGGGCGACAATCACGAACCCCGATCTGGCGCAAACCCTCGATCTGATCGCCCGCGAAGGCGTGGATGTGTTTTTCAACGGACCGCTTGGCGATCATCTGGTGGCCGAGCTGGCCAAGAACGGCGGCATCCTGACCAAGGAGGATCTGACTGACTGCCACGCCGACGAGATGGAGCCACTGAATATCCAGTATCGCGGACGGCGCGTGTCGACTGTTCCTGCCCCGGGGGGTGGCGTGTATCTCGCGCTGGCGTTGAAACTGCTTGAGCAGTTCGATCTAAGTGAAATGGAATACAACTCACCCGAGTACCTTCGGCTGATGGCAGAAGTGATGAAGACCGCCGTGCGCGACCGCGATAACTTGGTCGGAGATCCGCGGTTTCTGGATGTGCCAACGGACAAGCTGTTGTCGGACGCACATCTGGCAGATTGCGCGGCATTTATCCGCAGTGGTCAAAAGGTCAAGTCAGGCCGCTCTGGCCATCTGGAATCCAAGCACACGACCCATGTGTCCTGCGTGGATGCAAACGGCATGGTCGTGTCGATGACCCATACACTGGGCAATCCGTCGGGTTTCATCGCGGCAAACACAGGCTTTATGATGAACGGCGCTATGAGCACCTTCGACCCGCGACCCGGTCATGTGCAGTCCATCGTTCCCGGAAAACGGCGCACATCGTCTATGTGCCCGTCGATCATCTTCGAGGGCGACACGCCTGTGATGACGCTCGGCGCACCGGGTGCATCTTGGATTGGGCCTGCTGTATTTCAGGTGGTCGTGAACGCGCTGGATTGGGGCATGGGCATCCAAGAGGCTGTGATGGCACCGCGCATGGTGGCGACTTCTAACGTTATCGACATCTCAAACCGCATTTCGCCCATGACGGAGGCGGCACTGGTTGATTTGGGATACGAGGTGCGCCGCTCGCCCCTGTCCTATGCTTTCGCCGGGGTGCACGGGCTGACCATGTGGCCCGACGTAGTTGAGGGTGGGGCGGACCCACAACGCGACGGACTGGCCGTCGGGGTACCTTAAAGCGATTGGCAGGCGGTGTCAGACGAATTCGAACCAGTCTCAGCTTCCCACCAAATGCCGGAGCCTGGGCTGAACAAAGCTGCCGCTACTCAAAACGAGAGGCGCGGCACGATTCAATTTGAGATTGTCACGTGAATAAAGACGGCGTTCCTAGGTAAAATGGCTGTGCATGGAAGAATGGACGGCGCGAATTTCTGCAAACATCGTAGTCGCATTCGATCGGGACGGACGTTTCTAACCTGATCTTCGTGTCATTGACACTGGTCACATGCATCTGCCGCTGCGTCGTCGGCGTTGCGTCGCGATGCGCAAGGCGGTGCTGCGCTCGGCGGCGAGCATACCGGGATGCAGCTTTGGATCCTGCAGGCGTCAGCGTTCAAGCTGGCTCGCGCGCGAGTAGTCTTGCACAGTCACACCGTCAGCCGGCAGGGTCGACAGCAGCACGCCGCCCGGGCGTTCGCCGCCAAGGTCATGGCCACTGCGCCACGGAACGCCACCAGATCAAACATGGCATCGTCGGAAGGACCTCATGGCAAAGCACCAGACGCGTGACAGCCATATCAACAAAGAAAAAAGCCGCCAAAGGCGACCCGATCACACTGTAAAAATGCTGGTCTGGCGGAGGGGACGAGACCGGGGGCGAAGGTTCTCCACCATCTACGTCATTGAAACTATTTTGCTGGGATATCGTTACAAATCTCATTCGCTGCAAACGCGACGTAGATCCAACTCGTACTTTCAGCACAGCTGCCTTTGAAATCCACGGCCCGCCAGAGATGGTGCCCCTCGCCGTAAATCTTCACGAAACCTCGTTACTATGGCACTGCCAATTGGAGTAAGAGCGTAGATGTCGGACCCGCTTCTTGCGTAACTCTGACGCAAATATGTGACTGAAACAGCTCAACCAGAACCGGTGCGTTTTTTTGGCTGCTGTCAATGCCGCACGCGTTCAGCAACCCTTGACCGCAACCTAATCACGAGAAAAAAACAGGACCGGATTCTATATACAAACGGCCCGGATCAAGGGTCTGGGTCTGGGTCACGTTCGACCAAGTTGTAAATATGTACGGACTTTCGGAAACCGTTCTGCAAATTTTCTAATTTTGGATGGAGGAAATATTCATGGCGAATGAAGTGCGCGACATTGAATATCTCCACAACATACTGGTCTAATTTAGCAAGTCCGGCAAGAATGTCGCAATTCCTGGAAATATAATTACGAACACGATCGCTATCATCATAATCACTATGTAAGGGATTATTCCGATAATCACATCGATGAACGGCCCGTCTTTGCGCGCGCCTTGAACGACAAAAAGGTTGAGCCCCACGGGCGGCGTTATCAAAGCCATCTCGATCATCAGGATTGCAATGATCCCGAACCAAATCGGGTCAAATCCCTGCGCCATCACAATCGGAAACACGATAGGAACCGTCAACACTAGCAGGGAAATGGTCTCAATGAACAAACCAAGTAGAAAATAGACTAGGATAACCATGAATAACGTCTGGTAAGGCCCGAAGTTGGCGCCTTGGATCAGATTCTCAATATCTTTGTTGATACCTGCCGCGGCAAGAACGAAGTTGAGATAATATGCCGAAACGACGATGATCAGGATCATGCCCGAGGTGCGCATCGTGCTGTCCAGCGCTTCGATAATGATGCGGATGGTCAGCATACGCATAGCGGCCGCGATCGTCAGAGCCCCCAGCACCCCCAGTGCCGCACCTTCGGTGGGGGTCGCCCAACCCGCGTATATCGAACCCACAATTAGGGAAAACAGGATCAGCACCGGAATTAGGTGAACCAGCGCGCGGAGTCGTGTCATCAGATCGTACTGGCGCCGTGGCCCCCCCATTTCAGGGCGGAAAATGCATATGGAAATTGTCCCCAATACGAACATGCTGGCGAGCATCAACCCCGGGATCAGGCCTGCAGCAAAAAGTTTTGGCACCGATGTCTGCGTTAGAAATCCGTAGATGATAAGGCTGATCGAGGGCGGAATAATGATGCCCAATGTCCCGCCAGCGGCAATCGAACCTGCAAACAGCTGTTGACCATAACCCAGCGGTTTTGCTTGAGGCATGGCGACCGAACTTACAATAGCGGCAGTCGCAACGCTGGATCCAGAAGTTGCCGAGAATAGTGTAGCCGTACCCAGGTTCGCATGAAGCAATCCACCCGGTAGCCAGGACAGCCATGCCTCCATCGCCGCATACATGTTCTTCGCCAGCCCTGTACGCACCAAAATTTCACCGATCAGCACAAACAGCGGGATAGCAATTAGTAGGAAACTGTCTGACGCAGACCAAAGCACATCGCCCAGAGCCGAATGCAATGGAAATGGTGAAAAAAATGCTCCGGTGAAAAACCCCAGTGTCAAGATGGATGCCGCAACTGCCACGCTCATCGCTAGCAGGATGAACATCCCCAAAACAGTTAACCCAATCATATTTCCATTCCTATCGCGATGCCACCTGTTGTCAGATGCTGGTTTTAGGGAAGCGGTACACTATCCGTCCTGATCTAATTTTCTTCGAAGCCAATCAGGTAGTTTATCTTATCGTAATTCCCTGCCAAGAGATGGATAATCGCCCGAAGCATAAGGACGGCGACGTTCATCCCGAACCAGGCAAACCCGAACGCCCACATCACTTGAGGAAACCACAACGGCGTCTCAAGCGTCGTATTGGCGATGTCACCCTGTACGTAAGTCACCGCCACCAGATCCATGCTGGCATTCACCAGCAGGTATGAAATGCCGGCAACAATGATGAGCGCAAAAATATCCAGCAAAGCTTTGACAAATTGCGGGACAAGAGTGTAGACGACATCGATTCTGATATGTCCTTTGCGATGCAGTACATGCGCCAATGGCCAGGTGACACATAACGCCAAGATATATCCGGAGATTTCCGTGGAAAAACCAATGGACCGGCCGACTAGACTTCTGGAAACAACCTCGGTGGTGACCATTGCCACCACCAGCAACACAGCGAAACCAGCCAACCTTGAAAGGTACAGGGAAACAACCCTCATTATCTCCAAGACGCGATCTAAATAGCTCACAACCTTGTCCAACTTTAGCTTCCCCTCATCATCGAATACTCTATTCCCGACCGGCCATGACCATTGATGGCAAGCGGAAGCGACGAGACACTCTAGTCAGTGTTGCCACTTCCGCCAATTGGCCCTGCGATTATTCTTCTGTGATATTCACACCAGTCACCTTACCGATGGTTTCATTCCAACTTGCAACGGTTTCAGCGTCAACAGTACTGGCCCACTTCGGCAAGATTTGCTCGATTGCGATCTTACGGGCAGCTTGGACGTCCTCGTCTGTCACCTCGACCAACGTCATGTTCGCAGCTGCGCCATCTTCGCATATCCCCATACCGGTCAGGCAGGTGATCCCATCTTCATATGCGTCCGCAGCGCCATTCCAAGCCTGATCCTCATAATGATCGCGAACTTCTGCAAGTAGCCATTGCTGTTCTTCTGGGGAGAGAGCCTCCCATTCGGCTCCGTTCATTGCGGTAATGATAAAGTCCCATCCCGCAACCGGCAGTGGGTACAGGTAATCCGCAACTTCGTACCAACCCGCCTGATATCCTGACAACGTACCGGTAAAGGCACAATCGATCGTGCCGCGCTGCAAAGCACCCGGTACCTCAGCGAAGGAAATTGTGACACCTTCCGCGCCGATGGCATCCAAAAATTGCGCGACACTGCGTCCGGTCGCGCGGATCTTGCGCCCTTCAAGATCGCTCATCCCTGTTAACTCATCGCGACAAAACAAACCCTGTTGAGGGAAATGCGAAGTTCCTAACAGCTTGGCGCCAGCGAATCTTTCGAACAAGATATTGTCAAGCGTATCGCGATATACATCCATCACATCTTCCGCCATTTCTTGATCTGCGATCAACATCGGAAGGTTCGAGCCACCCAGCTCCGGTGCGCTGGACAGGATGTAGGCTACGTCAGTCGTTGCGACACTGAAGGTCCCCTTCGACAGCATTCGGAACAGTTCCGATCCGTTGAGGCCCATCTGGTCGAACGTGGTGATGCTTACATCCCATTTGCCATCCGAAGATTTCGCGATCCGCTCTTTCCAGAACGGATTCTCATACGCTTTAAAGTTCAGCAGCCCACTCCAGCTGCCGACATAGGTGAGTGATCTCGGCGTCAGTTCTTCGGCGTAAGCTGAATATGACATCACGCATGCGGTCAAAGCGCCGCCAAAGATTTTTTTCAGTTTCATCGTGTTTCTCCCTGCTGATTATACTTTAGTTTCAATCGTCTGAACTCAGGTCATGGAAAGCCGGTATTTGTTCATCTTGTCCATATCGAGTTCCACCCCAAGGCCAGGGGTATCCGGCACTGTCAGGCATCCGTCCTTGTAAGCGAAAGGTTCGGAGATCACGTCGTCGACATAGAACACTCCACCCACCTTGGTCTGTTCGCGCCCCTCCAGCGTGTTGATCGAGATCACACCCGGCAGGACCTGGCCTTCCAATGCGGCCGACAGATGGAGGTTGGCGGCATTGCCAACGCCCCCTTCCAGCGAGCCGTTGACATTCATCGGCATCCCCGCCGCGCGACCGATTGCGCCGATTTCCATCGAACGGATCAGCCCACCGGCCTTGGTGAAGTAGATCGACAGGATATCCGCCGAGTTGCGCCGCGCGATCTCCATCGCATCAAATGGCGTCCAGCAACCTTCGTCGACAATCACCGGGACATCCAGCGCAGCCGTTATGCGGGCCATCATGTCGCCACCCTCGACGGGTTGCTCGACCGCCCAGACACCGGCCTCGGCAACCATCGCACGCGTGCTGTTGATCGCCGTCTTGGCGTCCTTGTAGCCGCGGTTGATATCGGGATGCATGACGATGTCGTCACCGACCGCCTTGCGGATCGCTTTGACAATGGCCAGATCGGTGGTCGGGTCGCCCGGCACCTTGATCTGGAGGTATTTGATCCCGTCCTCGACCACCCGCAACGCGGTTTCGGCAGCCTGATCCGGCGGCGCGATACCGACCGAATGGCAAACCGGGATCACCTTGCGGGCAGCCCCGCCAAGCAGTTGGTAAACCGGAAGACCCGCCGATTTACCGGTAATGTCCAGCAGCGCGCTTTCCACCATCGCCTTAGTATAGGAGAAGCCACGGACAAACTCGTCCATCGTGGCCAGCACGCCCTTGATGTCCGTCGGATCGGTGCCGATCAACTTTGGCGCGATCAGGTTGTTGGTCAGATGCGTGACAATCTCCGGGTCTTCGCCGGAATAGCGCTGGTTTTCACCACCCCATGTCAGGATCGCCGGCGCTTCGCCTAAGCCGGTGATCCCGTCGTCAGTCTCAATTTGCAGGATTACGTAGCGCCCGATCGGCACCTCGAGCGAACGCCACTTGTAATCCGACCTTCCGGGCAACTGGATGGTGTGTGGGATCAGGCCTGTGATTTTCATCAGACACTCACCTCCACACCGTAGTCGGCTTTGGCCCGTTCGGGCGTCAGCTTGCCCTCGACGATATCGCGCAAGATGTCGTCCTTGTTGCGCTCGGCTGCCGGACCGTAGCCACCGCCACCCTGCGTGAACATCGAAAAGATGTCGTTCCGCTCGAGCCGCTGGTTGTTGGTTTTCGAACGCAGCGATTTAGGGGCGTTGCTGTCAGGATTGAGAAACAGCTTGCCCACGGCGCCGGGTTTGCCACCCTCCAGCCCAAAGGGCTCCACCTTGAACTTGTCAAATTGGGTTTCCAGTGTGCCGCTCTTGTCGAGGAACTTGATATCGCGCCGCACACCCAGACCACCACGGGTACGCCCAGCCCCGCCGGTATCGGGCAGGAACTCGTAGCAGGTGAATTGCAGCGGATACATGACTTCGATCATCTCGATGGGCGTGTTCGCCAGGTTGTGGACGCCCTGCGACCAGCAATCGACACCGTCCTTGGTGCGGCGTGCGCCCCCGCCGCCCACTTCGATGTCAAAGAGAATCCACGGCGCGTGCTCGCCCGTGCCGTCGCCGGCAAGGATATGCACGTTGGAGTTAGCATAATACCCCGCAGTCACCCGGTCAGGCACCACGTCGGCCAGTGCCTTCATGATCGCACCGACAATCGTATGGGTGATCGTGTTGCGCCCCACCACGGGTGCAGGCGATTGCGCGTTGACGACCGTGCCTTCGGGCGCGGTGATCGTGATCGGCTTGTACAGGCCGAAATTCGACGGGATCGTCGGATCGAGGATCGACAGGATCGCGAAATACGAGGCCGATTCACAAGACGAGATCGTCGCATTGGTCGGAGCGCGCCGCTGTTTGTCGGTGCCGGTGAAATCCAGGTGGATACCGCCATCCTTGATCGTCAGCTTAACCTTGACGGTGATCCGCTCGTCCGTGACGCCATCGTCATCAACCTGATATTCGCCGTAATAGTCCCCTTCGGGCAGTTCGCGGATTTTCGCGCGCATCCGGGTTTCGGAGGTGTCGATGGCATCAAGCAGGCAATTCTCGAAGGTTTCCACGCCGTAACGCTCGACCAGTTCCAGAACCCCGTCGCGGCCGATGCTCAGCGCGGCGGCCTGGGCGCGCAGATCGCCACCGGTCTGATCCGGCTGACGCACGTTGGCGTCAAAGACCGCAAGGAAGCGCTCATTCGGCTCGCCCTTCTCGTGCAGCTTGATCGGTGGAATGCGGAACCCTTCCTGGAAGATTTCGACGGCGTCACCAGCGTAAGAGCCGGGACGCATGCCGCCAACATCCAGATGGTGGTCGAGCGTGCCGCAGATCGCGACGATCTTGCCATCAGCGTAGACCGGCATGAAGGTCTGCACGTCGGGAAGGTGCTGCCCGCCCAGATAGGGATCGTTGGTGATGATGATGTCACCTTCGTCCCATTCCTCGATTGGAATTATCCCGTCCAGTGTCGTGCGCAAGGAACGCGACATCGAGTTCAGGTGGATCGGGATCCGGCAGGACTGGGCGATGATATGCCCGTTGGGATCGAATACCGCTGTCGAATAGTCCAGCATTTCACGCACAACGGTGGAATAGGACGTTCTGAGGATCGTCGCAGCCATTTGCTCGGCCACCCCGACAAGGGCATTGCTAACGACTTCGAATGTAATTGGATCAACGCGCATAAGGTGTTTCCCCCGTAGCGATCAGCAGGTTGGCATGGTCATCGACGGTAGCTGCCTGACCGGGATGAATGATGATGGTGGTATCGAGCTGGACAACAACCGCGGGCCCCTCGATCTCGGAGCCCGGAGGCAGGTTCTCGCGGGCATAGATCGGGACATCGACGTAAGCCCCGGCTTCCTCGAAATAGATCGGATGCGTGCCGTCGGTTTTCGGCGCGCCCGAGGCCTTGTCACCGGGCGAGTCGTATTTGCGCATTGGCGGCGCGGACATAGAACCGGTGGCCGTCAGACGCCCGCTAACAAACTCGATTATCTTGTGCGGATGGCAATGAGCATAGAGCTGATTGTGCTGTGCGTGGAACTTGTCGAAGATGTTCTTGATCAGCGCATCGTCGATTTCGCCTTCGGGCAGGGTCACATTGATTTCATAGGCCTGGCCCACATAGCGCAGATCGGCGGTACGTGTGATGTCCTGCTTGTCTGCGGGCACCGCATCGGCTTCGAGCGCTTCGCGCCCCAGTGTTTCCAGGCCCGAATAGACCCCTTTCAAGGCGTCCGGCGTTATCTCGGCACCGCGCATGATCTTAGTCTGCACGAAGTCGTGCCGGATATCGGCCATCACCAGACCGACAGCGGAGAACACGCCGGGCTGACCCGGGATCAGAACCGTGGGCATCCCCGCCGCGCGCCCCAGAGCGGCGGCATGCATCGGACCGGCGCCACCGAAGGCAACCATGGTGATCATTCGCGGATCAAAGCCCTTTTCCGCCGAAGACACACGTACCGCGCGCTCCATGTTGGCGTTGGCAATGCGAATGATACCTTGCGCGGCTTCTTCGATGGTCATGCCCAGCGGATCGCCAATCTTTTCCTTGATCGCCTGACGCGAGGCTTCGATGTCAAGGGCAATCCGGCCACTGGCGAAATACTGCGGCAGTAGACGACCCAGAACGATGTTCGCGTCCGTGACCGTGGGTTCCGTCCCGCCCTTCTTGTAGGCGACCGGCCCCGGATCGGATCCGGCGCTGTGCGGGCCGACATGCAAGCCGTTGGCTTCGTCCAGCCAGGCGATGCTGCCGGCACCCGCGCCGATCGTGTTGATATCGATCATCGGCAGCTTGATCGGACGGTCGGCCACTTCGGCCTCGGTCGTCATGGTCACTTCGCCGTTCTGGATCAGGCAGATATCTGTGCTGGTGCCGCCCATATCCACTCCCAGAAGGTTGGGGTATTTGGTGGCCTTGCTCATCCGTTGTACGGCCAGCGCCCCTCCCGCCGGGCCGGAGGTCAGGATACGCGCCGGGAACGCCTTGGCCGCATCAACCGTCAGCGATCCGCCATTGGACTGCATCAGCAGGATCTTGGCATTCGGCAGCACCTTGTGGATGTTCGGCGCGATCTCGCTGAGGTATTTTGCCACCAGAGGCATCGCGGCAGTGTTAACCGATACGGTACTGATCCGCTCGAACTCGCGCATTTCGCGGCAGACGTCGTGGGATGCCGAAACTGCCACATCCTGCAATTCATCGGTCAACCACTTAAGGACCTGCGCCTCGTTCTCGGGATTGACGTAGGAGTTCAGAAAGCAAATCGCGACGGCTTCGACGTTATCGGCCTTGATGCTGTCCAGCAGTTTGCGGAACTCGCCTTGTTCGGGACGCACCAGAACCTCACCATCTGCGGCGGTGCGCTCGGCCAGGCCATAGCGACGGTTGCGCGGGATGACAGGGGCGGCACGGTCCTGTTGCAGGTCGTACATATCGGGGCGAAAATGGCGCCCGATTTCGAGAACATCGCGGAAACCCTCGGTGGTGATCAGCGCGGTTTTTGGCAGCTTGTTTTCCAGAACCGCGTTGGTGACGATCGTGGTGCCGTGTACCAGAAGACTCACATCTGCAGGATCGACACCCGCCGCCTCCAGGCCTGTCGTGACCCCATCGAGCAACGCGCCAGCCGGATCGCTCCTGCGGCTCGGGACCTTGGCAATGGTAACATCACCCTCCCTCTCATCCAGAACCGTCACATCAGTGAACGTGCCACCGATATCTACACCAATTCGAACTGATCCCATGGCGGGCTATCTCCGTCTTATTTCTTTGCGTGCCCGGTCACAGACCGTCACTGCCAGTTAAGATGACGGCATGCAGCTGGTGATGACCAAACCGGATGCCTTGCCGTTTCGATCAACGATACGAATGAGGGGAACATCAAATCAAATTAAAAAATTGACTAAGACTCAATCAATAATTCTTATTGAATCGGACGATCCGCGCGCCTTGAGAAATTCCTTGACATGCTGCGCCAAGGTTTCCACCGCGTGTGAGTCTGGCCCCGACGGATAGCAGATAATGAAGGGGGTATCGCTAAGACTGAAATCGGTGTTGAGCACGGCAAGATTGCCGTCAGCAACGTCCTCTTCGACCGCACCAAAAGGGACAACTCCGACACCTAGGCCCTTCTTGACCATCAGAACCACAGTTTGCAGGGAGTTGACCGGATGTATACGCGGTGACAGGTTCTTTGTGCGAAGGACGCGCACCAGTTCCTGATGCGGGCGCGTCATCCGCTCGAAGGTAAAAATATCCATCTTCTCGATGTCAGCCGACACAATCCGCCTGAGATGCAAACCCAGTGACGGCGCAGCGGTGAATACTAGGGGGCAACGGCACAAGGGATGACTTATCAGTTCGGGGCTAGCAATGGGGCCGACGATGAAGGCTATGTCAATCTTGCGTGCCAGCAATTCTTCGTGCAGTCGATAGGACGGACCGATATGCAGTTCGAATTCCGCATTCGGGTTCGCCGCCCTCAACTCCGCAATGAACGACGGTATCCATGTCACGGCCATAGTATCCGACGCGCCAATACGTACGATGCCACGGATTCCCGGTTTGTCAAAGCGTCTGAAAACATCGGCCTGAATATCCAGTAGCTTTTCCGCGCTCCGAAGAAAACTACGGCCTTCGGGTGTCAGGGCGACGCGGTGGCCGGACCGGTCGAACAACTTGACGCCGAGCCGACCCTCGAGAGCTACGATACGTGCAGAAATAGTAGGCTGTGTCGCATTCAAATGTTCGGCTGCCTTGGCATAGGTGCCCAACACAGCCACTAGGTAAAAGCTCCTAATCTGGTCAAATGTCATCGCCAAGCTTCATTCAATACCTCCGGATTGGTCAGTGCCTGGTTAAGCGGTCTAACCCCGCGAAGGTGCACCTCGCCCACAGCAGCAATGATGGCCTCTATCGCAGGCGGGTTCAACGTCTTGCTGGCGAGGCTTTGGAATTTGGCGCGCAAATCCGCGCGCGCGGTAGAGCTTCCGCTGTCGCCCCACGCATCAATCACCAGCTTTTCCACCCATTCCCCTCTGGCGCATACCCGCACACGTGCCGGTGTCCGCAACGGCAGATAGGAGTCCATCTCCGTCGAGTGAATGACTTTGACCTTGCGTGCAAGCTCGACCGCCGCTTTGTGGTGAAGAACGTCAACGGTCATAGGCGACAGATGGTCATGCCCCAATGTCGCCGCTACGCCTAGACTGAAAGGGAGGCTATACTGCGCGCTCTCCAGACTGGGTGGGCTTGCCCGGTTATTCAGTGACACAGCCTCGCGGAACGTCATGACTTCGATCGCCTGGATTTCATTGGCGGACACCTGCCGCTCCTGCATAAGCTGCATGAGCCCGTCGACGGAAGTATGCGTCCAACGACAGGTCGAAAATCGTTTGAAATAAACGCCGTTGATGTGAAATTCCGTTCCGAGGCCGTCAAGCGCCACTTTGGAATCGAACCGATCCGGCAAATCGAGCGCATCACGGCTGCCGGTAAAACCCGCGCGAGCAAGATCAGTCGCAATCATTCCGGTCACAACCGACCAGGGGATGGATTCCTTCACATGAGAGCCCATTTCGGCGCTTTCCGTCAAGCTGCGCAAGCGCGGTCCATGATATGCGGCGATGGCGAGAGCATGAGCAATCTGTTCCTTGTTCAAGCCCCGCAGCCTAGCGGCGGTCGCGACTGCACCAAAGGTGGTCCAGTTTCCGGTATGATGCGACTTTCTGATTTCCCCTGCGCCGAGCCGAACCGAGATTTCATAGCCGATAACAATCGCAGCTAAGAGTTCCGCATTACTGGCGCCAATCTCGGACGCAATTGCCAACGCCACCGGAACGACTGCCGCGCCGGGGTGCCCCATCGCCAATCGATGCCCGTCGTCGAGATCTAGCATCGAAGCCGCCGCCGAATTGGCAAAGGCAGCCCCGGTTGCGCCCATAGATCGGTCGCTAAAGTAAACTGGTGCATCTCCGCCGCGAAAATTCAGTTCGGCCGCCGCCCGTGCACTTGTCGTTCCCGGCGCATTAAAACCAACCAGCGAACAACCAATGATGTCGAGGATGCAGTCTGTGGCGCGCGCGATCACTTCATGCGGTAGATTGTCGTTCGGCAATGTCGTGATCCATTCTGCAAATCGCATGGTCATACATCTGTCCGAATTCATTTCCTGCTGCCCCTCTGCTTGATCATGCTCATTTCAAAATTCAATGACCTTCTGAAGCTTTTCGAGCTGTGGGCGCGCCACTATCTAAGCCGGAAACGCTTCTGTCAGTGTACTGTTGCGAGAGGCAGGCCTGAAAATCAAACTCAATAAATTTGGACAAATTGATAGATTATTTTTATCATTGAGAATGATTTCTAATCTAGAAACTTGAGCAGATTCCTGCCTCGTATGTTGTTCCACACGGTCCCCCGGCATTTGGTCAGGCATCCGTTGAGGTTTTTTGAACCGGTCCCCCCTGCCAGACTGTCGAGACCCGCTCATAGGCAACGAACTTCGGAGCTGGATCGGACATGTACAAACCTGCGTAACGTGGGTTTGGCAGTTGTGTACACGGATCCGCGCCGGATTGGTGCGATCAAAGGCACTCATCCGGTTCATAGGTGATTGTTTCAGCTTCTGTTTTCTCTCTTCGACCCTGCGCATGAACGAATGCCAGAGGCCGCTCGCAGCGCATGCCGTCCTTGTCGGTATACACGGCTGCAAACTTGATTATCGTCACCTGATCCACGAAACTGTTCTGACGGATGTCGAGGCGAGCCCGCGTAACCGGCGTCAACCCTAGGTCATCCATGTAGCGCGCAATCAATTCCATCTGTTTGTTGGCGACTGAGAGCCAAGGCGACTGCTGCACGTAGTCGCTGGGCGTCTTTAGCACCCGACCGTGCCCCGCAATGATACCACTCTCGGCGTCCACCAGTACCGGGTTGTTGAACCCGAACTCCCGGATCGAGCCCGCGATCTTGGCCACCTGCGCTTGGTTGTGGGTCCGGGCATTGCGCGCGTGGGGCACGAGGTTCGCGACCAGGCACATATCGACCGACCGCGCACCGATCGCGTCATAGCCTGCCGTCTGATTGTGGGACGTTACTGCCATGCCCCCGCCCTGTGCACTGAAAAATCGCCAGCGCTGGATCGCTTGCACTTACTGCATGCAACTCGGTGCTAAAGCGGATCCTGAGCCGAGTCGCCCTCGTTGATCATCCCGTGTACCGCACACCAAACCAGAGCAGGTATCCGCGGCATCGTGTGCGAAGGACTAATATGCGGGTGAGGATTCAACAGATTCGCCGCTGGTCACGCCGTCGCACATGCTGCTGTCTTACTCAGCCTACGATTTGGCCTGCCGTCTTAAGGCACTTGGATGCCTCACGCCTTAAGAGTACATTTGCAAAATCTGGATTTCTAAGCCGGGTCGCTTCATCTTCAATCTGACCCACAAGATACCGGGAATGAACACCTAGCGTCGCAAAACTTGAGGTAGATACATAAGCTTCTCTTCTATCAGAGTTTTCTCTGAAAGAAGAACCTGCAACGCATCCCACGAGCCATTTAGTAACCGCTCCCGTCGCCCCGGAGGCAAGTCGAATTCGAACCGTTGAGTATATGTGCAGATTATGCCATCGCGAATATCGATGTCGAACGGCCTCTCCGGATGAGCCAAGCATATGTTCATAAGCATTCTACAATTTTGCGAAGTGAGCGAAAGACACGGAATTCCGATCGCAAGGCAATTTCCTGCGAAGATCTCTCCAAAAGATTCCCCCACTATTGCGCGGATGCCATAGCGATAAAGCGCCTGAGGAGCATGTTCTCTGGATGACCCACAACCGAAGTTTCGTCCAACGATCAGCACTGATGCACCGGCAAAGCGAGAGTCGTCAAACGGGTGTGTGCTGGCCTGCCTCAAACTTTCAAATAGGTGAGCCTCAATTCCCTCGAATGTGGTCATTCGCAGATATCGGGACTCGATGATTTGATCCGTATCAATGTCATTGCCAGCAAGAGGTAGCCCGCGACCGGAGACTCGTTCGATTAATATGCTCACGCCAAATTCTCCAGCGCGCGGGCGTCGATGATTTTTCCTTCGATCGCCGCAGCAGCAACCATGACAGGTGACATCAGATAGGTGCGCCCTTCGGGCGACCCCTGACGACCGCGAAAATTTCGGTTTGACGACGACGCGCAGACTTGCCGCCCCACCAGCCGATCTGCATTCATACCGCAGCAGAGAGAACAACCGGCGTCTCGCAACTCAAATCCCCGCTCCGCAAACAACTGATCCAGATTCTGCGCGATCACGGCTTCGCGAACCTCTCGCGATCCTGGCACGATTAAAGCGCGCACGCCTTCCTTGACACACCCACCTGTTCTACGCAGGAAATTGGCTACCGCCTCTAGGTCGGATAGCCGTCCGTTTGTGCAGGACCCGATGAAAGCCAAGTCAATCGGCGTACCGACCACCGGACGACCGGGTTCTCCGCCCATGAAAATCATGGCATCGCGCAAATCCTCGGCATCCCCGCCCGCCACACCGGGATCCGGTAAGGGCGCGCCAACTGGGACTGATTGATCAGGTGACGTCCCCCATGTCACGATCGGTGCTATGTCGTCTGCACGAAAGATAACCTCATCGTCCCACATCGCATCAGGGCTTGAGGCCCAAGACAGCCAGCGCGTCGCCGCTTCATCCCATTCAGCGCCTTTCGGTGCGAATGCCCGTCCGCGTAGATAGTCCAGTGTAATGGCGTCCGGATTAACATATCCGCAGCGTGCCCCGCCTTCGACCGCCATGTTGCAGAGTGTCATGCGCTCTTCCATCGACATGGCTGAAACTGCGTCGCCGCCAAATTCATAGGCGAAGCCCAAGCCTCCCTTTGCCCCGAGCCAGTGAATAACATGCAGGGCGACATCCTTAGCAAAGACGCCCGGGGCCAGTGTACCTTCCACGATGATACGACGCACACGCAATTTGTCCACGATCAGCGTCTGGCTAGCAAGAACGTCGCGCACCTGCGACGTACCGATGCCGAATGCTATCGCTCCGAAAGCCCCATGTGTCGACGTATGACTATCACCGCAGGCGATCACCATGCCCGGCTGGGTCAGGCCATTTTCTGGCGCAACAACGTGCAGAATACCGTGCAGTCCTTGCATCGGATCAAAATAGGTTAAGCGGTTGTCCAACGCATTCTTGCCCAGCATATCAACCTGTGCTTCGCACATGGCATCATCGAAGAGTGTCACATCGCCACCGGTAGATATCGAATGATCCGCGCTTGCGAATGTACGCTCCGGATGCGCAACAGGCAGCCCACGCCGCAACAGCTCCTCAAATGCCTGAGGGCTGCTGACCTCGTTAACCAAATGTACATCTACAGCCAGTTGGAACTGGTTCTCTGCGATCTCGCGCACGACATGGGCATCAAAGACCTTTTCGTAGAGCGTTCCAATCATGTCAGCAACGCACCGATAGCCGCCGCGATATCGGGCTTTTCCTCCAGACCGAAGCCCGGCGCGTCGCTGGGTCGCACGGTACCTTCCACGACCGGACAAGACGCGGGATATCCGCCAAATGGCTTGAACACGCCCGGGTATGCTTCGCATCCGCCAAGTCCCATCCCGGCAACGATGTGGAGGTTGATCAGGTGGCCGCCATGAGGGAATACTTGTTTGCGGCTGAAGCCGTTCCGTTCGAGCAAGTCAATAATCCGCAAATACTCAGTCAGGCCGTAGCTCAGCCCAGCATCCATTTGAAAGATATCCCACCCCGCTCGCATCCCGCCGAAATTAAGTAAGTTGCGCACATCCTGATAGGAAAACAGATTTTCGCCCGTAGCAATCGCACCGTCATACCAGTGCGCCATCGCCTGATTCATAGCGAAATCCAAAGGATCACCAATCTCCTCGTACCATCGCAGGCTATAGGGCTCGATACGCTGCCCGAACGCGAGGCCCTGTGGCAAGCTGAAACGACCATTTGCGTCCACAGCAAGCCGCGATCCGTCTGCGCAGAGCGTTAGCGCCTCATCTATCCGGGTCATGTCGTCGGCTTCACTTGCGCCGCCGATCTTGATTTTGAACGCGTCGAAACCAAGGTCGAGATAGCTCTGCAACTCGTCGCGAAGCGTGCGGCTCGCTCCGTCCGGGTAATAGTACCCGCCTGCCGCGTAGACAGGCACCCGTGTATCATCGACCGGTCGCCCCGCAGCTTCGGCAATCAGCACATAAGCGGGGCATTGTTGAAGCTTGGCATTGAGATCCCAGAATGCCAACTCAAGCGCACCTACGGCCGAAGCCCGGTCCCCGTGCCCCCCTGGCTTTTCATTCTTCATCGCCACCGCAAACACCTTGGCGGGATCAAATGCCGTTTCGTTTTCGTTCAGCAGGCTGGTAGGTGGTGCACCCAGAATACGAGGCCGGATACGGTCCATCAGGATGCCACGCTGCGCGTATCGTCCGATAGAATTAAACCCGATGCCAACGACAGGTTTGCCATCGCGCACGACATCGCTGATTACTGCGACTAGCGAAACGTCATGGTCATCGAAGGAAACCACGGCATTGGAAATGGCACCTTCGAGCTTGACGCTCTGGGTTACGATATCAAGAATTTTCACTCAACAACTCCTGCCTTAATCTTTTGGCCCGGAACCAAGCGAGCGTTCCTTGATCCTCACCAGTCGAGCCAGCATTTCATTCACGGGAGCCGAAGTTCCCGCCTTGGCTGCTTCACGAGGGATCGCGCCGTTGATGTAATCGATCTCGCTTAGTCGTCCGGCTTCATGATCCAGTAGCATCGATGGCTTGGCCGCAGGCATACGAGCGGCAAACGCACGGACATGAGCGACCGGGTCGGGAATGTCGATCGCGATGGAGCGAGCGAGAGCAGTTTCAGCCGCTTCAATGGCGGCTGCCCGGCTGAGAGGGCCAAGTTCAGGATCATCCATCGCCTCGCCAACCGTCATCCCTGTCAGGGCGCATGGCGCGCTATATGCCACGTTACAAATCAGCTTGTCCCACTGCATTGCCAGGATGTCTTGCGCAGCTTCGGTCGTGAAGCCCGCATCGTTCCAAACGTTTACGATACGCTCAACTGCGGCGTCGCTTAGGCCCGCATAAGCACCAAAGCGGATGACATGCATCCCGTTGTGATGGGCTTTCCCGGGCCCTTGCAGAGAAGCCCCGAAACCACCGGCGATCCCT
Organism: Roseovarius pelagicus; assembly: GCF_025639885.1. NCBI lineage: Bacteria > Pseudomonadati > Pseudomonadota > Alphaproteobacteria > Rhodobacterales > Roseobacteraceae > Roseovarius > Roseovarius pelagicus. The sequence goes on along the minus strand of NZ_CP106738.1, from coordinate 3,667,766 downwards.
ACGATCAGCCTATCAGCGGATACCGACTCGGCAACATCATCCGCAGCGCCCAAACCGTTCTGAATCGTCTGGATCAATGTTTCCGGCCCGACAAGCGACGCGACTGACCGGACCGCAGCGCCTGCCACCGCCGACTTGACCGCGACAATCATGAGATCGACGGTTTCTCCCGCTGGTGCCAATTCAAAGGCGCGTACCTTTACGTTGCGATGACCACTGGCACCGTCCACGGTCAGCCCGTCACTGTTTATGGCGGCGACATGCGCTGCCCACCGATCAATCACCAGCACCTCGTTACCTGCATCGGCCAGCAGTCCAGCATAGACAGAGCCCATTGCGCCGCACCCGATTATTGCAATTTTCATTGTTTCGTTTCTCCATGGTTTTCAATCTGAGCGCGTTTGCGACCACTCCATGCCCGAAAGACCGCGGTAGCCAAGCTGAATAGAAGCAAAGCGATGAGCACCAGTGACACGGGGCGGCCGATGAACACCGAGAGCCCGATTCCATCGAACGTCTGATATGTCCGCAGCAGTTCGGCATCGAGGATCGGCCCCAAGACGATTCCAAGGACCACGGCGATCAACGGATAGTTGAACCGTCTCAGAATGATGCCAAGCACCGCGAAAATCGCCATGAGTACCACGTCGAACATCAGCAAATGCACTGCATAGGTACCCGCGATGGAAAACACCGAGATCATGGGGATCAGGACCTGGGTCGGGATTTTAACGATTCGCCCGGCCCAGAAGCTGACAAACAGGCCCACGCCCATTAGGCAAACCGAAGTAACGAACTGCGCCAGCATTACACCGTAGACGAGTTCCGGCTCTTCCATGAACAGGCGAGGCCCTGGGATAAGCCCTTGAAGCATGAGAGCCCCGATCAACACCGCCGTCGCAAGTCCACCTGGAATGCCGAGGGCGAGCATAAGCGCAAGCGCACCGCCTTCGGATGCGTTATTGGCCGATTCAGCGCTAATCACCCCTTCGGGGGCGCCCTTGCCAAACTCCTCGGGCGTCGCAGAGGCTCGCTTGGCTTCGTTGTAGCTTACGACACTCGCAATCGTAGCCCCTGCCCCAGGCAATGCACCGATAACAACACCCAGCCCGCATGACCGCATGAGCGTTACCGGAAACCGGAACGCGGTGCGGTACCCTTTGGCAAGCTGCGCCCAGGCCGAACCCCTGAGTGTCGTAGAAACACTATCGCTGTCGATCACTCGAGACTTTTGAAGCATGTAGAACAGTTCAGAAAACCCGATCAAGCCGATCAGGGCAGGAATGATAGAAATTCCGTCCATCAGTTCGAAATATCCGAAGGTGCCCCGGATTGCGCCAGTCGACGACATCCCGGTGGTACTTACCAGCACGCCGAACATACCCGCCATTATGGCCTTGAGGAAATTGTCGTCGAGCGATGCTATGATAGTCAGGCCAAGCACACCGACCAGAAACAACTCGGGCGGTCCGAATTTCAGCGCCAGCATCACAATGAGAGGCATCACAAGGATCAGGAAAAAGGATCCCACAAGGTTGCCCGTGGCCGATGCTGCGACCGACATGCCAAGTGCTTCGTAGCCCCTCCCCTTTCGGGTCATTGGATAACCATCCAATCCGGTCATGATCGCTTGTGGCGAGCCGGGAATATTCAGCAAGATGGCAGATACCGATGCGCCGAAATTCCCGCCCGCATAGACCGCCGTAAGAAAGACGATCGCGGCGATTGGCGTCATGGGAAAGGTCAGCGGCAGCATCACGCTGATTGCCAAGGGCGTACTGAAACCAGGAATGGCACCAGTGACGATGCCGAACAACAGGCCGAGAAGCAGCATGAGCAAAAGATGCCATTCCATGAGCAGCGAGGCTCCGGCGGCGATGGAACTGAATTCGAGCATTTCGGACCTATTGTGAAAGTATCTGCATGACGCGGCGCCGCGTCAAAAGAACAGACCGGAGGGAAGACGAAGATTCAGGTAATATTCCATCCCGACCCAAAGCAGACCGACTTGCACCACAGGAACGAGCACAAGTATCGGCCTCGATCGGACGCCGAGCGCAAGAAGTAGCAAAAAGGTGTAGGTCAGCGTGGCAATCACGAAGCCTAAAACCGGAATTGCCCAGATGCAAAAACCGGTCAGGACGATGAAGGCTGTAGATTTCCAAAGGTCTAGCTTCGGCAGGCTTGTTGAAATGTCAGCCTCCGGCGCCACGGTATCCCGCAGCGCCGTCCGCAAACGCCCCCCTACGAAGATCAGGGAGCAGATCACGAGAACCCAGTAGACTGGTCCGATTAGCAAAAGGTTTGTCTCTGGGCGCGGTAGCTGCCTTACGCTCACGTAGTAGTGACTCGCGTAACTCAAAAGGAGCACTGGAACGATCAGCTCTCCAAAGAACCGCCCCCAAGGGCTGTTAAGTTTAGACATTGGCACAGTGAACCTCTTGCTAAAGAGCCGGCACCCGGCACGCCGTATCAGTTGTTGGTAAGCACATCTTTGAAGCGCTCAACAACGCCGGACATGGCTTTCGCCTGTTCGGTCGAGACCTCAGGCCCGTAGTAGCCCGAGATGATGTCAGTGCCGGACGATTTGAGATACGCCTGATACTCTTCGCTTTCGAAGGTTGCCTTATAGCTTTCGACAAGCAGGTCGAATGCCTCGGGATTCTCTTGCGCGAATGTTCCGTGCACCGCGACGAAACGACTATCGCCGATCTGCGGGATATCGAGACCAGGAAATGCCTCTGACGCTGGCACAGCGCCTTCGAGACCTGGAAACGGCTCAGGAGATGCGACCGCGAGCACTTTGACCTGGTCACCAAGAGAAAGGTCGCCATAAGCCCCAGAAATCGTGGCGTCGCTGTGATCGCCAAGCATGTTGGTCCGCAGCGCGCCGCCGCTGTCAAAGGTGACCACGCGCACATTGAGGTCCAGCTCCTGTATCAACGCCAGCCCAAACAACGAGGTACCGCCACCGAGAATCATCGCAAGTGAAAGAGTGTTGGGATTGGCACGCGCCTCATCCACAAACTGCTGGATGGTGTCGAAACGAGAATTTGCGCTGACAACCACATCTCCAAAATCGCGTTGTTCAAAATTCACGAAAGCGAAATCATCGAGGCTGAAATCCGCATTTTGAACAGCGATATTCATGCTGAGCGTCGGCTGAATTCCTACGAACATGGTATGACCGTCATCGGGCATGCTCAAGAATGTCTTTGCCCCGAGGAGTCCGCTTGCCCCGGACCGATTTTCGACGATGATCGATACACCATCCAAACGGCTTTCCCAGTGCTGAGCGAGCCCGCGTGCGAAACGGTCAATCGAACCGCCTGCGCCAAACGGCACGATCATCGTTATGTTCTTTGTAGGCCATGTGTCAGCGACGGCCGATCCCGACATCGCGATTATGGCCATCGCCGCACCTACGGCAAACGTCTTCAAGGCTTTCATGTGGTTCTCCTCCCAAATCATCCCATGTCATTCCGCGCAGCCAGCCCGACCCGGCCGAATAAAATAACTGTTTTCACGCTATGCACACGTGTGCATAAATGCATTTAGTGATAAAGAATTTAATATGTCAAGATTGCTTTAGGTGTGGATCAGAATGCCCGGAAGTGAGAAAGGAGTCTGATGAAGGAAAGAACCACCGGCTCACCAAGACGCGTTACGATCAAGGACATTGCTCAAACGCTGGGCATTTCTCACGCAACTGTATCTCGTGCGCTTCGCGACTCTCCCCAGATAAGCGGATCTACCAAAGACCGGATACGTGAAGCAGCAGCCGAGATGGGTTATGCGCCTGACACCGCCGCCCGCGTCATGCGCGGCGAGGACTCCAATCTCGTTGGCTTTATCTTACCCGATGTCCAAAACCACTTTTACAGTGCGATGGCCAAGGCATTGGCCGAGACTGTTTCGGCACAGGGGCTGCAGCTGGTCCTTGCGATTTCGGAAGACGACCCCGAGGAAGAGCATCGTCAGGTTCTGGAACTTAGCCGGGCCCGCGCACGCGGTATCGTGATCACACCCGTTGAAAATTTGATGCCAGAAACATCTGTGTTGCTCGCGAATATGCGGGCGGTCCAGTTAGTGCGCTCTCACCCTGATGTAAATGCCGATCTCGTCGCCGCGCAAGATGCCGATGCGACCTATCTTTCGACTCGGCACCTGCTATCTCTCGGCCATCGCCACGTTGCCTATCTCGGCGGTGGCGCGGAGACGCTCAGCACCGGCACTAGCCGGCTTGAAGGCTATCTTCGCGCCATCGCAGAAACTGAAAACGCCCGGTCGCTCAGCCGTCTCATACCACCGCGCCCCGCGAATGCCTATGTCGCCGCCAAGGAACTCCTTGGCACGGCAGATCCTCCGACCGCCTTGGTCATCGGTAGCTCCCAAATTGCTCTAGGTGTACTGCAGGTGATCCAGGAATTTGGCCTTTCGGCCCCAGAAGACATCTCGCTTGTCAGCTACGACGATCCAGATTGGCATCGGCTCTGGGGACGAGGGTTAACAACGATCGAGTTGCCAATTCGGGAGATGGCCAAATTCGCCGCGCAAATGATTTGCACCTCAGACAGCACGATTCCACAACACATCACCGTTCAGCGTGAACAGTTGGCGACTGGAAACAAGTATCTCTTCCCCGTGGAGCTTCTTGAGAGGGGAAGTTGCGGTCCACCACGTCAATCATAGGGCCCATATGTAAACAGGTTTTTTTGAAACCTGAATTATTTCCAACCGTCGTCAGGGCAATTTTGAGAATTGAGCGCGTTTTGCTCGCCTCGGATTTGGTTTTTCATTGGGTTCATATTAGGTGACAGCGATCGCCAGCATCCGGCGCAATGAACCTCCCCCAAAGAAGTGCTCCGCCCCTATAATTTGGACAGAGGAGGACCATAGATGATCATCAAGATACCCAAGCCCAAAGAGATCGTCGTGAAATTGCGGCCGATTGAAGTTCTGATGGGGCAAGGCCTTCTCCCGATTGACGCTATCAGGCAGATCGGCGTGACGGAACAAACCTATTGGAAATATCAATAGCGATCAGCACGCTCGAAGCGATAGAACGGATGGTTGTCACCACCCGGCCAATCGACGACGGTGACAAAAAGTGACAGCTTCCCCATAATCCCCCGTATAGAGAGACCGAAAACGCGCAAACGTAGGATAGTCTGCTTTTTGTCACCATTGTCACCCCAGTCGCAGTTTCAGGCCGCGCAGACCACGCTGCCTTCTTGTTGCGGGCATCCGGGAAGCCCCGCTGCCGCAACTCCTTGATCAGCGTGCGCTGGGTCCAGGTGCCGAGGCCTTGGCGCTCAGACCAGCTGTTGAACCGAAAGATCAGGACCTCTGAGGCGACGAACGCATGCGGGTCCGCATCAGCTTCGTCTTGCAGGAACTGACCCGCGGTATCCTCCTCGTCAAGATACGCCGCCGACGCTTTCGCAATGGAGGGGGCACGTTCAAACCCTCACTTTGTCACAATAACGCCCCGTCAATGCATCATCGCAGGACGGCCGGACCTTCGGCCGCCAGCTTGTCCGGCAATGTCCGATCACGGCGTCCCGCAGGGATGGTGACCGAGAACGGTATCAGGACGACCAGACTGCGGATCGCCTCATCGCCTCCACGAAACGACGGCTGCGTATTACCGGCAATCATCACGGTCATCTGCGGGTTGAAGTCGAAGAAATCCTGCCGCATGAACCGCGCGGTCAACCGATCACCGCCTCTGAGGGCCTTGATCGTCGACTCGTCCCACGTCTTGCCTCGGGGACGCTCGGAAGCTACGGCCAGACGCGCCCCGTGCCGGCCCGCGACATCTGTAGGATGCCGTTCGGTCTGGGAATGCAGGAAAGTGGTTGCAGCGACACGCCGACGGTAATCGGCACGCAATCTTGACCCTCTATCGGCGTCCAAAAATGACCCCTTGCTGCGCCCTCGGGTAGCTGGCCCGATGCGGTGTAGCCACCACACAGCGCAGCCGTATCGGGCCAGCGGGAGTTCGATTATTCCCTGGTCTTGAAGCGCCAGCTTTCGTTGCCGGTTTCGACGATCTCACAATGGTGGGTAAGGCGGTCGAGGAGCGCAGTGGTCATCTTGGCGTCGCCAAAGACGGAAGGCCATTCACCGAAGTCGAGGTTGGTGGTCACGATGACCGAGGTGCGCTCGTAAAGGCGGCTGATGAGGTGGAACAGCAACTGGCCGCCGGTCTGGGCGAAGGGGAGGTAGCCAAGCGCGGCGAGGATCAGGAAGTCGAGACGGCAGAGGAGATCGGCGGTTCGCCCTTGGCGGTCGGCACGGGCCTCCGCATCGAGCTTGTTCTCCAAGACCACGACGTATATGAAGCGTCCCCGTTTGCCGCGCCGGATGCACGCCCGGGCGATGCTCACGGCAAGGTGGGATTTGCCGGTCCCTGTGCCACCGATCAGCACGACGTTGCGTTGATGCTCAGGGCACTCGCCGGAGGCCAGATCGCGCACCAGCGTTTCGTTGACAGGCGTGTCCTCGAAGCTGAACTCGTCGACCTCCTTTGCGAGGGGAAGCTTGGCAATTGTCATCTGGTATTTGATCGACCGGGCCTGCTTCTCGCTGATCTCGACGTTCAGAAGATCACCGACGATCTGCTGCGGTTCGTGCTGCCGCTTCACCCCTGTGGTGATGATCTCATCGTAGGCGGCCTTCATGCCGTAGAGTTTCAGCTGGCTCATCGCGTCCAGCACTTGTGATCTTTCCATGGTTGGGTCTCCTGAGGCTGATCGACAATTTCCTCAGCAGGTAAGGATAGACCGGGTGCTGGGGATGCTTCTTGCTGGTGTTTCGACCTTTGTAGATGGCTTGACGCCCCATGACACTCGTCAGTCGACGCACGCGGTGACGGCCCGCATGGAACCCGTTTCTGGGCAAAAATGCTGCGATCTGGCGGCTGCCAAAGAACGGATATTTGGTGAATACCCTGTCGATCTCATTCATCAGCTTCAGCGTTTCAGCATTCACTCCAACCGGCGCGTAATACAGCGATGACCGGCTGCTCTTTAGCGGCTTGCATTGCTTGGTCAGGCTCAGATCGGCATGATCTTTGCGGATCATCGCTTTGCGTTCTGACGCGCTCATCGCTTCAGCCCTTGTCATAAAAAATCGTTTTCGACCGCCAGCTTCCCGGTTTTGGCGCGCAGTTCTTTGGCTTCGGCCTCATTGTTTCCAGCCTTTCTGACCTAGTCGGAAAACACGCCAGTCAGTCAATCAATCGCTTGCCGTTTCCATGTCGTAACCTTCGTCGGGTGGGTTTGTGTTTGCTGCAATCTCTTGCGCCGTCTTGTCACCTCGCAGCGCTTCCAGCGCAACGGTGGCTTTGAACTTGTCCGAAAAACTGCGTCTCTTCGTCATTTGTGTATTCTGTGTCATTGTCGGATACATCTTAGCAGGCTGCCCAGTTTTACCGGACCACTTCACGACGAAGACGCTTCTCAACCGCTGGAAGCGATAGTGCCAGATGATCTCCAAAAGCTTGTGCCGAGCGTGGGGCAGTAGAAGTGTCGAGTTCGATTTATGTTCCTTCCCCCGAATGTCACTGGCATCGAAGTGTTTAGCTGCGGATTCGAAAATGTCATGCTGTTCTAAATACTTACAATCAATTCACTAGAGCGTGTTGCGTTCAATTGGTTTCATATCCTGCGACCCTGAAGAAATTGTAGCATTCCTCGTCAGTGAAAAGATCACAGACGTGTCCTACGGCGCGCCAGAGATCGTCGTAGCTCCGGGCGGCCGCCCTTCGGATAAGAGCCTTGAGCTTTGCGAAGGCCATTTCGATGGGATTGAGATCGGGGCTGTAGGGCGGCAAGAACAGAAACCATGCGCCGATCGCGCGCATGGCATCAGCGGCTGTTGATTGTCACTGAGAACTGACCCGGTAGCCCCATAAATTGTCACTGAGAACTGACCCATGTGAACACACTTCCCCGACGGTTTTGGTTGGGGGGATTTGGAGTGATCGACATGGGATTTTTGAGTGTCATTCGACGCTGGGCATTGCGTGACAAAATGCCAATCAGGGAGATTGCCCGGCGGACGGGTTTGTCTCGGAACACGATCAAGAAGTATCTGCGTGAAGGTGCGGTGGAGCCGAGGTTCAAGACGCCCAAGCGTCCAAGCAAGCTGGACCCCTACGCGGATCGGCTGTCAGCCTGGCTTTTAATCCAGACGCGGAAGTCACGCAAAGAGCGGCGGACAGTGAAGCAAATGCATGCTGATCTGGTGAAGCTGGGATATAATGGTTCCTATGAACGCGTGGCAGCTTTCGCCCGGGCATGGCGTGAAGATCGGCATCGAGCGGAACAGACGACGGGGCGCGGCACCTATGTGCCTTTGGTGTTCGCGCCCGGCGAAGCCTTCCAATTCGATTGGAGCGAGGACAGGGCCAACATCGGTGGTGAGCGCGTCAAACTTCAGGTCGCGCATATCAAACTGTCACACAGCCGGGCTTTCTTGGTGCGGGCCTACCCGCTGCAAACGCACGAGATGCTGTTTGACGCCCACTGGCATGCATTCCGCGTCTTCGGCGGCGTGCCTGGTCGCGGGATCTATGACAATATGAAGACCGCCGTTGATCGTGTGGGCAAAGGCAAGCAGCGGGACGTCAATGCACGCTTCAAGGCTATGGCCAGCCACTACGTGTTTGAGCCCGAGTTCTGCAATCCAGCCGCAGGTTGGGAGAAAGGCCAGGTTGAGAAGAACGTGCAGGATGCGCGCAACCGCATGTGGCAGGTCATGCCAGTCTTTGCCGATCAGGCAGAGCTGAACCAATGGCTTGAAGATCGCTGTATCGCCCTTTGGGCAGAGACACCGCACAAGGCTTTGCCGGGGTCCATCGCTGACGTGTGGGAGGCCGAGAAGCCCACGCTGATGGCACTGCCGCCGGCATTCGATGGCTTTATCGAACATAGTAAGCGTGTGTCACCCACATGCCTGATCACGTTCGAACGCAATCGCTACAGCGTTCCCGCCAGCTTTGCGAACCGACGTGTCAGTTTGCATGTCTATCCCGAACGGCTGGTCATGGTCGCTGAAGGGCAAACGGTTTGCGAGCATGCGCGGATCATCGAGCGGTCTCATCGCAAGCCCGGCAAGGTCATCTATGACTGGCGTCACTATCTCGCTGTCATCCAACGCAAACCAGGTGCCTTACGCAATGGTGCGCCGTTCACGGAGATGCCGGATGCCTTCCGGCAACTTCAGGATCACATGCTGCGTAAAGAAGGCGGTGACCGAGAGATGGTCGACATTCTGTCTCTGGTCCTTCAGCACAACGAAGATGACGTTTTGTGCGCAGTGGAGCTGGCACTTGAAGCGGGCGTCCCCACCAAGACGCACATCCTGAACCTGTTGCATCGATTGATCGACCGCAGACCGACAGATCACCCCGAGGTCGATCCGCCGGACGCACTGGCATTGCAGTCAACGCCAGAGGCCAACGTCGATCGCTATGACGGGTTGCGACAGACTAAGGAGAAGCGCCATGCGTCATGACCCAGCAGGAGCTTCTATCGTGATCATGCTACGCAGTCTCAAGCTGTACGGCATGGCAAATGCGATTGAAGACTTGGTCGCCCAGGGCGCGCCAGCGTTCGAAGCTGCCACACCAATGCTGTCACAGCTGCTCAAGGCCGAGATCGCCGAGCGCGAGGTACGGTCTATCGCCTACCACACGAAGGTCGCCCGCTTCCCCGCATATAAAGACCTCACCGGCTTTGACTTTGCGTCCAGTGAGATCAACGAGGCAACAGTCCGACAGTTGCATCGGTGCGAGTTCATTGAAGCGACTGAAAATGTCGTGCTGATCGGCGGCCCCGGAACCGGCAAAAGCCATACTGCTACAGCAATTGGTGTGCAGGCGATTGAGCATCACAGGCGAAAGGTCCGCTTCTTCTCGACCGTGGAATTGGTTAATGCACTGGAGCAAGAGAAAGCGCTTGGAAAGGCTGGGAAACTGGCTGAGATGCTGACCAAGGTCGATTTGGTTATCTTAGACGAGCTTGGCTACCTGCCGTTCAGTTCATCTGGTGGGGCATTGCTCTTCCACCTACTCAGTAAGCTCTATGAGCGCACCAGTGTGATCATCACCACCAACCTTAGCTTCTCAGAATGGGCGCAGGTCTTCGGGGATGCAAAGATGACCACCGCTCTCTTGGATCGGCTTACCCACCGCTGCCACATCCTCGAAACCGGAAACGACAGCTACCGCTTCAAGGTCAGTTCTGAGGCAGCAAAGAAAACTGCAAAGGAGGCCAAAACATTGACCGCATCATAGACCACGACGCATAACTGAGGGTGGGTCAAATCTCGGTGAAAATACCGGGTCAGTTCTCAGTGACAATCAACACTAAGGTCAGCAAACCCTAAAAAGCAGGAACTACCATATTTCGGTCAACGTCTACTGTAGTGCAGAAACACCCGTTGCAACCACCGCGCATTCAACCCGGTGTTAGATGTCAAAATTCAAAATGCATAAAATTTCTCAAGGTGTCTAACATAAGAAATCGCGCATGGGCTCGGGGTGGGCCGGGGGGTGGGGACATGCTGCACGAAACCTTTGAATTATCCTCAAGATCCGAATGCGCACGGGGGCAAGGAATCAAATACCCGCAAGCCACCAATCATCAATAGTTCAGGCCATTCAAAAAACTAATGGAGGCTTAAATGGGGGACGAAAAAGTAGCAGCCCCGCTCAAGTCATTGATATATATCAGCATTACTAAAGTTCATGGCGGAGCGACAGGGATTCGAACCCTGGAGACGGTCTCCCGCCTACACACTTTCCAGGCGTGCGCCTTCGACCACTCGGCCACCGCTCCGTTGCAGGGCTTCTAGCGCCGTTCGGCAACCAGCCGCAAGTGGGTAGTGACAAAATTCTGACAGCGGCCTCGTCCGCCGCACGTCAGTTATCAAAATGCAGGTACACCCGGCGGTTCTGGCGACCCTTTTTTTCGACCTTGCCGAGGCGTAAACCGCCGATTTCCGCAGTGCGTGCCACATGCGTACCCCCGCAAGGTTGCAGATCCACCTGATCACGGTCGTGACCAACCCGGATCAGGCGCACGTGACCCGTGCCTCTGGGGGGCATAACGGACATGGTCTTGACCAAATTGGGGTTTGCAACCAGTTCAGCATCGGTAATCCAATCCTCTGTCACAGGCAGATCGCGATCCACCAGCTGATTAAGTTGGTTTTCCAATGTTTCCTTGTCTTGCGGTGCTTCGGGCATATCGAAATCCAGCCGACTGCGCCCCTCGCCCACTGCCCCACCGGAAACGGGCAAAGGGATCACGACCGAGAGCAAATGCAGCGCCGTATGCATACGCATCAGACGGTGCCGACGTTCCCAGTCCAGAATTTGCTGCACTTTCGTGCCCAAAGGAGGTAGCGGCTGCGGCTCGGCAGGAACCAACGCGATTTGGCTCTCCGCCGCCTTGACGGTTGTGGCAACGATCATCGCCCCCCCGGACCACAGGATGCGCCCGGAGTCGCCCGGCTGCCCGCCACCCGTGGGATAAAAAACCGTCCGGTCCAGAACCAGCCCGCCCTCGTCTGTATGCCCGATAACAGTTCCAACGCATTCTGCCGCGTAGGCGTCCTGACGAAACAGCATTTCGGTCATCGACCGTCTCCGTCAGGCCCGCCGTCGGGGTCCTCGACCCGCTGAGACGGCGCTGGTTTGCGGCGTTTTCTTTTCGGCTTCTCTGCTGGGGCCTCGTCTTCGGCTTTGGTTGCCTGAGACGCTCCCCCCATTGCGGCCTGAGCCAGCACTTCGGGGTTGCGCAGCCAGATGTCGCGCTGTGCATAAGGTATCTCGATACCCTCTTCGGCAAACCGCTTGGCAATCTCGTGGTTCATATCGGACTTCACACTCAGAACCCAGTTTACATCGCGCAGGATCGCGCGGATCTCAAAATCCAACGCGTCCGCGCCAAAGTTCTTGAACACAACTGACGGCTCGGGGTTGATGATCACCATAGGATTGGCCATGGCGATTTCTTTCAGGATGCCTTCGACTTTTTTGGTATCCGTTCCGTAGGCAACCCCCACAGGCACGATGACGCGGCCAACGGTGTTGCCACGCGTGTAGTTGGTCACAGTTCCACTGACGAGATCGGCATTGGGGATGATCAAATCGGATCGGTCAAATGTTTCGATCCGGGTCGAGCGGACAGAAATTTCGCGCACTGTGCCGTGCTGACCATTCACCTCGATCCAGTCACCTTGACTGATAGGGCGTTCAATCAGAAGGATGATTCCTGACACGAAATTCGAGACGATGTTCTGAAGACCGAAACCGATACCAACTGACAACGCACCCGCGACGATCGCAAGAGAGCTAAGGTCGATCCCGGCAGACGTCACCGCAATCAGTGCTGCCAGAAAAATACCAATGTAGCCTACGCCTGAAACGATGGCGTTGCGCCCACCAGCGTCCAGTCTGGTCTTGGGGAGCAGTGTGTTTTTCAGCGTCCCCTGCAGGAGCCGCGTGAGTATCATCCCAACGGTAAAGATAACCGCGAGCGTCAGGAAGATCGTCGGTGAGATGGTCATCTCGCCCAGAGTGATGCCTTTGGTAAACTGCATCCATAGTTCTGAAAGATCAGCCACCCGCGCGCCCCAGATCAGCGCGAACATCGGCGCGGACAAAAGCACAATCCCAAAGCTCAGCAAAACCGGAATCAGTTCATCAGCCGCACCTTCGCGATTTCCGGACACGAGGGTAAACACTTCGGAAATCACCCTCTGAACAACAAGAATTGCGGCGAGAAGGATCAACGATAGCAGTGACGGCAGCATAAGCGAGGTAGCCGCCTGAAAATATCCCACAGCAGCGAGCGCCGGCGCCACCACCGCGAGCGCGGTCAGTGCATTCGCAAGAAGCCGAGTCAGCCGGTTTCGGTAGGTATCTGTATTCTCGTTCGTTCCGGCATTTCGGCTATGCTTGGACAACAACCGCGCCAGCCGCAATAGCAGTAGTCCCGCAACCACCAGAACAGGAAAGAGGACCACGTTCACCGCGGCTTCAGACCAGCCCACGATCTTGCCAATTTGGTTGATAAAGAAGAACACCGCGACGACCAGCCCCAGCGCGCCGCCATACAAACGGCCCGACCGGCGATCATCGGCGTCCAGCGACAGCGGCAAGCGGTAAGTTTCAAGCCGGGGAAAGCACCTTAGTGACAGCCAGCGTGCCAACAAGAAGATCACGAAGGTTGGCTTCAGTGCGTTTAACAATAGATCCCCACGCAACCCGACAAGCCCGCTGGAATACGCCGCCTGCGTGATCAGCAACAATCCAATGAATGGGACAATAATCTCGCCCAGTGACATCAAGAGCGAAATGATCCAATGCGCTGACGTCGCCCGTTGCGGCATGGCTAGCCGAACAGCCAATTCGACCCAGAACCGCCCACGGATCAGCAATACACAGCCGAGCAATGTCAGCAGGATGATTTTGGGAAGATCCCTTTTCGTTTCCACGCGTTGGATGTCATTCCGCCAAGCAGCCTGAACCTCTGAACGCACGGAATCGAACGTACTGGTAGCAGCCTCCACACCGGCAGGCCAATGCTTGGGGTTCAGGGGGGACGGCCCCAGCTCCAACAGCTTCTCGGCCTGACGCTCACGGATAATCCGGTCGATCCCCTTAATCATTCCATCTGCGCGGCTGTATGCCAGTTGAGCAGCTTTGACTGGCGCGGTCAGTCGCGAAACACGGTCACTCAATTCTTCACGTTGACGCGCGATTTCCGGGCTTTCGCTCCCTTCTTCAGGTACTGGGCCGAGTGCCTTCAGCTGCGCTTGAGCCGTCGCTATGGAGTTACTGTTGACGTTTTGCGCAGCCGTGAAAATGTCGCGCCATTCGACCAGCTGATCGCGCAGATCCTCCATCGCAGACGTAGATGCACGTGACGCATCAATCGCGTCTCCTGCCCTTTGTGCTGTGGCTTCCCATTTGTCATAGTCAGGTCCGGACGATTGTTGCGCAGCGGCGGTGTCACTCAATGCGACATAGGTGAACGCAGCCGGTACAAGTGCCAGCGCCCATATAACAACAAGGTGCCGAAGCATGCGCATCATAGTCATCATCCTTCGAACACTCCGGGGATGGACCGTGGCGCTTGTCCCAGCCATTCAGGCGCAGGCAGGCCCTTTTCCAGTAGAAAATCACGGTTAAAGAGCTTGGACTGATAGCGTGTCCCGTAGTCACACAGGACCGTCGTGATCGTATGCCCCGGCCCCATCTCACGCGCCAGCCGCACGGCACCAGCGATATTGACGCCTGACGATGCTCCTAGGCACAGCCCCTCTTCGCGCAGCAGGTCGAATACATAGGGCAGCGCCTCTGTGTCGGTGATCTGGTAGGCGTGATCGGGGGTGAACCCATCCAGATTCGCTGTGATGCGCACCTGCCCGATGCCTTCGGCGATTGATCCGCCTTCGCTCTCCAACGTGCCGGTGGTGTAATAGGAATACAGCTTCGCGCCCATCGGGTCAGCAATGCCGATTTTGACGCCCTTGGGCTGGAGTGCCATTCCAACACCCGCGAGTGTCCCCCCCGACCCGACGGCACAGACGAAACCATCCACCTTGCCATCCGTCTGGTCCCAGATTTCCGGGCCGGTGGTTTCTATGTGGGCCTGCCGGTTGGCGATATTGTCAAACTGGTTGGCCCAGATCGCACCGTTGGGCTCGGTCTGTGCCAGCTTTGCCGCCAGACGCTCGGAGTAGCGCACAAAGTTGTTCGGATTTGAATACGGCGCAGCGGGGACTTGAACCAAGTCAGCCCCGGCAAGGCGCAACATGTCTTTTTTCTCTTCGCTCTGGGTTTCCGGGATGACGATAACCGTCTTGAACCCCATCGACGCCCCCACCAACGCCAGCCCGATCCCGGTATTTCCGGCGGTCCCTTCGACAATGGTGCCGCCCGGCTTCAAATCTCCGCGCGCCACAGCATCCCGGATAATAAAGAGAGCTGCGCGGTCCTTGACCGACTGACCGGGATTGAGGAATTCGGCCTTGCCCAAAATGGTACAGCCAGTTTGCTCGCTGACTTTGCGCAGGCGGATCATCGGTGTGTTGCCGACCGCTGCGGCCAAATCCTGTGCAATGCGCATGTCTATATCCCTTGCTTGAATTGGCTTCACATTTAGGCTTCGCGCCGCCGAAACTCAAGCCGATGCGCGCAGCCGGTCGCGGTTCAATGCCAGCCAAGTGAGCGACACGATCAACGGTCCGTTATCTGCCTCTCCGGTGGTACAAAGTCGCATGGCATCATCAAATGGCAGAACATGCGTGCGAATATCCTCATTCTCGGTTGCCAGACCACCATTACCCTGTTCTCTGTCCGGTAAAGCGCACAGGCCCAGATAGCAGTGGAAATACTCGGTCGATGAACCCGGCGTCGCGTAAAAGCTGTTGATTCGCTCCAGCGCGATCAACTCCAGCCGCGCCTCTTCGAGGCATTCCCGACGCGCGGCCTGTTCCGGTGTTTCGCCGGGATCAACATGGCCTGCGACGGGTTCCAGCATCCACGGACGCGGATCCCCCCGCCCGTAGGGCCCCATGCGAAACTGTTCGACCAACAGAACCCGGTCGCGCACCGGATCGTAGGGCAGCACGATGGCTGCATCTACGGCCACGAATACTTCGCGGCGCAACTCATCACTCATTCCGCCAGAAAACGTAGGATGACGGAGGTGATACACTTGCGTCAGGAAGAATCCCGCATGCGCGGCCTCGACCGATATTTGCTCGATGCCGTCGCGGCTCTGTGCCGAGCGGACTTCAGCCGGGACGCCCTTGGCCGCTGCCAAGCGCGACGCTGCGCGGCCACGGATCATCGGCACGCGGCGGGCCAGTTCCTCGCCGCTGATCAGGTTGAAATACGACATTTCCTCGACCGCAGACAGTCGATTCAAAGGGCCGGTCTGTCGCTGCCAAAGCGCCAGATCAAAGGGCGCACCCGCCTGCCACAAACCGGGTTCCGGGAAGTAGACCAGCGCCGCGTGCGTCACATCGTTGGCGCGCACCTCAACGGGACGCAGGGTGTAGCCAAAGGAGCCTTCGTAAAAGTCGAACCGTGCGACAGCCGTTTCGTTCAACCCGGTCAGCAATACACCTGGCGCTTTTGCCCCGGCGCAAACCTCGATCGTCGGAAAACTCTGGCCATTGGCCCAATAGACTGCGTGATCCGGCAGCAATGCATCGGTGATGACGACACCCTCAGACGCAGAGCCCATCACGATCTGCATCAATTCTGGATCGCGCAGCGTACCGTAGAAAAAAAGCGCCGCCATAAATCAGGTCCAGCGCCGCACAACAAACTCCGCCAACAGACCGGACAGAATACCCCCGGCAACCAATACGCCGATCAGCGTTCCGTCGAGCAGGAATTCTCCATAGTCCACGGCATTGTTGAACATGCCCACGATGCCTTCGAACGGGCCATCGTATTTACGCTCCAGCGATTGCTTGAGCATAAGGTTAAAGCTCTGCGTGAATAGTCCCCAAAATACCAACGCAGCGGCCCCCGTCAGGCCAATACTGATCGCATCCACATATCCAGAGCCAACACGACTGCCGATGACCAGCCAGCCGCAAAGCAGACCAAGCCCGACGTTGACATAGTTGAACCATCCAAAGGCTGTGTGCGGTGGCATCAGATCGCGGACCATCTCAGACCCGATCCAGCCCAGCAGGCCTAGTGATACGGCGGCAACAAGGCGTGCACTGCTTGGCATCTTGTCTGTTTGGGGCATCGGCGGGGCCTTGCGTTTGTGATTTGCGTCACAGCGCAGTCTCCCCCGTCGAACGCGACCGCGCAAGTGGTCAGATTGAATTAAGCAATACGTTGGTATCAATGATTTAGCCCTGCCCCGTTGTTTGGCCGTGAAAGAGCATCCGCGGTTTCGTCAGAAGCTTCGTCCCTGATACGCATCAAGCGCTCGCTGACGGCCGGCACTCAGGCTGATCATGGGATGTGGGTAAGCATCCTGCGGACCAAACGCCCATCGGCGCGGTATAGCCTCGAAATAGGACAGTGCCGTATCACTGGGGCTGTCGCTCGTCTCGGCGATCCACGCCTGAGCATAGGCTCCTTTGGGATCGAACTTTGCCAACTGCGTTTCAGGATTGAATATGCGGAAATACGGCGCGGCGTCTGGTCCACTGCCCGCCGCCCATTGCCAGCCCATCGCGTTGCTCGCCGGATCCCAATCGGTCAGACATTCATCGAACCATTTCTGCCCCACGCGCCAATGGGTCATCAGATGTTTGGTCAGGTAAGAGGCCACGATCATACGCCCGCGATTGTGCATCTTTCCGGTTACATACATTTCTCGCATCGCGGCATCGACGAAGGGCACGCCCGTGCGCCCTTGTTTCCAGCGTTGCACCGCCTCGGCATCTGCGTCCTCGGACCACGGGAACGCATCCCATTCCTCACGCCAGTTGCGCGTGGCGATCCGCGGCGTGTGAAAAAGCAGATGATAGGCAAACTCACGCCAGACCAATTCCTTGAGCCATTGTTCAGCCCCTCGCGCGCCCTCGTGCAGCGCGCGTTGTCCAGCGTGCCAGCATTGCGCGACGCTGATCTCTCCCAGCGTCAGATTTTCGGACAGGCCGGATGTGCCCGCCACAGCGGGCAGATCGCGCGCATCGTTGTAATCCGCGATGGCGTTGGCAATGAACCACTCCAACCGCTCCCGCGCCGCCATCTCGCCGACACGTTGATGCGGCAAGCAAACCTCGGCCCCCCGGTTCATGCCTGCGGCCAGTGTCCAGTCGGCCAGCATCTCGGTTTGCGGCCAATCCTCCGGCGCGTTCAGTTTATCCGGCGTGCTGCCCGGGCTGGCGATGTCGCGATTTTTCACCGCGCGCCACATTGGCGAGTAGACTTTGTAATATCCTCCCTGCTGCGTCTCGACCGTCCAAGGCTCAAACAGCAGATGGCCCGGATGGCTCTTTACGATGACCCCGGCCTCAGTCAGTGCCGACTTCACAGCCTTGTCCCGTTCGATCGCCTGCGGATCATAGAGACGTGACCAATGCACTGCTCGCGCGCCCGTCTCGCGGATCAACGCGCGCAGGCATTCTAACGCATCACCACGCCGCAGGATCAGGCGGCTGCCCTTTTCCTGCAACTGTCGAGACAGCGCAGCCAGCGCCAGTCTCAACCGCCATTTTGGGGCAGCGCCCAGCGCCTCGACCGTGTTATCGCATATGAACACAGGGATCACCGGGCTACCGCGCGCCAAAGCGGCGGACAATGCAGCGTGATCGCTGAGACGCAGATCGCGCCGCAGCCACAGAAGGGTCGGAGTGGGTTCTGTCATGGCGACCTCGTTTGCTACCCACTCCTACCTAGCGCAACGCATCTCGGATCAAAGGCAATCGTCCAGCGCGTTCAGCAACTGATCCACTTCCGCCCGATTGGTGTAGTGGACAAAGCTCAGCCGCAGAACGCCCTGTGCGGGGTCGATGCCCATCGCCTGTAGCGCGCGGACAGCGTAGAAATCGCCACCTCCTGCCATGATGCCATGTTCGGCCAGATCACGTGCGACGCTTTCCCCAGGACGGCTCAGCGCCAGAGCAACCGTGGGTGCGCGTTCTGCGGCATTGGTCGGCCCCAACAGACGAACCGAGTTGCGGTCCTTGGCATAATCCAACAACGGTTGCAGCAGCGCCACTTCATGCCCGCGCATCAGATCATGCAGGCTGTTGTTTCGCTCGCCATGATCGCCCTTGATGCCGTGATGGTCCGCGAGGGCGTCGAAATAATCGGCCATACCGGCCGAGGCCGCAATCTGCGCGTGATCCGGTCCCGCTGGCGTGAACCGTTTGTAGAGGCTGCCCTCGTTGAAATAATGGCCTTGATTCGGCAGTTGCATGCCCAACTCGCGGCGAATGACCATGATCCCCTGATGCGGACCGTAGGTCTTGTAGGCTGAAAACAAATAAATATCCGGCCCCATCAAGCCCACATTGACGAAACCGTGTGGCGCATAGCTGACACCATCGACACAGACATAGGCCCCTGCCGCATGCGCCAGCGCGGTGATCTCAACCACCGGATTGACCTCGCCCACCACGTTCGAGCAATGCGGAAAGCAAACCAGCCGCACCTTGTCGTCCAGAAGGTTTTCCAGATCCTCCGGGTTCAGATGCCCGGTCTCTGGGTCGATCTTCCATTCGCGAACCACAAAGCCCTCATCAGCCAGACGCCGCCAGGGCCCGGTATTGGCTTCGTGGTCCTGATTGGTCACAATGATCGCGTCGCCGGGTTGCATCCACTGGGCAAACGCACGGGCAAGAACATAGGTGTTTTGCGTGGTCGAGGGACCAAAACTTAGCTCATCCGCCGCGACCCCCATCATCGCCGAAAGCCGGGTGCGCGCTTCGTCCATCTCTTCGCCGGCAAGGCGGCTTGCTTCGTAGGGCGCATAGGGCTGGACTTTGCGCTGACGGTAGTACCGCTCCAACCGCTCAATCACCGGACGGCAGGTATAGGACCCGCCCGCATTCTCGAAAAACGCTTGCCCCTTTAACGAAGGTTCCTCGAACGCAGGGAACTGCGCCCGAACGTAATCCACATCCAACTGCCCAACCATATCCCGTCCTCTCTGTATTTTTGCCAGAAAAACAGCAAAGCCCCCCGACGTGCAAGCGTCGGAGGGCTTCAAGAGCATCGTCAGCGTCGTTTATTTGAGGCCCGCACGCTCGCTCTGCAAACCCCGGAAGATCGCCCAGCACATCACCAGCAGAACCAGCGTAAAGGGTAACCCGGTCGAAATGACCGCTGACTGCAACGCCGCCAATCCACCACCAACAAGCAGCACGATCGCAACCGCACCTTCAAAGATCGCCCAAAACACGCGCTGCGTCACCGGCGCATCGACCTTGCCGCCCGCCGTAATGGTATCAATCACCAAGCTGCCACTGTCCGATGAGGTGACAAAGAACACCACCACAAGCACGATCCCTATCGTCGACGTGATCGTTGCCAGCGGCAGAGGTTCCAGCATGTAGAACAGCTTCAGCTCCAAAGCTGCGTCCTTGGCCACGGTGTAGCCATCAGCCACCACCTGATTGATCGCGGTGCCGCCAAAAACGCTCATCCACAGCACACAGACCAGACTGGGGATCAACAACACGCAGATCAGGAACTCGCGCACACTACGACCCCGGCTGACGCGGGCGATGAACATGCCCACGAACGGTGACCAGCTGATCCACCACGCCCAATAGAATGCGGTCCAGCCCTGCATGAAGTTGGTATCCTCGCGACCGAACGGATTGCTGAGAGCCACGATGTTTTGCAGATACGCCCAGAGGCTATCGGCAAAAAACGTCAACAAGAAAATCGGTCCACCGACGATCAGCGTAAAGACCAGCAGCAATGCGGCCAGCCCCATGTTGATCTCGGACAGGACCTTAACCCCGCCATCAAGGCCACGCACCACCGAAATCAGGGCGATAGCAGTGATGCCGGAAATGAGCAGGACCAGCAGCATACTGGAATTTGCCACGCCGCTTTCCTCAGTGTTGCCGTAGGGAATGCCGATAAAGGTGCGCGTCCCCTCCGCCGCATCACCGGAACCATAGAGGTATGTCAGGCCGGATGCGGCCTGTTCGGCCCCGAAGCCCAGCGATGTCGCCAGCCCAAACAGCGTGGCAAAAACGGCCAGTGTGTCGATGATATGCCCGGTCCAGCCCCAGACACGCTCTCCAAAGATGGGATAGAAGGCGCTGCGCAGCGTCAGCGGCAGCCCTTTGTTGTAAGAAAAGAGCGCCAACGCCAAAGCGACGACCGCGTAGATCGCCCAAGGGTGCAGACCCCAGTGGAAAATCGTGGCCGCCATCCCGAGGCGCGTCGCCTCTGCTGCGTCGCCACCTGCGGCGCCCAGCGGTGCCCAATCGGTACGCAGCCCATCCTCCATCGTCGTTCCGGCCAGCGAGCTGGAAAAATGACTCATCGGCTCTGACACGCCAAAGAACATCAGGCCGATGCCCATCCCAGCGGCAAAGAGCATCGCGAACCAGCCGACATAGCCATAATCGGGCGTGGCGTCAGCCCCGCCCAATCGCACCGAACCATAAGGGCTTATGATCAGGAAAAGACAGAATATGACAAAGATGTTGGCCGCACTCAGAAAGAACCAGTCAAACCCCTGTGTCACGGAATCGAAAAGCCATTTGAACATTTCTGCGGCCTGATCCGGCAGGGCCAGCGCGTAGAAGACAAACAAGACGATGGACAACCCCGAGATGAAAAACACCGGGTTGTGAATATCCAGCCCAAAGGGGCCGACATTGGTCGTCAGGTTATCCTGCCCTATCTCATATTCTGTATCTATGACATCGGAGGCACCTTCTGGTGCCGGAATGCCCTGATCTGTTGTTTGGTCTGACATTGGTCATCCTTGTGTTGGTTTTACCCAAACCGAGTTCACAGTCGGTATCAGTCGGTGCCGCCTGTGCAGTCGATATGGTGCTTGGTCGGATCGTTGACACTCTGCCCGCGTGGCACAGCAGCGCGTCCGCGGCTCGCAGAGCCGCACACTCAACCCATTTCATGTGGCCTCGGTATCAAACTTATCGGAACGATAACAACCATCCCACAGAACATTTTAGCAAAAAAGCGGCATGTTTTCGTCGTTTTCTGAATACTCATCCGAGAACCACAGGCTCGCCTCGCCGCTCTGGCACCATGTCTTGCGCAGGTCGACGTCGTCATCAGCGGGGCCAACACAATATTTCATGCCTGTGGATTCGATCTCGCCTGATCGCGACATGAACAGGAGTTTGGGCACCCGCAAAGGTCGCAATCCGTAGTATCAGTGCCGTAAAAATGAGCCGCCCGCGACATGTGCTATGACACACTATCAAATGGGGAGGCGGTGCAGGCGACTGCGCTGATTGGCATCGTACATACTATTGTACGGGCCATTTATTGCCTTTCCCAAACCAGAAACGATCACAGGGACACCCCCATGGCTATAAAACCTCCGTTCACGGACCTGGATATCAACACCCAGGACGATGGATTCTACAAAGACAACAGTCTGCCCATTGCCCTTATTAGCAAAGGCATCATGGTGGCACTGGTTATCTGGGCCCTCGTCTGGCCTGCAAATGCAAACACCACACTGGGCAGTTGGAACAGCCAGATTCTGGAAGTATTCAACAGCTTCTATATCATCATCGTCGGCTTTTTCGCCTTTTTCCTTTTCGTGATTGCACTTCTCCCTAAGACGGGTGCGCGGATTATGGGTACGCCCGGCGAGAAGCCCGAGTTCTCCAATTTCTCTTGGTTCTCGATGATGTTTGGCGCCGGTCTCGGCGTTGGCCTGATGGTCTTTGCGACAGCCGAACCGCTGAGCCTGTGGGGATCAAATCCCGTGGTCGTGGCTGGCGAAGTGACCGGAAATACCGAAGAGGCGCTGCAATCGGCCTATCGCTACACCTTTGCGCATTATGGATTTCACGCATGGGCAATCTACGTGGTGACGGGCCTCAGCCTTGCCTACTACGCATATACGCGCGACATGCCGCTGACGATCCGCACAGCATTGACGCCGCTCTTTGGTGGCCTGATGAACGGGGTTCTGGGCCATGTGGTCGATGTTCTCGGCGTGGTCGCCACGATCCTCGGCGTGTCGGTAACCATCGGTTTTGGCGTCAGCCAGTTCATTGACGGACTTTATGCCATCACCGGCATGGAATGGATGATGAACATGGACGGTGATGCGCCTGCCCCCGGCAAAGTGGGCCTTGTGGCTGGTTTGGTGGCGATCATGGGCATGTCGATCATCTCGGCTGTGTCTGGTGTGGGGCGCGGGGTGAAATACCTATCGAACCTCAATCTGGTTTTGTCGCTGATCTTGCTGCTGACCTTCGTGATTTATGGGTCCTTCTTGTTTGCAATGTCGACTTACGGCTCGGCGATTGTGGATTACATCATCAACTTCGTCTCGATCAGCTTTGGTGCCTGGGGCCCGCAGGATGCGGCAGCCTTTGCCACGGCGCTGCCGGAGGCGGCTAAACCGTTGGCCGCTGATCTGATGCCGGGCGCCACAAACGCATATGGTGCATGGGGTGGATCTGTTGGCTTTGAAACGTTCAAGGCTGGCCTCGAAGGGGCTGCGGCCGATCTGGACGAAGCCACGCTGGCGGCTGTCTACGAGGCCGGCAATCAGGGACGTCAGTTCGGCTGGCAATCCAGCTGGACCACGTTCTACTGGGCATGGTGGATTGCATTCTCGCCTTTCGTGGGTCTGTTCCTTGCGCGGATTTCCAAGGGCCGTTCGGTACGTGAGTTCATCCTCGGTTGTGTCATCGCTCCGGCGTTGGTCTGTTTTGCGTGGATGACCATCCTTGGCGGCACAGCGATTGATCTGGAGATCACAGGCGGTGCGGATGGGGCCATCATCGGCGCATCCAACACGGCCAAGCTGTTCGTCACGCTCGGGCAGATGATCGACGGCGGTCTGCTCAGCGCATTAACGGTGATGTGCGTGGTCTTGATCATGACCTTCCTCGTGACATCAGCGGACTCGGGTATCTTGGTTATGAACACCATCATGTCGGGTGGCGCACAGGAAACAGGGATCAAGCACCGCATCATTTGGGGCATCATCCTGACACTGGTGATCGGTACGCTGATCATCGCCGCAGGGGACAACAACCCGATGGATGCGCTGAAAAACGCGATGATCATCGGCGCATTGCCGTTTACCATGGTGATGGGTTTGATGTGCGTGGCCCTGATCAAGGCGCTGTTCCGCGACGGCTTGCGCGAGAAGGAAGAGGGCGTTAGCCAACCCGCAGAATGACCCTGCCGCAGTAATCGGATGATCATACGATCGCCAGAACGGCATCGGTAAAAAAAGAGGCCCCGCCAGAACTCATCTGGCGGGGCCTTCTATCTGCCGGGCAACGGGTTACTCGGCTGATTTTTCTTCCAGAGAAAGCGCCACGAAGCGCGGCTCTCCATCGCGGCGAACCAGCAGCAGCAACGATTTCCGTCCCGCCTCGCGGGCCTCGGACACGCGCTCTTCAAGGTCGGTTACACCGGACAATTTTTGCTGTCCTGCTTCGGTGATCAAATCACCTGCACGCAAGCCTTTCTCATAGGCCTCGGACATCTCATCAATGTCGCGCACCACCAGGCCCGTCGCACTGTCGGCAAGGTTCAGTTGCTCGCGCAACTCCGTATCGAGCGGCACCAGTGTCAAACCCAGCATGGTTTTCTCGGTCAAACCTTCGTCTGCATCATCACCGCCCGGCTGTGCGGCGGGGACTGCGCCCTCGGCCTCTTCACGACGGCCCAGCGTTACTTTCAGCGTTTGCGTTCCGCCGTCACGAAAGACGACCATGCGCACGGTCTTGCCGACGGTTGCGTTGCCGACACGGCGCACCAGTTCGCGTGTATCCGCGACATCCTTGCCATCGAATGACAGGATCACGTCACCAGCCAGCATACCTGCTTCGGCGGCGGGGCCTTCCGGCACGTCCGTCACCAGCGCACCAGCAGCTTTCTCAAGGCCGATCGCCTCAGCCACGTCATCTGTCACGTCCTGAATACGAACACCCAGCCAACCGCGCCGCGTTTCACCGAACTCGCGCAGTTGATCGACCACCCGGACAACCACGTTCGACGCCATCGAGAATCCGATACCGATCGAGCCGCCGTTGGGGCTGAGGATCGCTGTGTTTACGCCGACAACCTCGCCGTCCATGTTAAAGAGAGGACCGCCAGAGTTACCCCGGTTGATCGCGGCATCCGTCTGGATGTAGTCATCATATGTACCGCTGAGCGCCCGATTACGCGCAGAAACGATACCCGCACTGACAGAAAATCCCTGCCCCAGCGGGTTGCCCATGGCCATCACCCAGTCACCAACGCGCGCTGTATCACTGTCGCCAAATGGCACAAAAGCCAACGGCGTCGTGGCCTCGACCTTAAGCAACGCAATATCCGTTTTGGGGTCAGTGCCGATGACTTTGGCTTCCAGTTCACCGCCTTCGTAGAACTCGATGATGATCTCGTCAGCGCTTTCGATCACGTGGTTGTTGGTGACAATGTAGCCGTCTTCGGAAATGACAAAGCCCGAGCCAAGCGCGGACGTGCGGCGCGGTCGATCTCCATTGCCACTGCGATCACGAAATTCACGAAAGAAATCCTCGAACGGCGATCCTTCGGGCACCACTGGCGAGGGGCCGGTACCGGTGGCTACGACTGTCGATGTGGTAATGTTGACGACTGCGGGGCTGAACTTCTCCGCCAGGTCCGCAAAGCTATCGGGCCGGGCCTGTGCTGCAATGGTCTGCGCCATCATCAGCATCGCGGTCAGGACTGTCAGCGCATAAGCGCGCAGATACCTGACGTCTAAATAGGGTGTGGTTTGGCTGGGGGCTCTCATGCCAAAGTCTCCTTGAACTGAAGTGTCTCGATCTGCCGCACCAAATAACGGGCGGGCCTCCTGTGTCGGTAATGTAGGCACTCGCGCGCGGATCGCAAAGCATGCAACACAGAGTCACGCGACCGTGAAATCATGTGTCGCCAAAGCTTAGGCACCCAGAGATTTTCCCAACCAGACGAGAATGAGACCGGAAACCAGCGCCAGCATGCCAATGGTGCGACGTGCCTCTGGTGGAATGCTGCGCAGCGCCTCCAGCATCCGCTCAACGATCTGAGGAGCCAGCGCATAGACCAGCCCCTCCACAATCAGCACAAGCCCGAGGGCAAGCGCAGCAACGCCCAACATTACTCGGCCGTTACCGAGTTGAAGTAGTTGAAGAATTCACTATCTGGCGACATCACAATAGAAGAGTTATCGCCGCGCAGTGCGATCCTGTAGGCATTCAGTGAACGATAGAATTCAAAGAACTCCTGATCGGCTCCGAACGCTTGGTTAAAGATCGCGTTGCTTTTGGCGTCAGCCTCGCCTCGTGTGATTTCGGCCTGACGTTTGGCGTCTGATACGATCTCCACTTGGGTCCGGTCCGCTTGCGCGCGGACACGCTGGGCCGCCTCGTTACCGCGAGCGACCTCATCGGCGGCTTCCCGCTCGCGCTCAGCACGCATCCGGGCAAAAGTCGCGTCAAGGTTCTGACTTGGCAGGTCCGTACGCTTCAACCGTACGTCTACCACCTCGATCCCCAGCGCATTGGCGTCGGCGATAGCGGCGTTGCGAATACGCAGCATCAGCGCGGCACGGTCAGAACTGAGAATATCATTCGAACTGACCGAACCGAGGATTTCACGAGTTTTCGACCGCAGGATCGAATCCAGACGGTTTTCGGCGAACGGAATACCACCATCACCGACGGCCTCACGGAACTTCTGCACTTCGGATATCCGGTAGCGCGCGAATGCATCCACCACCAGACGCCTGTCATCCAGTGGCGTGACTTCCAGCGGGTCGATGTCGCGGCTCAGGATACGGTCATCATAACGCACGACCTCTTGGATCAGCGGAATTTTGAAACCAAGTCCCGGCTCTTCTTTGACCGCGATAATCTTAGAGAACTGGAGCACGAGAACCTTCTCGCGCTCGTCCACGATAAAAACCGAGCTGAGTGCTGTGATAACAACGACAGCAAGCACCGGTAGGAAAAAAGCTGATTTCCGCATCTTATTGTTCTCCCGAATTACGGCGCAGTTCATTGAGTGGCAGATAAGGAACAATGCCCTGACCTCCGCCGCCCTGATTTTCGTCGAGGATAATCTTGTCCATATCGCCCAACACTTCTTCCATCGCTTCGAGATAGAGACGCTTGCGGGTGATCTCCGGTGCTTTCTGATACTCGGTCAGAACCGCGGAGAACCGGCTTGCTTCACCTTCGGCCTCGTTCACGACACGCGCACGATACCCTTCAGCCTCTTCCAGCGTTTGTGCAGCTTCACCACGCGCCTGCGCGAGAACGCGGGCAGCGTAGGCGTCGGCCTCTTTTTCCAGCCGGTCACGTTGCTGCTCAGCGGCCTGCACTTCACGGAAGGCGTCAATCACCTGTTGCGGCGGATCAGCCTTGTCAAAGTTGACACGGATCACGTCCACGCCGCTGTCGTAGCTGTCCAGTGTGGACTGGATCAATTCCTCGAGCCGCGAGGCAATCACGCCCCGATCACGGTTCAGGATAGGGGCCAGTTGCGATTGCGCGATGATCTCGCGCATGGCCGATTCAGACACAGCGCGGATGGTCATGCGCGGATCGCGAAGGTTAAACAGATACTTTGCCGGATCGTTAATGTTCCAAACCACTTGGAAATCAATATCGACGATGTTTTCGTCGCCGGTCAGCATCAGCCCCGCCTCGGACCCGCGTACACCCACGCCGATATCCTCGTTACGTTCGCTGGTCACTGCGACCTTCTCGTAGGTGATGAATGGCCACGGTGCCAAATGCGCACCTGATCCCGTGGTGCGGTGATACTCGCCCAAGAACAGCTCAACTGCGCGCTCTTCGGGTTTGACCGTGTAAAAGCTGGCGAACAACCACATACCGACAGCGATCAACAGCCCGATGAAGACGGTACCGCGTGTCAGGCCCGGACCGCCCGAGCCGCCGCCGGTGCCGTTCGTGCCACCGCCGCCACCGCGTCCGCCCATCAGCACGCGCAACTGATCTTGGCCTTTCTTCATCAGTTCATCGATTTCGGGAATCTGACTGCTACCCTCTGGTGGGCGACGTCCGCCCCGATTACCGCCATTTCCGCGGTTATCACCACCAGAGCCATTGCCGCCACCTGAATTTCCGCCGCCGCCCCAAGGGCCGCCAGACTGTCCTGCCATCGTGTCGTTTTCCTTCTGTCTCTTGGCCTGCGCTACGCGCAAACGTTATCTTTAAACTGTATAGCCGCGCCCAAAAATCAACCCAACAAGCCTGTTCAAACCGTGCGAATAGGGGTTTTCATGGTCACGATTTCTTCGGACATGGTCGGATGCACCGCACATGTCCGGTCAAAGTCCTCCTTGGTCGCGCCCATTTTGATTGCAATCCCCGCCAACTGGATCATCTCGCCCGCACCCGGCGCCACGATATGACACCCTAACACCTTGCGCGTTTTCTGACTCACGACCAGCTTCATCAGCACCCGGTTCTGACGCCCGGCAAAGGCCTGCTGCATCGGCTTGAACGAGGTACAGTAAATCTCGACTGTTTCCTGTTCGCGAGCTTCTTCTTCGGTCATCCCCACCGTTCCAACCTCAGGTTGGGTAAAAATCGCGGTGGGGATCAACGCATGATCAACTGGCGTCGGATTGCCTTTGAACACGGTTTCAACAAAGGCCATGCCTTCGCGGATCGCGACCGGCGTCAGCGCCACGCGATCGGTCACGTCGCCGATGGCATAAATTGATGGCACAGCGGTCTGGCTGAATTTATCGACAATGATTTCACCATTGCGACCCAATTCCACCCCAGCCTCTGCCAGCCCCAGTCCGCCCGTGTTCGGTTTGCGTCCGGTGGCGAAAAACACCTGTTCGAATACCTTTTCCGTGCCATTGGTGGATTTCACCCGGCACCCGCCCTCTGTTGGCGCCATTTCGAGGATATTGGTGCCCAAATGCAAATCGATGCCTGACTGCTGCATTTCTTCTGCTACCAGTCCGCGCGCCTCGTCATCAAAACCGCGCAACACCTGCGCGCCCCGATAATACTGCGTCACCTGAACGCCCAGCCCATTCAGGATACAGGCAAACTCGCAGGCGATATAGCCGCCTCCGACGATCAGGATGGATTTCGGCAAAGTTTCCAGATGAAAGATGTCGTCGCTGACGATTCCACACTCAGCCCCCGGCAGATCAGGGCGCACCGGATGACCACCCGACGCCACCAGAATGTGTTTGGCGGTGAAGACCTCGCCAGTGGACAGGCTGACCGTATGCGCATCCTTCAACACGGCGCGCGCGTCATAGGTGGTAACGCCGCTACCGGACAGAATACTGCGATAAACGTCTTCCAGCCGGTCCAGTTCTGACCGCAGCTTGGTGCTGAAATCACCCCAGTTGAAGCCCCCGGAATGCACAGTCCAGCCATAGGCGCGCGCATCCTCTATCGCGTCGGGATATTCGCTGGCGAACACCATCAGCTTTTTCGGCACGCAGCCGCGAATAACACACGTACCGCCATACCGATCTTCTTCGGCCAAGGCGACCTTGGCGCCTTCGGCGGCAGCCACACGCGCGGCACGCACCCCACCGGATCCGCCGCCGATCACGAATAGATCGTAGTCAAAACTCATGCCTGTCCCCTGCCCGCTACTTTCAGTCCATCATGTCGGTGAAAAGGTTGTCACTCTCGACAAAATCGAGGCGATCCCGCTCTACCGTACCCTCATTGATGTCGCGCATCTCGACGCGGCCATCGCCATAGCCGATCACGACCACATCGCAGATATCTATAAACAAGCCATTTTCAACCACGCCGGGGATTTGGTTCAATACCATCGCCAGTTGGCGAGCATTGCCAATCCGGCCCAGATGCAGGTCAAGGATATGATTGCCTTCGTCGGTGACGAACGGTCGCGTGCCGTTCATCCGCAATGATACGTCGCGCCCCATCACATCGACCGAGATCAACATTTCCTCAATCAGCGCGCGACTGGTCTGCCAGCCAAACGGGATCACTTCGACGGGTAGTGGAAAAGCCCCCAGCCGCTCCACCTCTTTGGCCGCGTCCGCGATCACGATCATCTGGTCGCTTGCCGTCGCCACGATCTTTTCCTGTAACAGCGCACCGCCGCCACCTTTGATCAGGTTCAATTCACCGTCGAATTCATCCGCCCCATCAATCGTCAGGTCCAGCCACTTGGCCTCGTCAAGACTGATCACCTCGATTCCGACTTCGCTGGCCAGTTGCGCCGTGCGCGTCGACGTCGGCACGCCGCGGATTTTCAGACCATCCTCGCGCACCAATTCACCCAGACAACGCACCATCCACGCCGCAGTACTGCCGGTCCCCAAGCCGACGCGCATTCCATCCTCGACAAAATCCACTGCCCGCTTGGCGGCGACGAATTTTGCCTTGTCTATTGGCGACAGTTCCCCAGTCATGGCAGCGACTCCTTCGTGATTGCGACTGGTATAAGAGAGAAGCCCAAAAGGTGCGAGGATGAATTACCCTGCCGACCCATCCCGATTGCTTGCGCAAGACCATCGGGCCCGCCGTGCCCGGCCATTGGTCACGGCCTTATTCCTTTTGTGGTCTGCGTGAAAATGCGTTTGGCCATAACAAGCCTCGCCATGTCACTTACGGCGCGGTACGCATAGCCATGAAACTACCACTCCGCTTGCATTATGCGCCCGATAACGCTTCGCTGATCATCCGCCTTGCGCTGGAGGAGTTAGGCTGCGCCTACGAAACTGTGCTGGTTGATCGTGCCATCCGGGCACAAGACAGCGCCGATTACCGCAGGATCAATCCAAACGGCCTGATTCCGGCCATCGAGACACCCCACGGCGCGATTTTCGAGACGGCCGCGATCCTGCTCTGGTTGGATGAAGCCTACCCTGGTGCTCTGGCCCCTCACCCCGGCAATCCACGTCGAGGCGATTTCCTGAAATGGCTGATCTTTTTGGCCAACACAGTACACCCCGCGCTCCGCATGACCTTCTACGCTGATAAATACATCGGCCCGGATGCAAAGCTGGAGGCCGCGTTGCGCGCCAGAACACAACAGAATATCGCCCGGCACCTGAATACACTGGATGCACATGCGACCGGCGCCGTCTTTGGTGCGCCAGACCCCAGCCTGATCGACCTCTACCTTGCCCCTATGCTGCGCTGGATGGCGCTTTATCCCACAGGGGGCACTGGCTGGTTCGACCTTGGTCAATGGCCTGCACTGTATGCGATCACGCGCTCCATGGACACGCGAGCGAGCACACAGCGCATTGCTGCACTGGAGGGGCTCGGGCCGACACCATTTTCCGCACCATGTCTGGCCGCGCCCCCTGTGGGCAGTGCAACCTGACATACCAAACCAAAACCGGGACTGACAGTATCAATAGCAAGCGGAGTTCTGATTTGCCATCCGCGGCAGTATGGCCGACAAAGGATATACAGACCAATCCGATTCCGGGGCAGGGTTGCATGTGCCCACCTCGCATATCGCCCAGACGCGAGGATTTCGCATGAGCTGGCTTACCCGTTCCGGTCGCCCCCTCCCCCGTTCGATCGTGGAGCAGGCAGACCACGCCCGCGACGATGGTGTGAGCCGTCGCGAATTTTTGGCGCTGGCCAGCAGCTTTGGTGCCAGTACCGCCACAGCCTATGCAATGTTGGGTTTGTCTGCCCCCGCGCGGGCCGATACCGGAGAATCTGAGCCAAGTGCCGCCAACGGCGCGGCCGTCCGAATCCAGATGGAAGTCCGGCCTGTCGGCGACCCACGCAGTTTTGATTGGTTTCAGGCCGCCAACGTTACAAGAGGTTGGCTGGAATACCTCGTCACGTATGAAAACGACGGCACGTTCCTGCCGCAACTGTTGCAAGATTGGGAAATCAGCCACGACGCCCGCCGTTACACACTGCGCGTACGCCCCGGCGTAACCTGGAACAATGGTGTTCCATTCACATCGGCTGACGTGGCGCGTAACATCGCGCGTTGGTGCGACAAGAGTGCGCCGGGCAATTCCATGGCCGGGCGTTTTGCGGTGTTGGTCGATCCCGATACCGGCCAGTTGATCGACGGTGCGGTCACGACCCCCGACGATCTGACCGTGATCGTCAACTTGCCCCGCGCAGACATTTCCTTGATCGCCGGCATGGCCGATTACCCAGCAGCCATTGTGCCCGCCGGATTCGATCCCGATAACATGATGGAGGCACCAATCGGCACCGGACCGTATCTGCCCGAACGCGTCACACCTGGCGTAGGTGCGGTTTTGGTGCGCAATGACAGCCACCGGTGGTGGAATGCCGGCAACGGTGCATGGATGGAACGGATCGAATTCATCGATCTGGGCACCGATCCCGCCAGCTATGCCGCCGCCGCCGAAGCCGGTCGGATCGACATGACCCATTCCGTAGAGGGTGATTTCGTCGAAGTTTTTGGCGGCATGGATGGCTGGGTCGAGAATGATATCATAACAGCCGCCACCATCGTGATCCGCCCCAACCAAAAGGCCGAAGTGGACGGCACCACACCCTACGCAGATGTCCGCGTGCGCCGCGCGCTACAACTGGCCATGAGCAACGAAATCCTGTTGGAGCTAGGATACTCTGATCGCGGTATCTTGGCAGAAAACCACCATATTTCCCCCCTGCATCCCGAATACACGGCCATGCCGCTGCCCGAATACGATCCCGCCGCCGCGCGCGCGCTGATGGCAGAGGCAGGTATGGCCGATTTCGAACACGAGCTTGTCTCGCTTGACGACAACTGGCGGCGCAACACCGCCGATGCTGCTGCTGCCCTGTTGCGAGATGCGGGCATCAACGTACGCCGCACGATCGTGCCCGGCGCGATCTATTGGACCAACTGGATGAATTTCCCCTTCAGTACGACGGATTGGGGCCACCGCCCGCTGGGGGTACAGACCTACGCGCTGGCCTATCGCTCTGATGAAGTCTGGAACGAATTTGGCTGGGCAAACGCCGAATTCGATGCAGCGTTGGAAGAGGCGTTGGCGACACTCGACATCGACAAACGCCGCGCACTGGTCGGTCGCTGTCAGAAACTGCTGCGCGACGAAGGGGTGACAGTACAACCATTTTGGCGCCGCCTGTTCAATCACACCGTCGAAGGGCTGTCAGGTGGCGAGCACCACATCGGCTTTGAAATCCGGCCCGCCGAATTGCGATGGGTCTGACGGAACTCGCAAACTGACGCATACGTATTCTGCTGCCTCCACAGTCAGCACCGCAAATTTGCACAGAAATCCGGCCCAACAGCGATTGCCTGCCCCTGCATTCCGGGCGTAAAGAACCCCATGACCCTGAATTCCCCCGCTCCATTAGCGACCACACGCACACCGCTCGGTTTTGTCGAGTTCGTGATTCTCATGGCATTCATGGTGTCGATCACCGCGATGGCCACCGATGTAATGCTACCTGCGTTGGACCGGATCGGCAGCGATCTGGGGGTTTCAGACCCTAATCAGACGCAGCTGGTGATTTCCTCGCTCTTTCTCGGATTCGCCTTGGGGCAGGCCTTGGCCGGGCCGATGTCGGACAGCTTTGGGCGCAAGCCGGTGATCTATGGCGGTTACGCGATCTTTCTCGTCGGGTGCGCCCTGTCGCTCTGGGCCCAAAGCTGGGAGGCGATGATCGCCGGGCGCGTGCTGCAAGGGTTCGGAGCCGCCTTTCCACGCATTGTCACGATCGCGTTGGTGCGGGACGGTTTTGCCGGACGCGAAATGGCTCGGATCATGTCGGTGGTGATGGCGGTATTCATCCTTGTACCCACGATTGCGCCCGCAGTCGGCCAGTTGGTGCTGGCCTTCAGCGATTGGCACGCGATGTTCGGCGTACTGATCGCAATGGCCGTCGGCGCATGCGGATGGTTTGCACTGCGCCAGCCCGAGACACTGCCACACGATGCGCGTCGGCCCTTTTCCCTACGCAGCATCCAGACCGGTCTGGTTGAAGTTTGCGCCTCTCGCGTCGCAATCGGCTATACCGTGGCGGCCGGGCTGATCTTTGGTGCGTTCCTGACCTATCTCAGTACAGCACAGCAGATATTTCAGCAGATCTATGATACCGGGCCCCTCTTTGCGCTTTACTTCGCCATGGCAGCACTCGCCATTGGCGGCGCCTCGATGGTCAACTCGATGCTGGTGATGCGCCTCGGCATGCGCTCGTTGACGCGCACTGCAATGATCGGAATCGCCATTGCATCAGCCCTCTTTGCCGGACCCGTAGTGATGTTCGATGGGGTGCCACCCTTCTGGATGTTCATGCTCTGGCTTCTGGTGGTTTTCTTCTGCACCGGCATTCTGTTCGGCAACCTCAATGCCATCGCGATGGAACCGTTGGGCCATATCGCGGGGCTTGGGGCGGCGCTGGTGGGTTCGGGCACTACATTCATATCGCTGCCGCTGGCATGGTATCTGGGGCATCTCTTTGACGGCGGCGTTCTGCCACTGATCGGCGGCTTCGGTGTGCTCGCATCAGCTGCACTCGTGGTGATCCTCTGGGCCGACCGGGACGAGAATGTCGCGCCTGCGGAATAAACCGCACCCTACACCCGGCCGCGATTGTGGTGCATAACCCGGCTACCAAGTGATTCACCAAACGCCGAGGACAGACCTATGCATGACATCCGTGCGATCCGCGAAAATCCTGCCGCCTTTGACGCCGCCCTGACGCGGCGTCCGGGGGTTTCGCCGGTCTCGTCCGATATCCTTGCTCTGGATGAAGCGCGCCGCAGCAAGATCGCGGCGGCAGAGCGGGCACAAGCCGACCAGAACAAAGCCTCCAAAGAGGTCGGCGCCGCCAAGGCCAGCGGCGATGATGCCGAATTCGAACGGCTTCGCGCGCTCGTCGGCGAGAAGAAGGCCGAAGTGGCCGAAATGCAGACCGAGGCCAAAGCGCTCGATACACAACTGTCCGAGATGCTGATGGGCATCCCCAATCTGCCATATGACGACACGCCCGAAGGCGCGGACGAAGCCGACAATGTGGAAATTCACCGCTGGGGCACACCTCGCACACTCGATTTCGCGCCCAAGGAACATTACGAAATCCCCAGTGTCATTTCCGGTATGGATTTCGAGACCGCAGCCAAGCTGAGCGGGGCACGCTTTGTCGTTCTCAGCGGTGCCGTAGCCCGCATTCACCGCGCACTGGCGCAGTTCATGATCAACACCCATATCGACCAGAACGGGCTGACCGAGACATGGACGCCTGTGCTGGTGCGCGATGAAATGATGCTGGGCACCGGACAACTGCCCAAGTTCGGCGAGGACAGCTATCGCACCACCAATGGCTGGTGGCTGGTGCCCACGGCCGAGGTCACCCTAACCAACATCGTGAACGGTATGACCGTGGATGCAGACTATCTGCCGCGCCGCTATGTGGCCCACACCCAGTGTTTCCGCTCGGAAGCGGGCAGCGCCGGGCGCGACACGGCTGGAATGCTGCGGCAGCACCAGTTTGAAAAGGTCGAGATGGTCAGCGTCACGCATCCTGATCACAGCCGTGACGAGCTGGACCGTATGACCGGCTGCGCCCAAGGCATCCTCGAGGCGCTTGGCCTCGCCTATCGCACCGTCGTGCTGTGTACCGGCGATATGGGGTTTGGCGCGCGTCGCACCCATGACATCGAGGTTTGGTTGCCCGGACAGAATACCTACCGCGAGATCAGCAGCGTGTCGGTCTGCGGCGATTTTCAGGCGCGCCGGATGAATGCCCGGTTCAAGCCCGCCGAAGGTGGCAAACCGCAATTCCTGCACACACTCAACGGGTCGGGACTGGCTGTCGGACGCTGTCTGATTGCCGTGCTGGAAAACGGACAGCAGGCCGATGGCTCGGTCGTATTGCCAGAGGTGATCCATCCCTATCTGGGCGGAAAATCGACACTGATGGTCGACGGCACTCTGGGCTGACGTCCCAACGCACGGGATGCGCACATGAGCGGCCAGAATTGACTTTGCCGCTCATGCATTAGGTTCTGGCATATAACATGCCCGACCCCGACGAAACGGATCCACCGCCAATGCCCTACCTTGTTTTTCTCGCCGCGCTAAGCTTTGTCGCATCGCCTTTACTGACACCCGGGTTCGGCGGGTTTGAGCCTAATCAATTCCCTGTCCCCCAGAACAACCCGCCAGCACAACCAGCGGGATATGCATTCGCAATCTGGGGATTGATTTATCTGTGGCTGGTTATCGCAACTGGATTTCAGATGCTGTGGCGCAAAACGGCCGCCGATTGGGTGTCTATGCGTCCTGCGTTGTTTGCTTCTCTGGCGATTGGTGCATTCTGGCTGCCGGTGGCGCTAGTCAGCCCTCTTGGGGCTACGGTATTGATATGGGCGATGCAAATCACCGCAGTGCTGGCACTCTGTCGGTGCCCGGATCGTGACGCGGCATTCGCCTCTGGCCCAGTGGGATTATACGCAGGCTGGCTGACAGCAGCGGCGAGTATATCGCTGGCCCTGATCGGCGCGGGCTGGGGATTCATGACCGGCACAAACGCCGCCATTCTAGCTTTGGCCATCGCGCTGACCGTGACCCTCGTCGTCATGACACGCCGCGCAACCGCGATTACTTACCCCGTCGGTGTGATCTGGGCACTGATCGCGGTGGTCGTCGCGAATTGGGCCGACGGTCCGCAAAGCGTGATCTGGTTCGCCACGGCAGGCGCAGTTGGGATCGCCGCATTTGCCACTGTGACGAACTATCGACGCCTCTGACGCCTCACGGGCGGCAGTGCACGATGATAGGCAATTTCACAGTCGCATCGCGGATTACGTGATTGACCTTCGCCACGTATCGCCATCCGTCCGACGTCTGCACCGTGCGCGCATCGCGAAAACCGAAATCAGCCGCCACTCGGCGTGGAATTTCGATGCGCGCGTCATGGCCCCATCCTTGTGTGCTGCGTCCTTTGTCCCCGTCCACACACGCATCCCATGCACGCGCGGCAGTGGGTTTTCCCACGCGGTAGGTCATCGTCACAGGACCCTCACAACGCCCAATCTGCCCATGATCGGCGCGGCGCAGTTCCGCAATATTACCGTCATCGAAAAAAGCGTACATTTCCATCCGCTCACATTTTGCGCGGCACGCTCCGGGAGAGGAAATCAGGGCTTCGTCGCATACGCCGTCCAAGCGTTTCGGCGGCTTCGGACGCGGAAAAGAAAACTGATAGCTCCCCGGCACGAACTCAGTCTGGGTCATCGGTGCGCTGCGGCGCACGATGATCTCCTGCGGGCGCAGTACGCGTAACTGCACACGCCCCGGACGCGTGCCGCAGGCGACCGGCCAGCCCGGTGTGTCGTCTCGGGCAAAGCGCGCGCACAGGTTCACCGGCGCCGTGTTGAACGGATGACGTGCGCCATAGCGTTTAACTGCTTTTTTCTGACCTGTTCCCTTGGCACTATCTGCCTCGCACTGCCTGCGTCCGAAACGGTCCTTGCTTGTCTCGCGGTGGCCAGCCTTGCAGGTACATTCCCCACGCGCTGCATCCGGTGCCGTCCCGGCAGCACAACTCCATACACAGCGACCATCGGTGCGTACCGCTTTGTAGGGACCGTCACACGCCGCCGCGGCGGCACCGGCCCAGAACAGAGCAATGGTAAAAATCAAATAACGCATTGTCTTCTCCCAAATAACTTTAGGCAATGACGCAAGCGTATACAGAAACCCCACAGTCTCAAGACACCGGTTTGATATCTAAGGCTGGATAGTCTCGCCAATCACACGCAGCGCAGCCCCCTATCGGGAGTCTGAACCACCCTTACCCAGATGCTTGCGCAAACGCGAAGGTGTGGACTTTTTCTTGGCCTTGTACGGATTTTTGTCCGACTGACTGCGCAGGTACAAGCGGATCGGCGTGCCCGGCATGTCAAAATCCACGCGCAGACCGTTGACCAGATAGCGGGTATAGCTGTCGGGCATTTTGTCCGGGTGGCTACACATCACAACAAATCCGGGCGGGCGCGTCTTGGCTTGGGTCATGTAACGCAGCTTGATCCGCTTGCCGCCCGGCGCGGGGGGCGGATGCGCCTCCAACATGCCTGTCAGCCAACGGTTCAACTGGGCCGTCGACACCCGCCGGTTCCAGACCTCATGCGCCTTTTCGACCGCTGCGCGCAGCCGGTCCATGCCCTTGCCCGTCTTGGCAGACACTGTCACCAGAGGTGCGCCGCGCAGTTGTGGCAGCAGACGCTCAAAGCTTTCACGCAGATCGCGCAGCTTGGCCTGTTTTTCCTGCTCGACGTCCCATTTGTTGACCGCGACGACCACCGCCCGGCCCTCGCGTTCGGCCAGATCGGCGATGCGCAGATCCTGCTGTTCAAACGGAATCGCTGCATCAAGCAGAACCACCGCCACTTCGGCGAACTTTACCGCGCGCAATCCGTCGCCAACACTCAGCTTTTCCAGCTTCTCCTGCACGCGTGCCTTCTTGCGCATCCCGGCAGTGTCAAAGACGCGCATATGCAACCCGTCCCAATTGACCTGAAGCGAGATCGCATCGCGGGTAATCCCGGCCTCAGGACCCGTCAGCAGCCGCTCTTCACCAATGATCTGGTTGATCAGCGTGGATTTTCCTGCGTTCGGTCGTCCCACTACAGCCACTTGCAATGGCCGCTTTGCGGTGGGGATGCGCGGACCTTCGGGATCATCCTCATCCAGCGTGACATCGGTTTCGGGCGCTTCGGCCTCGGCGCGTTTGGCATATTCGTCAGCCAGTGGCATCAGGTGTGAATAAAGGTCGTTCAATCCCTCGCCATGTTCTGCCGATAGACGGATCGGCTCGCCCAGGCCCAATGCATATGCCTCGATCACGCCAGCGTCAGCAGCAGAACCTTCCCCCTTGTTCGCCGCCAGAATCACATGCTTGGCCCGCTTGCGCAGAATCTCGGCAAAAATCTCGTCGGTCGGCGTCACGCCTGCGCGGGCATCAATCATAAAGAGACAGATATCGGCCATGTCCACTGCACGCTCGGTCAGCTTGCGCATGCGGCCTTGCAGGCTCTCGTCGGTCGCCTCTTCCAGCCCTGCCGTGTCGATCACGGTAAAGCGCAGATCGCCGAGACGTGCCGCACCTTCGCGCAGGTCGCGCGTGACGCCGGGCTGGTCATCAACCAGCGCCAGACGTTTACCGACAAGTCGGTTAAAAAGTGTGGACTTGCCCACATTGGGGCGGCCCACGATGGCCAGGCTGAACGTCATGTCGCGGCTCCGCAGCGGGTCAGAGCGCTCCTGTTACAGCAAACGCTGCTCAACGGAAAGCGTGAAGCGTGCCCTTGGTCGAGACTACGTAAAGCGTCTGGTTCGCGACCACTGGTGCAGTCGTGGCCCCTCCGGGAACTTCGACTGTGCGCTGCAGCGCGCCCGAGACCGGATCGAAAAACCGCAGCAATCCGTCATTGGATGCAACCACCACCTGACCGCCAGCAATCACGGGCCCTTGGTGAGCATAGATTTCGGCCTGCCGACGTGGGCGATCCTTGGTAAAGAAGGGCAGTTTGGCGCCCCAGATCCGCGTGCCGGTTTCGCCATCCAGCCGGACCAGTTCGTTCCTGTCAGACACAAGGAACAGATCGCCGCCCGCTGGCCAGACAGGCCCCATCGGACCCTCATTCGCTGACCAGATACGCGCACCGTTGGCCAGGCGGAATGCGGCCATGCGACCCGCGCTGTTGCCGACATAAATGCGATCACCGTCAATCACCGGATCGCCGACGACATCGGTAATGCTGGACTGTGCCAGACCATCACGCCGTCCGGCGATCTGTGCATCCCAGAGGCGCAGACCACCCTTGCGGAACGCGCCTTGTAACTCGCCAGAGCCAAACGCGAAAACCGCATATTTTTCTGATATCGCAGGTGCCGGACCACCGTGGATGTTGTTAACATCGGGTGTCGCAGTCAAACGCCACTTGATCCGGCCCGTATCTGTATCCAGAGCCCAAGCAACATCATCGCCCGCCACCAGATAGACCAGATTGCCATAGACAGCCGGGCTGCCCGTTGCAGTCTGACGCAGTTCCTGTTCCCAGAGTTCGCGGCCCGTCGCAGCATCCAGCGCGGTCAGTCGACCAAAGCCGCTGGATACAAAAACCTTGCCGTTACTATAGGCCAGACCACCGCCCGAACCGTCGTTGGGCGAATCATTCTCGGGGACCAGATCAACACTCCAGAGCGCCGCCCCGTCTGTGGAATGCGCACTGATTTGCGCGCTGCTGTCCATGGCAAAGACCCGGCCGCCACCAACCACGGGATCGGCGGTGATGCGGCTGCGTGGTCCGTCGCCAGATCCGATTTTGGCCGACCACACCAGTTGCGGCGCAGATCTCAGTGCCGGGTGTTGCGGACGCCCTGCTGCCGACCCGGTTGTTTGGGTCCATTCCGTATTGGTTTGCGCAGGCGGCAGGCTGATCGGTGCGGGTCCGTCACCTGCGGCCGCGTCTGCGATCACCGGCGATGTATCCGCCTCGGCATCGCCCACCACGGCAAAGATATTCTCACGCTTGCCCTGCAGGATCGTGTCATTTTCAGAACAGGCCGTCAGCAGCATACCAGCCGCGAGCCCCAGGATCAGTCCGTTACGTTTCACCAGTTCTGTCCCCACTTGTCGCAGTTCACCACGCAGATCGCGTGATCTATTCGGTCGCTGCCGTACCGCCCTCGGTCTGAGTATCCAGCACACCACCCAATGCCACAATCACTTGTGATACGCGACGACGCAAGCCCGGCGTCGCACCAGCATCGGCAGTCAGGCGCTGAAGTCGCTCAATCGCTGCATCACGATCGCCTGTTTCGACATCAAGATAGGCGAGTTGCTCTTCAGCCAAAAGCCGCACAAGGCCACTCCCCAATGCCAGTCCGTCAAGGCGCGCCCGGCGGGTTTCAACGTCCAGTCCGCTTGCCGGGATCATCACTGCCTTGAGCGTTGCAATCTGGCGATAGACCTGCTCGACATCGTTACGGTCTGCGATGGCCAACAGCCGTCTGGCAGCGTTTTCCGGCGCTTCTGACACTTCTTCTGACGCGGCCAAAAGATCCACGACCGATTGGCTTGCGGCGTCAGGGGCTGAAATCGCATCGAGTGCCGCAACCCGCTTTGCAGGTTCTTCGGTCGTCAGAGCGGCAAGGACACTGTCCCCCAACGCCTCGGCCTGAGCGCGCGCCCGGGCCTTTTGCCATTCATTGTAGGTGGCACCACCGACCAAAACCAAAATTGCCAGTACAGCAATCCATCCGTATCGGCGCATCAGGCCAAACAGACGATCACGCCGGACCTCTTCTGTCACTTCATCAATGAAACTGTCGGTATTACTCACGAGACCTCGGCCACTCTTGTGGTATTGGAATTTCGCCCCTCTTACCCTGTCCTTTTGCCACTGCCAAGACCCGCGCCGTCTTGCTATGTGTCGCCGTCTTGCACCTGATCATGTAAAAGTTTAAACTGAACCGAATAGTTTAGAGATTTTTCGCCTTGAATTGCTTAGTCAAACCGACAATTTCGCGTAAACACAGCCACAGAGGCCTAAAGGTATAAAATGCGTCTACTTCCGATCATATCCGCAATCGCGGTCTCTGTGCTGATTTACGGCTTTGTCTTTGAGCGCGAACGGTTCATGGCGACGCTGGCCCCCGCCCCCGTCGATACGCATGTAGAGGACGAGGCATCGGACGAAGTGCCCGCAGCCCAAGAGGCCACAGCCGATACGGTGGCGGCAGCACAACCAAATGCTCCGGTTGGTGTGGTGGCTGTCCGTTCTGTTGCCCGCAACATCGACAGCGCAGTCATCCTGCGCGGCCGCACCGAGGCGGATCGTCAGGTAGAAGTGCGCGCCGAAA
The DNA here is from genome assembly GCF_025639885.1 of Roseovarius pelagicus. Classification (NCBI taxonomy): domain Bacteria; kingdom Pseudomonadati; phylum Pseudomonadota; class Alphaproteobacteria; order Rhodobacterales; family Roseobacteraceae; genus Roseovarius; species Roseovarius pelagicus. Next base: position 3,626,250 of record NZ_CP106738.1, on the reverse strand, counting down.
CCGATGGCAGGATCATCTCTGATCCGCTGCGCAAGGGCAGCTTCGTCGAGGCTGGTGAGCCGTTGTGCAAGCTCGACCCCGCAACGCGGGCAGACACGCTGGCAGAAGCCAAGGCGCGTCTGGATGAATCGCGCACCCGTGTCCCCGAAGCCGAGGCGCGGCTGGCCGAGGCACAATCGAGTCTGGAAGAAGCATTGATCAACAACAACGCCGCCTCGAAACTATCCGAAGGTGGCTATGCGTCCGAGACCCGAGTGGCCGCGACCCGTGCCGCAGTTAGCGCGGCCAAAGCTGCCGTACAATCGGCCAAGGCCGGACTGGAAGCATCACAGACCGGAATTCGCTCTGCCGCCGCCGCCATGGCAGCCGCAGAAAATGAAATCACCCGTCTGGAAATCCTCGCCCCATTCAAAGGGTTGCTGGAAACTGACACTGCTGAACTGGGCAGCCTGCTTCAATCCGGCTCGGTCTGCGCCACGGTACTGCAACTCGACCCGATTATTCTGGTGGGTTTCGTTCCCGAAACCCAAGTGGATCGCGTGGCATTGGGTGCCGACGCCGGGGCAGAACTGGTGTCGCACAATCCATCCGGCGGCAAGCGCCTGCACGGCAAGGTAACGTTCATCTCGCGATCCGCCGATCCACAAACACGCACCTTCCGGGTAGAGATCGAAGTGCCGAACCCAGATCTGTCGGTGCGTGACGGACAGACCGCCGAGATTCTGATATCCTCGGACGGCACCGACGCGCATTTACTGCCGCAGTCTGCCTTGACCCTGAATGACGAGGGCACGCTGGGCGTCCGCATCGTCACCGCCGAGAATACAGCAGACTTCGTTCCGGTCACATTGATGCGCGACACTGTGAACGGCGTCTGGCTTACTGGACTGCCGACAGAGGCGGATGTCATCATCATAGGACAGGAATATGTCATCTCCGGCGTGCCGGTCAAAGCCAGCTACCGCGAGGTTACACAGTGACCGGTCTGGTCGATTGGGCCGCCGCCCGAGCGAGGATGGTCGTTGCCTTCGTCGTGCTGTCGCTGCTGGCAGGCGGCGTCGCCTATGTCAGCCTGCCCAAAGAGGGTGAGCCGGATATTGAAATCCCGGCGCTCTTTGTCTCGGTCCCGTTTCCCGGCATATCCGCTGAGGACAGCGAGAAACTGCTGGTCAAGGTCATGGAGACCGAGCTGAGCGATCTGGACGGGCTGGACAAGATGACCGGCACCGCCGCCGAAAACTACGCTGGCGTCGCGCTGGAGTTCGAATTCGGCTGGGACAAGACCAAGATCATGGCCGATGTGCGCGACTCGATGAACGCGGCCGAGGCCAAATTCCCCGCAGGTGCCGAGAAATACACGATCAACGAGATCAATTTCTCTGAGTTTCCGATCATTATCGTGAACCTCACCGGCGACGTGCCCGAACGCAAGATGACCCAGCTGGCCAAGAATTTGCAGGATCGGCTGGAAGGTCTGGAGCCGGTTCTGGAGGCCGGCATCGCAGGCAGCCGCGACGAGATGGTAGAGATCGTCATCGACCCGCTGCGAATGGAATCCTACAACGTCACCGCGACCGAATTGATCAGTGTCGTCCAAAATAACAACCAGTTGATCGCGGCAGGCGAAGTCACCACCGGCGGCGGCAGTTTCGCGGTCAAAATCCTGTCATCCTTTGACAAAACGCGCGACATCTACCGGCTGCCGATCAAGACCAACGGCGATCGTCAGGTGCTGCTGGGCGAATTGGCGACGATCAACCTTACCTTTGAAGACCGCACCGGCACCGCACGGTTCAACGGCGACACCTCCGTTGCCTTACAGGTGGTCAAGCGCAAGGGATTCAACGTCATCGACACTGCCGATCTGGTGCGCGAAACGGTCGAGGCAGAAAGTGCAAAATGGCCGGACGCGCTCAAGGCAGTGGTGAAAGTCGGCACATCAAATGACCAGTCCCGTATCGTCGGCTCCATGGTGCGCCAACTCGAAGGGTCTGTCCTGACCGCCATCGCGCTGGTGATGATCGTGGTTCTGGCAGCCTTGGGCATCCGGCCCGCCTTACTGGTCGGTTTTGCCATTCCCACGTCCTTCCTGCTGTGTTTTGCGATGCTGGCCGTGATGGACATCACGATCTCGAACATGGTGATGTTCGGTCTGATCCTTGCCGTTGGTATGCTGGTGGACGGTGCAATCGTTGTTGTCGAATACGCCGACAAGCGGATCGACGAAGGTGCCGGCCCCATGCATGCCTATGTGGACGCGGCCAAGCGGATGTTCTGGCCCGTTGTCAGCTCCACCGCCACGACGCTCTGCGCTTTCCTGCCGATGCTGTTCTGGCCGGGCGTTCCGGGGCAGTTCATGGGAATGCTGCCCGTAACGCTGATCTTTGTCCTGTCGGCCTCGCTGCTGGTGGCGCTGGTCTACCTGCCGGTTCTGGGTGGCGTCACCGGGCGGGTTGAACGCTGGTTCAACGACAAGATCGATCAGATCGCTGGTGGCTTCTGGCTCTGGCACATCCTTCTGTTTCCCGTCGCCGCAGCAGCAGTCATTGGCGCGGGCGCGCTGATCCCAGCTCTGCTGGAACAGGTCTCTGCTCGCTTTGCGGTTATGAATATGGGCGACATACTGGGATCGGTTGTCCCGGTTCTGGCCACTGTGTTCGCGCTGCTCTTTGGCGCCGTGGTGCTGGGGGCCGCAGCACTCGCTGGTGTTACGGCCATTTTGCTGGGGATCATGGCCGTGTTTCGGCGGGTCTCAAACGGGCTGCACTGGGCGGGACGCAAAATCCTGCCAAACCGCAACCACAAGGTGCGCTCGGGCTATCGCCGCAGCGCATTTGGCTGGCTCATCCATGCCATCGCGGGCAACCCGGTCGCCCCTTTGCTTGCCTTCTGCGCGATCTTCGTCATCGTGGGCAGCACGCTGATTTATTACATCGGCAACAATAACGGCACCGAGTTCTTCGTCGAGACGGAACCGGAGCGCGCCATTGTCTACGTGCGCGGACGCGGCAACCTGTCGATTGACCAAAAGGACGCGCTGGTGCGCGAAGTCGAACAGATCGTGCTGGATCAACCCGGCATTCAGACTGCTTTTGCCTTTGCCGGTGAGGGCGGGCTGGACAGCAATACCGGCGGCGCGATGGCTCCGCTCGACACGATCGGACAAATCCAGTTTGAAACGATCCCGTGGGAGGACCGCGAAACCGTGACCGAGCCGTGGGCATGGGGCCTGTGGGAACGTCAGATCAAGGCCTCGCAGCTAGACGGCGACGTGATCATCCGCCAACTGACGGCCAAGCTGGAAGACATTCCCGGTATCAAGATCGAGATCCTCGCCGATACCGGCGGTCCCGCCTCGGCCAAGCCGGTACACCTGCGCCTGAAGGGCGATAACTGGGAAGACCTGCAAGCAGCGGCACTTGCCGTGCGTGCCAAATTCGAAGACACAACCGGCCTTACGCTGATTGAGGACACGATGCCCCTGCCCGGCATCGACTGGCAAATCGACGTTGACGTCGAAAAGGCCGGCCGGTTTGGCGCGGATGTTGCCACTGTGGGCGCAATGGTTCAGCTGGTCACGCGCGGCGTGTTCCTCGACACGATGCGCGTTCCGTCATCAGACGAAGAGATCGACATTCGCGTACGCCTACCCGCCGAATACCGCGTGCTTTCGACCCTCGACACGTTGCGCGTGCGGACCAATCAGGGCCTCGTCCCACTGAGCAATTTCATCACCCGCAAGCCGGTGCAGAAACTGGCACAAATCGACCGCATCGACCAACAGCGATACTTCGACGTCAAGGCAGGTGTCGAAACCGGGCTGTTCAAAACCATCACCGATGACAGCGGCAACGAAAGCACCGTGCCGATCACCGCGAATGAACGGATCGAGACATTGAGCGCATGGTTGGCCGATGGGGCAATTCCGGCCAGTGTCGCCTATGAATGGACTGGCGATCAGGAAGATCAGGAAGAATCCGGCGCGTTCCTGCAAAAGGCGTTTCTGGGGGCGTTGGGCCTGATGTTCATCATTCTGCTGGCGCAGTTCAACAGCGTTTACAATGCTGTGCTGGTTCTTTTGGCCGTGGTTCTCAGCACCACGGGTGTGTTGATCGGGATGCTGGTCATGGGCCAGACATTTTCGATCATCATGACCGGAACGGGGATCGTAGCGCTGGCAGGGATCGTGGTGAACAACAACATTGTCCTCATTGACACCTATCAGGAATTCAGCCGCTACATGCCCCGAATCGAGGCGATCACGCGAACAGCCGAGGCCCGTATCCGGCCCGTTCTATTGACCACGATCACCACCATGGCGGGCCTTGCCCCGATGATGTTCGGCCTCAGTCTCGACTTTATCAACGGGGGGTACAGTTTTGACAGTCCAACGGCACTTTGGTGGAAGCAGCTGGCGACAGCGGTGGTGTTCGGCCTTGGGATCGCGACAGTACTGACACTGGTCTTTACCCCGTCGATGTTGGCGCTGCGCGTCTGGGCCGGTACATATGTCCTGTGGATTTCACGCGGCATGGCTGCATTGTCGATGGGCCGATCCAGCCGCGCCGCGCGCGACTGGGCCTTGGCACGGGCAGCCCGCCGGGTGCGCGCACCAGAGCTCATTTGGGATGAGGACAGCCTAGCCATCCCTGAAAAGCCAGTCATGCGCTCAGCAACGGCGGCCACCGCGTCACCAGAGGCATCGGACACGCCTATGCCGCCCCCGACCATGGACGCGACGCTCGACGTGGCAGAGGCACAGGCACCGCGCGAAGCTGCCAATGACCCGGTCTGGGGCGAGGTTCCCCGCGTTCCGGTCGGCTTCGACAAAACCGAAGAAACTCCGCAAGCAGCGGATGAGAGCGACACAACCCCGGATGGCAAACCACTGCGCGCAGCGGAGTAAGTATTCACCGACGACCGACGTAGGCCGGGCTTCAGCCCGGCACACACCTGCCATCGCCTCTTAACTTTCTGCCGGCTCTGACGCCCGCAGCTTACGCCGCTTCTTCTGACTGCTGGCGCTGCCACAACCCGGCGTAGCGTCCACCGCGCGCCAATAGCGCCGCGTGGCTGCCTTCTTCGACGATGCGGCCCTCCTCCAGCACCACGATGCGGTCTGCTTCTGCCACAGTCGACAGCCGGTGGGCGATGATCAACACAGTGCGGCCCTGCCCGGCCCGTGCCAACGCGCCCTGAATCTCGCCCTCCGTTCCCGTATCGAGCGCCGAGGTCGCCTCGTCCAGCAGCAGGATCGGCGGGTTCTTCAGCAGCGTCCGCGCGATTCCGACCCGCTGCTTTTCACCGCCCGACAGCTTTAGCCCCCGTTCGCCCACCGCTGTGTCATAGCCCAGCGGCAACCCCGCGATGAAATCATGGATTTGTGCAGCCTTCGCCGCCGCGATCACCTCCGCCTCGGTGGCGCCTGCGCGCCCATAGGCAATGTTGTAACCGATCGTATCGTTGAACAGAACGGTGTCCTGCGGCACAACACCGATGGCATCATGCAGGCTGTCCTGACGTACGCTCCGCACATCCTGCCCGTCGATGCAGATCGCGCCGCTTTGCACGTCGTAGAAGCGGAACAGCAACCGTCCGATAGTGGACTTTCCCGACCCGGTTGGCCCGACGATGGCCACGGTTTCGCCCGGCGCGGCAGTCAGGCTTACCCCCTTGAGGATTGCGCGATCCGCATCATAGCCAAAATGCACATCGCGCAGTTCCACTTGCCCACCGGTCACATCCAGTTCAGCGGCGTCAGGCGCGTCTGTCACGTCGGGTGGTTGCTCCAACAGACCGAACATTTCCCCCATATCGACCAGCGCCTGTCGGATCTCGCGGTAAACTGTCCCGAGAAAGTTCAGCGGCATGGTGATCTGGATCATGTAGGCGTTCACCATCACGAAGTCGCCCACCGTCATCGCGCCGCTCTGAACCCCGATTGCGGCCATGACCATAACGATCACCAATCCGCCGGTAATAAGAACCGATTGACCGAAATTGAGAAACGCCAGTGAATAAGAGGTCGACAATGCGGCGCGTTCATAGCCCGCCATCGCAGCATCATAGCGTCGCGCTTCGCGGTCCTCGGCGCCGAAATACTTGACTGTCTCGTAGTTCAACAGGCTGTCGATCGCCTTTTGGTTGGCGTCGGTATCCTGATCGTTCATCTGCTTGCGCAGTTTGACACGCCATTCAGTCACCTTGAAAGTGAACGCGACATAGAGCGCGATCACCCCCATCACCACCGCCAGATACCAGAAATCAAACAGCGTCCAGAGCACGATCCCGATCAACAGCAACTCGATCACCAACGGCCCGATGGAAAACAGCAGGAACCGCAGCAGGAATTCGACACCTTTCACGCCGCGTTCGATGATCCGGCTCAGTCCGCCAGTTTTGCGCGTGATGTGATAGCGCATCGACATCGCGTGAATATGCCGGAAGGTACGCAGCGCCAACGCGCGCAGCGCGCGCTGTGCCACGCGGGCAAAAATCACGTCGCGCAACTGCTGAAAGCCGACATTCAGCAGCCGCGCACCACCATAGGCAACGGTCAAACCGACCGCACCATAGGCCAGCATCCATGCAGGACCGTCCGCATCGCCCGCAAGTGCATCCACTGCCGCCTTGTAGAAAAACGGTGTGCCCACCGCGACAAGTTTGGCCAACAGTAAAACGACCAATGCCAAAACCACGCGCCGCTTCACCCAAGGCTGATCCTCGGGCCACAGGTACGGCACCACCCGGCGGATCGTGCTCCAGCCATCGCTGGGCATCTCAGTCGTGGTCAGACGGGAGCGGCGCATAGGAAGCTTTCTGGTTATTGAGACCGGCTAGAGATAGGCCGCATGAGCAGAAACATCCAGTGCGCAGCGTTCTGCGCATTTACGCACAGCGATCAGCGGTCGAGCCTGCAATATACGGCGTATTTCCTAGGCGGTGCAGCGCGTTTGACGATACGCCGTGGGATACATGATGGTATTAATCCGGAACGGTAAAGACCTGCCCCGGATAGATCAGGTCCGGATTGCGAATGCGGTCAGCGTTGGCCTCAAGTACACGCACATACAAAATTCCCTCGCCATAATGTTCGCGTGAAATCGCCCAAAGCGTATTGCCCGGCTGAACCGTCACGGCCCGAATGCGCTTTGCGGACTCTGCCTGCGCTTCGACATTAGCCACAACGGTCTCGTCCTCGCGCTTAAAGGGTGTCTCGACGCGGCTGACAACTGTGCCGTCACTGTCGACCTCATCAACCCGCAACGTGTAAACACCTGTATCGACTTCTGGCAGATCGGTTCGCCAGCCACCATCCCCGGCAATGCGCGAGGTGGTGATGGGCGTATTGTCCAGATAGACCCGCACATAACCACGCCCGGTACCACGTCCGGCCAGCTGTACCTCGCCCGCGTTCGAATAGGTGATGGAGTCGATCGCCACTGCCGACATCAATTCAGGCGAGACGTCAGAGGCAACCGGAGCTTGCAATACCGTGACGCCCTCTTCGTTTGATAGCAGCACAGTTTGCGATTGCGACTCTCCGGGTTGGCTCAGGCGCAGAGGCCTGAACTGTTTCAGTGGCTGCCGATGAGGTTTCCATCGTCGGCGGCACTTGTGCCGTTTCCGAGGTTACGTCGGGTGTCGCAACATCTTGCGAACCTGCATCTGCAACCGGCGCGTCGCCCGCGTTCGCACCTGACTCCTCAACCGTCGAAACCTGCGCAGCAACAGACTCTGGTGCCACAGCAGCCAGCTCTGTCGGCGAGGTGGCAATCGTGTTTTGGGTTGGGTCAACGGGTGGCATTTGCGCGGTATCGGACGCAGGTTTCGCGGTATCCGTCTCTGCCTGAGGCATTGCAGACGTTGTCTGGGGATCAGCAGTGGATTCGGCTGGCGGATTTGCATCAACAGCCGATGCGATTTCCGCGCTATCCACCTCTTCCTGAGGTGCTGCAGTCGTTGTCTGAATATCCGCGGTGGTTTCGGTATCCGGCATACTCGGTGGCGTGGCCTCGGCGGTCAAAGGAGCAGGCTCGGTGCCATCAGGAACGCTTGGCGCGGCCTCATTCTCAGGGGCATCCACAGTCTCTACTGTGGCCACCGCGGCGGGGTTCGGTGCAATGATCACCTCGTCGGGCGATGTGATGCGGTCCCCGGTTTCGGGTGAGGTCATAACCAGCGACAAAATCCGTGGCTGATCGCTGTGTTCCAGTTTAACAAACTGAACAAATTGCCCGTTACCGTCGGCGGCCGCATCTGCCAGCAACGTCCCATCAATAAGGATTTCTGTCATCCAGCCGGGCGCGCTGCTACCTGCGACCAGCATCGAACCGCCCGGTTCCAGACGAAACACATCAATGCGGGGCGCATTCGGTTGTGCAGCAACCTGCGCTTCAAGCTCCGGCGTTGCGGGATCCTCCGCTACCGCAGTATCCGTTCCGATGGTCTCCGGCGTGGTCGTGGCGTCTGCTGTTGGTGCACGAGCAGCGATTTCGCTTTCTGCCGTGCCTTCTGTCCCAGTCGCCGGTTCCGCAGGCATGTCAGCCAAGGATGTCGACGTCGTCCCACCTGCAGGATCAGGTTGCGACACAGGCGCGAAGACGCCCGCCGCATACAGCCCCACTGCGACAATCGCCGCAACGGCGACACTGGCCACTCCGATCATCTGTCCGCTCGCCAATCCTGCCAGCTTGCTCATCGTTGCCCTTCCACCGCATCGCATACTCTCGGCGCGGCGCATTTACCGAAATCACGGGTCATACGCCACTGGCCTGATACGTGTATCTGGGCCAATTGCCCCGAATAGGTCCGATGCTGCACAGCGTTTTGCATTTTCTCTGCTTTTGATTATGTGCAAGAAGCTTTAGCAACTAGGCAATCTCGGGTCAAAACAACCCTTTTTGTACAGCAGGCTTTTTGATGACAGAACGATCAGTTTGTGTCTTTTGCGGCTCACGTACGGGCGTTAACCCCGCATTTGCGGAGGCAGCTGATGCCGTCGGGACCGCGCTCGCGGGTGCCGGATGGCGGCTGGTATACGGAGCAGGCGACGTCGGCCTGATGGGCCGCACGGCGCGCGCAGCACAGGCCGCAGGCGGATCAACCTTTGGTGTGATCCCACAGCACCTCGTGCGTCGTGAGGTCGGCAAGAGCGACCTGACCACCTACATCGTCACCGAAACCATGCATGAACGTAAGAAAGTCATGTTTATGAACTCGGACGCGATCGTGGTGTTACCCGGCGGTGCCGGTTCTCTGGACGAGTTTTTCGAGGTCCTGACCTGGCGACAGCTGGGACTGCACGAGATGCCGATCCTGCTGCTCGATCTGGATGGGTACTGGCAGCCGTTGACCGGGTTGATCGACCATATCATCGCCGAAGGGTTCGCCGATCCATCCTTGCGCGAATTCTACACGTCGGTACCGGATGTGGGCGCGCTCTTTGCTGCCCTACGCGCCGCTCTGTCCTGACGCCACCCCGCAGCCGTGTAGATCACCAGTGCCGTCCAGATGATCGGAAAGGCAATCATGTGCCAGCGCGTGAAGGGTTCCAGAAACAAAAATGTAGCAACGGCGAACTGCAAACTGGGATTGAGATACTGAACAAGGCCAAGGGTGGCCATCGAAACCCGGCGCGCCGCCATGCTGAACAGGATCAGCGGGAACCCGGTCAGCACACCCGAAAAGGCCAGTAGTGCCGCGTCCTGCCATCCGTCACCGAACGCGCCGGTGCCGCCCGGATGGGCATACCACAGCACCCCCAGAGCGAGAGGCGCAAGGATCAGGACCTCGGCGGACACAGACACCACTGGTCCCTGAACCATGCTCTTCTTGATCAACCCATAAAGGCCAAACGTCCCGGCCAGTATCAACGAAATCCATGGCGCAACGCCCAGTCCGATCGTCAGGATCACGACCGCAATCAAGGCCAATGCAACGGCCGCCGCCTGCGCCGCACTCATCCGTTCGCGATAGACAACAGCACCCAACACCACCGAAAACAAAGGAAAGATGTAATATCCCAGCGATGCTTCCATCGCCTTGCCGATCTGAATCGACGTGATGAATACCAACCAGTTGGTCGAGATCATCAGCGCCGCAAAACCCGCCACCAGCATGACGCGCGGGGATTTGAACACGTCCAGAAGCAACCGAAGACGGCCCTGCCACACCAGCACCAAAGCAAAGAAAACACATGACCAGATTGTGCGATGTGCCAGCACCTCAACGGGCGGGATGTGGGCCAGCAGCTTGTAATATACTCCCGACATGCCCCAGATCGTGCAAGCAACGACCATGGCGATCACGCCGCGCATCGGTTCGGTCATGTGTAATGCTCCAGCCGCGCCCGCGCATGGGTCAAAGGCGCGCCGCAGGAATGAACTCCGGCGCATCGCAGGACAGGGTGTATGGTCACATCTTTTGCCTTGAATTCATTTGCTACGCAAAATTCTGGCTCGAACTGACCGACCCACCCCGTTGATGGTCCGAAAGGCGCGGCACCACAACCGCAAATGTCACGGTAACGCCCACCCGATGCGGTGAATAGCGCCCCGTCACGCACCGGAAAAAATAAAAGAGCCTGCCGGGACCAATCCCGGCAGGCTCGATAGTCACTCAAACTTGCGCCTGATTACATCCGGCTGGCGACGTTTTCCCAGTTCACCAGCTTGTTCAGGAAGTTCTCCAGATAGGCCGGACGTTTGTTGCGGAAGTCGATGTAATACGAATGCTCCCACACATCACATCCCAGCAGGGCGGTTTGATCGAAACAGACCGGGTTCACACCGTTTTCGGTCTTGGTGACGGCCAGAGAACCATCCGGTTTCTTGACCAGCCACGCCCAGCCAGAGCCGAACTGACCCGCGCCCGCAGCAGAAAATTCTTCCTTGAACTTGTCGACCGAACCAAAGCTGTCATTCAGCGCTTTCTCCAACTCGCCGGGCATCTTGCTCTCGCCGGGACTCATCATTTCCCAGAACTGGTTGTGGTTCCACAACTGGCTGATGTTGTTGAAAATACCGTTCTGCGCCACGGCGTTTGCATCATAGGTGCCTTTGATGATCTCTTCGAGTGACTTGCCATCCCACTTGGTGCCCTCAATCGCCTTGTTACCGTTGGTCACATAGGCGTTGTGGTGCAGGTCGTGGTGATACTCCAGCGTTTCGGCAGACATGCCGTGCGGTGCCAGAGCGTCATGCGAATAGGGAAGGTCGGGAAGTTGAAAGCTCATGGATTGCCCCCTTTTGGTGCGTGTCAAAATTTATATTGCCTACATGGTAGGCGCGTGGGGACAACGTCAACCCCGTACTGGAAGTTCCCTGCACTGAAAGGGCCCTGCGCCCCTGTCCCGGATGGCCCACGTACGCCTGCGCGACGCGACTCTAGACTTATATTGGTCAATCCCCTACAATTTTAGAAAAAAGATAATTGAGGCAACGTTTTAAGAGGGAAGGCCGGGCAGGCAAAATGCAAGACATGTCGTTTCTTTCGTCGCCGGTTGATCCGGCATGGGCGAGCCATGCAAGTTGGGCAGAACAACTGTGCTCTGATCACGGCATCGACAGTGCGCCAGTCCTGTCGCAGCAATTTCTGCTCGCGCCCAGCGGGACCGCCGCCCCGGCAACCATGCGCGGCATCGCGTTGGGCAACTGGATTCTCTACCACGGGGCGAACCTGCCAGTGGCGACGGCCGCATTCGGAAATGGCAGGATCGCAGTGCTCGGCCTTGCTGTGGATCCTGATGGCATGGTCATCACCACCGCACGGCTAAACGCGCTGACCGCACTTGATCAACCGCTGCAGGAATTGCTGAACTGGCTCAACGATAGCGCCGGGCGCTATGCCATCATCGTAGTCACTGGCACTCGTCACCGGGTCTACCTCGATAGTTTAGGATCTTTGGGGGCAGTCTACGACAAGGACACGATGCGCGTTGGGTCGACCACGAATCTGGTTCTGACACGCGCGCCACAGCCGAACACGGACTACCCGCTGACGACCAACGCAACAACCGGATCGAACCGATTTGCCTTTGGTCACACGCCCGATACTTCAGTCAAGAGACTGTTGCCAAACCATTTTCTGGACCTCGACCTGTGGATGCCGGTTCGGCATTGGCCCGGACCAAATGATGTGACCGAACCGACGCCCGACAGGGAGGCAGACGTGGTGCGCGGCATCGCTCGACGGCTGGAACAGGTCATAACCAGCCTTGCCAACCACCTGCCTGGCAATGTGCATCTACCTCTGTCCGGCGGATTGGACAGCCGCCTGCTGCTGAGTTGTGCCAAACCCGCGCTGGACAAGATCGCGCTCTTTTCGCATGTCGAAAACTCGATGAGCCGCAAGGATCTGCGGTTAGCGCGCCATTTGGCCAAACGCGTCAACGCCCCGTTGCGGGAAATCGACCCTATTCGCCATGATGAATTCAAAATCACCAGCGACAGCCGCCTGAAACATCTCGGACAGCTGCACCGCATCATCACCGGCCTGAACGACGCGCCACAACCGATCCGACACGAGGTATTGCTGGCACATAAACCGGGCGGCATTTTTCTGCGCGGCAACGGCAGCGATTTCCTGAAGGCTGTACTGTGGCGGCGCGGCGGGAGGGAATACGCCCAAGGCCTACCGCACGATACCCGCACTGGCATCCGCATGATGATGCTGTCGGATAAGACCATCGTCGAAAACCCTGCAATCCAAGGGATGTACGAGGACTGGTACGCCACCCTGCCCGGTTCCGCGCGGCACCGCGCCTATGACCTGATGTTCGCAGAACAGTTTCTGTCGCATGGCTTTGGCAACCTGCTCTACAGCTTTATCAATAATTTCTATATCTGCCCGTTCAATGACCGCCGCCTATTGGGCGCGGCTACATCACTATCGCCGACCAAACGTCAGCAATTGCATTACAATCTGGCAATCACCGATTGGCGCGCGCCAGAATTGTCGAGTCTGCATTTCGCCCGCCCTGCCGTCAATCAGCACATCAATGCCATGCGATCCGATAAAGTCGATAGATTGTCACTCTGACAGCACGATGCGCCGCGACATCCGAGCAGGTCCGCTGAACAACCTAACAGGCATTTTCGGCAAGGCGATCCCGGTTTGCGGTTCAGCCGAGATACCCTACCGCGCTGCCCGGTGCTGCCGCGCCTTTAAGCAGATCAAAGACGTATTGAGCCACCGATCGGAAACACACGATGCGCACGCTATTCGCGTCCGGCATCCAAAAGGCTGCCGGCACTTGCGCCATCCGCGTACGCCGGAAATCGCCGGGACCAAAAGCGGTATCTGACATATCTACCGGGCACAGCTTGGCGATCACTTCGCGCACCGCAGGACCGCCCGATAACTCGAACACCGCCCGGGCATCCGAGACATTGACGGCCAAGTGAATGTGCTTAGATAACGCATCGCCCAACGCGTCCAGCCGGGCCTCTACCGCGTCATAAGGCACAAGGATCATCAGCTCGTCCGATGACATCCACGCGATGCCATCCTCGCCTTGCATGTTGGCCTTGCGCTGGCCGGGCATATCCTGCCCACAGGCCGCTGCGGCGGCCTTTTGCACTGCTGCTGCGCTCAGGTCTCCACGCAGGGTGATCATCCCCTGCAATCCTATCTCGCGGACCGCGACAATCCCGTTAAAGGATGCACCATTTAGCGCGCTCATGGCCTCAGACATTTTGCTTCTCCCCGTCTTTGTCGAAGAATACCGCATCAACGATCCTGGCCTGTGTCACCGAGCCGCCGATGCGCGGAATATCCAGCACTTCGCCCATGCGGTCCGGCCCATGCAGGACCAGTGCCATCGCGATACCACGCCCCAGCGTCGGCGAATGGTAGGTCGATGTCACCCGCCCTTGGGTGTTGCGCTGGCCATTGGCGTTGGTGCCTTCGGCTGTAATGTAGGCACCGTCCGGCAGCGTGCTGCCGTCGGTGGTCTCCAACCCGACCAGTTTCCAGCGGTTCGGATCGGTCATATGGCTGCGCGCCTGCGCCCGTTTGCCCAGATAATCCTCTTTCTTCTTGGAAATCGCCCAGCCTAGCCCCAGATCCTGCGGGATCACCGTGCCATCGGTCTCGTCCCCGATCATGATAAAGCCCTTCTCGGCGCGCAAGATATGCAGCGCCTCGGTGCCATAGGGTGTCACGCCATGCGCGTCCCCGGTCGCCAGCAGCAGATCCCACAACGCCCGCCCCTGAGAGGCCTTGACCGCGATCTCGTAGCTCAACTCGCCCGAGAACGAGATGCGGTAAACGCGCGCCGACATACCGCCCAGCGTGATGTCCGACCATGCCATGAAAGGCAGCGCATCATTACTGACATCATCGCCAGTCAGCGCACTCAGAACCTCGCGCGCCTTCGGGCCAACCAGCGCGATCTGTGCATATTGCTCGGTCAGGTTGGCAACATAGACATCCCAATCCCACCATTCGGTTTGCAGCCACTCTTCCATGTGACCATGAATGCTCTCGGCTCCGCCGGTGGTGGTGTGGCACAGGAACGTATCGTCGTCGATGCGCGCAACGACACCGTCATCGATAAGGAACCCGTTCTCGTTGCACATCAGTCCATAGCGACAGCGGCCCGGTTTCAGGCTCGACATCATGTTGGTATAGAGCATGTCCAGAAACTTGCCCGCGTCCGGCCCTTTCACGACCAGCTTACCCAGAGTAGAGGCGTCGAGCAGACCCAGACTGTTGCGAGCCGCCAGCACCTCGCGGTTCACCGCATCCTCGATGCTCTCGCCGGGTTTCTGATAGCAATACGGGCGACGCCACTGGCCGACCGGCTCCCAATACGCGCCGTTTTCCTCATGCCAATCATACATCGTCGTGCGGCGCACAGGCTGGAACCGCGCGTCACGCGCCTCGCCCGCGATCGAGGCCATCGAAATCGGCGTATAGGGCGGCCGGAACGTGGTGGTGCCGGTTTGCGGGATTGGTTGTCCCAAGGCATCAGAAAGGATCGCCAGACCGTTAATGTTGCTCAGCTTGCCTTGATCCGTCGCCATACCCAGCGTGGTGTACCGCTTGGCATGTTCGACACTTTCGAACCCTTCGCGCGCGGCCAGTTGCACGTCCGATACTTTCACGTCGTTCTGATAATCCAGCCAAGCTTTCATCCGCTTCTTGATGCCCGCGCCCTGCGGCATCATCCAAACCGGGGCCATAGGGGCCTCGTCTGGCGTCTCGGCCTGTGGCGGATCACTTTTCTTCGGCGCGTGACCGCTGGCCTTGGCTGCGGACTGCCCCGCCGCGTCCGCATCACGCAATACATCACCGAGGCCCAGAGCACCGTTAGCGCTGCCTGCCGCAATAACAAAGGCTTCGCCAACGGCACCCGTCGGTGCTTTATCCACATCGGGGCGAAAATGCGCATGATCAGTGTCCCAGATCAGCTTACCGCCGCAATGTGACCACAAGTGCACCACGGGTGACCAGCCACCGGACATGGCAACCGCATCGCAGGCCACCTCCTCCAGAACTGCACCTTCACCGGCCTGACTGCAAATCTCGACCCCGGTCACGCGCTTGCCGCCTTTGACCGACGCAATGCCATGCCCCATCATCACCCGGATACCCAGTTCCTTGGCCTCAGCCATCAACGCACTATCAATGGGCAGCACCCGTGCATCGAGGATAACAGGAACTGTAAGACCCTGTTTTTTCAGGCATATCGCAGTTCGATAGGCGTCATCATTGTTGGTGACAACGACGGTGCGATCCCCCAGAGAGACACCATAGTTCACCGCATAATCACGCACCGCCGAGGCCAGCATGACGCCGGGAATGTCATTGCCCGCGAAGCTGAGGGGTCGCTCTATTGCGCCTGTCGCCGTGACGATCTGCTGCGCGCGAATGCGCCACAACCGATGGCGCGGTCCCTCCACCTCTGGCTGATGGTCCCCCACACGCTCGTAGCCCAGCGCATAGCCATGGTCATAGACGCCAGCCCCCATCATCCGGTTGCGCATCGTAACATTGGGCATGGATTCGAGCGCGGCAATGGTTTCGTCCACGAACTTATCCACAGGGGCACCATTCACGGTACCGCCGTCGACAGGCGCGCGCCCGCCCCATTGCGGGGTCTGCTCAATCAGCAGCACCTTGGCACCGGCATCGCCTGCGGCCTTGGCCGCCTGCAGCCCGGCCACACCGCCACCGACGACCAGAACGTCGACGAAGGCATAGAAATGCTCGTACGTGTCAGTATCGCGATCTTTGGGCGCTTTACCCAACCCGGCAGAGCGCCGGATGATCGGTTCGTAGATGTGTTTCCAGAAGGGGCGCGGGTGGATGAACATCTTGTAATAGAACCCAGCCGGCAGGAAGCGGCTCAACTTGGTGTTGATTGCACCGATGTCGAACTCCAGCGATGGCCAGTGATTCTGGCTGGCGCAGGTCAATCCAGCGAACAACTCTGTCGTGGTGACACGCTGGTTCGGCTCGAAATCATTGCCTGTCCCCATACCGACGAGACCATTCGGCTCTTCTGCACCCGAGGCCACGACACCGCGCGGGCGGTGATACTTGAACGAGCGGCCCACCATCATCTGATCGTTTGCCAGCAATGCCGAAGCGATCGTATCGCCCTCGACGCCGCGCAGCCGTTTGCCGTTGAAGGTGAATTCCAGGCTGCGCGATTTGTTTAAAAACCGGCCGCCATTTGCCAGACGTGTGCTCATTTGGAAACCCTCGTGCCTGTGGCTGCGGGAGCGATTGAAGTATTTTGGGAAAGATGAAAGATCACGAGAATTCCCTCCACACCCAGCCGGGGCGCTTGGCGGTGATCGCATCCTTGATCGCCTGTGGCGGCTCAAAGGTCTGGGCTGCGTAGGTGCCATAGACCTCCAGAGTCACAGTATCGCGCGCCGCATGAAACCACTTGCCGCAGCCATTGTTATGTCGCCACCGCTCCAGATGGACGCCCTTCGGGTTCACCTTTGAGAAGAGGTAGTCGTGGAAATCGGTATCGGAGGATCCGGGGCCGAAACGTTTCAGATGCGCTTCGCCGCCACCGTGAAATTCCGTCTCTTCGCCAGTTACGCCGCAGCAAGGGCAGGTGAGGATCAGCATGAGGCACATTCCTTTTGAAGCGGGGCAGATTTGGCGTGAAACCACACAAAAAGGGCGCGTGCCAAACGGCAGCGCCCTCTTTGCAGCATAACATTGACGGTTGTGTCGTTAGTCGCCGGTGACAGCGTCTTCGACGGCTTCGGCAGCAGGTGCTGCGCCTTCGATGGAAATATTGACGTCATCGTTGGCTTCGCCGCCGCCATAAAGCAGCCACGCCATGACGCCAACAGCGACAACAAGCCCACCCACGACGAACGCGAGAAAGCCGTTGCCCGAGTTTCGGGTCGTTTCGGATTGTTCAGACATTGTAAATCTCCTGCGTCAGTACCTTTGATGGCTACAACGCAGGTCTGCATGAAATGGTTCCGCATCAGTGCGCCACTCCTGCTGCAACAGACTCATCAATGAACCGTCCCTCGTGGAACCGCTCAAGGCCGAAGGCTTCGGTCAGGGGCGAGTGCCCGTTGGCCATCAGTTCGGCAAAGCCCCAGCCGGAACCGGGGATCGCCTTGAACCCGCCGGTGCCCCAGCCGCAGTTGATGAACATGCCGTCGACGGGCGTCTTTGATATGATGGGCGAACGGTCGCCAGTCACGTCGACGATCCCGCCCCATTGGCGCAGCATTTTTAGCCGTGCGATCATCGGGAATGTCTCAACCAAGGCGCGCACAGTTTCCTCGATATGGTGGAACGCGCCACGCTGGGTGTAATTGTTATAGCCGTCAGTGCCGCCGCCGATCACCATCTCGCCCTTATCGGACTGGCTCATGTAGCCATGCACCGTGTTGGCCATCACCACCACATCCATGCACGGCTTGATCGGCTCAGAGACCAGCGCCTGAAGCGCCACGGATTCAATCGGCAGGCGGAATCCCGCCATTTCGGCCAGATGTCCGGAATGGCCCGCCACGACGACACCCAGCTTGTCACAAGCGATATCGCCGCGATTGGTGGTCACACCTGTAACCTTGCCACCGGATTGCGAGACGCCGGTCACTTCGCATTTCTGAATGACATGCATACCCATGTCCGAGCAGGCCCGTGCATAGCCCCAAGCCACTGCATCGTGGCGCGCCGTACCGCCGCGCGCCTGCCACAGCGCCCCCAGTACCGGATAGCGCGGCCCATCCAGATTGATGATCGGCACCAGTTCCTTGACCCGTTCAGGTCCGATGAATTCAGTCGTCACACCCTGCAAGGCATTGGCGTGTGCGGTACGCTCATATCCACGAACCTCGTGCTGGGTCTGGGCCAGCATCATTACGCCGCGTGGACTGAACATGACGTTATAGTTCAGATCCTGACTCATCGTCTCGTAGAGGCTGCGCGCCTTTTCGTAGATTGCCGCCGACGGATCCTGCAAATAATTCGAACGGATGATCGTGGTGTTGCGACCCGTGTTGCCGCCACCCAGCCACCCCTTTTCGAGGATCGCCACATTGGTAATGCCGAAATTCTTGCCCAGATAATACGCCGTAGCCAGACCATGCCCGCCGGCCCCCACGATGATCACATCGTATTTGGCGCGCGGTTCTGGCGATGCCCAGGCACGATCCCAGCCGGTATGATAGCGCAGAGCTTCGCGGGCGACGGCAAAGGCAGAATATTTTTTCATGGCAAACCTCGATTTCAGGGGATCTCGTCACAGCCGATTACATTGATCGGGTATGGGGCATCTCCGCTCTGAGCCACATACATATCGCGACATCCGGCGCAAAAATTGCGACATTGGCGACTGTGCCGACGCAGTCGCGACACCGTGCCCCTTTTTTCCTGCCCCGCACAGGGTTATGTCGTGGCAAGAACTGGGAGAGACCATGATATTCTGGATCCTATCAAGCGCGTTGGCGCTGGCGGTCAGTGGCGCAATTGGCATGGCGTTGCTGCGCGGGCGTGCTGGTAGCACAGCCCCCGCAGCCTATGATATCGGCGTCTACCGTGATCAACTACGCGAGGTGGAACGCGATCAAGCGCGTGGTGTCCTGACCCCGGCAGAGGCAGGGCGCGTGCGCACCGAGGTATCGCGCCGTATTCTGGCGGCCGATGCACAATTGCAGCAAGGCGGCGTCACTGGCGGGCAGCCCCGCGCTGCCGGTCGGGTGGTGATCGCGCTGGCAACACTGGTTCTGGTCGGTGGCTCTCTTGCGCTATATTGGCAGTTGGGCGCGCCGGGGTATACTGACTTTCCACGCGAGGCCCGCCTTGCGGCCTCTGACGCGGCGCGTGCAGACCGTCTGACCCAGTCCGCCGCTGAGGCCCGTGCCCTGCCCGCCCCCGCTCAAGCCGCGCCCAGCCCCGAGTTCACCGCATTGATGGAGCGTCTGCGAACCGCGATGCAGGAAAATCCCGATGACCCGCGCGGACTTACACTTTTGGCGCGCAACGAGGCGCTGCTCGGCAACACCCAAGCCGCCATCGCTGCCCAAGGCCGCCTGATCGAGGTAAAGGAAGCCAGTGCCGAGGCGGATGACTATGCCTTTCTGGCCGACTTAATGGTAACGGCCGCCGATGGGTATGTCTCGATCGAGGCCGAGGCAGCCCTACGCGCGGCCCTTGAACGTAATCCGTCCCATGGCGCTGCGCGCTATTACCTCGGGCTTTATCTGGCGCAGGTCGACCGCCCGGATACGGCCTTTCGTTTGTGGCAAGAACTGCTGACAGACAGCGCGCCAGACTCCCCTTGGGTGCCTCTGGTACGGCAGGGCCTGCCCGATCTGGCCTCTATGGCGGGCGTAAAATATCAGTTGCCGCCGCTCCCCGATACGCCCGGCCCCAGCGCCGCCGATGTTGAGGCGGCCAGCGATATGACCGCAGCCGACAGGATGGAAATGATCCAAGGTATGGTTTCACAACTCTCTGAACGGCTTGCCAGCGAGGGCGGCACAGCTGCCGAATGGGCACGGCTGATCGGCGCTTATGGCGTATTGGGTGAAACCGAGCGCGCGGCGGCCATCTGGAAGGAGGCCAATCAGGTCTTTGCCGATCGCCCTGAGGCGCTAGAGGTGGTGCGTGCCGGTGCCATTCGCGCCGGGGTGACAGAATGATCTGCGAGGATATCACCAATTTTGCCGCTGCCGTCCCCCCGATGCGGGCGGTCATTGGCCTTGATCTGGGGGACAAAACGATCGGTGTCGCCTTGTCGGACCGGTTGCTGTCGGTTGCCAGCCCGTTTGAAACGATACGACGGAAAAAATTCGGTCTCGACGCCGCGCGATTGCTTGAGATCGCCGCAGCGCGCGAAGTGGGCGGTATCATCCTTGGCTTGCCACGCAACATGGATGGGTCCGAGGGACCGCGCTGCCAGTCGACTCGTGCCTTTGCACGCAACCTGACGCGGTTGACCGAGTTACCCATCGGCTATTGGGACGAACGCCTGTCGACTGTCGCCGCCGAAAGAGCGCTGCTGGAGGCGGATGCGTCACGCAAACGTCGCGCAGAGGTGATCGACAACATCGCCGCTTCCTATATCCTTCAAGGTGTGCTGGACCGATTGCGCCACATGAGGAGCGAGCCGTGAGTGATGACATGAGTGACAATACCGAAGCGGCAAAAATCTGGAGCCGCGACGAAGTCAAAAGCCCCTGTATTCGCATCTGCGTGGTTCATCCAGAGGCCCGCATTTGCACCGGCTGCAACCGAACCACCGACGAAATCAGCCGCTGGTCCCGCATGACAGATGACGAACGCGCGCGGATCAACGCCGAATTGCCGGGGCGCACGGCGCTGTTGCGCAAGCGCCGGGGCGGCAGGGCCGCACGGCTGGCAGCGCGGGATGAATAGGCGCGAACATCTCACGCGGGCACAAGCCACTCGGCCCATGCGAACCGAACACGTTTAGGGCAGCGTCAACCAGCCGTCATCCAAATCCGGCAACTCCGGTCGAAAATATGCAATCATCCGCCCTTCTTCAGGCGCGGCAGCACCCTCTGCCCAGCGGGCGACGCCATGCACCGCCAAACGATGCACCAGCGTCGCCTCACCGGGTTTGGCTGGCAGTTCTATGCGGCGGCAGATTTCGAAAACCTGCGCACGGGTATAGGTATAAATTTCGGTCAAATCGACCTCTCCCCAATGCGTGGGCGGCGTATCCCGCAGCGCACGGGCAAACGCGGCGCGCATGATCTCGTGGCTGCCCTCCCAGACGACCAGCGGGCTGGCGTCCGGACTGGCATGTGTGAGGGGCAGCCCCAGAATATAGGCGTGTCGCTCTTTCAGCATCCGTTGACGCGCGGAGCCGACCGCCAGCAATCCGTCGACATGCGCCGCATCGCGCCGCAATCGGTAACGAAACGCCCCGTCGCCCTCGCCTTTGCGCGGCTTCGGATAGCCCGGATAGGTGATCGACACCTGCCCGCGATGCAGCGGTAATACACCGTAAATATCAGTTGCCTGATCGTAGGCGGCCCCGGTCAGCCGGCCAGAAACACCCACTGATCCATCCGACATATTGGGCAGCGTATCTACGCCGACAAACCAAGTTCCACCACATTGCAGCCACTCGGACTGCGCAGCCGGGGCAGCGACCTCAGGCAATGCGGCAGCCCGCGCCGCGGCAGCCCATTCAGCGACGTCAGGCGCATAGGCGAAATGCGCCCAGCCCCGCCGCAGGAACTCCGCTACCATCCCATCGCTTTGCGCAGCATGTTCAAGGCGACCAGTATCAAAAACATCCCAAACGCCCGTTTCAGCGGCTTTGGGTCCATCGCATGTGCCAGTCTCACCCCAATCGGGGCTGTCACCAGCGTCATTGCGATCACGATGGCAAAAGCCGCAAGATTCACCGCACCAATGGTCAGCGGAGGACGATTTTCCGGCGCGATGTCGAACAACAGAAACCCTGCCACCGACGGTACGGCGATGGTCACGCCAAAGCCCGCCGCCGTGGCAACCGCCCGGTGAATCGGCACGGCATGAAGAGCCATCATCGGCACACCAAAGCTGCCACCGCCAATCCCCATCAGAACCGACAGGAACCCCACCGCAGGCGATAGCCCCGCGCGTCGCACACCAGTCGGCATTGCATCAGCAACCCGCCATTCGGATCGACCCAATGCCATGTAGAGCCCGATAACCAGCGCCAGAATGCCAAAGATCGCCTGTAGCGTTCCGGACCGTAGCCCCGCCGCGGCTATGACGCCCAGAACTGCGCCGATCACGATCCCCGGCGCCCAGCCGCGCAGAATGACCCAATCCACCGCGCCTTTCTTGTTGTGACTCAGAACCGAACGGACCGATGTCACGATGATCGTCGCCAGAGAGGTTGCCAGACACATCTGCATCAGTTGCGGGCCATCATACCCAAGTGTCTGAAACGCGTAAAAGAACGCAGGCACCAGAATGATGCCGCCGCCGACGCCCAATAGCCCCGCCAACACCCCTGCAAAAGCTCCGATGACCATCAGCATCGCGCCCATGCTTAGCAGCAACGTCATGTCCATCATTCGGCAATCCCTCTAGCTATACCGCGTTAGACCGGGAAATAGACCATGCAGCAATGGGATTCTACGCCGCACGCAACGCGGTCACGTGCTGCAACGCCGCCTCGACCAGTTCTGGCCCGGCGCCGGGCTTTGACACGCCCTCGGACAATGCACGCCGCCATCCCCGTGCGCCGGGTCGCCCGGCAAAGAGACCCAGCATATGCCGCGTTACCTGATGCAGCCGCCCGCCCGCCGCCATATGCGCCTCAATATAGGGCAGCATTTCGCACACGGCAGATTCAGCAGTGGTATCAGGTGTTTTTGCGCCGAATACCCGCCGGTCAGCCGCGCACAACATGTCTGCGGGTTGGTGATAGGCGGCCCGGCCGATCATCACGCCATCCAGCCCGGCTTCCAAAAATGCCGCGGCTTGATCAAGGCTGTTGATCCCGCCGTTGACGGATAAATGCAGCGCCGGAAAGAGCTGTTTCATCTGCAGGACCAGCGGATAGTTCAGCGGCGGGATGTCGCGGTTTTCCTTTGGGCTCAGCCCGTCCAGCCACGCCATGCGGGCATGAATAGCAAACCGCTCCACCCCCACAGCGCCGACCTGCGCGATAAATTCCGGCAGAATATCTTCGGGCACCTGATCATCAACGCCAATCCGGCATTTGACCGTTACGTCCACATCCACTGCCTCGATCATCGCAGCACAGCATTCCGCCACCAGCGCAGGTGATTTCATCAAGACAGCCCCGAATGTGCCCGACTGAACACGGTCCGACGGGCATCCGACATTCAGGTTGATCTCGGCATAGCCAGCGTCCTGCCCCAATCGCGCGGCCACTGCCAACTCGCTTGGGTTGGAACCGCCCAATTGCAACGCTACAGGTTGCTCGCGCGCGGAATGGTCCAGCAAATGCAGGGCGCCCCCCGCACCAGCGCAGGGGCTGTCACCATTTCGGTATAAAGTAGCGCCTCACGCGTCAGCAGCCGATGCAGCACCCGGCAATGCCGGTCTGTCCAATCCATCATCGGTGCAACGCTGAGGCGTGCGTTTCTCTTGGGATCTGATTTCATCTGCTTGCCATTCTCACCGGGACACATATGGATCGGCGGATTTTCCGGAGGTTTCAACCGCCATCATACGGATTCACTTGCCCCAAAACAGACCCGGTTTCCGATTCTGTCCCCGGTAAGAGCCCTAACCATCGGCGCTGCTGCTGACCAGATCGGAATGTTCGGGTCTCCAGAGCGTATCTTCGCAGCCCCAACGCCTCAGGTTCTCCCCGGCAACTTAAGATTGTTCGCTCCTCTCTTTCGACGGAACCTCGCGATTGGCATCGCTACTGGGCTCCACCCGATGGCTTGCGCCTCGAAACATTTGGTGTCGCAAGCCACGGACCGATGCGCAACACCAGCACCGCAAAGGCCGCTGTCCAGCATACCGCTGACAACCCGACGCCATTTACCCCGGACAAAAGAGCAGTGCCATCTGCGGCCCGCAAAACCGCTGATACCATCAGCAGCGCAAAGGCGATTGTCAGCATTGGCCCGGCGACCAGATCGCGCCCCGTATGGCCCAACGTCGCCCGCATCATCACCGCGACGGTCATCCCGCCGACGGCCCCGATGCCGAACAGATGCGCGCCGACCGCTGGCGATACGATGCCCAGCGCGCCCCCAGCAATCCCGAGGAACCCGGCGGGTATCAAAAGATATGCCACATGCAACATCACCAACAGCGGCGAACGCCATGTTGCCATCCCCTGCCAGCGTAGCAATCGTATGACTTGGACACCGGCAGCCGCCGATGCGGATGCTGCATTCACGATGCTGAACGGCGCGGCGACCCAAATCAACAACGCCAGAACACTGACCAGCAATGTCAGCCCGTCGAACCGGTTAAACGGAACCGGCAGGGCTGTGGCGCCACGCTTCACCAACCAGTTGCGCGTGAAGCTGGGGACGACGCGTCCGCCAATCAGCATGATAAGAAAGATCAGCAGCGCGATGCCCGCGCGGCGACTGACATCTGCGCCGCCCTGCATCATCGCCTCTATATGAAATGCCAGATTGGCTAACCACAGTAATGTCACCGGGATCAATACCTTGAGGTTGCGCCAGTTCTTGCCTGCGATGATTTCGCGGGCGATCATCCCCGCCACGGCCACCAGAAACAGTTGATCAATGGCGGCCACTCCGATTGGGCCAAGGCCTGTTGCCCCGGCCAAGGCAAGCCGCCCGGCGATCCATATCGCCAACAGCGCAGCCAACGGCCAGCCTTGCGCAGGCAAGCGGCCCGTCCAGTTTGGCACTGCTGTAAACAGGAACCCGGCGATGACAGCCGCGCCATACCCGAAAACCATCTCGTGGATATGCCAGTCCGTCGGCGAAAATGTACTGCTAAGCACGACATCCCCCCGCCACACCAACCACCATACCGGCACAACAAGCAGGGCGAATAACGTCGCAGACAGGAAAAATGGCCTAAAGCCATAAGAAAACAGGGCGGGGCCAGAATACTTGGTACGGGCAGACATGTCGAATCTCCAGATTTGAACGCGCTGGGGCGGCGCCATTGGCACCGCCCCAAAAGGTCACGCGACGTGGGACGGTACGTCACTCAACCTGTTCAAACAGGTCCGACATGCGCGACTTGGCTTTGCCCTTCTGCTTTACGGCCGCCGCTTCATCCAGATTGGCAGCCTCACCCACCTGAATCAGAGCAACCATGCCCATGGCGTAGTGCGGTGTGCATTTGATGCCGTAGACACCTTCCTTTTCGACAGTCAGATCAAATTCCTTGTTGAACTTGGTCTTGAAGGATTCGACCCCCTCGGGAAGCATCCCATCAATGCTCTCGACGTTGTGCCCCTTGTCTGTGGGGAGGAACCGGATCACATCGCCGGGCTGCGCTTTTACAAATGCTGGTTCGAATACCATTACACCCGCATCTCCGCGGTTCTTCATATGAACCTCATAAGTCTCGGCATTCGCAGTCACTGCGATCAGAGCGAGGGCGGCGGTCATCATCATTGTCTTGAGCATTGGAGCATCCTTTCTTAGTGATCCAACTGTTTCGTCTGACGCTGATATGAGGTATGCCCCGCCTCGAAACATTGCTCTGAAACAAACTTCCGAGATATTCGTGCCCAAGCTAGACGAAAGCCTTCTGACCGGCCTGCCCCCCTTCAGCCTGCTGGAGCGGACGCAGATTCGCGAAATCCTCGGTCTGGCAACGCCGCGTCGGTTCGACGAAGGGACTGCCATTTTCAGTGAGGGCTTTGCAGCCGATCACTTTTTCCTGCTGCTGGACGGCTACCTTCGCGTGGTGCGCACGACACCGGGCGGCGATCAGATCATCGTGCTGCATATCTCTCCGGGGCAGTTGTTCGGTATTGCACCCGCGCTACAGCGTGACACCTATCCCGCCACCGCCATCGCTGCGGCAGAATCGATCGCCCTGTCTTGGCCCGCTCGCTTGTGGCCAGAGTTCACCGCAAAGTATCAAGGCTTTGCGAGCGAAAGCTTCAAGACTGTCGGCCAGCGTCTTGGCCAAATTCAGGACACCCTGACCGAGATGGCGACGCAGGCCGTCGAAAAACGGGTTGCCGCCGCAGTCCTAAGGATGGTGAACCAAAGCGGACGAAAGACGGATCAGGGGATCGAGATCGCCTTTCCGATTACCCGGCAAAACATTTCAGACATGACCGGAACAACGCTGCACACGGTCAGTCGTCTGCTGTCTGCGTGGGAAAAGGACGGGATCGTGCGGTCAACGCGCAAGCACATCGTCGTCACCGACCCGCACAGGCTTGTCCTGATCAGCGACGCGCAAGGCTAGGACGCTTTCGCGGCGCTTATCGCGGCTCTCAGTTCTTCGCGAAACTCATCCTCGTCCAGATCATATTCCACACAGGCATCCGTAATCGCGTGAAACGGCGCAATCGGGCAGCCCGGACACAGCATCCGGCGTTCCAGAAATGGGGCGATTGCCTCTGGCCATTCTGCGAACAGCACTGACAGCGGCAAATCCGGATCGTCGAAATCGGGACGTCGCATGATGATCTCCTTGCACAGAGCCATCTTGCTGCGATGTTTCTGCGGCTTCTTTGCGCTTGCGCAACATTCTCTGGTGAGGCGACCGATAGGCAGTGTGCATCCGCAACAATTTGTCGGGACCGCGACATGTCAGAATTACTTACCAAATCGCGGGCCAGGAACGTGTTCTACGGAGGATCCATCTTCTTCGTCGTCGTGTTCATCGCCCTAACGATTCAGAGCCACCACTATATCGTCAACACATCCACAGCCGGTATGCCCCTGACCGAAGAGGTCATACTCGGCAAACACGTATGGGAACGGCATTCGTGCATCAACTGCCACACCTTGCACGGTGAAGGGGCCTATTTCGCCCCCGAAGTCGGCAATGTCATGACCCGCTGGGGGGTTCTGGATGATCCGGAGGGCGCTTTCGAGATGCTCGACGGATGGATGCAGGCACAGCCTTCGGGCATTGAAGGCAGACGCCAGATGCCATTTTTCGAGATCACCGAAGAAGAGATGAAGGCGCTGGCCGAATTCCTTCGCTGGGCTGATCAGACCGACACCCAGAACTGGCCGCCCAACGACGCGGGCTGAGGGAGAACAATCAGATGAAATATCAATCACAGAAAGTGGCCTACGCCTATTTTCTCGTCGCCATGGGGCTCTTTGCCATTCAGGTTCTCGGCGGGCTGCTGGCCGGGTGGATCTATGTATCGCCCAACACATTGTCAGAGCTGTTGCCGTTTAACGTCGTGCGCATGATCCACACCAATGCGCTGATCGTCTGGCTGTTGCTGGGCTTCTTTGGTGCTGCCTATTATCTGGTACCAGAGGAGTCCGAACGCGAGATTTTCTCGGTCAAGCTGGCCTATCTCCAGCTGATCATCCTCGTGGTCGGCACGCTCGGCGCCGTCGGCTCTTACCTTGTGGGTATCCACGGAGGGCGCGAATTCCTCGAACAGCCACTTTGGGTCAAGTTCGGCATTCTCGTCGCCGCCGTGATCTTTCTCGTCAACGTCTCGCTGACCTTTCTGGCCGGGCGCAAGACAGCAATCACCAACATCCTGCTAATGGGGCTATGGCTGCTTTGCCTGCTCTGGGTCTTTGCCTTCATCAACCCCGACAACCTGAGCCTTGATAAAATGTACTGGTGGTTCGTCGTTCACCTCTGGGTCGAAGCGACGTGGGAACTGGTGATGGCCGCGATCCTTGGCTTCCTCATGCTCAAGCTTACAGGTGTTGACCGCGAAGTGATCGAGAAATGGCTCTATGTCATCGTTGCCACGGCGCTCTTTTCCGGCATTCTCGGAACCGGGCACCATTTTTACTGGATCGGCTTGCCGGGGTACTGGCAGTGGCTCGGCTCTATCTTCTCAGCGTTCGAAGTGGTGCCATTCTTTGCGATGATGTCCTTTTCCTTCATCATGGTGTGGAAAGGCCGCAAGAACCACCCGAACAAGGCCGCGTTGCTCTGGTCACTGGGCGCGTCCACCGTCGCCTTCTTCGGCGCGGGCGTCTGGGGCTTCCTGCACACGTTCCACGGGGTAAACTACTATACCCACGGCACGCAAATCACCGCCGCCCACGGGCACCTGTCGTTCTATGGCGCCTATGTGGCACTTAACTTGGCGATGTTCACCTACGCGATGCCGATCCTGCGCGGACGTGATCCCTATAATCAGGTGCTGAATATGGTGTCCTTCTGGCTGATGACAGGCGGCATGGCCTTCATGACCTTTACGCTGACCTTTGCCGGGACGATCCAGACACACATGCAGCGGATCGTAGGCGACTACTACATGGACGTGCAGGACCAGCTTGGCCTCTTCTACATGATGCGCTTCGGCTCAGGTATCGCCGTGGTGCTCGGGGCACTCCTGTTCATCTACTCCATGCTGGTGGTGCGCCGCGAGGTGATCAAGCCCGGCTCCGCAACCGTACCCGGAGAGTAAGCCATGAACATCGCGTCGAAACCCGAACTGCCGTTCTACGCCCCTGTCGCAGATGAATGCGATGTATTCGAGACGGCCCATGCCAACGGTTTGCCCCTTCTTCTGAAGGGGCCGACCGGCTGCGGTAAAACCCGCTTTGTCGAACATATGGCCGCCCGCACCGGCCTGCCCCTGCACACGGTCGCCTGCCACGACGATCTGTCTGCGGCCGACCTGATCGGGCGCTACCTGCTCAAAGGTGGTGAAACTGTGTGGGTTGACGGTCCTCTGACACGGGCCGTGCGCACCGGTGGCATTTGCTACCTCGACGAGGTGGTCGAGGCCCGAAAGGATGTGACCGTCGTACTGCACCCGCTGACCGACGATCGTCGCAGGCTGGTCATCGACCGCACCGGCGAGGAACTTGTCGCACCCAATAGCTTCATGCTCGTGGCCAGCTACAACCCCGGCTATCAGAACATCCTGAAGAAGCTGAAGCCATCGACGCGGCAACGCTTTGTCTCGATTGGCTTTGACTTCCCCGATCCACGCGTGGAGATCGCTGTCGTCACCGCCGAAAGCGGGTTGGACGAGGCCCGATCGGCAGCGCTGGTCCGTCTTGCGGGCCATATTCGCAGGCTGTCAGGCATGGATCTGGAAGAAGGCGTCTCGACTCGTCTGTTGATCTATGCCGCCACCATGATCGCGCACGGTATGCATGTGGATCGCGCCATTGAGGCCGCGATCATCGAGCCGTTATCGGATGAGCCCGACGTCCAGCAGGCGCTGCGCGATCTGGCCGCCAGCGTCTACGGGTGAAGCGATGATACACCTGCTCGACCTGATGGAGCCGGAAGAAACCATCGGCAACCTTTGGCATGATATGGCGACCCGTGCGGGACGCGCCGACGGCGCTGCCGAGCGGGCCGCCAGTTTCGCGGCGATGCGGCCCAGTATCGCCACGCTCTATCGCGCGCTCGGCGGCCCGGCGGGGACAGAAATCCTGCCGGCGCCAGCCGCCACATCCGACCATCGCCCCGACCGTCTGCGCCGGATCGGTACGCCGCGCGAGATGCTGCATGTCGCCGATTTTGACGGTGATCGGCTGCGTCTGCCGTCGGTGATTGATGTTTTTGACACCAACGATCTGAACCGCGCGGCCTATCTGTGGTTGGCAGCCCTTGCTGCCAGCGTTGAGCTGCCCTCTCCGCAAACCGACGCGCTCGCTAGGGATCGGGCTGAAATAGCCGCCATCGCCATCGCGTCGGACCGTGCCTACGCCGCCTGCCCCGGCCTGAGAAAGCCATATGCCGCACTGTGCAATCACATCGTCACGACTCGCGCCCGTACAGGCCTGCCGCGCTGCGAGGCCGGTGTCGAGCGGCTGATCCTTGATCAGATCAACGGTAATGTTGCCGATGATGCGTGCCTGAATTGCCCCGCCCCGCGCGGATACCGAACCTATGAACCTGTGCCGATCTGGCTGCGCCTACGTGCCAGCAGCAATGTCGCCGGGGCCGCCCCGGACGACACCGCAGCCCCGCAACCTGCTGTCGGGATCCCCAGCCGCAAGGACGCACGTCGCGAAGACCGCGATCAGGCCAACCGGCGTGACAGTTTCATCATCCACCGGTTCGAAACGATCATGTCATGGGCCGAGAGCCTGAACATTAACCGCATGGTCGACGATGACGATCAGGACAACGCGGCCAAGGCCGCCGAGGATCAGGATCACCTGACCCTGAGTCAGAACATGAAGCGCGCCGCCACCCGGCTGCGCGTTTCGCTGGACCTGTCCCCACAAGATGCGGAACACGAAAGGCTGGCGGGCAAATTCACCTACCCTGAATGGAACCGCCGCAGTGGCGATTACATGCCCGATCATACGAGGGTGTTGGAGATCGACGCTGAACCACTCGCAGCATATGCCCCCGACCCCAGACTGGTGGCACGCGTCAAAAACCAATTTGCCCCGCTGCATCCGCGCCGGGTGGTCTTACCCCGTCAGATCGACGGCGATGATCTGGACCTTGATGCCGTCGTCGCATCCCGTACCGCCATCGCCCTCGGTCACGAGGGCAGCGATCGCGTCTGGCAGGCCAGTCGCCCGATGGCGCGGGACCTGTCAGTCGCGATCCTGATGGATTGCTCGCGTTCGACCGAGGCCGCCCTCGGGGACACTTCCGTGATTGAAACCGCCCGCGAGGCGCTTGCGGCGCTTGCAGGCGGGATCGACACTGCCGGGGACCGGCTGGGCATCTGGGGATTTTCCTCACTGCGTCGCGACCGGGTTTTTCTGCACCGTGCCAAGGCATTCTCCGAGCCAATGTCGCAGCAGATAACCCAGCGGATCGGCGGGCTGAAGCCCGGTCACTACACCCGCCTTGGCGCCGCGATCCGCCATGTCACAGCTCAGCTTGCAGATGAGGGGGCAACACGCCGCCTGCTGCTGGTACTGACGGATGGAAAGCCAAACGATCTGGACCACTATGAAGGTGCCCACGGCATCGAGGACAGCCGCATGGCCGTCCGCGAGGCGCGCGCGCTGGGGCAATCCGTTCATGGCGTGATCATTGATGCCGACGGGCAGGACTGGTTCGCACGCATCTTCGGGCAGGCCGGTCATACCCTGTTGCCCAATCCTGAAAGGTTGCCCCGCGCCCTGCCCGAGATATACCAATCCCTGACGATGGAGTCCTAAGATGAAACACCGCCTTGCAACGATTTTCGCACTGATCCTGCTCGCTCCCACCGCAATCTTTGCGGCGGGTTTTGAACGCCCTGTCCCGAAACCACAGACCGAAACCGCCGAAGTCTGGTTCCTGATCGCCTCGGTCGCCCTGATCGCAGCTCTGGCAGCCGTTCACATGCTCGTCCAACGGCGATGAGACCCTCTGCTAAACTTCTCGCGGCGCTCTACCCGTTCGGGGCCGGAGCGATGGCAGTGAACCTATTTTTCGCCTCTCTCATCGGCTCTTGGCTGGGCTGGCGGGTTCTGACCCCGTGGGAGGCGGCTGCCGGCGGGCTTGTCATCGGGGTACCCGCGACATGGGCCTTCGCCTGCCATATCACGCGCCTCATGGCCAAGGCTGACGGAAAATGACTGGCTGGGGGGAGTACAGCCTCGCGATGGCCCTGTTTATCGGCAGCCATTTCGTACCCCGCATTGGCGGGTTGCGCGACCGGTTGATCACCGCCCTTGGCCAGCGCATCTATTTCAGCGTCTATGGGATGATGTCGCTGGCCCTGTTGGTCTGGGTTGTCATCGCCGCAGGCCGCGCACCCTATATGGAACTGTGGCCACAGATGCCGTGGACCCGTTGCGTGCCGAATATCGTCATGCCCGCGGCGATCATCCTTGCAACATGTGGTGTGGGGATCGCACAACCTTTCACCTTGGGCGGCAGGCGCCGCGTGACCTTCGACGCTGTCGCACCCGGTTTCGCCGCCGTCAGCCGACACCCCCTCTTTCTTGCACTGGCGCTCTGGTCCGGGGCCCACCTGGTCCCGAATGGTGATCTGGCGCACGTTATCCTCTTTGGCAGTTTTGCCGCAATGGCGCTGGCCGCAATCCCTGCCTTTGATGCCAAAGCCCGCCGGGCACTTGGCCCGCAGGCGGCCCATCGCTTCATGCACACTACGGCGATCTTGTCGCTTGCTCCGTTGTTCGATCCGAACTGGCGTCGCCTCAACGGACGATCCATCACGCTTCGGGCGATTGCCGGGCTGGTCCTTTGGCTCGCCCTGCTGCACCTGCATGAATATGTGATCGGCGTGTCCCCCTTCCCTGTTTGAAATTTGATCCTGCGCAAAGTCGCGCAGGCAAAAAGCCGACATATCCGGCGTATGAAACATATCGACCGCCTCAAATCCCTCGGTCTCTTTGACCTTCGGGTGCCCCGCTATACCTCTTATCCGACCGCGCCGGTCTTTACGCCCGGTGTCGGGGCTGTCCAGCAGGCGCAGGCGCTTGCCGCACTGGATCCGTCCGAACCAGTCTCGGTCTACCTGCATATTCCATTCTGCGAACGACTCTGCTGGTTCTGCGCCTGCCACACGCAAGGCACCAAGACCCTCTCGCCGGTCGAAAGCTACATCGGCACGCTGGAGCGCGAACTGGCAACGCTGCGCGACGCAATACCAACGGGCCTGCGCATGGGGCGGATGCATTGGGGCGGTGGCACGCCCACAATCCTGCCACCCGAACTGATCCACCGGCTGGCACAAGCCGTCAAAGCAGTGATCCCACCGACGGACGATTGCGAATTCTCGGTAGAGATCGACCCGACAATGGTCGACCGCGGCAAAATCACCGCACTGGCCGAAGAAGGCATGAACCGCGCCAGCATCGGCATTCAGGATTTTGATCCGTTGGTCCAAGCCGCCATCGGGCGCATTCAGCCATTCGACATAACCCGCGCCTGCGTCGATGATTTGCGGGCGGCGGGCGTTCGGTCACTCAATGCCGATCTGGTTTATGGACTGCCACATCAGACTGCCGCCCGGCTGGACGATACAGTTTCACAGGTTCTGGATCTGGCACCTGACCGGATCGCGCTGTTTGGGTACGCACATGTGCCGTGGGTATCAAAGCGACAGAAGCTGATCGACGAGAGCGCGCTACCGCGCGAGATGGACCGTTACACGCTGGCAGAGCTGGCCGCGCAGCGGTTCCAGGATGTGGGCTTTGACGCCATCGGCATCGATCATTTCGCCCGCCCTGATGACGGGCTGGCCCGCGCGGCTACCTCGGGGAAATTACGTCGTAATTTTCAGGGGTATACCGATGATACCTGCGGCACGCTGATCGGGCTGGGCGCATCATCAATCTCGCGGTTGCCCGGCGGGTACATCCAGAACGCTGCCGCCACCCCTGCCTATGTACAGCGTGTGGAGGCCGGACAACTGGCCGGAGCGCGCGGGCACATGATGACCGCCGAGGATAGGCTGCGGGCCCGCGCAATCGAAATGCTGATGTGCGATTTCACCATTGATCGAGTCGCGTTGCAGGATCGTTTCGGCCCCCTCGCCGGCAGTCTTGACCCGTGCATCACGCGCTTGTCAGAGCAGTTCGGGGATCTGGTCACCGTGTCGGATACGTCGCTGTCTATTCGCCCAGCAGGTCGCGCCCTGACCCGTATTATCGCCGCGCGGTTCGACGCTCATTCAGCGGATGGTGTCCGCTACAGTCAGGCATCTTAGCCGGCTCTATGGATGATTGCCCCTTCGAAACAGCGGGCAATCATCCATCACGCACCAAGCGGAACCCCAGATGGTCCGGCGGCAACCCGACCGCGCAGCCACCCACGCTGGCATCGCGGATAAAATCGATGACCGCCGCCCGGTGAACACCTCCGGCCACGCGCACGCCACAGTAGCTTTCGCGCTCGGCAACGCTTCCGTCGGCGCGGATGGTTCCGTTCTCGACACAGCCATCCGTCCATTCCCAGACATTGCCCGAAATATCAGCCACACCATAGGAGTTTTCGCCAAACCCACCCGGGGGGCGCAGCGTCGGACTGGAGGTTCCCCGCAACAACAATCCTTGCGCATACTGCGCCAGCATCCGCTCGCCCGGATCCAGTGCTTCTGGTCCCGCAGTGGCATCTCCGTAGCGTTCTGCGGCGGCGTGCTGCCACTCCGCCTCTGTTGGCAGGCGCCACGTCTGCCGGGTCTGCTTTGATAGCCATTGCGCATAGGCCGTGGCATCAATCCAGTTCACTTGGGTCTGCGGAAACTGCCCGCCAACTGCCGGAACCGGCGCGCAAGCCTGATCGGCGACACAGGCGGCATACTGATCACGCGAAACCTGATATTTCATGATTTCGAACGCATCGACGGCAATCGGGACAGCCGTCGGTGTGCGAACCTTGCCATCCTGCGCAAACGTGCCCAACGGACGGAATGAAACCTCGCCTGCGGGGATCATCACGGTGTCCGGCCCGACCATCGCAGGCCGCACATCGCGAAACGTAGCATATCCAGCGGCGCATATCGCTGCGGATGCAGCCACCGCCATCAGGATGTACCGAGGGGATATCGAACGCTTCGTCATGGCATTTCCCTTCTGATCAAAAAAGGCGACCGGTGATCCGGTCGCCTTGTGCTGCATTTGCCGGATCGTCTGCTTATGGCAGCGCGGTTTTGCCTTCGTAGGCGGCGTTGTATTCGGTTGGCGCCTGAACCTGTTCCATCAGGTCATTGTTCCAATCACCCTGCACGACAACGTGTGCCGTCGCACCAAGGTTCACCGCCTCGATCAGATTGTGGTTCACGTAGGCATATACGCCCGGTTGCAGGAACTCATAGAGCGCCGCCCCGGCAGAGCCTCCAGCGATGAACCAAGTTTCCAGATCGCGCTCGGGCGGGTTGTTGAACTTGCCCCGCTCCCAGACCAGATCACCGTGACCGCCGATCAGGTGCGGACGGGTATCGCGGTTGGCCTGACTGTGGACAAACAAAACCTTTTCACCTTGATACGCGGTCAGGGCATTATCACCGGTCAATGCGCCGACCTTGCCGTTGAACACCACATGGCTGGGGATCAGCCCGTTCATTACCTCCAACGTGTCGGGATAGCTTTCCGCGACGTCCTCGAACCGCATGTAATCGCCGTCTTCCGTCTTCGGAATATAGAAATCATTCTCGCCGATATAATAAACGCGATCATAGCGGACCGGTTTACCTTCATGGTCATGCAATCCATCACGGGGCAGAACCATGATCGCCCCGGCCATGCCGCTGACGACGTGCCACGGGATCATCGGACCACCCGGCGCACAGTGATAGACAAAGGTGCCGGGCCGCGTTGCCTTGAACCGCAAAGTGGTCTTTTCGCCGGGATTGACCAAGGTCAGTGAACCACCGCCCAACGCCCCGGTTGCGGCGTGGAAGTCAATGTTGTGCTGCATCAGGTTGTCGGGAGAGTTGAACAGCGTCAACTCTACATAATCGCCCTCATGTACCACCATCAGCGGTCCGGGAACCGACCCGTTAAACGTCATCGCCTGAAGGTAAGCACCGTTGTCGACCTCCATCTCTTTTTCTACGATCTGCATCTCGAATTCGACCACCCGCGGCTCGGCCGGGGCCACTTGCTCGTGCTCGTGTACCATCGGCGGGCGGACCAGTTTGCGCTTGATCCGCTTCAGGCTGGACAGGTCGACGGGGGCTGCCATGGACGTATCCATGATCTCCTCGGCGTTTGTGGCTTTCGCCAGAATGGGTAGCGCGGCAATGCCCGCGGCCCCCATCAGTGCGGCTCTTCTCGTCAGCATTTTCCATCTCCTTTATCGGTATGATTGCCGGTTGAGATGAATCTATTGCGATTGCTGATTGCGAACGTTGCGGCACCGCAACCTTCTGACAAGACTTTCGCTTCTAGGCGCGAAAAATCACGCCAAAAACGAATTTACCGGTCCGCCGATGCTCAGGTTTTCGCCTCGGGCACCTTAGCGGCATTTGGAGGCGCCACCGGAAAGCGCGACTGCGACAGAACGGCCCCATCGAGGTTCACGACAAGCCGCAACGCGCGCCCGTCACGAAAGAATGTCAGCCGCGATGTTCCTGCATCAGCGTCGACACCGATCTCGCATCGGCTGGTGATGTTACCGTCGCGCATTTCGGTCGGAATGGTTTCCGGCGGCACGCTGAACGCAGCCCCGAGCAACTCAGCATCGACGACGAAGCCATCAGCAGTCACGGAAACTTTGCTCATTTCGCCCTCTCGGCCAGTTCCAGAAATTGAATAGGTATTTACAATACTCATTATGAGTTTTAGCCTCTCGATACAATACACATTATGATGAGGGGCCGGGCGACCTTCATATCCATTTCAGCCACTACCCGTCGATCCTCGGCCTGCTCCGGCCCTGCTTGGACAGATCCAAAATGAATACGACACCCGACATCACTATTGCCCGAGTCTACGACGACCCGGCTTCCGACGATCGCACGCGGATTCTGGTGGATCGCGTATGGCCTCGCGGCATAGCAAAAGAAGACCTGGACCATGATGATTGGAACAAGGAGGTCGCCCCCAGCGATGATCTCAGAAAATGGTTTGGACATGACCCCGACAGATGGGCAGAGTTCCGTAATCGGTACATGCATGAACTGGCGGGAAATGCAGATGCCGTAGAACGCTGCCTGAAATGTTGCCGCAAGGGTCCGGTGACGCTGCTCTATGCTGCTAAGGACCGCGAGCACAATCAAGCGGTCGTACTGAGAGATTACCTGTCCCAACGCATGAAAAGCACGACAACATGACAGCACACCCTGATCTCTTACGCACCCCCCTATGCGATCTGCTGGGCTGCGATGTGCCAGTCATCCTTGCCGGAATGGGCGGCGTCGCACGGTCAGAACTGGCTGCGGCGGTTGCTTTGGCTGGTGGCTATCCGACGCTCGGCATGGTCCGCGAGGACCCTGCCCTGATAGCGTCTGAGGTTGCCGCGCTCCGTCGCGCAACGGACAAGCCCTTTGCAGTTAATCTGATCCCTGCGGCGACAGAACCCGGACTGCTGGATGCCCAGATCGGCACCTGTCTTGATCTGGGCGTCACGACATTTTCGTTCTTCTGGGACGTGGTGCCGGACGCCGTGGAGCGGGTGAAGAAGGCCGGTTGCAAAGTGTTGCACCAGATCGGCAATATCGAAGCCGCAAGGCGGGCCGAAGCGGTCGGTGCGGATGTGCTGATCGCGCAGGGTTGCGAGGCAGGCGGCCATGTACACGGGCGCACCGGTGCCTTTGCATTGGCTGATTCCGTGCTGACAGCAGCCAGTGTTCCGGTCGTTATCTCCGGCGGCATCACGACCGGGCGCGGGCTTGCCGCCGCTCTTGGAATGGGGGCTGTGGGCGTTCAATGTGGGACGGCCTTCCTTGCTACAACCGAGGCATTTGCCCACGATTATCATAAACGTCGCATTATCGACGCCACGTCAGAGGATACCGTCCTGACCGATGGGTTTGTCCTGAACTGGCCCGCCGGATCAGCCGTGCGGGTGTTGAAAAACAGTGTGACCGCAGGATTCGGGGACCGCCTTCTGGGGCATGACCCCGCGCAGATCCCGTCAGAGGTCATTGCCTATGACGGCGACACGCCCCGCTTTCGTCAAAGCACTGATTCCCCGATGCGCACCACCACCGGAGAGCTTGAGGCGATGTCTCTCTATGCCGGTCAGGGCGTCGACGCGGTCACGTCCGTTGTCAGCGCAGGAGATCGCCTGCGATACATGGCAGACGACGCCCGACGCTGCCTGAGTGAATTGCAGCATGGGTAGCGTGCGGAATCGCGCACTATGATCTGCCCAGCACGGACCTGATCATAGCAGCGAGCGTACTCAGAATGCCGTCACGTCCCTCTGGGCGCGAAACATCGGGTTGGCGCGTGTTTCCTTCGCGCTCCTTCGGCACAACCTGTGTCGGAATACGGGCCTTTACAGTTGCCTCGCGGTCGTCCGACACGTCGTCTGATGCCTGCTCTGGCGGCGAAGAAAACCCGCTACGGCATCGAAAACTGTCAAAATCGTCGCTCAACTGCGCGCCTCCGGCTATAATGGCCAACCAGCGTCTTGGATGCGGGCAAATTCCCACACACCAAGAATGGTGACCGTGTCCGAGCTTCTCATCGTGGCCTACGCTTGCTAATCGGTTCTGTAAATATCAATTCAGGGATAAACACGTTGCGATTGACCTCCTTCACCGACTACGGGCTGCGGATGCTGATGCGGATGGGAGGGACCCCCGACAGGATATTCTCTACCGCTGAGCTTGCCAAAGAATTTGGCCTGTCCCGGCATCATCTGACGAAGATCATGCAAAAGCTGGCAAAGGTCGGCATCGTCGAGACACGCCGCGGTGGCGGTGGTGGTGCCAAACTGGCACGCCAGCCAAAAGACATCAGTCTGGGCGAAGTCGTACGCGTCCTCGAAGAGGGACAGGCATTGGTGGAGTGTTTTCAGGCCGATGGTGGAAATTGCACCATAAGTGGACATTGCCGCCTAGAGAGTCGACTGCGCATTGCCGAAGCGGCATTTCTCGCCAATCTTGACCGTTCGACCCTCGCGGATATCGCCTTAAACGAACCGATCACAGCCTGATCTAGCGTCGTTCGTCTGTCACTTGCCCGGTAGATCGCTCACGCCCGCCCTATCCCCTTAGCGCAAGATAGCGACGCTTGGCTTCCTCCATCCGCCCCATCTCGCGCACGGAATTCTCGATTGCCACCTCGTCGGATTTGTCAGCATAGCGGAATTCGCTGTCGGCGTACCGGTTGATCTCCTGAATCACCATCTCGACCGTGATCGGCTGACGCAGCTCCTCGATCATACCCTTCTTGGTCTCGTAGTCCTTGAACAAGAACAGATCAGGTTCCTCCATCCACTCATCGGGCAGCTCAAAATCCATCGCGCGCACTTTCACTGCGTCGGTGATGTTTTTGATTGCGCGCCCGGTAAATCGGTCATCGACCTCCTGAATGCCCTTCAGATATGTTCCAAGCTTGGCAATCGTGTCCAGCGCGCCGATCTTGGCATCCACCGCCTCATAGACCCGCAACAAACCTTCCTCATGCGGTTTGGAATGCGAGGCAAAGCTGGCGGCCACGGCCTTCTTGATTTCCTGCGCGGCAAACGCCTCGTGATCACCCAGCGGGATATCGTGGTTCCGGCCCAACAGCAGATTCAGGATATCGATGTAATCCTCGCGGCTGATCGGGCCATCCACCAAAAAGCGCGCGCCCGCGCGCTGTCGCAGGGCATCATCCACATTCTCAGGGTAGTTCGAAAACATGCCAAACGTACAATTGCCACGTACGACGGTGTTCGCCCCGGCAAAACTCTCCATCAACACGGCAGTAATTTCCAATTGCCCGGACGACGATTGCCGGTCCCCGCGCCTGCCCGCTAACTGGTCAATATCATCAATCGTGCCAAAACCGATCACGCCGGGGTCGATGATGGAATTGATGAACGCCTTGGCGTTTTGCGCCGATTTGCCCTGATAGCTGTCAATGCTGTCGGTGCTCAGGTTTTGATAACGAAACGGATAGCCCGCCGTCTGGCAATAGCCGTGAACCAGTCCCGCCATCATCTGGATCAGCGTCGTTTTGCCGGTGCCCGGTTTCCCGTCCCCCATAAAGGTAAAGATGAACCCGCCCAATTCTGCGAACGGGTTCAGCCGCCGGTCAAAATCGTAAGCCATCAACATCTTGGCCAGCTTGAGCGCCTGATATTTGGCGATATGGTTGCCCACCACTTCGTTTGGCTTCTTGAATGTCATGGTCAGC
Source organism: Roseovarius pelagicus (assembly GCF_025639885.1). NCBI lineage: Bacteria > Pseudomonadati > Pseudomonadota > Alphaproteobacteria > Rhodobacterales > Roseobacteraceae > Roseovarius > Roseovarius pelagicus. Next base: position 3,586,468 of record NZ_CP106738.1, on the reverse strand, counting down.
GTTGTGGATTTCGCCTTGGACGACGGGGTAAACCCGCGAATCGTGAAATCATCCGCCTCCACGCGCCAACTGGCACTGGCAAAGGCCTCCAGCCGCCCGGCATTCTGCGCGCGCAGCGCGACCTTCTCCATCAGCGCCTCGGCATATCCCGTCACGCTGGCCACCAGCCGTGCATCATCCCCGGCATGGGTTGCAATGGTTTGATCCAGCTCCCAAAGAGCACCGTGCAGCGCCAGTTGTGGGTTGTCCGTCAGCACTTCCTCGGCTTCGCCGGCCTCCACCGACACCTCGCTGCCATGCGGCCCCAGCAGGAACGCGGCAGCATTTGCAAAGACATAAGCGACTGCCAGCGCCTCGGCGCTCAGCAACTCGCTGAACTCGGTCTTGCGATCACCGGGCAACGACCCGGCGAGGTTGGCGCGGCGCAGGTCGGCCAGACCTGTGGCATCGGCATAGGCTTCGCCCACGGCCAGCGCGATGGCCAGAGAGCGGCGCAAGGCGTGCATCACCGTGGCCTGCAACGGCGACACCAGCGGGTCATCGCCATCCGCAGCCTCAATCCGCGCGATGAGATGTACGCCCTGGGGGCGCGCGGCGCTGCGCGTGACCAATCCCGGTGTGGTGGTGCGGAACCGCCGCCGCGTCGCAATGCCGGAAGACCGCTCTTCGCTCGGGGTATCGACCGGCTTGCCGATCCGGGGCGTATGATCGAACCCCTCCAGCATACGCGTCGCCGCGTCGTAATGCTTGGTCACGTCCGCTTCGCGCAGTTCCATCATATCGGCTGTCAGGCTCATGTTTTTCTCCACCTGCCGGGCTGAAGCCCGGCCTACCAATTCTTGCAGGCCGGGCTTCAGCCCGGCAACGGTTCAATATCGCAAGACCCGCCCCCCGGCGCTGACGACGTATTTCGTCACGCTGGCAAAGCCCGGCGGGTTCTTTTCGGCCAGTACCTGATAGGGCCGCTCTGGCAATACAATGCTGCGGGTCTGGCGGGTTGCGCCGGTTTCCGCCCCGCGTCCCGAAAACGGATCGAGCGCGAAAATCTCGCGCTCGACCGAGCCAAACCAACCATCACGCTCGGTCTCGGTGCGCTCACTTTCCAGCACTTCGTCTGTCCATGCGAGCGCCCAGTCCTGCCCCTCGGGCGCGCCCGCATCGCGCAACACGTCGTGCAGAGGGCCAGTCTGTTGTGTGTAGCGGTGCGAATACATCGGCCCCACATGCAGACGACGCAGCCGCTTGGGATGCAACTCGGGAAACGCCTCGTCAAAGCCGCGCGCGATGGTCAACAATTTCAGCCCACCCAGCGCCTGCCCCATCAGATGCGCCTGCACTTCCGGCCAGCGTCCTTCATCCTTGGGCAACGCGCGCCGCCCGCTATCCTCGACCTCCATCAAATAGATCGTTGGCAGGTTAATCTGGCTGTCATAAACAGCCCAATGCAATAAATAGCGCCGTCTGTCGCCCAGCCCGCTCTGCCAGATCATTTGTGGATCGTTCTGCGCCCAGAACAGATGCCCGCGTTGCAACTCTTCGTAATATAGCCGCTGCGACAGCGCGAATTGCAAGCGTGTTGGAATCTGCTGTGCGCCAATAATCTGTTCGACCATCTGCGCCTTGAGGTGTTCCACATTCGGAAGGCTATCCAGATGCCGCCCGGCTTGTTGCGCGTCATTGGCCATGACCAGTAACTCATTGAACACGGGAAATCCGCTCTCGCGGTTATCCATCTGCAAAGAGCCAAAGAACTGCCCCGTGTCGCGCCCCACCAGCAGGTATTTCATGCCAAGCGCGCGAAACGTGTAGGCGATGCCTTGGACATAGGCCACCAGCACCTCGACCTCATCCTTGGTCAGGTTGCCCTCTGCCTGCATGACTGCCGCCACCCGTCCCAAATGGCTGGTGATTTGCTCGAATTTGGCAAAGTAGCGGCGGCTGGCCATCAGATCGGTCAGCCCGACATGATCGGTTTTGGGTGCGCGGTCACTCATGGCGCAGATCCGCGCCGCCTGTCACCGAATTACGGTTACGCACGGTTCAGGCTCCATACAGGTTCTTGTCGTGCTTTTCGATAATCGCCTGAAAACGCCGGGCAAAACGCTCGTCCGCCTTCGCCTTGGCCTCCAGCACGTCCCGCGCAAAAACCATATGCTCTTCGTGGCTTTCCATCATCTCGGCCATTTTCTTGTTGGTGGCCGCGCCGATGCCCGCCATCGCCTGTTGCGCCTCTTTGTCTGTTTCGACGCCAATCTCATTGATGCGGTGCGCCACATCCTGTTGCTGTGCGGTTTTCAGAGATTTGGTCAACGCATCATACAACACCACACGCTGCTTGGTATCTGTCTGCAACTTGTTGATCAGTACCATCTGCGTCGCAGCCTGATTTTGCAGGCTGTCCACCCAAGTCTTGCCCTTCTCGATATACCGCTCCAACGTCTGCGATTTGCTCAGCTTGACCTGCTCGGACTGCACCAGTTCGTTGTATTTCGAGTTGAGATCAGCCAGTTGCGTCTCCAGCTTGGTGCGTGCAGCAGCGTCCGTTTCGTTGGCGATCTTGTTCTCCAGCGCGATGATTTCTGGGTCCATCGCGGTAATCTGGCTGCGGATATCCTCCAACTCGCCCACAGTCATCTCGCGCTCGTCCAGCGTGTCGGTCAGGTTCTCCCCGACCTTGGCTTTGTGCGTCTCCAGCGTGGCCAGTTGACTCTCCAACAGCCGCACGATCACGTCTGACTTGGAAATGAGATCCTGCAATTTATCGTCGATCGAGGCGGTGCGTACCCGGTCCTGCCGCATCGCGTCAGAGCGCGTTTTGCTAAAGAAACCGACGAAGCTTTCCCAGCCGGTCTTGTTGCGCATTTCGTCGAAGTCGCGGGAAAAGGCGGCGGTGATGTCGTCCAGTCCCATGATCAGTTCGGCAATATTGGCGTTCATCACCTCGGTATGGGCATGTACATCCTCCAGCGAGGCGTTCTCGATATCCAGAACCGCGTCCTCACCACCCCTGATCTTGGCGCGCGCCGCTTCGATCTGGCTGGTCACCTCGGCGATCTTGGCCTGTGCCGCGCTCACCTCTGCCTGCGATTCCCGTACCTGCGCATCCAAATTTGCCATTTCAGCCTGATCCCCGTTTTCATTCCGTTGCCCTCAATATACGGGGCCGCTACCCCATTTGAAATATCACGCGGGGCTGAGTCCATGAAAATCGCGGCATCAGGTGACGATCAGCCGCCTTTTGGCGTCCATCTGGGCGGCCCGGACGCGCCGCTATCGCGGGTCAGGTTAACACTGTATTCGTAACGGTCAGGGCGATAGTAGGTTTCAAGATACTCGAACGCCGCATCATCCGCATCGCGCATTATGCGGCGCATCAAGGTCAGTGGCCCACCCACGGCAACATCCAGATGCGGTGCAATCTCGGGCGGGGCCGCCACAGCCGTCAGACGCTGTTCGATCTGCGCCGCCCGCAGCCCAGCGGCCTCTAGCACGCCGATAACGGTCCGGTTGCCTAACTCGTCCGTATCAATATGAGCCGCAGCCGCTGCGGTAAGATAACACGCAGAGTAGGAGATCGGCCCGATCGCATCGCGGCGCACGCGGGTGATGCGCATAGCACCAGCCTCGCCTGCCTCGGCACCGGCCCAACGTGGCAGAACATCGTTCCCCGTCTCAATCAGCGAAACGCTCGTGTCTGCCTCGAACTCGGCAATATTCTGGTTCAGCCCGTCAAAGCTGCCCGGATCAGCCCGCGCACTGACCGGAGGCGTCGCAAATGTCCCCCGCCCGCGCTGGCGGGCAACCAGATTACGCTCTGCCAGCAGGGACATCGCATGCCGGACCGTAACACGCGAAACGTCAAAACGTCCTGCCAGCGTATCCTCGCTGGGCATCGGCGCATCACCCGGATAGTGCCCGGTTCTGATTTCGCGTTCCAGCACCATGAATATCTTGAAATAGAGTGGCATGACCTGCATGGCGTCATGCCCCGTACCGCTGTCGATCCGGCTCATGGTGCGCCTCCCTCATCCGCCATCGCCTTAAAGGCAGCATCATAGGCGGTGATGGTCTCGGCAATGTCACCCGCATCATGCGCGGCAGTCGTATAGGTCAGCCCGCGCCCAATAATCTGAACACCTTCCCGCAGCAGATGCCCGGCAAAGCGCGCCGTCGCAGGGAAATCGGCCCGCGCCGTATCTGCCAGCCCGCGCATTTCTGCCACGCCCAGTGCCAACTGCACCGCTGATCCGGTCCGGTTGACCGTACAAACCGTACCATTTCGAGCAGCCGCGTCCCGCAATCCCGTTTCAAGCTGTGCCGCCAACCCGTCGATGTAAGGGTAAAGCGTCGGGGCATGCTCCATCAGATGCGAGATGCAGGCGATTGCCGCCGCGATCGAGACCGGGTTACCGTTGAACGTGCCGCGATGTAGCAACCTTCCGCTGCTGACGGGCTCCATCACCGCGTCCGATCCGACGACTGCGCCGATAGGCAGGCCCCCACCCATCGCCTTGCCGATTACCGCCATATCCGGAGTCACACCATGCACGGCCTGCGCGCCCCCAAGCGCCAACCGGTAGCCTGTTATGACCTCGTCAAAGATCAGCACCGCTCCGTGTTGCTTAGTCAATCTACGCGCTTCGGCCAAAAATCCGTTTGGCGGCGCAAAGCAGCCACCATTCACGGCAACCGGTTCCAGAATCACGGCGGCATAATCAGAATTCAGCGTCTCAGCCAATGCATTGGTGTCGCCCCAATCCAATATCGTCAGAGATGCGGCCGCCCCCGGATCCTGTCCAATCGTTCCGGGTCCATCATTTCCGGGTGCACCTGCAACATGCACGCCGTCCATCCAGCCATGATAATTTCCACGAAATTTGACCACCTTGGTCCGGCCTGTTGCGGCACGGGCGATGCGCAACGCCAGTTGTATCGCTTCTGAACCAGAGCTGACAAACGCACATTTCTGAGCGGCAGGCAATGTCTCGCACACCAGCTCTGCCAGCGTCGCCTCGCCCTCATGCACACTGGCAGTGCGTAACCCGCGATCCAGTTCTGCCTTTACGGCATCAATCACGCAACTGGGGGAATGACCAAGGATCAACGGCCCATATCCTGCCGCATAATCTATGAAACGGCTCCCGGTACGATCCCAGATATGCGCACCCGCTGCCCGGTCGGCCACGATGGGCGCGGGTTGCTGTCGCCCTCGGGGGGTCGAGGACACACCGTAGCTGAGCGTTTTCAGTGCGCGTTCGCGATAGGATTTTGCCGCATCGAAGCTCGCAGGATCAGGCGTCATGGTGGGCTTCACCTTCTTGGTTATTATAATGTACTATCTTTAATATGTTTAAGGTAAAAACACACGACTTCCCAGCGATTTAATACCGCAAGGGTCTAGGAATTCTCGGTGCGCGGAAATTGGAGTACTGAGTCAGCCTGTGTGCTGAACATCCTCGTGCGCCTGCCCCATATGTTCGCGTTGCAGGAACATCAAACCGATGAATTCCAACCCTGAAATCATCGAATCCATCAACAACTCGACCAGTTTCGGGGTCGGCATACGACCTTCGACCAAGTGGAATTCTTCGGGCACCTCGACGACGCCTAGCGTGGTGTAGGATTTGAAATTGTTCTGGAGGTGGTTACAGGTCCAGTCCATGTTCATCCGCAGTGGCATTTTCAGGAAATTGTTGGGCGACGTGTGCCAGATTGAGATGCCCTCTTCGTCGACCAGCTTGAATTCGAAACTCACGCCGGAATTTGGGTGGAACTCGCTCTCCATGATAGCGCGCGCGATACCCTGGCAACACTCGAACACATCGCGAAATTCTGACGATGCAAACCGTTCAGTCACAGTCTTCTCGGTGTCACGCCCACGGTAGGTGATGCGCACACTGCCCGATCCGTTCTGCGCCTCGGTTACATCTACCGATTTCACATCGATTTCGTAGGTTTGGGTTTCAAGCATGGAATGGCTCCTGTCGCGAAAAGAAGGTCGCGGCCTGCCACCGTTTCCGGCGTTCGAGGTGGGCCGTCTTGGTTACAGCATAGACATAGGGCGCGCAGGCATCCATGAAATAGTGGAGATGGAAATTAACTCTCTGCCCAGCACGTCGCCCGGTCAGATACCACACAGGAGAATCCAGATGAAAACCGCCCATGTCCCGGAAAAGTTTCGCCATTACTATGACAACTACCACTTTTCCGCAGCCGTCGACGCGGGCCCGATAGTCTATCTGTCGGGATGTACGGCATCGCATCCAGACAAGGACATGCCAGACGATCCCGAAGCGCAGTTTCACGACGCCTTCGCCAAGCTGGGCGCCTATTTGGCCGAGGCCGGTCTGGGATTCGATGACGTAGTGGAAATCACTACCTACCATGTTGATCTACGCAAACACGCCGAGGTCTTTGCCAGGGTAAAGGATCAGTATATGGGGGAACCTTACCCCGCGTGGACCGCAATCGGCGTGACCGATTTCATGCACCCAAGAGCACTGGTCGAGATACGCGCGGTGGCGTGGCGCGGTTAGCTCTCCGACAGAACCAGCACGTTGATGCGCGCGGTGGTCCCAGCGTCCCAAGAGATCACCGCGCCATGTTGTCAGCGCCGGATAAAGGGGTTCGGTATTTCCACCCCTGTCGAGATCCACACGCTTTTCAGCTCCAGATATTCCATCATACCAGCGATTCCGCCCTCACGCCCTGTGCCGCTCATCTTGAACCCGCCAAAAGGCGATGTGGTACTCGTCGAACGATAGTTGTTCACCCAGATCGTTCCAGCGCGCACGCGCTCAGTCATGCGAATGCCGCGTGCCAGATTCTGCGTCCAGACACCGGCTGCCAGTCCAAAATCCACGTCATTGGCGATGCGCACCGCATCGTCTTCGTCCTCGAACGGGATGACAGACAGCACGGGCCCGAACACTTCCTCCTGCGCGATGCGCATGTCGTTAGTGACGTCAGCGAAAATCGTCGGCTCGTAAAATAGGCCGTTAGGGTATCCAGCAACCCGAGCACGCTTGCCGCCACGCACCAGACGCGCGCCTTCGCCCAGCGCGATCTGAACATATTCTTCGATCTTGGCCATTTGTGGGGCCGTCGAAATAGGGGCGATCTGGGTCGCCGGATCGCTGGGATGGCCGAATTTTATATCCTTCAGGAAATCATCCAGCCGCGCCAGAAAATCGTCATGGATGGAACGCTGCAACAGCAGGCGTGATCCGGCAACGCAGGTCTGACCAGAGGCGGCGAATATCCCGGCGACGGCACCCTTGACCGCCTGTTCCAGATCCGCATCCTCAAAGATGATGTTGGGCGATTTGCCGCCCAATTCCATCGTCACCCGCTTCATCGACCGTGCCGCCTGTTCATTGATGATCCGCCCGGCCTGCGGTCCGCCGGTAAAGGCGATCCGCTCGACCAGCGGATGCGATACCAGCGCCTCTCCCATCTCGTTGCCGAACCCGGTGACGACGTTGACGACACCCTTGGGAAAACCGGCCAGTTCCACCAGCTTCACGAATTCCAGCAGCGAGGCGGAGGTAAACTCCGATGGCTTCAGCACCACGGTGTTGCCAGCGGCCAGTGCCGGCGCCAGCTTGAGCGACGTCAGCGGCAGCGGCGAATTCCACGGCATGATGCAGGCCACAACACCCAGTGGTTCGTAACGGGTAAAGTTGAAAACTCCGGGTTTGTCCGAGGGGATGGTGTCGCCCTGAATCTTGTCCGCGAGGCCACCGTAGTAATAGTAGTAGTTCGCCATATATCGCATCTGCATTTGCAGTTCCGAAATCAGCTTGCCGTTGTCTTTCATCTCGACCGCGGCCAGCCAATCGGCATTCTCGGCGATCAGATCACCGAGACGGCGCATCATGTGCCCGCGCGCCGACGCCGATATGCCGCGCCATGCGGGGTTCTCGAACGCGTCAGCGGCGGCGCGACAGGCCGCGTCCACGTCGCTTGCAGTGCCGCGTGCTACCTCTGCCCAGACCTCGCCCGAGACCGGATCGGAGGTATCAAAATAGACGCCGGAGGACGGCACCGTGAACGCGCCGTTGATGTAATGGTCATAGCGCGGACGATCATGTGCGCCGATGCGCGTCGGCTGAATCTGTGGCGTGACCGGTTGGGGAAAGAGCGACGTCATTGCAATCAGTCTCCGTTGGATGGGTTGGACGGGCTTGAGCCCGCAAAAGCGTGCATCTGTTGTGCAGACCAGCTGACCGGCACAGTGTCTCCGGGCGTGAATTCTGTGCCCGCCTCACTAACCGGATGACGCGCGACCAAGGTGCCGACACCGTCAACCGCGATGCCCAGCCGTACATGGTCGCCGTGATAGACGACTTCCTCGATCCGCCCGTCAAAGCTGTTGTCGGCACCATCCGCATGGCTGATACGAATACTCTCGGGCCGTACCATCAGCGTCACCGTCTCTCCGGCCTGCACGGCATCACCTGCCTGCATCGCCCTGATTGGCGGCCCGTTTGCATTCATCTGCACCGATACGTCGCGGCCCTGCGTCGCATTTACCGTCCCATCAAGGCGGTTGTTTTCGCCCATGAAGGATGCCACGAACGTCGTCTGCGGACGGGCATAGACATCGCGGGGTGGCCCGATCTGCTGAATGCGGCCTTCGTCAAACACCGCTATCCTGTCGGACATGGTCAGCGCCTCGGACTGATCATGCGTGACATAGAGCATGGCTATCCCCAGTTCCTCGTGCAGTCGCTTGATTTCGAGCTGCATGTGCTCACGCAACTGTTTGTCCAGCGCGCCCAGCGGCTCGTCCATCAGTACCATGCGCGGTTCGAACACTAGCGCGCGCGCCAACGCCACGCGCTGTTGTTGCCCGCCCGACAGCTGGGTCGGCATCCGGTCCTTGAGCGCATCCAGCTTGACCATGCTCAGTGTGCGCTGAACCCGCGCTTCGATGTCAGATTTGCCGATACGCCGCATACGCAGGGGAAAGGCAAGGTTTTCAGCTACCGTCATATGCGGAAAGAGCGCGTAGTTCTGGAACACAATCCCGAAATCACGCTTGTAGGTCGGCACATTATTGAGCGGCGCACCGTCGAACAGGATATTGCCCTTTGTTGGTGCCTCGAACCCGGCCAGCATCATCAGTGTCGTTGTCTTGCCCGATCCCGACGGGCCAAGCAGTGTCAGAAACTCGCCCTGCTCGATCCGCAGGTTGAGGTCATCAACGACCTTGGTCATCCCGTCATATACCTTGTCGACGCTCTCAAAAACAACGAGCGGCGCTCCATTAGCTTTGGTCATTGGTTCACCTTCCCGGCGGTCAGTCGCTCGCCACGCCGCCGCACGGCCTCGCTGATGAATAGCAGAATGAACGACAACAGGATCATAATGACCGCCGCCGCTGTGATGGTCGGGCTAAGGAATTCACGCAGACCCGCAAACATCTGGCGCGGCAGTGTGAATTCGCCCGGACTGGTGATAAAGATCGCGATCACCAGCTCGTCAAAGGAAGTTGCAAAGGCAAAGATCGCCCCAGCCGCCACGCCCGGCATGATCAGTGGCAAGACGATCTCCCTGAACGCTGTAACGGGCCGCGCGCCCAATGATAGGGCACCGCGCATCAGGTTCGGGTCAAACGTCTGTAGCGAGGCCAGTACTGTGATCAACACATAGGGTGTCGCGACGATGGTGTGCGCGACAATCAGCCCCCAAAGGGAATTCGCCAGCCCGACCACGGAGAACGCCAGATACATCGACGCCGCCGTGACAATCAACGGCACCACCATCGGCAGTGACAAAAGGGCCAGCACCGTCGTTTTGCCGCGGAAATCGGTCAGGTTGATCCCGTAAGCCGCCGTTGTTCCCAGCAACGTGGCAATCACCATCGTGGCAATCCCTACGATAAAGCTGTTCTTGGTTGCATCGAGCCAGCGTTCGGTCAGAAAGAAATCCTCGTACCACTGCAGCGAATACCCCGGCACCGGCAACGTCAGGATTTCACCCGACGAAAAAGACAGGGGGAAGATGACCAGCAAAGGTGCGACCAGAAAGAACAGCACTAGCCAGGCGAATATGGGGACAAAGATGCGTGTCATCTCAACCTGCCTTCATGGTGCCAAGGCCCGGCACAAACCGTCTGGCAATCAGGATCAGGGCACCGGTGAAAACCAGCAACAGCAATGACAATGCAGCCACCATGCCAAAGTTGATCGACTGATTGGTAAAAAACGCGATGTAATAGCTGATCATCTGGTCTTGCAGCCCGCCGACCAAGGCAGGTGTCACGTAAAACCCGACCGACAGCATGAAAACGATGATCGCACCCGCCGCCACGCCCGGCATCGTCAGCGGCAGATACACCAGCAGAAACTGGCGCCACGGCGGTGCGCCCAGCGATGCGGCGGCGCGGATCATCATCGTCCCTTGCCGCTTCATCACGCTATAGAGCGGCAGTATCTGGAACGGCAGCAACACATGCACCATCGCCACGTACACCGCAAAACGGGTAAAGATCAGTTGGATCGGCTCATCCACGATCTGCAAGCCCTGAAGACCCGCGTTGATTGGCCCCTCGCGCTGCAACAAAATGAACCACGCCGTGGTGCGCACCAGAATGGAGGTCCAGAACGGAACCAGCACCAACAGCATCGCATAGCTGGCCGCGCGATTGCTGAGCGTGGCGATGTAGTAGGCCGTTGGATAGGCCAGTACGATGCAGATCAATGTGACCCAGATGCTGATCCAGAACGTGCGTTTAAACAGGTCGATAAAAATCGCAGTGTCAGGGGCCACCGCTTCGATGCGGCCATCGGGCGCGATCTGCAAATCGACGGCCCGCAGGAGGAAACTGGCGGTAAACGGGTTGGAATTGGTCTTGATCAGTTGCCAGATTTCAGGCGTTGCCAACTCCGGTACGGCCTCGGGCAATGTCTCGGCATAGGGCTGCTCCAGCTTTCCCAGTGCACGGCGGGTTTGCATCAGCACAGAGCGCGCGCCGTTCAACTCGAAATTCAGCCGCCGGGTCATCGCACCGAATTCGCGGCCTCTGCGGCCCTCTTCTATATCTTCGACCAACGCATCAAACGCGGCGTTGGGTGGCATACCTTGACCATCCCAAGCATCCAGCACCATCACGGTGCGCGGCAGCGCGGCACTCACTTCGGGGTTTTTCACCGCTTTGACCATCGTATAGCCGATGGGGAGGATGAAACCCGCGACGACCAGCGCCAGCAACGGCGCGATCAGGAGCCAGGATATGCGGCTTTTCTTGGACATGCCTGCGCTTTCAGTTGAAGGTTTCTGCGCCCCGGCAGGGAGACGTCGGGGCGCAGGGGGCGGCGGTTATTGTGCCGCCCAGGACGTGAACTTGGCCTGCAGTTCATCGCCGTGTTCGATCCAGAACTCGGTGCTGATGAATGTGCCCTCTTCGGAGTGGTTCAGAACCATACCGGGGTTAGCTGCCTGCAATTCAGGGTCCGCATTGACAGCGGCGTTGGCAGGCGAGATCGGCCAGACAGCGGCCTGCGCGCGCAGCGGCTCTTCGCTGGTGATCCAGTCAATCATCTTCATTGCTTCATCCATCATCGGCGAACCAGAGACGACGGTCCAATAGTCGATGGAGTAGAGCAGCGTGCCCCAGTTCAGCTGATAGTCCTTGCCTTCGCCATTGGCGCGGATGATCCGACCGGTGTAACCGAACGCGTAGTCAACCTCGCCACTGCCCACCAGTTGCAGAGGCTGTGCACCAGATTTCCACCAGACCATGTGATCCTTGATCTCATCAAGCTTCGCAAAAGCGCGCTCGACGCCCTCGTCCGTCGCCAGCACCGTGTAAACATCGGCTTTGGCTACGCCGTCGGCCATCAGGGCCGCTTCCAGTGTCATTTTGGGACCGGTCCGCATGGAACGCACGCCGGGGAACGCCTCGACATCCCAGAACTCGGCAAAGGTGGTCGGTCCTTCAGCGTGGCGTTCGCGATCAAAGAACATCGCAGCACCCCAGCCCGTACCACCGACGCCACATTCATGTGTCGCGCCCTCGATGAACTTGGCCCCATCGACCACGTCGTAATCTATCGGTGCAAAAACGCCATCCTCGCAGCCGCGCACCAGCTCGGGCGCCTCAACCATGATGATGTCGTAGGTCACGTTGTCGGTCTCGACCATGCCATAAATCTTGGCCATCTCGCCGTTGTAGACATCATCGCTGACCGCGGTGCCGCTGGCGGCCTCGTAGCCCTCGAACAGATGTTCGCGTGCGCTGTCCTGATACCCGCCGCCAAAGCCGACGATCGTCAGGTCGCGGGCCATTGACGCATGTGGCAGCGTCATCGCCATAAGCGCGGCTGCCGCCAGAGTAAGTGTCTTTTTCATTGTTCAATCCTCCATTGCTGGTCTGTTGGTGTTTCAGTTATCTGCTCTTTTTGTCAGGTCGGCCGACGGACCAACCCCCTCGGCTGTTAGCTTGGAAATACGTGCCCATATCCGATCATCGCCTGCTGCATGCTCTGGCAGCGCGGCTTGCAACGGCTTAGACAAAGGCAACCCGGAGAGGGCCACCATCACCATTGCCGAGCACAGGTTCGATGGCAAAAACGGCGCGGATGCGCCCGTGTTCAATGCGGGTAGAGCCGCCAACGTATTGGCCCCTGTGCCACTGATAATCACAGCATCCACGACGGTTACGTCAATATGGGCAGCAGCCGCCTGAATGTCGTCTGGCGTCAACTCGTATGCGCGGAACTCTTTGGAAATCGAATGCGTCTGGACGATTTCCATCCCCGCATCACGCCAATAGGCCTGTGCCTTCTCGGTCAATTCCTTGGGATAGGGCGAAATCATTGCAACGCGTCTTGCCCCAAGCGCCTCCAGCACTATCGCAATAGCCAGACTCGCCGTCACCACCGGTGCCCCCACCTGCGCCGATAGCGTCCGGCACATGTTGCGATCACCAGAGCGCAACAGGCTGTAGGATGAACCGGTCATCGCGATAGACACACCATCAAGACAGAGCGATCCAAATCCGCGCAGCGTTTCTGGATACGCTTCAAGATACAGCGCATTGCGCTCATAGAGCGTGGTATCAGGATAGACCGGCAGACGCGCAGTATGCACTGCCGCATTATCGGGCAGCAAAACCCGCATTTCCGGCTCTACCGCCGGATTAGCCGGAGGTACGATTACGCCAAGGCGGCACATTGCATTGATGTCACCCATGGGACACCTCCCCCCGGATCACGGCAGCAGGGATACCATCCAGCATGTCGAACATTGCTTGCTTGGCCAGAAATACGGCCGCTTTGTCGGGACTTTGCGACAGCGTCGCGATACGTTTCACGCGATCCATGCCAGTGCCGATGTTTTCATCTGTGCGCGGGATCAGGACGTCGCGCGCAACGCGCGCGCGCTCTGTGGCGGCGCGTTCCAGTGATGCGCTACCGCCGCTGCGCAGTGCAGTTGTTGCGGCATGGCCCAGCGCAAAGGCATCATGTAGCCCGGCATTGAGGTTCATGCCGCCCTTGGTGTTGGTCAGGTGCAGCGCATCGCCAGCTAGAAACACCCGCGCGCCACCCGCAGACAACGCGCCCCGCCGCCGAGCGGAATAGACGTCACGCCCCGTAACATCCCTCAGAATATCTTTGATCGGCAAAAGGTTCTCCAGCCGCTCTGTGATCCACTCATCCATGACGGCTTCGGCGGCGGACACTCCGGCAGGAACACGGACCACGACACGCCAACAATCCGGCATCTCTAGCAGGCTGCACGTATCGTCGCCCGCGTGCAGATAAGATATTCCACCCAGATCCGGAAACTGCACCCGCATATCCCGATTGGCGTAAAGCCGCAGCACCATACCGGGATAGGGTTTTTCCACGTATCCGATGCGTAATGCCTCGCGCACCGCCGAAGCGGCGCCGTCGCAGCCGAATGCGAAACTGGCTGCATGTTCTGAACCATCATCGCAGGTGACAGTGACGCCATCCGCATCCTGTCGTACCGTCTGCACACCCTGCCCGAATGTCAGAACGCCGCCCTCACGGACAAAAAGATCGGCCAACACCGTCGTCAGGTCGCCCTGCTCGTAGTGCAGTCGAAACGGGTTGCGCGCCACATCTTTGAGCAGGTCAAAATCGAGTTGCGCCAGCACCTCGCCATCCGGCGCGCGATATTGGACATGATCGACCTGCACGCCCTTTGCGCGCATCGGACCCAGCACATCCAGCGTCTCCAGCAGATCAAGCGTTGAGGCGTGAAACGTCGACGCCTTTGATTGCAGGTTTACCGAATCGCGCTTCTCCAGAACCGTGACTGAATGCCCCGCACGCAGCAAAACGAGCGCGAGGGTCAGACCTACCGGCCCGGCCCCCACAACAATTGTATCCTGCGCTGCGCAGTCAGACATCAATATACCCTCCAGAGTGCTGAGACCCTAGCACTTGATTCAAAAGTGTCAACACTTATGCGACGACGGCGGACGACCAGACAGCAGAACGTTAGAAAGTTGTCACTTCCCGCCATAAAGGCTGAAAAAATCAACGTAAGTGTCAACACTGATGCGTTACCCACGCGCAAATCAACCTGCATTTTCAGCGTCAGGCAGACCAGACAGATAGGTGGCCACCTCCTCTGTTGGAATCACGTCGGCATATTTGCAGTTCAGATCGAACAAGCTCATTGCGTGACTGGATTCGAACCGGTCGAACGCGGTTTCCTCGGGGATCACTGTCTTGAAATTGTACGAATACGCATCGACCGTGGTGGCTCTTAAACATCCCGAAGACGTACAGCCTGTCATGATCAACGTGTCCACATCCAGAAAATTCAGATGGCTCATGAAAAGCGTGCCAAAGAATGCCGACGGCTTACGCTTGCCAATCAAAATGTCCTGCGGACGCGGTGCCAGCGGCGCCACTGTCTGGGTCGCATGCGTGCCCTCGGTCGAGGTTTTCTCGTGACCGCGGTGGCTTTTGCCGGTCTGAACGCCGCTGTCAATCATATCTGGACGGCGCTCTGACTGGGTGTAGAAGATCGGGATGCCCTTCTCGCGTGCCAAATGCATCAGCCGCTCGATATGGGGCACTGCCTCCCAACCGACAGGGCCGCAATGGGTACGATACTGCTTGACCCCATCAGCATGGCTCTGCCCCGGTTCGTCGCCGCAGAAATTATATTGCACGTCGATTATGAATAACGCCGGGCGTTTGCCGAATCCTGCGCGCTTGCCATATCCGGCCAGCTCATAGATTTCACGGTCGTGGTCGGTCAGGAACTTGTCCCAGATACGTGTGCTCATGTCGGTTCCTTTCAGGGGTTGCGATGCAGGTAGCGGCCCGGATTCACGATCCCGTCCGCAAGCGTGCCGTTCTCGGCCAGAATCTGCCCGCGCAAAATGGTATGGGTAACGGCGCTACGAAACGTCATGCCCTCAAAGGGCGAATAGTCCGAATGCGATGGATAGTTCGCAGCATCCACATGCGTTTCGCCCTCGGGGTCAACCACCACCAGATCGGCGTCAAATCCCGGCACGATGCGACCCTTGTTCGGCACCGAATAGAGATCGGCCACGTTGGATGACGTCGCCGCCGCCAATGTTTCGATCGCAATACCTCGCTTGGACCATCCCTCGTGCAGCATCACCGGCAGGATCTGTGCGATTCCCGGAAAGCCCGCTGTTGCCTGCCAGATATCCGGCCCCTTGGTCGCGCGCTTGCGCGGCACATGATCCGAACCGATGGTCGAGATATCGCCGTTGCGGACCCCCTCCCACAGCCCGTCCACATCGGCCTGAGAACGCAGCGGCGGATTGACCTTGCCCAGATTGCCGATGCCGCTGTCCTTGGTTAGCGACAGGTAGTGAATGCAAGTTTCGACGTTGATAGGCGGGCGGCCCTCATGGCGCAGGCGCCGCACCAGATCGAGGCTTTCTACTGCTGACATATGAACGATGTTGACCGGGCATTCGGCCTTCTCCCCGAAATAGGCCACGCGAAAGACGTTCTCGGTTTCAAGAAAGCCGGGCGATTGTTCGTCCCAGACCGGCAGATCATCGCGCCCGGCGGCCTTTAGAGGCTCCCGAAACACCGGGATCACTTCGGTGTTCTCGCAATGCACTCCGACGACACCGCCCTTGATCCGAGCGCCCGCCTGCAATGCGCGGAACAGCAGCGCATCATCCACTTCGCCAAAGCCCTTGGCCGCGCCGGCCGCGCCTTTGTACATCAAATAGACCTTGATCGAGGTGACGCCAAACCGCTGCGATAGCGCCGCCAGTTCCTCGACATGTCGCGTCGCGGTCACGCCAAAATGCAGGCCGAAATCCATTGCCGCCTGTGCCTTGGCACTGTCGATCCATGGGCTGGTCGTGGCGTTGAAATCGTCACTGCGCCAGAAGCTGAACAGGCCGGTTACCCCGCCCAGAAGCGCAGTACGCGTTTCGGTCAACCAGTCGTTTTCCTTATCACCGAAACCGATATGCGTGTGTGGGTCGATCAGTCCCGGCATCACCAAACGATCCGTGCAGTCGATCACTCGGGTTGCGCGCGTTTCTTCGCCCGGCTCAAGAATGGCGGCAATCTTGCCATCGGCGACAGCGACGGACCCGCGTCGCATACCTTCGCCCGGAAAAACGATCTCACCATTCTTCAGGATCAGATCATAGCTCATGCTGCATCCTCCAACTTACGCAGTAGCCCCGCGAACATGCCGCCCGACAACAACAAGCTACGCTCGGCATCGCTTGCGATATCGACGCGCGCTTCAAATATCGCCACGCCTTCGGCATTGACACGCACAGGCGCACCCTCAGAGACGCCTGCCCGCAGCCCGGTGATGTTCAGCGTCTCGAACCCGGTCAATCCCAGAGCCTCGGCACCCTGCCCCGCGTCAAACAGCAGCGGTACAATCCCCATGCCAATGAGGTTAGCGCGGTGTATCCGTTCAAAACCTTGGGCCAGCACAGCACGGACCCCCAGAAGCTTTGGACCCTTGGCCGCCCAATCGCGGCTCGACCCCATGCCGTAATCGCGCCCGGCCAGAACGACCGCAGGCGCCCCTTCGGCCATCAGTGTTTGCGCTGCGGCGTAGATCGAAACCGGCGGCGCTTCGGATGAGAGCCGCGTCATGCCCCCCGGCGCGTCCGGTGCCAGCCGGTTGTGCAGGCGCGGATTGCCAAACGTGATACGCGCCATGAATTCGTGATTGCCCCGGCGCTGTGTGACGGCATTAAAATCCTTCGGTGCGACACCCTGCGCGATCAGGTACTGTCCAGCCATCCCATCCGGTGCAATCGCGCCACTTGGCGTAATGTGATCCGTGGTCAGCGTGTCCCCTACCCATAGCAACGCACGCGCGCCAGAGAGAACATCCGGCATCGCCGGGTTGTCCGTGTCGAAAAACGGCGGCTTGCACACATAGGTCGACTCTGGATCCCACGCGAAACGGCGGCCCGACGGTGCAGCGAGCCGCTGCCACAGCTCCGCCCCGTCAAAAAGCGTTGCATAGCTTTCTTGAAACCGTGCGGGTGTAAGGCTGCCTGCAACCAGTGTCGCGACTTCATCCTCGTCCGGCCAGATATCGCGCAGATATACCGGCGTGCCATCCATGCCCACGCCCAGCGGCTCTTCCTCTAACGCGATATCAATGCGCCCCGCCAACGCGTATGCGACAACCAAGGGTGGAGAGGCGAGATACGCCGCGCGGCATTGCGGGTGTGTGCGTCCTTCGAAGTTGCGATTGCCCGAGAGAACGGCAGCCGCGACCAGATCGCCCGCGTCAATTTCCTCGGCCACACCGGGATTCAGCGGGCCGGATTTCCCTGAACAGGTGGTGCACCCATGCCCCACCACATGAAACCCCAACGCCTCCAGCGGTGCCATTAGGCCAGCACGCTCCAGATATCCGTCCACCAGACGTGATCCGGGCGCGAGCGATGTTTTCACGCGGGGGGGAACACGCAACCCGCGCGCCACGGCATTCCGTGCAAGCAGTCCTGCCGCGATCATAACATGCGGGTTCGAGGTATTGGTGCAGGACGTGATCGCTGCCAGAACAATGCTGCCGTGACGCAGGCCATCGCTCGCCGCGTCTTGGGTGATCTGCTCATCCGTCAGGCCAAACCCACCCGCAGCTTTTGGCGCGCGGAGTACCGTCTGAAACGCTTCTTTTGCCCGCGCCAGCGGCACACGGTCCTGCGGGCGTTTTGGTCCGGCAATGCTGGGCAAAACCCGGTCCAGATCAATCTCAACCGTTTCAGAATACTCTGCCTCGGCTGTATCAGCTTGCGCATATAGTCCTGCCGCCTTGGCGTAGCTTTCGACCAGCGCCACATGATCCGGCGCGCGTCCTGACTGAGCCAGATAAGCGATGGTCTGCGCATCAATGGGAAAATAGCCGATTGTGGCGCCATATTCTGGCGCCATATTGGCAATCGTCGCACGGTCTGGCACTGTTAGCCGTGCCGCCCCCGCGCCATAGAACTCGACAAAATCCCCTACGACCCCGACCTCGCGCAACCGCTCGGTGATGGTCAATACTGCGTCAGTCGTCGTCGCACCGGCTGGTAACCGTCCCGTCAGGCGCACCCCGACGACACGCGGAATGCGGACGACATGGCGCTGCCCCAGGGCAGCGGCTTCGCCGTCGATACCGCCTACACCCCAGGCCAACAACCCCAGCCCATTCACCATCGGCGTGTGGCTATCGCAGCCCAGCACGAATTCCGGGGCGACGACAGGCCCACAGGCCGGCACCTCGGCCATATGTACAATTTCGGCGAGCCGCTCCAGATGGACCTGATGGATTATTCCCGCTCCCGGCGGCACAACCCGGAGATTAGCAAAGGCCTGTTGCGCCCATTTGAAGAAACTGTACCGTTCTGCGTTACGCGCATATTCGGCCAATAGGTTATGTTGCGCAGCACTCTGCTCGCCCGCCCGGTCGACGATCAGCGAGTGATCGACCACCAGCGTGATCGGAACCCGCGGCTCAACCGCGTCCACTGGCGCACCCGCGGCATGAGCGGCATCGCGTGCAGCCGCCAGATCCATCAGCACAGGTAATCCGCTGGAATCGGGCAAGATGAGACGCGTGACTTCCAGCGCGGCAGATACCGGTGCCCCCCGCGCAGACCAATCCGCGATTCGTGCAATATCCGCAGCGTCGGCATGACCTGCTAGCACCTGCCGGGCGACATTCTCCAGAACTACTCTCAGACAATAGGGCAAAGGCCGTGCGCGCGCCGCTAGTAGCGCATGCAGATCAACGCAACGCGCCCGCCCACCGCGCGGCAGGTCGAATTCAAGCAGTTGTGGTACATGCAGCTTGGCCAACTTTCCTCCGGATCGTCGCTTGTGGCATCACATTCGGCCAGACATTACACCGAACTCAAAAAGTGTCAACACTTTGCTCAACGCAGGCTTGCAGGGCGCGTAAAAATCCGATATTAGTCGAAATTATAAGCGAATGTGCCAGAAGTGTTGACAGGAGCCGCGCCCTTTGCCCCGCCCAGAACAAACTACGCTGGTCAATCAGGTTTTTGACAGGATATTCGATCTTCTGGTCTCTGGCGAGATTCCCCTTGGCGGTATTGTAAACGAGGCGGCACTGGCAGAGCGGTTTTCCGTCAGCCGTGGGCCGGTGCGCGAAGCAGTCAAACAATTTCAGGGACGTGGGCTGGTGATTAAGGAGCCATACCTGAAGGCACGCGTTGTCGAACTCTCCGTCTCGGACATGGTCGAGATATTTCAACTGCGCGAGGCAGTCGAAGGCATGTCCGTGCGTCTTGCCACGCAAAACATGACCGAAGCTGCGCTTGATGCCTTGCTCGCTGACTTCTCGCAGCCCCGGCCGGACACCGCCGAAGTGCTGGATGTACACGTACGTATTGCCGAAGGCAGCGGTAACAAACGCATTCGCGCGCTGCTGTGTGATGAACTTTACTACCTCTTGCGCCTCTATCGGGCACGCTCAGGCGACATGCCGGGACGACGCGAAAATGCCCATGCCGAACACTGGCAGATCCTGCGCGCGATGAAGACACGCGATGCTGACCTCGCGGAATCCCTGATGCGGGCGCACATCCTGCGCGCCACCCATTCATTGCAAGAGTTGCTGGCCGAGGAAACGACCGCGTTGGCGATGAAAACCAAAGGAGACGCCGAATGAGCGTGAACGAAACTGCAGCGACCAAACCCACGCGCCGCATGCGCGAGTTGATGGCGGGAAGTGAGCTTTTGGTCTCGCCCGGTGTTTTTGACGGCTACAGCGTTCGGATGGTCGAGAAAATGGGCTTCAAAACCGCCTGTACGACGGGGGCGGGGCTATCCAATTCACGGCTTGGTGTCCCGGATGTGGGGATCATGGGCCTGACCGATAATGTCGAGGCCTGCCGCATGATCGCGCGCTCTGTGTCCATCCCTGTCATGGCCGATGCCGACACCGGATACGGTAATCCCGTCACAGTCCTGCACACGGTTCAGCGGTTCGAAGAGGCCGGTGTGGCAGGCATCAATATCGAGGATCAGGTCAGCCCCAAACGCTGCGGCCATATGGCAGGCAAAGACGTGATTGACATGCGCGAAATGGCTCGCAAGGTCGAGGCGGCCTGTGACGCACGTCGCGACGATGATTTCGTGGTACTGGCGCGCACCGATGCCATCGCCGTCGAAGGACTGGAAGGCGCGATCCGCCGGGCCCAACTATATGCGCAGGCCGGTGCGGACATGATTTTTGCCGACGCCATCAGTGACGAGGACCAGATCAAGGCGCTAGTGGATGCCGTCCCGGTACCCGTGTCGGTCAATATGGGTTTTGGCATTCGAAACCGTCCCACGACGCCCCTCATCCCCTTTACCCGTCTCGCCGAAATCGGTGTGCGCCGTGTTACCCTGCCCCGTTTGCTTCCGGCCGCCGCGTTGGCCGCAATGGAAAACGCGCTTGGCCTGCTCAAATCGACCGTGGACACCGGCGAAATCATGCACAGGCCAGACCTGCTATCGAGCATTGATGACATCTGGGCACTCATGGGTCAGCCAGAAATGAAGGCGCTGGAGGCGCAGTACAACGATCTTGAAGGTGTAAAGGTGAACTAGGGTTTTGGGGGAACGTCCATAGATGGGTACGGGGCGCTCTACTCTGCGGGTTCTCCGCTGTTTACCGCCCTCAGCTCTTTCTCAAGCGCCTCGGCGCTGGACGCCCGCGACCCCGACAGCCCGCTAACCAGCGCATAGGCAGCAGGCGTCAAAAACAGCGTGAACACTGCTGCCATCCCCAACCCGCCAACGATCACCCAGCCGATTGCGGCGCGGGCTTCGGCCCCCGGTCCGCCGCCCAGAATCAATGGCAATCCGGACATCACCGTGCAGATCAAGGTCATCGAGATGGGGCGCAGTCGGGCAAGTGCTGCCTCGTAGGCCGCATCCACGACGCTCATACCCTGATCACGCAACTGGTCTGCGAACTCCACCAACAGAATACCATTCTTGGCCATGACGCCTATCAACATCAGAACACCGATCTGGCTATAGATATTGATTGTCGTGTCTGTCAGCAGCAGCGCGTAAATCGCGGCACAAACGCCGAAGGGCACCGTTGTCATAACCACCAACGCACTGGTCAGGCTCTCGAACTGGGCCAACAGCACCAGAAAAACGACCAGCAGCGCGATCACATACGTGACCATCATGGCAGAGGACGTCTCATCCAGCGAAGCGGCCTCACCCAAAAAGATCAGGCCGATCCCGTCCGGCAAGGTTTCCTGCGCCAACAGACGCACGTCGTCAATCACTTCGCGCAGAGTGATCTCGGTCGCAACAGATGCGTCAATCTCAACAGCCCGGCGCTGCGCATGACGGTCAAGCTCTGCCGCGACACCTTTTTCATCCAGACTCACGATCTGGCTCAGTGGAACCAGATCACCGTCATCTGACCGCACATAGAGGTTCATCAGATCAACAGGATCGCGCACTGCGCCTGCCGTCGATTGCAACAGGATCGGCACGGCTTCGTCTCCGATGGTCAGCTCTGCGATCTCGGCCTCATCGATCAATGCGCGCAGGGTCGCAGACAGCGTCGACATGGGCACCCCCAAATCCGAGGCGCGCTCGCGATCCACCCCGATGCTTAGCTGCGGCTGGGTGGCCTGATACTGGACGCGAATACCCGATACCCCGTTCACGTCTTCCAGCCGGATTGCGAAATCTTCGGCAGCTTCGGCGATTTCTGGATGGGTCGGCCCCAGCAACGCAATACTAAGCCCACCACCGGACCCGCCGCGTAATCCCAGACTGTTACCGGGCCAAGCCCGCGCCCGCGCACCCGGTAGCGCATTCAAATCATCCCGGATAGCCGCCTCAATCTCGCCTTGGCCGATGTCGCGCTGGTTCCACGGGACCAATCGCACGCCGATGCTGCCACGGTTGAGGTCGTAACGCCCGGTGATTGAATACAGTCCCTGCGCCACGCCCTGCTCGACATATGGGCGCAAGGTGTTTTCAACCTGAACAACCTGCCGATCAGTATATTCCAGCCCCGTACCATCCGGCCCTTGTAGCCAGACGTTGACGAAGCCGCGGTCTTCGGGCGGCACCAGTTCCTCTCCGAGCTCATCGTAAACCAGTGCGGCACCGCCCGCCAGCATGCCCGCGGCCACCAGCGTGACCAACGGTGCCCGCACCATCGGGCCGATCAACGCCGCATAAAGCTTGGCGATCGGGCGCCCGATGGCAGCGAACAGTCCATCGTCGCCGCCCAGTTTGCCCGTCCGAGACGCCAACATCGGGCACATGGTCAACGCAACAAAAGACGAAATTGCCACAGTGACGGCCAGAACAAAGCCAAACTCGGTAAAGAGGCGCCCGGCATCGCCGGGAAGGAACGAGATCGGCACAAACACCGCAATCAACGTCAATGTCGTGGCGATCACTGCAAAGAAAACCTGCCCCGACCCAATGACAGCTGCCGCACGGGGGCCCATGCCCTCTTGTTGTCGACGCTGAATGTTCTCAGTTACAACAATGGCGTCATCCACGACCAACCCTGTCGCCAGCACCAGCGCCAAGAGCGTGACGAGGTTGATCGAAAAACCCATCAGCCAGATCCCTGCGACCGAACCGATCAGAGCGATCGGAATGGTGATCGTCGGAATGAGCGTCGCGCGCAATTGTCCGAAAAATACCCAAATGACCGCAATCACAATAAAAAGTGCCAGAACCAGCGTCTTGAGCACTTCTGCTATCGATCCTTCGATAAACACCGCGTCGTCACTGCTGATTTGAAAGCCCAGATCAGGAAAGCGCAGCTTTAACTGCTCAATCGCGCGGCGCACGTCGCTTGATATCTGTACCGTGTTCGATTGCGCCTGCCGTACAATCCCGAGACTGATCACCTGCCGCCCGTTCAGCCGGGCGATGCTGTCTGCCGTGGCCATGCTGAAATAAACTTCTGCCACATCTCCCAACCGCACTTTGTCACGCAGCATCAGGTCCTCGATGCGCTTGGGGTCCGCGACAGTTGCATCGGCCCGCACCAGCACCTCTAGCGGACCGGATGCAAAGCTGCCGACCGGCACATCGAACTGCGCCGCCTGCAACACATCGGCCACCTCGCCAATCGACAGCCCGAATGCGGCCAGCCGATCCGGCTTGACGCCGACCCGCAGCACCCGCTCTCTATCACCGAACAGCACGACCTCTGCGACACCATCGACGGCGGTGAACTCGGTCGCGATGGCGTCTTCCACCAGACGCGTCAACGCATCGACCGAGCGCGAGTTGCTCCACACGGCGATGTCCATGATCGGATTAGCATCCTGTTCGGACTTGACGACAAAGAGGTCCTCTACCCCGCTTGGCAACCGGTTCTCGACTCGGCTGACCGCCTCGCGCACATCGTTGGACGCCGTAGCCAGATCACGGCCGGGTCCGAACTCCACCCGCAAGCGAAAATTTCCCTCTTCCGACGACGTGCGCACCGCTTCTACCCCGGCAACGCGCGCGACCGCGCCTTCGACCAAGGACGCAACCTCGGCATCGACCGTGGTGGGCGAGCTGCCCGGATAGTTTGCCCGGACCGAGACCACCGGCCGGTCCACGTCAGGCAGTTCACGTATCTCAACCCCAAAGAGCGCGCCGATCCCTGCGATCACGATCAGCAAGCTCATTACCGCCGCCATGTAGGGGCGGCGTACGCTCAACTCACTGAGGCCGCGCCCTCCGAGCGTCATGTGCTGCCATCCTCGTTCGCGTTCAGGACATTCACCGCAATACCGGGTCGCAATCGTTGGGTGCCTTCGACAACCACCACATCACCCGGCGCCAATGGCCCCTCGACAATCACGTGACCGGCGCGGCGACGGACCATGCGCACCTCAACCTGCTCAGCAGCGCCAGCCTTCACCCGCCAGACATGCAACGCACCGCGTGAAAATTGCAGCGCGAGTTCCGGGACCGTGGGATAGGTTTCTCCCGGCAAATCGAGTGTCAGGGCAAAGGACGCACCGGGGCGGAAACGGTCGGCGCTGTTGTCTATGGCGGCGCGCACACGCGCCGTGCGGGTCGTTGCATCCACGCGGCTGTCGATTGCGGTGATCGCACCGGCGAATTGCTGGCGGTCCATCGAAGGCGTACTCGCCGAAACGGCCTGTCCCGGCGAAACACGCGACAGCAGCGCCTCGGGCAAATCGAACTCCACCAAAATCTGGCTGCGATCGTCATAGCTTGCGACCGGTGTCGCCTCGGTAATCCGCTCACCCTGCTCGAAAGAGGCAAGGCCCGCCACACCGTCGAAGGGTGCGCGCAGCGTCCGATCATTCAGATCGGCTGTCGCTTTCTCCAGCTCAATACTGGCGACCTTGAATGCGGTTTGCACCTCTTCCAACCGTGCCGCTGCCGCAATGCCGCTATCCTGAAGACGGCTGTATCTGTCTTGTTCCAAAGTCGCTTGGTTCAATCGCGCGTCGGCCAAAGCTACGGCCAGCCGTTGGTCGGTATCCTTGAGGCGCAGCAGAACATCGCCGGCGCGGAACTTGCGCTCGGGCGAGATATTGAATTCAACGATTTCACCAGTAGAGGGTGCCCGTAGCGTGACCGATTTTAGCGCGAAACCAGTACCGATTGCCGAAAATGTCAGATTATCCTGCATTTCGCGCACATGCCCGGTGATCACTGGCGCGCCGCTGTCCGTTGGGCTGACGACGGCCGCGCTTTGACTTTGCTCAGAACCGATCGAGGCCCAAATCGCACCAAGTTCGGTGCGATTTTCCCAAGCCAGAGCCGCCGCGATCAGTAGCATCACGGATAATGCAGCCTGTTTCCAGAAAGCGGTTCGGTTCATGTAGCGGGTTCCGGCAGCAAGTTTCGACGAGCTTAACCTAGCATGTAATTCCGCCACCAGCGATAGCTGCGCTGTTGAAAGTCCTCAAGACACCGTGAAACGCGCAGCCAGTTGTTGATATGATGGCTGGCCAACCGGACGCTTTGCCTAGGTTGGCCAGCCACTGTTCAGGCTGCGGCCACTGCGCGTTTGGCCATCACCTTGATCAAATGTGCGCGATAGTCGCCCGAGCCGTGCATATCCGAAATCAGCCCGTCATCATCGATCTCGACAGCATCAAGCGCCTCCGCCGACCAATCGGAAGACAGCGCCGCCTCCATACCCGCGTGGCGAAAAACGCCGTCATCCCCTGCTCCGGTCACCGCCACGCGTACCCCGTGCGGGCCATCCGAGACAAACACAGCCACCAACGGAAAGCGCGAGGCGGCCTGCGCGAATTTCGCGTAATGCGCGCGTTTGGGCGCATCAATCCTCACTGAGGTGATGATTTCGCCCTCGTCCAACGCGGTGGTAAACAGACCCTCGAAGAAGTCATCCGCCGCGATCTCGCGCTGGTTGGTCACGATTGTACCTCCCAACCCCAACAGACCCGCCGGATAGCAAGCAGACGGATCGTTGTTGGCAAGGCTGCCGCCGATGGTGCCCATATGGCGCACTGCCGGATCACCGATTCCGCCCGCCAGATCGGCCAGCGCCGGGCAATGCTTTCGCACCGCTTCGCTCGCAGCCACTTCGGCGTGGGTTGTGGCCGCGCCGATGATCAGCGTGCCGCCGTCGGTACGCACACCCACCATACCGTCAATGCCGCGGATATCCACCAGATCGCTGGGCGCGGCCAGATGCTGTTTCATCGTGGCGAGCAGGGTCTGCCCTCCGGCCAGAACCATCGCCTCTTCGCCCGAGGAAAGAGCAGCAACCGCATCGTCGATGGAGTTTGGTTTGTGATATTTTAACGGATACATCTGTTGTCTCCTCCTTACTCTGCCGCGATGGGTTTGGACGCCGAGCGCAATGCGCGCCAGACGGCTTGGGGCGTGGCCGGCATCGCCAGATCATTGGTGCCGATCGCGTCTGTGATCGCATTGATCACCGCAGGCGGTGCGCCGATGGCCCCCGCCTCGCCACATCCTTTGACACCTAACGGATTGTTCGGACTGGGGGTTTCGTGGTGCTGTACATCAAAGAACGGCATGTCAGCAGCGCGTGGCATGGTGTAATCCATGTACGATCCCGTCAGCAGCTGTCCGTCGTCGTCATAGACCACCTGTTCCAGCATGGCCTGACCGATGCCTTGCGCGACACCGCCATGCACCTGCCCCTCGACGATCATCGGGTTGATGATCGTGCCGAAATCGTCGGCAGAGGTGAACTTGATGATTTTTGTCTCTCCGGTATCGGGATCGACCTCGACCTCGCAGATAAAGGCACCTGACGGGAACGAGAAGTTGACCGGATCGAAGAACGCGGTCTCTTTCAGCCCCGGCTCCATCCCGTCGGGCAGGTTGTGGGCCACATAGGCCGCCAGCCCGACTTCGTGCCAGGCCATCGACTTGTCGGTGCCCTTGACGCTAACGTTGCCGCCCTTGATCTCGATGTCGTCCTCGCTGGCCTCCAGCGTATGCGCCGCGATCTTGCGAACCTTCGCCTCGACCTTGTCCATCGCCTTAACCACTGCGGACATACCAACCGGACCAGAGCGTGATCCATAGGTGCCCATGCCGAACTGTACCTTGTCCGTGTCGCCATGCACGATCTGCACATTTTCGACGGGAATATCGAAACGTTCTGCGACGATCTGCGCAAAAGTCGTCTCGTGCCCCTGCCCGTGGCTGTGGCTACCGGTCAGGATTTCAATAGATCCGACCGGATTTACCCGCACTTCGGCAGATTCCCATAGGCCGACGCCCGCGCCCAGCGATCCTGCCGCCTTGGACGGAGCCAACCCGCAAGCCTCGATAAAGGTTGAGTAGCCCAGACCGCGCAGCTTGCCCCGCGATGCGGCCTCTTTGCGGCGCGCCTCGAAGCCCGCCACATCGGCCGCCTCTTGCGCCATTTCCAGTATCTTGGGGAAATCACCCGCATCATATTGCATCAATACCGGTGTCTGGTGCGGGAAGGATTGAACAAAGTTGCGTCGCCGCAGCTCTGCCGGGTCCATCCCCATTTCGCGGGCAGCAGTCTCGATCATCCGTTCCACGAGGTATGTTGCCTCGGGGCGACCGGCCCCACGATAGGCATCCACCGGGACGGTGTTGGTGTAATAGGTACGTACGTTACAATGGATGTTCTGGATGTCATACTGCCCGGACATCAACGGCGCATAAAGGTAGGTAGGCACCGAACTGGAGAAGAGCGACATATACGCGCCCAGATTGGCGATCGTGTCGATCTTGAAGCCCGTGATCTTTCCATCCGCGTCAAAACCCATCTTCGCGTGTGTCACATGATCGCGGCCATGCGCGTCCGTCAGAAACGCCTCTGACCGGTCTGATGTCCACTTGACCGATCGATTGGTTTTCATCGACGCCCAGAGGCAGGTGATTTCCTCGGGGTAGATATAGATCTTGGCCCCGAAACCGCCGCCCACGTCGGGCGCGATTACCCGCAGTTTATGTTCGGGTGCAACGTTGTAGAAGGCCGACAACACCAGACGTGCGACATGCGGGTTCTGCGACGTGGTGTAGAGCGTATAGTGTTCCTCGGCGTCGTCATAAGTGGCGATGGCGCTGCGGGGCTCCATCGGGTTGGGCGACAACCGGTTGTTGGTGATATCCAGTGTCGTGACATGCGCCGCGTCCGCGAGCCCTGCATCAGTGGCCGCCTCGTCGCCCAGTTCCCAGTCGTAAATCTGATTGCCCGGCGCGTTATCGTGAATTTGCGGCGCGCCATCCTTCATCGCGTCCAGCACATGCGCCACGACCGGCAGCTCCTCGTAATCCACTTCGACAGCCTCGGCGGCGATGCGTGCCTGCGCCTGTGTTTCGGCAATGACCACGGCCACTGCGTCACCCACATATCGGACCTTCTCGGTGGCCAGTGCCGACCATGCGCCCATGTTCATCGGACTGCCATCCTTGGACGTAATGGCCCAGCCGCAGATGATATTGCCGATGCCGTCGCCGGTCAGCTGATGCCCGTCCAGCACGTCGATCACACCCGGCATGCCCTTGGCAGCAGTGGCATCAATGCCCTTGACCGTTGCATGCGCGTGTGAGCTGCGCACAAAGGCCGCATAGGCCTGATTGTCCATTCTGTGATCGTCGGTATAGCGGCCCTTGCCAGTGGTGAACCGTTTGTCTTCCTTGCGCTTGACGCTTTTGCCAATGCCTGAACTCATGTTATGTCCTCCCTTGCGTCAATCACATCTTCGCCGCTGCGTCTTCGATGGACTTCACGATGTTGTGGTAGCCCGTGCAGCGACAGATATTGCCTTCCAGCTCGTGGCGGATCGCGTCGGATGTCAGATCTCGACCCTCGGCCTTGTAACGGTTCACCATGTCGACACCGGCCATGATCATACCCGGCGTGCAGAACCCGCATTGCAGGCCGTGATTGTCGTTGAAGGCCACTTGCATCGGATGCAATTCGCCATTGGCCAGCCCCTCGATGGTGGTAACGTCGGCGCCGTCCAGTGACACGGCCAATGCTGTGCAGGCTTTGACCACCTTGCCGTTCACGTGCACCGCGCAGGCGCCGCATTGGCTGGTATCGCATCCGATATGGGTGCCGGTCAGGCGCAACTGCTCGCGCAGGAATTCCGAAAGCAGGGTTTCATCTGGAACCTCCCTGCTGACCTCCTTGCCGTTCACCTTCATCTTTACGTTTGTCATCTGGGTCCTCCCTGGATTGGCGGGTGCCCCCGCACGCATTTTCAATGGGCCGCACAGATTATGCTTCTGGCGCGCCTGTTTGGGTCAAGTGATCGTGGAAATTGTCAAAGAACTTTGCCGCCAGTTTCTTGGCGGTCGAACTGACCAGACGGCTGCCGAGCTGCGCCAGCTTGCCGCCGACGGTAGCCTGCACGTTGTATGTCAGGATTGTCTCGTCGCCATCTTCGGCCAGATGCACATCTGCCGCCCCCTTGGCAAAGCCCGCGACACCGCCCTTGCCCTCGCCCTGAATAGTATAGCTTTCAGGTGCGTTGATGTTGACCAGCTCGACCGCGCCCGTAAAGCTGGCCTTTACCGGGCCGATCTTCTGAACGACCTTGGCCTCCATCGTGGTTTCGCTGGTTTTTTCCAATTCCTGACAACCGGGAATACAGGCTTTTAGCACTTCCGGGTCGTTTAACGCCGCCCAGACTTCGTCCCGCGGTGCCGCAATGCGGTGTTCGCCCGTCATGTCCATACGACTGTCCTCCCCCATGTCTTACGCATTCGGATCATAGGCGGGCCAGACGTTAAGGCAATAGTTTTGAACCGTTTCCGGCGCTTATCCTCCGAGTAAGTGTTTTGATGTGCTGCGCATTGAGGCGCTCGCTGCCGAAGGACCAGAGATGGCAAAGCGCCTGATGAGGCAAATGCTCTGAAGGATGCGCCGGTGTTCGCCAAAGCATCAGTTGCCAGACTTTGACCGTCGAATCGCCGCACTCAAGGCCGATCGGCAAACCGGCCCCCGGAAACCCTTTCGCGTAACAAGTCCGGTCGAATTGCAGCAAACTGGCGCAATTTTCGCCAAATGGTGACGAAAAATCGCATTCTTTGCGACCCTTTCATACGAAGATACCCAAGAAAACCCGACCCGGCGGGCAAAGCAAACAAGGAGAATACGCATGTCAGACGGAGTGAAGGTCGTTCGCGATGGCCATGTACTTGAGGTCACGTTGGATCGCCCCAAGGTGAACGCGATTGACGTCGCCACCAGTCAGGCGCTGGCTGCCGCCTTTCAGGAACTGCACGAGGATAAGGATTTGCGTTGTGCGATCCTGACCGGCGGCGGAGACAAGATTTTCTCGGCCGGTTGGGACCTAAAGGCGTTGAACGCGGGTGAAATGAGCCTCGATAACTGGTGGGAAGCTGACGAATACGGATTTGGCGGGTTCACTGGCCTGACCGAGAACTGGGCATTGAACAAGCCGGTGATCGCCGCGATCAACGGGCTGGCCATCGGTGGCGGGTTCGAAATGGCGCTGGGATGTGACCTGCTGATTGCGGCCGATCACGTCGAGTTCGGCCTGCCGGAAATGCCGTTGGGGATCGTGCCAGACGCAGGCGCATTGCAGCGTCTGCCGCGTCGTATCCCCCATAACATCGCAATGGAGATGTTCCTGCTGGGCCGCCGCATGAGCGCTGAGGAAGCGGCGCATTACGGACTGGTAAACAAGGTTGTCCCGAAAGATCAGCTGATGGATGCCGCCCGCGAATGGGCAGCCAGTATCGCATGGTCTGCGCCGCTGGCGATGCAGAGTGTCAAGGAAGTGCAGCGCGCGATTGAATGCGTGCCGCTGGAAGATGCCTTTGCCAACATGCGCGGGGATGGGTTGCCGACCTACCGCAAGATGCTGAAGTCCGACGATGCCGCCGAAGGTGTCGCCGCCTTTGTCGAGAAACGCGAACCAAAGTTCAGGGGCGAATGATGGGCTATCCAGATCCACGGACCGTACGCCGCATCACCAGCATTGGCGCAGGCCCGATCGGCGGCGGGTGGGCCGCGCATTTCCTCGCACGGGGCTACGATGTAACGGCCTATATTCACGACGATGCTGAACGTCCCGCACTGATGTCGGTGATTGAAACCGCATGGGCCAGCCTGACGGCATTGGGATTGGCAGAGGGTGCATCGCTGGATCGGCTGACAGTAACAACCGATCTGAAAGAGGCGGTTCAAGGTGCGGAATTCATTCAGGAAAGTGCGCCAGAACGACTGGACATCAAACAGGCATTATATGCCGAGCTAGGTCGCATTCTGCCGACTGATGTGGTCATCGGCTCGTCCACATCCGGCATGACCATGACCGATATTCAGGCCACCTGCGCGACGCCAGAGCGCACCGTGATCGGGCATCCGTTCAATCCGCCCTACCTGCTACCGCTGGTCGAGATCATCGGGGGCAAGCAAACGGATCCGGATGCCGTGGCATGGGCTGCGGCGTTCTATGAGGTCGCGGGCAAAGCACCGCTGGTGATGAAAAAAGAAATCCCCGGATTCGTCGCCACCCGGCTACAAGAGGCACTGTGGCGCGAGGCGCTGCACATGGTGGCAAATGGCGAGGCAACCCCCGAAGACATTGATACCGCGTTGATAAACGGCCCGGCCCCCCGCATGGCAGTTCAAGGACAGTGCATGGCGTTTCACGTTGCCTGCGGCGCGGGCGGCATGGCGACGAACCTTGACCAGTTCGGCCCGGCGTTGAAATGGCCATGGACCCGGCTGGAGGCCCCGGAACTGACCAAGGAGTTGCGTGACCGGATGGTAGACGGATGCAACGCCATTGCGGGGGATCGACATTTCACCGAGATGGCGGCAGAACGGGATCGCAAAATCGTGGCCGTGTTGAAAGCACTGCGGGATTGAGGCGCGAATCAGGTTCAAGATATTGATTAACCGTCAAAAACCCGGTTCGGCATTGCGTCGGTAATACGTCGGTATCGCGTCGGTATCGATGTATAGAATAATCCGGTTAACGCAGCGTGCGCCGCGAGATGTGCAGTCAGTCCCGCGATAGCTGTGCAACCTCACCGGCGCGGGCGCAACGTTTCAAGGTAGCGCGCCAGTGTGCCGGGCCAGACGGGTCCCTCGCTTTGTTCGGGCCATGCTTGCCGATAATCACTGGGCCGTTTGCCAAAACAATTGCGAAACGCAAAGGCGAAATGTGACAGTGAATTGAACCCTGAGGCAGCCGCGACTTCGCGTATGCCCAGATCGGTCGAAATCAACAACACGCGCGCGTGCTGTAGCCGCATCAGTCGGCTGA
Source organism: Roseovarius pelagicus (assembly GCF_025639885.1). Lineage (NCBI taxonomy): Bacteria > Pseudomonadati > Pseudomonadota > Alphaproteobacteria > Rhodobacterales > Roseobacteraceae > Roseovarius > Roseovarius pelagicus. Next base: position 3,554,244 of record NZ_CP106738.1, on the reverse strand, counting down.
ACTGCACCGCGCTGCACCCCATCGCATGGTTGAACTGACGTTCCAGCTGACGTTGAGACAGACCCACACTCTTGGCAATCGCTGGTATGCTGAGCGGCTCGTCGATATGCGCCTCCATCAGTTTGATCGCCGCCCGAACCGGCGGCGACACCCCTTCCAGTCCGCGGCCCAGTGGGCGGCGCTGCGGGTCCGTATCCTCGCGCACAGGGTGGTGCATGATGTTGTCCGAAATTTCGGATATCAGGGCATTGCCATGATCGCTGCGGATCAGATCCAGCATCAGATCAAGCCCGCCGGTTGATCCGGCGCAGGTCATAATGCGACCGTCGATGGTAAACAGCTGCTCTGCCCCCTGCACGTCCGGATAAAGCTCTTGAAACCCGGCCAGATAGGACCAGTGTACTGTGGCCCGCCGATGCGTAAGCAGCCCCGCACGCGCAAAGATATAGGGGCCCAGTTCGACCGCGCAGAGCCGCGCACCAGCACGTTCTTGTCGGCGCAACCACGACATGAGCCGGGGATTATCGTAGTGTTCTGCCCCCCAGCTGCCGACCACGATCACCAGATCCTCGCGCGCCAGTTTATCGGGCAATTCCGCGCATGCGACGGGCATACCGTTGCTGGCCGTGGTGGTCGCCGCCCCCACCGAACAATACTCGATCGCGTAAAGCGGATGGCGCGACAGGTAGTTTGCGATGCGCGCCGGCTCCAGCAAACTGATGAGACTCATCATGTTGAAGCGGGGCACCAAAACACAGACGATTCGTCCGGTTTGATTTGTCTGATTGATCTGGGATGCCATGGCTCACTCTGGGATTAACTGCGGCGCAGTTAGTGCGAATATTCGCCATCATACATCAAAATTCGTCGAATATTCGACATTTTCTGCGACGCACAGTCGCACACTGAGCGGGAAGAGGAAGCGCGCATGAAGTTCGAAACCATCGTTACCTGTGCCGTAACAGGCGCCGGAGATACCACCGGAAAAAGCCCGCATGTCCCGGTCACACCGCGACAGATCGCTGATGCAGCAATAGAGGCGGCAAAGGCCGGTGCAGCCATTGCACACCTGCATGTCCGTGACCCCGAGACCGGTCAGGGATCACGCGATGTGGCATTATTTAAAGAGGCCGTCGATCTGGTTCGCGCCAGTGACACCGATGTGGTGATCAACCTCACCGCGGGGATGGGCGGCGATTGGGCACCGTCAGCAGACGATCCTGCGATGCCCGGCCCCGGCACCGATATGATCGGTCCAGACGCGCGGCTGGCGCATGTGCGTGAATGCATGCCCGAGATTTGCTCGCTGGATTGTGGAACGCTGAATTTCTCGGACACGGACAGTATCTATATTTCGACACCTCCGACACTGCGCCGGATGGCAAAACTAGTGCAGGAATGGGGGGTGAAGCCCGAACTGGAAGTGTTTGAGCTGGGTCATATCCGCTTTGCCAAGGCGATGGTGGAAGAGGGTCTGATCGACGCGCCGCCAATGTTCCAGCTGTGTCTGGGTATCCCGTGGGGGGCCGATCAAACAGTCGAGACAATGGCCGCCATGAAAGCGCAACTACCCGACGGTGCAAGCTGGGCCAGTTTCGGTGTGAGCCGGATGCAGATGCCGATGGCTGCCGCAGCCGTGGCGCTGGGGGGCAATGTCAGGGTCGGGCTGGAGGACAACATCTATCTGGATCGCGGCGTGCTGGCCACGAACGGGCAGTTGGTCACGCGCGCGGTCGAGATCATCGAACGTATGGGCGGCCGCGCCTTGAGCCCGCAAGAGGCCCGTAACCGGCTGAATCTGCGCGGAGCAGACACATGACTCAGGCCGCATCGGGAGGCTTGACCCTGCAAGGGCTGACCAAGCGGTTCGGATCTTTTACCGCCGTGGAGAATGTCGATCTGGACATCCAGCGGGGCGAATTCCTGACCCTGCTTGGTCCGTCGGGATCGGGCAAGACGACCCTGCTGATGATGATCGCCGGATTTCTGGACATCACCGAGGGCGATATCCTACTGGATGGCGGGTCGATCCGCACCCTGCCTGCTGAGAAGCGTAATTTTGGCATGGTGTTTCAGGGCTATGCGCTGTTCCCGCATATGACTGTGCGGCAGAATATCGGCTACGCGCTGGACGTGCGTAAACGGCCCCGCGCCGAGATTGAGGCGCGGGTCGATGAAATGCTGGATCTGGTGCAGTTGACCGAGTTTGGCCACCGCAAGCCCGGCCAGCTGTCGGGCGGACAACAACAGCGGGTGGCGCTGGCACGGGCGCTGGCCTTTGCCCCGCCGGTGTTGTTGCTGGACGAGCCGTTGGGCGCGCTGGACAAGAAACTGCGCGTCGAAGTGCAGGATCAGCTCAAGGATATTCACCGCCGCGTCGGCACCACCTTTGTCTATGTCACACATGACCAGGAAGAGGCGCTATCCATGTCCGACCGCATCGTGATCATGCAGCAGGGCCGGATCGAGCAGGTGGGCACGCCGAACGAGTTGTACGAACACCCGCGCACGCGGTTTGCCGCCGGATTTCTGGGCAAGAGCAATTTTCTGTCGATGGGTGACGGCGCCTATGCCTTGCGCCCCGAGAAGATCGACATCGCGCCGACCGGGCAACTGGACAGCCACAAGCAGTTGTCGGGAACCATCCGGAGCATCACCTACTTCGGGGCGATGCAGAAGTTCATGGTCACCGTCGAAAACCGCGATGACATCGAGGTGGACGTGGACAGCTGGCGCAACAGGCACGCGCTCAGCGTGGGACAGTCCGTCGATCTGGGCTGGGTCGATACTGCTGCGGTGAAACTAGAAGATACCTGAAGAAAGACCCCGGGCATGCGCCCTGCGCGCGCCCCACGAAAGAAGGGCTAAAACTGCCCATAACCAATAAGGAGAGACCAATATGCAAGACAAGCAATTCATGAAAGAGACGCTGGTAGAGAGCGCCCACGCCTACAAGGCAGGCCGGATGGACCGCCGCACGTTTCTGGCGCTCTGCGGCATGGCGGGTGTTGCCACCTCGTCCGTGATCGCGGGCGACGCCAAGGCCGCTGCCGATCATGTGGTGATGTGGAACTGGGGCGGGCAATCGGTGGAGTGCCACGGATCAGCCATCGGGGATGCGTTCACAGCAGAGACCGGTCTGGGCGTGAAATACGACACCTCCGGCCCGCTAGAAGGCAAGATCCGCGAGATGGTGGACAGCGGCAACGTGACGGCAGACGTAGCCGACGCGGACCTGTTCAACGCGGTTTCGCTTGGCCCCACGGGACATCTGGAGCCGATTGATTACAGCATCGTCAGCAAGGAAAAGACCCTGCCGCAATATGCGCTGGAATACGGCGTTTCGATCATCCTCTACGGCTATGCCTTCGTCTATGACACCGAAGTGTACGGAGACAATCCGCCCAAGGATTGGAAGGATTTCTTTGACACGGCCAATTTCCCCGGCACCCGCGCACTCTACAAATGGGCGAACGGATCGCTTGAAGGGGCACTGATGGCCGATGGTGTGGCCGGTGACGACCTTTATCCGCTGGACATGGAACGGGCGCTGAACAAGGTCAAATCCATCAAGGATGACAGCATCTACTGGGGTTCCGGATCCGAGGTGCATTCGATGTGCGTCAATGGCGAAGCCTCAATGGCGATCATCTGGCAGAACCGTGGCCGCAATATCGAGACCGACACCGAAGGGCGCTACAAGCTGGTGAACAATCAGGCGATGGCCATGCCCGGCGCCTATATCGTTCCCAAGGGCAACCCGGCGGGCCGCGATGCGGTGATGAGATACATCGCCACCGCGCAGGAAGTCCCGGCGCAGTTGGAGATTCTGAACTGTCTGGGCATGACCCCGTCGAACCCTGCGGCCTTTGGCGAAATCCCCGAAGATCAACAACCTTATGCCATCACCTCGGCCATGAATATCGACAAGATCGTCTATAACGATCCGGTCTGGTGGGGCGAGAATGGCAGCGAGGCGGTCAACGCCTTCCTTGACGCCATCAGTTAACGAACCTCTCCCATGCGGGCGGCCTCTCTTTCTGAGTTGCCCGCATACTGGCCGGAGGCCACGCGGGCCTTCGGCATTTTCCTAGCACATCGGTTAAAACATGCAGTTATTCCAGAGATATATCAGCCCCGGATGGCTCTTGGTGGCGCCGTTCGTCATCGTCGTGCTGGCGTTCTATGCTGGCCCGCTGATCAATATCCTGTGGCTGAGCGTGACCGATCCAGAGCCGGGGATTGGCAACTATCAAAAACTGTACGAAACCGACGCGTTGGGGCGCATTCTGTGGACGACATTCCGCATCTGCCTGATCACCACGTTTTTCAGCGTCGCATTGGGCTATAGCGTCGCCTACGCGATGGTGCATGCCCACCGCAAGAACCAGCATATCATGCTGACATTCCTGCTGGTCAGCTTCTGGATATCGGTTCTGGTACGCACTTTTGCGTGGCTGATGCTGCTAGGGCGCAACGGGCTGGTGAACGAGTCGATGGAGGCGATTGGCCTGATTTCCGACCCGATCCGGTTCATGCGCAACGAATTGGGAGTGTTGATCGGGATGGTGCATTACATGGTGCCCTATGCCGTGCTGCCGCTGCTGGCGAACATGCAGACATTGGACACCCGCGTGATGTCGGCCTCGCGCAATCTGGGGGCGACGGGCACACAGACCTTCTGGCGCATTTATCTGCCACTGACGATGCCGGGATTGATCGCGTCGTCGCTGCTGGTCTTCATCCTCAGCCTTGGGTTCTACGTGACGCCCGCGATCCTAGGCGGCGGCAAGGTTCTGATGGTGGCTGAATATATCTCTGTTCAGCTGTTGGTCACACTCAATTGGGGCACGGCTGCGATGCTGGGCACGTTGATGTTGTTCTCTGTGCTGGCGTTGCTCTGGATCATGTCACGGTTCATGCAGCTCAGCGCGGTCTTTGGTGGCGGAGCGGCACGATGAAACCCGGATTATTTGCACGTCTGAACCGTGTCGGCGCATGGATGGCACTGCTGTTTCTGGTGCTGCCTGCCCTGATCGCGATCCCGGTATCGCTGACTCCAAAGCGGTTCTTGTCGATGCCCAAGGGCGACTATTCGCTGCGGCATTTCGAATTCCTGTTTTCCAGCCCCGAATGGCTGTCAAGTTTTGCCCAGAGCGGAATCATCGCCATCAGCACGGCAGTACTGGCCACGGCGCTGGGGACGCTGGCGGCGATTGGCCTGTGGCGCGTAACATCAAAATACAGTGAAATTGTGCGCGCCTTTCTGCTGCTGCCGCTGATCATCCCGCAAATCATTTCCGCGATGGCGTTCTACCGTCTGTTGATCCCGCTGGGTCTGTTGGACAGCTATGCGGGCCTCATTCTGGCGCATACGGTTCTGGCAGCGCCAATGGTGCTGATCACGGTCAGTGCGAGCCTGGCCAACTTCGACCCAAAGCTGGAACAGGCCAGCCGCAACATGGGGGCGCCCGCATGGATGACGATGCGGCGCGTGATCCTGCCGTCGATCCGACCCGGCGTATTTGCTGGCGCTCTCTTTGCTTTCATCCTGAGCTGGGATGAGATCGTCGTCACGCTCTTTATCTCGAAGTTCAACGTCTACACCCTGCCCCGCCGGATGTGGAACGGTATCCGCGAAAACACCGATCCGACTGTGGCGGCCGCCGCCGTGGTGCTGATCGCCATAACATTGGCCGCGTTCGCAATCTCGGCCATCGTGTCGCGCCGTCGCGCGCAAACCGCTCTGAAAGAGGACTAACGCATGAATATTATGGTCAGCCATGAGAACGAGCTGCTGCTGAATACAGTCCGCGCCTTCATGGAGGCAGAGATGTTTCCGCACGAGCAGATGGTCGACAAGACCGGCGAGGTGCCCGAGGATCTGGGCCGCCAGATCGAAGCGCGTGCCAAGGAGGTTGGTCTCTATGCCTGCAACCTGCCTGAGGACGTCGGCGGCGGTGGTCTGGGCCTGTCGGCAATGCACCTGATCGAGCGCGAATACGGCAAGACCAGCCATGCGTTGCACAGTTGGGCCGCGCGACCCACGGAACTGTTGCTGGCCTGCGAGGGCGATCAGCGCGAACAATATTTGCTGCCAGCCGTGCGCGGTGAGAAACGCGAGCTTTTCGGTCTGACCGAACCCGAGGCCGGATCGGACGTGATGGGCATGAAGACCAACGCCCGGCGCGACGGCGATGACTGGATTCTGAACGGAACCAAGCACTTCATCTCTGGTCCGTGCATGCCGGATTTCGCCATCGTCTTTGCCGCCACGGGTGTGGATGAAAGCCCGCGTGGCAGCCGCAAGCGTGTCACCGCCTTTCTGGTCGATATCGGCGCGCCGGGGTTCGAGTGCCGCGAAGGCAACCGCTGTGTCAGCTACCGTGGTTACCGCAATTATCAACTGACCTTCGACAATGTCCGCCTTGGCCCCGGTCAGGTGTTGGGCGAAGAGGGGCGCGGGCTGGAGTTGGCCGGTCAATGGCTGGGCATGGGACGCATCTGGGTCGGTGCAAGTTGTTGTGGCAAGGCAGAGCGCATTCTGGGACTGGCAACCGAATGGGCGGCAAGCCGTCGTCAGTTTGGCCAGCCGATCGGGCGGTTTCAGGCGACCGGGTTCCGGCTGGCGGATGGCGCGATGGGGCTGCGTGCGGCGGACCTGCTGGTGGCCGATGCCGTGGCCCGCGCAGAGCGTGGCGCGATGGAGGATGCTGATGCGGCCATGGTCAAAGTTTATTGTTCCGAAATGCTGAACCGGATCGCTGATGACACGGTGCAGATTTATGGCGGCATGGGCCTGATGGAGGAACTGCCGATCGAGCGTCTGTGGCGTGACAGTCGGCTGGAACGCATCTGGGACGGCACGTCAGAGATCCAGCGCCACATCATCACCCGGTCGATCCTGCGCCCGCTGGGGGCCTGACCATCCATGACCACGTCCATGACTCCGGCCAAGCGGCAGAATTTCGAGCGGCTTCTTAATCCGCGCCATATTGCCTTTATCGGCGGGGCAGATGCCGCCGTAGGCATCACCGAGGCACGCCGCGCCGGATATACGGGGCAGATGTGGGTGGTAAACCCACGGCGCACACAGATCGCCGGGCTGCCCTGTCTGCCAGACATTGCCGCGCTGCCAGAGCCCCCCGACGCGGTGTTTCTGGCCATTCCGGCGGCGTTGGTGCCCGCAGCAGTGGCGGACCTGTCCGCAATGGGGGCGGGTGGCATCGTGTGCTATTCTGCCGGGTTCGCAGAAGCGCATGATGAGGGTCGCGCGCTGGAGCAGGCGCTGAAAGACGCGCTGGGTGACATGGTGCTGATCGGGCCAAATTGTTACGGGCTGATCAACTATGTCGGCAAATCTGCGCTCTGGCCCTTTGCCCATGGTGGCACCTGCCCCGGCTACGGTGCCGCCATCATCACGCAATCGGGCATGTTTTCATCCGACATCACGATGAGCCAACGATCCCTGCCTGTGGCTTACATGGCATCGGCGGGAAATCAGGCCGATCTGGGCATGGCCGAGTTTATCGACCTGTTATGCGAACGCGAGGAAGTGCGCGCCATCGGGCTGCATATCGAGGGGCTGCGCAATGTACCTGCGTTTGAGCGCGCCGCGCTCAAGGCGATCCGCGCGGGCACGCCCATTGTGGCGCTGAAAACCGGCAGTTCCGCGATTGGCGAAAGCCTGACACTGAGCCACACAGGATCATTGGCCGGATCAAACGCGCATTACACGGCCCTGTTTGAACGGACTGGTGTGATCCCGGTCACCAATCCCGCGCAATTTCTGGAAACCCTGAAATACCTCTGTGTCGCGGGTGCGCCCGAGGGCACAGATGTACTGGGGTTCACCTGTTCGGGCGGCGGTGCCACGATGCTGGCCGATCACAGCGAGACAATTGGCCTGCGCTACCCCACCCCGGACGCGGCTGCAAAAGCTGCGCTAGTGCCGTTGCTTCCGCCTATCGCCACAGTGTCGAACCCGTTGGACTACACCACGCCAATCTGGGGCCAGCAGGACAAGACGGGACCGGTGTTCGACGCCGCCTTCGCACATATTCCGGTGCATGCGGCTGTGCTGGTGCAGGATTATCCGGCCCCCGATCTGGACGAGTCCAAGCAACTATACCTCAATGACGGGGCGGCCTTTGCCGATGCGGCCCGGCGCGCTGGTCTGCCTGCCGCGATCTGCGCCACGATCCCCGAAAACATCGGCCAAGAGGTGCGTGATCACTACGTGGCGCGCGGCGTTGCCCCGATGCAGGGGATACACGAGACGCTGAACGCCATTCGAGGCGCGTCATGGTGGCGCAGACGACAACACGAGATACTGTCTGCTGCGCAAAAGCCCCTCGTCCCCGGACGGCCCATCGGACCGATCACACTGCTAAACGAGGCCGAGGGCAAGGCACGGTTGGCCACGGCAGGGATCGCCGTGCCCAAAGGACAACTGACAAACAGCGCAGGGTTGCTGAGCGCCGCGACCGAAACCGGCTATCCGGTTGTGCTCAAGATGATGGGACCGGCATTGGCGCATAAGTCCGATGCGGGGGCTGTCGTCGTCGGCATTCCAGATGAGAGCGCGTTGACATTGGCAGCACAGGAAATGCGGGCCGCCGTCGCACGCTATGCGCCAGAAGCGGTGACAGACGATTATCTGGTCGAGCGCATGGCCGCCCCACCGCTGGCGGAACTGGTGGTCGGCATCCGTCGCGATCCACAATTCGGACTGGCGATGACACTGGGCAGCGGCGGCATACTGGTCGAACTGATCGGCGATACAGTGTCATTGTTGCTGCCTGCGCAACCGGCGGACATTCACAGGGCACTGGATCAATTGCGGGTCGCAAAATTGCTGAACGGATTTCGCGGCAAACCCGCGGCTGATCGCGCGGCACTGGTCGGCGCACTGTCACAATTGGCGGAATACGCCATCGCGCAGGAAGCGCAGATTGTCGAGATCGAGATCAATCCGCTGTTTGTGTATGAGCGTGACGTCGTGGCGGTGGATGTGCTGATGCAGGTTGAATCCGCGTGACCGGCCAGCGCATCCCCAATCCCGATCTGGCCGTCGGTGCGGGCAACAAACAACGCTGGAACCAGCCAGAGTTCCGCCGTCACGGGTTCCATAACGTGTATCGCCTGTTTCGTCGCGCCTACATGGTGCGGGCGCGGGCGCAATCGATGCTGAAGCCTGACGAATGCCGCGCGCTGGCAGCATTGCCCGAAGTGGCGACGTTGACTACGCGGCCAGAATTTTCGGCATTGGTCTGTGCCCAAGGCGATAAGGTGGTCATGTCGCGATACGCGGCAGATTTCGCCCCCGACCAACCGCATTCAATGCAGTCGGTGAGCAAGCTGATGATCCACCTGATTGCAGGCCGAATGATCGCCGAGGGGTTGCTGGATCCGGCCAAGCCGGTCGAGGCCTATATCCCAGACATCGGAACAGGCTATCGCGGCGCGCGGGTTCAGGACGTGCTGGACATGAACCTGATCAATGATTTTTCCGAGGATTACGCCGATCCGCATGCCAGTTGCTATACCGAAGAGATCGCTCTGGGCTGGCGACTGCCACCCGAGGGCGCGCCGGAGACCGGGATGGGTGAATTCGTGCGCTCCGTCGGCGGCGACGACCTGACGAACCACGCATCGGCGATCAACTATTGCTCTGCCAACACTGACCTGTTGACCCTGATCTGCGATCATCTACGGCCCGGCGGATTGCCGGCCGAAATCGACGCGATTGCCGAGGCGGCGGGAATTGCAGGCGCGCTGCATATCAGCCTCAGCCCCGATGGGTTACCGGCGTTTTCTGGCGGGGGCTGTATGACTGCCACCGACTTGGCGCGGTTCGGCCTGTTATTGGCGCGGATCGCGGGCCCAGCCCCCTGCCCCGGCTGGAACCAGACATTCACCCAAGCGGTCCTGACCCGCGAGGCCAAGACCCTGTCATCGCCGCGCGACCGTGTGCGCTATGCCAACCAGATGATGACCAACGGGCGATGGATTGGGCATGCGGGGTATGGCGGGCAGTTCCTGATGGTGGACACGGTTACCGGGCTGTCCTGTGCCTATTTCAGTGTGCTGGAGAATGAAGCCGGATATTGTGATGATTACATGGCCGAAACCATCGCCTGTCTGGAGGCCGTGCTGACGGAATACGCGCGTCAGGACTAGACGTGCAGGCCACATCACGCCATTGAAGACGTGCAACACAAGGGCCGAGCCGATGGAAATCTTACGTCATACCGACCTGATCGACGTCCCGTGGAAAAACGGCGGAGGCATCACCAGAGAGATCGCCACGGCAACGTTGGGATCACGAACCGCATGGCGTTTGAGCCGGGCGGATGTGGCGCAGGATGGCCCATTTTCGGATTTTTCGGGCGTGGTGCGGATTCTGACCGTTGTCTCGGGCGGCGGTGTCGATCTGGAGCACGCGACTGGTGTGCTGAACGCGTCGCTTTGGTCGCCTGTGCGCTTTGACGGTGCGCTGAAGGTGTTTGCCCGTCTCACCGATGGCCCGTTGACTGACCTCAACCTGATGTTCGATCCGTCAATCTGTGATGGCGAGGTGATCGTGCATCGCGGACCATGTGAGCCTGCGGTGTCGGCTGCCAGCGCGGGAATGATCGCGTTTCACGGGTTGGCCGGGACGCCGGTGATTGACGGCGTATCCCTGTCGCCCGGTGATACCATTTTTGCAGGCAATAGTGCTGCATCGCCGACCCTGAAGGCCGGCGACGCGATGCTGGAAATTCGCCTGCACTATCTGGATCAGAGCGCTGCCATCAAGCTGGCCATCGCGGCGCGGTAATCGGCCACGATCCGGTCACGCGCAATATGCCGCCCGTCGCGAACAGCGTGTCGTCCCGCCGACCATAGATCGGTCACGACGTTGTCGCTGGCGGCGAAACACAGACCATCGAGCAGCTGATCGGACCGCAGCGCGCAGAGTGCGGGATCGGTGCCGTCAATTGCCACCAGATCGGCAAGTTGCCCCACGGCGATCTGTCCGGTGCCACGGCCCAGCGCCTGCGCACCGCCCTGTGCGGCGCGGGTATAAAGCGTTTCGCCAACCGATCCTTCGCCAACTACCATCACGTTGCGGGCGATGTCGCGCAGACGTTGGGAATATTCCAGCGTGCGCAATTCCTCTGTCAGGGAGATCCGCACGTTTGAATCTGATCCCAGCCCGAATTGCCCCCCGGCGTCCAGATAGGCGGGGCCGTTGAAGGGGCCATCGCCCAGATTGGCCTCGGTGATCGGACACAGCCCGGCCACGGCACCGGAATGCGCCATGTCGCGCGTTTCGGCGTCGGTCATGTGGGTGGCGTGAATCAGACACCAGTCGGCACCGACGGGGGCATTGCCGAGCAGCCATTCGACCGGGCGCGCACCCAGCCACGCCTGTATATCCTCAACTTCCTTGGGTTGTTCCGCGATGTGGATGTGGATCGGCCCGGCGTCATGTGCAGCCAAGACCGCACGCAAATCACCTGGCGATGTGGCGCGCAGCGAGTGCGGCGCGATGCCCACGGTACAATCGGGCGGCAACTGACCCACGGCGACGCGTGCGCGATCCACCAGATCGGCAAAACGGTCAACCGGGTTGCCGAACCGCGCCTGCCCGGACTGCAGCGCCACCTGCCCTGCCCCGCCATAGGTATAAAGCACCGGCAGATGTGTCAGGCCGATCTCGGTTCGGGCGGCGGCGGCGGCGATACGCGCCGACAACTCTCCCAGATCATCATAGGGCGTGCCGCCGGGTTGATGGTGCAGGTAATGAAACTCGCCGACGCTGGCATATCCTGCCTCCTGCATTTCGAGAAACACCAGTGCAGCGATCGCTTCGATTTGATCAGGTGTCAGCGTCTCGGTAAAGCGGTACATCAGGTCGCGCCATGTCCAGAAGCTGTCTTTGCCCGCCATGCGGTATTCGGTCATGCCGGCCATCGCGCGCTGAAAGCTGTGGCTGTGCAGGTTGGCCAGCGCAGGCAGTAGCGTATCCACAGTGACATCGCCCGGCGTGGCGGTCGTACCTGTGTCGATTTCAGTCACCTTGCCGCCCGCTGCGGACAGACGTACATTGTCGGTCCATCCTGTCGGCAATAATGCGCGCTTTGCAAAGATCATCTGACGTTCCTTCGTGTTTTTATGTATAGACATATTTCATATTAATTCGTACTAGAAAAGAGAAATCGACATCCCCGGAGACTCGCGATGACCGACAATACCCAAGTTTACACTGACCTGACTGTGGCAACGATGGAAGTATCGGACACAGCCTATGGTCTGATCGAAGATGCGGCAATTGTGGTGTCAAAAGGCAAGGTTGCATGGACCGGACCCAAAGCCGATCTGCCGCAGGACTATAGCGCACAGACGCAGATATCGCTGGGCGGGCGACTGGTGACGCCGGGGCTGATTGATTGCCACACGCACATCGTCCACGGCGGCGACCGCGCTGTGGAATTCGAGATGCGCCTGAATGGTGCCAGCTACGAAGAAGTCGCACGCGCCGGCGGCGGGATCGTGTCGACCGTGACGGCGACCCGTGCCGCAACAGAGGAGGCGCTGATCGCCAGCGCCCTGCCCCGTGTCGATGCGATGCTGGCCGAGGGAACCTGCGTGCTGGAGATCAAATCGGGCTACGGGCTAGATCAGGACACCGAGCTGCGCATGCTGCGCGCCGCGCGCGCCATTGCGCAGACCCGCCCGGTCCGGGTCACGACCAGCTTTTTAGGTGCGCATGCGGTGCCCGCGGAATTCACCGGCGGGGCCGATGCCTATATCGACACGGTCTGCATTCCCGCCCTGCGTGCCGCCCATGCCGAAGGGCTGGTGGATGCGGTCGACGGCTTCTGCGAGGGCATCGCGTTCCAGCCCGAACAGATCGCCCGCGTGTTTGACGTGGCGCGCGAGCTGGGCCTGCCGGTGAAACTGCATGCCGAGCAACTGAGTAATCTGGGCGGTGCCAAGCTGGCCGCCAGCTATGGCGCGATGTCCGCCGATCATATCGAGTATCTGGACGAGGACGGCGTGGCCGCCATGGCCGAGGCTGGTACCGTTGCGGTCGTGCTGCCCGGTGCGTTCTATACCCTGCGCGAGACGCAGATGCCGCCCATAGCCGCGCTGCGCAAACACGGCGTGCCGATGGCACTGGCAACCGATTGCAACCCCGGATCATCGCCGATGACCTCACTGCTGCTAACGATGAACATGGCCTGCACCCTGTTCCGCATGACGCCAGAAGAGGCGCTGGCAGGCGTCACCCGTCATGCTGCTGCTGCGCTGCGGCTTGACGATTGTGGGCGGGTCGCGACAGATTTGCGCGCAGATCTGGCCGTGTGGAACGTCAGCCACCCTGCCGAACTGGCGTATCGAATCGGCTTTAACCCCCTGCATTCCCGCATTTTCGGAGGCCAATCGTGACCACTCTCACCCTCACCCCCGGTGCCGTGACCCTGAAAGATCTGGCACAAATCTACTGGCAAGAGGCGTCGGTGCGACTTGATCCGGCCTGTCACGGCGCGATCCAGCTGGCCCATGACCGTATTGCCAAGGCCGTCGCAGGCAGCGATGCCGTCTACGGTGTGAACACCGGGTTCGGCAAGCTGGCCAGCGTCAAGATCGCGGCCGAAGATACCGCGACACTGCAACGCAATCTGATCCTGTCGCATTGCTGCGGTGTCGGCCCGGCGATTTCGCGCCGTCATGCGCGCCTGCTGATGGCACTGAAACTGCTCAGCCTTGGGCGCGGCGCATCCGGTGTACGGCTGGAACTGGTGCATCTGCTGGAAGGTATGCTGGAACAAGGCGTGACGCCGGTGATCCCGGCCCAAGGGTCAGTCGGCGCGTCGGGCGATCTGGCGCCGCTGGCGCATATGGCTGCCGTGATGATGGGCGAGGCGCAAGCCGAGTTCGGCGGCAAGGTGATGCCGGGCGGCGATGCGCTGGCAGCGGCGGGCCTGACGCCGGTGGAACTGGGCCCCAAAGAGGGGCTAGCATTGATCAACGGGACGCAGTTTTCCACTGCTTTCGCGCTGGCGGGGTTGTTTGGGGCATGGCAGGCGGCGCATTCGGCGCTGGTGACATCGGCGCTGAGCACGGACGCGATCATGGGCTCGACCGCCCCGTTGCAGCCTGAAATCCACGCCCTGCGTGGTCATGCAGGCCAGATTGAGGCGGGTGCCACCATGCGCGCGCTGCTGGATGGTTCGGAAATCCGAGAGAGCCATGTCGTCGACGATGCCCGCGTGCAGGATCCCTATTGCATCCGGTGTCAGCCACAGGTGACAGGTGCCGCGATGGACGTTCTGCGCATGGCCGCACGCACACTGGAGGTCGAGGCGAACGCCGCCACCGACAACCCGCTGGTTCTGGTGGGGGCCGATCTGATCGTCTCGGGGGGCAATTTTCACGCCGAGCCAGTGGGCTTTGCCGCTGACATGATTGCGCTGGCGATTGCCGAGATTGGCGCGATCGCCCAGCGCCGCGTGGCATTGATCGTCGATCCGGTACTCAGCTTTAACCTGCCGCCGTTCCTGACGCGCAATCCGGGGCTGAATTCGGGCTATATGATCGCCGAGGTCACAACCGCCGCATTGATGAGCGAAAACAAGCATCTGGCCAACCCTTGCGTCACCGACAGCACGCCCACCTCAGCCAACCAGGAGGACCATGTCAGCATGGCGGCGCATGGCGCGCGACGACTGGGGCAAATGGTCGACAATCTGGAACGCATTCTGGGGGTCGAGCTGCTCTGTGCTGCGCAAGGGATCGAGTTTCGTGCGCCTCTGAGCACCAGCGCCGCGTTGCAGCGTGTCGTCGCGCGCGTCCGCGAGGACGTGGCGACATTGGGCGAGGATCGCTATCTGGCCCCGGATCTCGAACGCGCAGCCAACATCATCGCCAACGGCGACATTGCCGCCGCCACCGCCATCCCTATGCCGGAGATCACAACATGAACGCCGTAGAAATCCATCAGGGCGACAGCCCCATCGTCCTAGGCCTGCCACATACGGGTACACATATCCCCGACGTCGTCGCCGCCAAGCTGAACCAGCGCGGCAAGGGGATGGACGATACCGACTGGCATATTCACGACCTGTATGACGGGTTGTTGGAGGGCGCGACGACCGTGCGCGCGACGTTCCACCGATATGTCATCGATGCCAATCGCGACCCGTCCGGCGCGTCGCTCTATCCGGGGCAGAACACGACTGGACTGGTGCCGCTGACAGATTTCGACGGCAATGATATCTGGGACAACCCGCCCAGTGATGACGAAATCGAGCAGCGCCGCCTGACGTTCCACGCGCCATATCACGCTGCTCTGGAGGCCGAACTGGCCCGTGTTCGCGATATTCATGGCGTCGCAATATTGTACGATTGCCACTCTATTAGGTCACTTATCCCCTATTTATTTGATGGAAAATTGCCAGATTTCAACATTGGGACCAATTTGGGAACGACATGTGATCCGACCATTGAATCCGCTGTTGCGCAGATTTGCGCGGACGCGGATGGCTATACGTCGGTGATCAACGGACGGTTCAAGGGGGGCTGGACCACCCGCCATTATGGACAGCCCGACACTCGCATCCACGCGATCCAGATGGAACTGGCGCAATCCACCTATCTGACGGACGAGGCGGCACCCTGGGCCTATGACGCGGACAAAACGGCGCGGCTACGGCCAATTCTATCCAACATACTGACAACTCTGGCCGATCTGGCCCCGACCCTAGGAGGCAACACATGAGCGACCCCCGCAAGAACACCCGCGACGTCTATCCCGCGACCGGGACCGAGATCACCGCGAAAAGCTGGCTGACCGAAGCGCCGATGCGGATGCTGATGAACAACCTGCACCCGGACGTGGCCGAGAACCCGCATGAATTGGTGGTTTACGGCGGTATTGGCCGTGCGGCGCGCACATGGGCTGACTTTGATACCATTGTCGCCAGCTTGCGTGATCTGGACGAAGATCAGACATTGCTGGTGCAATCGGGCAAGCCTGTGGGCGTGTTCCAGACCCACAAGGACGCGCCGCGCGTGCTTATCGCGAACTCGAACCTTGTGCCGCATTGGGCCAATTGGGACCACTTCAACGAGTTGGACAAGAAAGGTCTGGCGATGTACGGTCAGATGACCGCCGGATCGTGGATTTACATTGGTTCTCAAGGGATTGTGCAGGGAACTTATGAGACTTTTGTCGAGGCCGGACGCCAGCATTATGATGGTGATCTGACGGGTAAGTGGATTCTGACCGGCGGCTTGGGTGGCATGGGCGGCGCGCAGCCGCTGGCCGCTGTGATGGCCGGGGCGTGCTGTCTGGCTGTCGAGTGTAATCCTGACAGCATCGATTTCCGCCTGCGTACACGCTACGTCGACGAAAAGACTGACGATCTGGACGAAGCACTGGCGATGATCGACCGCTGGACCAAGGCGGGCGAGGCGAAATCCGTGGCGCTGCTGGGTAACGCGGCAGATATTTACCCCGAACTGGTCCGGCGCGGCGTGCGCCCGGATATCGTCACCGACCAGACATCGGCCCATGATCCGGTCAATGGCTATCTGCCGCAGGGCTGGACAATGGGCGAGTGGCGCCAGAAACGCGAAAGCGATCCCAAGGCGGTGGAAAAGGCCGCGCGCGCATCCATGATGGTGCAGGTCAAGGCGATGGTAGATTTCCACGCTGCGGGCATCCCCACCGTGGATTATGGCAACAATATCCGTCAGATGGCGCTGGAAGAGGGGCTGGAGAACGCATTCGATTTTCCCGGCTTCGTGCCTGCCTATATCCGCCCGCTGTTCTGCCGGGGAATCGGGCCGTTCCGCTGGGCCGCCCTGTCCGGCGATCCCGAGGACATCTATAAAACAGACGCGAAGGTGAAGGAAATCCTGTCCGAAGACAGCCATCTGCACAATTGGCTGGATATGGCGCGCGAACGGATCGCGTTTCAGGGCCTTCCCGCGCGTATCTGCTGGGTCGGTCTGGGCGTACGGCACAAGCTGGGCCTCGCATTTAACGAAATGGTCCGCACTGGCGAATTGTCAGCCCCCATCGTCATCGGCCGCGACCATCTGGACAGCGGGTCGGTCGCGTCGCCCAACCGCGAGACCGAGGCGATGAAGGACGGCAGCGACGCCGTGTCCGATTGGCCGTTGCTGAATGCGCTGCTGAACACGGCGTCAGGGGCAACATGGGTATCGCTGCACCACGGCGGTGGGGTTGGCATGGGGTTCAGCCAGCATTCCGGCATGGTGATCTGCTGTGACGGAACCGAGGATGCCGACCGTCGCATCGCGCGGGTGCTGTGGAACGATCCGGCTACCGGCGTCATGCGTCACGCCGATGCGGGCTATGACATCGCATTGGATTGCGCGCGTGAAAATGGCCTGAACCTGCCCGGTATACTGTAAAATAGGCTGTGCCGCCGCTGATCCGGGTGGCGGCACACCGACAGGTTATATAGTGCCGCGCCTAATACCGCGTCGTCAGGCGATGACCCGGTCGATAGGTGAGCCGGACATAGGTCAGCGCCTGCCCCTCCCACCATGTTGACCGCTCTACAGTGAACACCGGATCGCCGATACCGCTGCTAAGGTATTCGGCGATGGTTTTGTCCGCGAGGGCCGCGGAAAAGCTGATTTCGGCATCGGAAAAGGGGATGGTGGACACCAGCCACTCGTTCGGGCCGGTATCGCGGAAATCTGCGGTTTCGGCCTGAGGCAACGCCGCGAGATTGATCCAGCGATCCTCGTGCTGATAGGGATCGCCGTCGGCGTAGTGCATGCAGATCAGATGTAGTGCCTGCCCCTTTGCACTGAGTTTCAGTCGTGCGCGCAACCAATCCGGCACATCCTCAACCACCTGACTGACCAGAGAATAGCGATATTCTGCGCCTTTCTCCTCGATCTCGCCGCGCACAACGGGAATGTCGAAACGTGCCTGCCGGATCGGTGCCATGCGCACCCGCGTTCCCGCCTTGCGCCGCCGCTCGATAAGACCTTCATCGGCCAATTCGCGCATGGCACGATTAACCGTCGCCCGCGCGCAGCCATAGATCTCGGCCAGTTCCACCTCGTTCGGTATCAGGCTGCCCGGCTTCCATTCGCCCTTGGTTATCTTTGACAGAATGTCGGATTTCACATCCCGGTAGGTGGACTTCATTGCTGCGCGCTCCTCTATGGGATTAACGCTATTCATAATGCTAAATACACTAGATGTATATATGGCAGCAGCTCAGGGACCAAAGCCGATGCCGACCACTGCCGGGATCACGCCAGTACGGCACACGTTTCTGTCGCCCATGAATATCAGCTTAGTTTTCAAAATTTTACAGAAAGTTCTACTTGCGCGAAAACCGTGGTCACTGATTGTCCCCGACCCTATAGTTGATGCAAATATCCCCCAAAAGAGTGTGATCAATGGCTCCAAAATACTTTGCGCCGACGGGCGGGCATCCCGGACAGGAACAGCTGTTAACCGACCGCGCCATGTTCACCGAAAGCTATGCTGTCATCCCGAAAGGGACTATGCGCGACATCACCACCAGCGCGCTGCCGTTCTGGGAGGGAACGCGATTATGGGTGTTATCACGCCCTTTGAGCGGCTTTGCCGAGACATTTTCGCAATACATCATGGACGTCGCGCCGGGCGGCGGGTCGGATCGCCCCGAAACCGATCCGGCGGCCGAGGGTGTTCTGTTTATCGTCGAAGGTACGGCAACGTTGGCTGTGGACGGTGCCACACATGAGATGACGCCGGGCGGTTATGCCTATCTGCCGCCCGGTGCTGTTTGGACGCTACGCAACAACGGCGATGCAATGCTACGCTTTCACTGGATCAGAAAGGCATATGAGGCAGTCGAGGGACTGCCGCTGCCAGAGGTGATCATCACCAACGAGACAGAAATTGCCCCCACAGAGATGCCCGGCACAGACGGCAAATGGGCGACAACACGCTTTGTCGATCCCGCCGATCTGCGTCACGACATGCATGTGACCATCGTCACATTCCAGCCCGGCGCCGTGATCCCGTTTGCGGAAACGCATGTGATGGAACACGGGCTGTATGTGCTGGAGGGCAAGGCGGTTTATCGGCTGAATCAGGATTGGGTCGAGGTAGAAGCAGGCGATTACATGTGGTTGCGCGCATTTTGCCCGCAGGCCTGTTATGCAGGCGGACCGGGCAAGTTTCGGTATCTGCTCTATAAGGACGTGAACCGGCACATGCCGCTACGGCCCCACATCGGCTGAGCAGCGCCTCGAACAATCTAGTCCCCACCGCCCATCGCTTCGGTCAGATCGTCGGCAGCATCGACGACCGCCTGACCCAGTGCCGTGACCTGCTCGATCCCGATACGCGATGTCGGACCAGAGACCGAAATGCCCGCGATCGCCTCGTTATAGAAATCAAAGACCGGTGCTGCCACACACCGCATACCGACGTTGCGTTCCTGATCGTCGACCGCATAATTGCGCGCACGGATGGCCCTCAGATCTTTGGTCAGTGCATCCGGGTCAGCGAGGGTGTAATCGGTGAACCGTTCCAGCGGGGCATTGTTCAGGAATTTCTCGAGGCGGCGATCATCCATCTCCGCCAGCAGTGCCTTGCCAATGCCTGAGGCATGCATGGGTGTCAGCGTGCCGGGAGGAAAAAATGCGCGGATGCTGGCGTAGGTTTCGACCTGACTCACAAAGAGGACATGACCGTTCTGCTCGATTCCCAGATTGGCGGTTTCTCCGGTTTGCTCCATCAAAGCGCGCAAGATAGGGCGCGCGCGATCAACGAGGCTGGTACGACGCAGATATCGCGAGCCGATGATAAAGGCGCGAGGACCGATATACCAAGTCTGATCCGACATGTCGCACTGGACCACGCCGAGACCTTCGTAGGTGACGAGAATGCGGTAGACCGTGGCGGGGGCTTCGTCCAAATCATTGGCCAGCGCCGTCAAAGTCTTGCCCTGCGCCTCGCTCAGAAACTCCAGCACACGCATGGCGCGCTCTAGCGTTTTGTTCGTATTCTGCGCCGTTTTGTCATGCCAGTCACGCGGGCGGCCGCGCGCGCGTCTGCGCCCCGCATCGGCATTTTCATGTGCTGTCATCGCCGCCACCTCCGAGCATGTGAAAATTGATTTCACTATATGAAAAACATAACATGCTGACAATTATCATTTTTATCTGATTTGTGGTTTTTGAAAAATGATTTCAAAAAAATATCATCATCAGCCCAAGCGATTTACAACGGGATCGACGGTCACGGATCACAGAACAACAGGAGATCAAGATGAGCTTTCAGAACCCCGTATTCATCCCCGGCCCAACCAATATGCCCGAGGCACTACGCAAGGCCTGCGATATGGCGACCATCGACCACCGGTCGCCGGTTTTTGGCAAAATCCTGCATCCCTGTCTGGAGGGCGTACGGCAGGTTCTGAAGTCGGATAGCGCCAGGATGTTCATCTTTCCGTCCACGGGCACCGGCGGCTGGGAAACCGCCCTCTCTAATACGCTGAGTCGTGGCGACACCGTTCTGGCGGCACGTAACGGCATGTTCAGCCATCGCTGGATCGACATGTGCCAGCGGCATGGGTTGACGGTTCAAGTGGTCGAGACACCGTGGGGACAGGGTATTCCGGCTGACCAATATGAGGACATTCTGCGTGCGGATACCACGCATCAGATCAAGGTGGTTCTGGCCACGCACAACGAGACGGCCACTGGTGTGAAATCCGACATCGCAGCCGTGCGGCGTGCGCTGGATGCTGCCGGTCACCCGGCGCTGCTCTTCGTGGATGGCGTTAGTTCTATCGGGTCGATGGATTTTCGGTTTGACGAATGGGGTGTGGACGTTGCCGTGACGGGCAGTCAGAAGGGTTTCATGCTGCCTGCGGGTCTGGCTATCGTTGGGTTCTCGGAAAAGGCGATCGCGGCGGCAAAGGATGCCAATTTATCGCGTACTTTCTTTGATATCAATGATATGCAAGCCGGATATAATGCGAACGCGTTCCCCTATACACCGCCTGTGGGCCTGATGAACGGGCTGAAGCTGTCGTTGGAAATGCTGCTGGAAGAAGGGCTGGAAAACGTTTTTGCCCGACACACACGGATCGCAGAGGGCGTGCGCGCCGCCGTGGACGCATGGGGGTTGGATCTGTGCGCCGCCACCCCGGATCTATACTCTGACTCCGTCAGTGCCATCCGCACACCAGATGGGTTCAATGCCACCGATATCGTGACCCACGCCGCCGACACCTACGGCGTTGCCTTTGGCGTTGGACTGGGCGAGGTCGCGGGCAAGGTTTTCCGCATCGGGCATCTGGGCAGCCTGACTGACGTGATGATGCTCAGCGGATTGGCCACCGCCGAGATGTGCATGGTCGATCTGGGGCTGAATATCAGGCTGGGATCCGGCGTTGCCGCCGCGCAGGAGCATTACCGGGCGAATGGGATCGCGGCCCAGAGGTATGCTGCATGATGCCGGGGCGATGACCCGCCGGGCATAGCGCTAGGGCTGAAGGCCGAGGACTCTTCGTCCAACGACGGGGGATCGCGCGGCAATATCAACCATCACTCCACCGTGTTCCGGTTTGACCGGGACACGGGTTGCCGTCATCGACGGCACACATCAGCGCGGGTATCAGACGATGAAATCACCCTGTTTGATGATACGAATCTCGGATCACAATATCTGGCCATGACTGCGCATGTGGACGGCCATTCGACAGAAAATGGCGCGGCAATATAAGTGAATTTGTAATTCATTTTCAGCATGATATAAGATCAAAGTAATTCTTTAAATTAGCTCTTGAACCGCGGATGCGGTCGCATGAAAAACAGCTGCTTGTTTTCCTGTGAGGTTGCCTACCCTCGGACCCGCGTTTAGCGCACGCGTGCGTCCAAGCAGGCCGGGCAGACATCCCAAATGCCACGCGACACGGAAAACTGGCGCACAGGTCCAAAACGGCACTCGCCAGCACAGATTTTCAGGCTAGACAGGACCTACACCGCAAATAACGGGAGTACATTATGATGGTGGGCTTGTCGCTGCTCTATGTCGGGGCTGTTCTGTTCCTGAACGGCCTGTGGCAATGCGGCAGGATCGCGAGCCGCGAAATCATCGTGATCAATCTGGTGGTGGCGGGCATCTCGTTTCTGGTCGCGCTCCATTCCGCCGTTCTGGCGGACAGTCTGGAGGGTGTGCGCCTCGCTGCGATGACGCTGCTCTTTGCGATCACCTATCTGTGGGTCGCGTATAACCAGATTTATGATTGCGACGAGCGCGGGCTGGGCTGGTTCAGCCTGTTTGTCGCCATCACCGTCATTCCAATGGCCGTGACCGGGCTGGCCACAGCGCAGGTGGCGATGGATGTCTGGCTGGCGCTGTCATGGGCGGCGTGGACGGTGCTGTGGTTTCTCACATTCCTGCGGCATGTGGCAGGCTGGCCGATCAAGCGCATGGCCGGGATCGTGACCTCGTGGATCGGCGTCACGACGGGCTGGGCACCGGGGCTGGCACTGCTTTACGGGTTTTGATGCGGCTGCCCTGAACCATCATCGCCTCTTGTTATTCCTCGATTATATACGGCGTGTCGAACCAATATTCCTCAAGGTTCGCACCATCGCCGATCCGGTCGATCACGGCAAATAGTCCCGGCGCACAGAGCGGGGCCAGCACGCCGTGCCATGTGCCACGATGAAAATTGATCGCCTGCCCCGGCGCGGTCATGAAAGCGCGGGGATTTTGCGGCACGCCGCCCGCGTCCGTGGCGACGACGACGAGGAAGGGATCAAACGACATCGGCACAAAAGCCTGACTGCCTTCGGGGTGCCGCTCGACCAACTGCAGCGCCAAGGGTAGCGTTTCGACCTCGGCCTGAAAAATGCTGATCCCGGCGCGACCATCGGCAAAATCGAGTCGCGCACGGTCGTGAAAGCGGCCGCACCTGCCAAGATTGATCAGCTTGTCCGGGGGGCCCGATGCCTGCATCAGATCGCCGTAGGGTGCGAACGCCTCGACAGACAGTGGCTCAATTCTGATCCGCGTACTCATGTTGAAAACTTCGCTTGCAGGCGCAGTTCTGCGATGCGTTCGACTTGACGGCAGGCTTCGACGAATTCCGTGTCTCGGTCATGCTCGACGCGTCTGCGAAAGGCGTCCATGATCGTCGCCTTGGTGTTGTCGCGCACAGCGATAATGAACGGAAAGCCAAATTTCGACATGTAGGCATCGTTCAGCGCGGTGAACGTTGCGCGTTCGTCATCTGTCAGCGCATTCAGCCCGACAGAGGCCTGTTCGGCTGAGGAGTCTGCCGTCAGGCGTTCAGCCTCGGCCAGTTTACCCGCCAGATCCGGATGGGCAGTCAGCACGGCCAGCCGCTGGTCTGCCCCTGCCCTACGGAATATCCGGGCAAGCGCCTGATGCACACCTGCCGCCGTGTCATGGGTCGGACCGAGTTCTAGGTCATAAGCCCGTTCGGCGATCCACGGGCTATGTTCAAAAATGCCGCCAAATTCAGCGACGAATGTCTCGCGATCCATCTGGGATGGGCGGCTTTGGGTCACTGGTGGATGTTCCTTGGTCCAATGTTCGGCGATCTGAAGCCGGGTGGCGAACCAGACGCCCTCGTGCGATTGGAAATATTCGATGGCACGACGCAGGGCAGCCGCCCGCCCCGGCCGTCCGATAATCCGGCAATGCAACCCGATGGACAGCATCTTGGGCTGGCCCGCGACACCCTCGGCATAGAGGCAGTCAAAGCTGTCCTTGAGGTAGCTTTCGAACTGGTCGCCGGTGGTAAAGCCTGCCTGAATGGCAAAGCGCATATCGTTGCAATCCATCGTGTAGGGCACGACCAGTTGATCGCGCCCCCCTGTGTGCATCCAATAAGGCAGATCATCGGCATAGCTGTCCGCGATATAGGCAAACTGGCCCGTCTCTGCCGCCAGACGCATGGTGTTGTTGGAACAGCGCCCGGTGTACCAGCCACGCGGGGCCGCGCCCACGATCTCTGTATGCAGGGCGATGGCCTGCGCGATGGCGGCGCGTTCTTCGTCCTCTGGCATGTCCTTGTGTTCGACCCATTTCAGTCCATGGCTGGCGATTTCCCAGCCAGATGACTTCATCGCGGCGACCGGCTCAGGCGCGCGTGCCAGCGCAGTGGCGACACCGTAAACCGTCACCGGCAGATCACCCAGCATCCGGTGTACGCGCCAGAACCCGGCGCGCGCGCCATATTCATAGATCGATTCCATGTTCCAATGCCGCTGACCCGCCCATGGCTGCGCGCCGGTGATCTCGGACAGGAACGCTTCGGACGCGGCATCGCCGTGCAGGATGTTGTTTTCGCCACCTTCCTCGTAGTTCAGCACGATCTGCACGGCGATTTTCGCGCCATTCGGCCAGTTCGGGGCGGGTGGCGTTGCGCCATAACCGGTCATGTCGCGCGGGTACCTGATCACGTTTCATCCTCCTCGTGTGGGATGCTTGTATTTCAGAACAATATATTTGTTTTTCAAATAAGATGAAAAGCAGCCTTAAGCCTGTCAGGGTTTGCGTCAATCATGCACAGTTGAGACAGTGGGGAAAATACAGGAGATTCTCATGTCCGGCTATCTGACCACCCATGTATTGGATACGGCGCGTGGCTGCCCCGCCGACGGGCTGACGATCGAACTGTACCGTATTGACGGATCAGAGCGCCATCATCTGAAAACCCTTGTTACCAACGATGACGGGCGGACCGATGCGCAGATTTTGCCTGCCGCAGAATTTCAGGCCGGAACATACGAATTGCTCTTTCACGCGGGCGATTACCTGACCCGGACGGGTGTGGTACAGGAAGGCCCGCGTTTTCTGGACGTGATCCCGCTGCGTTTTGGCATGTCCGAAGATGTGCATTATCATGTACCGCTGCTGCTGTCGCCGTTCGGGTATTCGACCTATCGCGGTAGCTGAGGCTCTGCCCTGGTATCCCGGACTACATTGCCGATCCGGTCGATCACGAACTCCATGAAAAGCCGCGTCTTGGGATCCTGATGGCGGCGATGGGTGAACAGGCACGCCATCTGGATCGGTTCGGGCGGCGTGTCCTCGGCCACCACCACCAGCGCGCCGGACTTCAGGTGCTCGGCCACCTCAAAGACGGGTTTCAGCGTGATTCCGTGCCCGGCCAGCGCCCAATCCACCAGTATATCGCCATCATCACATTCGAACCGGCCATGCGCGCGGAACCGTTTGGGGCCGTCCGGCGTCAGCAGCGGCCATTGAAATTCGGTCGCGCCGGGAAAGCGCAGCTTGAGACATTCGTGCTGTCCCATGTCAATCTCATCGCCAGAGCGCGGGTGCCCATGCGCCGCGATATAATCCGGTGAGGCACACAGGACACGGGTCACATCGGCGATCTTCTTGATCCGCAGATTGCTATCCTCGGGCTGCCCGAGGAAAAACGCGAGGTCCAGCCCTTCGGTGGTTAGGTCAACCTTACGATCTGTCAGGCGCAACCGTACGTTTACATCCGGGTAAGCCGCCAGAAAGCCGGGCACCTGTGGCGCGATCAGACGTCGCCCCACCCCCAAGGGCGCGGCCACATAGAGCGATCCGCGCGGGTGTTCGGTAATGTCCACCACTTGCGCCTCGGCGGCTTCGACAGATTCCAGCACCTGACACGCGCCGCCATAGAACGCCCTGCCCTGTTCTGTCGCCGTCAGATTGCGGGTGGTGCGCTGAAACAGACGCACACCCAGATGAGTTTCGAGTTGGGAAATGCGCGAAGATGTCACCGCCGGCGATATCCGCAGGTCGCGCCCTGCGGCGGACATGCTGCCCAGTTCATAAACCCGGACGAACGTACGAATGTTATCAAAATAGGACACTGTTCTGCTTTTTTTGATACAGCTAGGATATTAGAGGCAATACCAGAAAAGTTGGTTTCCACCTAGTCTGATCGCAGCGAATCTGAGGAGGCACGTCATGTATGATCTCGCCCTTATGTGGGATTGGGTCGGCTTTGCCGTGCGATGGCTGCATGTGGTCACCGCAATGGCGTGGATCGGGGCATCGTTCTACTTTATCGCACTCGATCTGGGGCTGAAGAAAGCGCCCAACATGCCTGTCGGTGCCTCAGGCGAGGAATGGCAGGTACATGGTGGCGGTTTCTACCATATCCAGAAATACATGGTCGCGCCGGAAAACATGCCAGAGCACCTGATCTGGCACAAATGGCAGAGCTATACGACGTGGCTATCTGGTGCGGCGCTGCTGATGATCGTCTATTGGGTTGGTGGCGAACTGTATCTGCTGGACCCGACCAAGGCCGATCTCGCGCTGTGGCAGGGTATTGCGATTTCCGGCGGGTCGCTGACCATCGGCTGGATTGCCTATGATTTCATGTGCAAATCTCGGCTGGGCGAAACCCCGACCCTGCTGATGCTGCTGTTGTTCGTGATCCTCGTGGTCATGTCATGGGGCTATGCCCAGATATTCACCGGGCGTGCCGCCCTGCTGCATCTGGGTGCATTCACTGCGACGATCATGACCGCGAATGTGTTTTTCATCATCATGCCGAACCAGCGTATCGTGGTGAAAGACCTGAAAGAAGGTCGCACGCCCGATCCGAAATATGGCAAAATAGCCAAGCTGCGGTCGACCCATAACAACTATCTGACGTTGCCGGTCGTGTTTTTGATGCTGAGCAATCATTACCCGCTGGCCTTTGCGACAGAACATAGCTGGATCATCGCCAGCCTGATTTTTCTCACGGGCGTCACTATCCGGCATTATTTCAACACCATGCATGCCACTGGGAAAGGGCCGCACTGGACATGGGCGGTAACGATTCTGTTGATGGTGGTGATTGCGTGGCTGTCGACCGCGCCGCTGCTCGATAGCTATGATGATGCCGAGGCACGCCCGCTGACGTCGCAGGAACAGCAATTCGCAGCGGCGGACGGGTTCGACAAAGCCTATGACATCGTGCTGGGCAATTGTTCGATGTGCCACGCGCGCGAACCGGTCTGGGACGGCATTCGCTGGCCGCCCAAGGGCGTGGTGCTGGAAACCCAGAGCGATGTCGCGCGGCACGCGCAGGCGATTTACCTTCAGGCCGGTGTAACCCATGCCATGCCGCCGCCTAATGCCATTCGGACCATGACCGACCAGAACCGCGCCGCCATCATCGCGTGGTTTCGACAGGCGCGCGCTGAGTAGAGCAGTGGCTCAGGCGTCGATTGTCTGTGCCGATGCGGCGGGCGTGTATTCCAGATAGGTCTGCTGTGTCGCGATGTGATCGGCCACAAACTTGGCGTCATGCCATACCCCCCAGATAAACGACGATCCGCGCCGTGACAGCCACGGCAATCCGACAAAGTAAACGCCCGGCTCGGTTGATACACCACGTCGATGATCGGGCTTGCCAGCGTCGTTGAACGCATCCACCTGCAACCAGCTATAATCCTGCGTATAGCCAGTGGCCCAGATTACCGATGTGATCCCCGCCGCGGCAATATCCAACGCGCGGATCGGGTCGCGGATGCAATCGGGGTCCTCCAGCATCTGCCGCGCGGCTGGGTCTGTCGGCATGTCGAGGCCATTGCGTTCTGCATAGGCGTCTGCCTCATCCAGAACCGACAGGTAGTTCCGGTCGCCATGCGCGATGCTGTTGGGCAATTCGCCGGAAAAGCGCAATGTGCCGTTCTCATAGTTCTCGGTGCGTCCTACCAGTGTCATGCCCATCGCGGCAAAGCGCCGGTAGTCCACGGTATTGCCACCATTGGCGCCACTCACGGCAAAGGTCACATGCTCGGTTCCCGGACCGGGTGTCTGCATGTCCCATTTGCCCAGAACGCCCAGCCACCAGACGAAGTCGCGCCCGCGATAGCTGCGCGGGGGGCGGTCGTGCGGGCCAACCGATAGCGTAACCTGCCGCCCGGATTGCTGTAGCTCTTCGGCGATTTGCGCGCCCGACGCCCCTGCCCCCACAACCATCACGGCCCCTGCGGGCAACTGATCAGGGTTGCGGTAAGCATTGGAATGGATCTGCATCAGGTCGGCTTCGGCCGGAATGATCTCTGGGAACACAGGCTTTTGAAACGGGCCAGTGGCCGCAACCACGTGCTGCGCCTCGATAACACCCTGTGACGTCAGGGCGGTGAACCCGGCGCGGCCCTCGTTGCGGCGCACGGACTTGACCTCGACACCGCAGCGGATGGGGGCGTCGATCTTCTTGGCATACTCGACAAAGTAATCCGCGACGGCCTCTTTGCCCGGAAAGGCATCGGGATCGAAATCAGGGAATTCCATGCCGGGAAACCGATCATGCCATGCAGGTCCGTTGGCGACCAGACTATCCCAGCGCGCGGTGCGCCAGCGTTCCGCGATGCGGTCGCGCTCCAGTACCAGATGGGGGATACCATTGTTGCCAAGATGTTCGCTCATCGCGACGCCGGCCTGACCGCCGCCGACGACAAGTGTATTAATTTTTTCAACCGGCATCCATGCGCCCTTTCCCATGTCCTATCATCACCGCCAGCGGCGGAGCGTTCGGACAACCCTATCGACAAGGCCCCGCCACGAAAAACATGATATCATTCAGCATTGATTAGCTTCTGCCTATGACCCGTAATCCCGGCCAGTGACAGGCGAACAATTGGGCTGTGGCTGCGATCTTTGCTTGCATTTCCCCCAGAAATATCCAGCACTTGTAAGACTATGAAACATCTACCCACCCCACACGCCCCGACAGATCAGCCCGGCCCGCTGCAATGCTGAGGTTCACGCTCCGGCAGCTGGAATACTTTGTCGCCGTCGGCGAAGCAGGCAGCATTGCGCTTGCCGCAGAGAAGGTGAACGTGTCGTCGCCGTCGATTTCGGCGGCGATCAATCAGCTTGAGAGTGAATTCGGCCTGCCGCTGTTTGTTCGGCAACACGCACACGGATTGTCATTGACGCTTGCCGGCAGGCAGATGTTGACTCAGGCAAAGCTGGTGCTGCGCGACGCCGAGCAACTGGTCGATCTGGCAGGGAACATTTCCGGCAGCGTCCGGGGGCCGCTGGCTGTCGGGTGTCTGCTGACCTTTGCGCAGATCATGGTCCCCGCGCTGCGCGCCGGGTTCGAACGGCTATACCCCGAGGTTCGCATTCGCCAGTTCGAGCTGAACCAAGCGGAAATCTATAGCCGTCTCAGGCGGGCAGAGATCGACGTGGCGCTGACCTATGATCTGGACCTGCCAGCCGATCTGAATTTTCAAACGATTGCAACCCTGCCACCTTATGCGATTCTGAACACCGGGCACCCGCTGGCCGAACGGTCCGTTGTCACGATCCAAGATTTGCTGCCCTATCCGATGGTGCTGCTCGATCTGCCGTTCAGTTCGGATTACTTCCTGTCATTCTTTAACACTATCGGTGCCAAGCCGAATATCGGCGAACGGACCCGCGATATGGCCGTGATGCGCAGCCTTGTGGCCAACGGGTTCGGGTATTCCATCGCCAATGTCCGCCCGATCGATGATCTATCCCCCGATGGCAAACGCCTGCATTTCGTTCCACTGGCCGGAGAAGTGCGGTCAATGCAGTTGGGGCTTCTGACTGCACCAGATGCTGAGAACGTCAATGTTATCCGCACCTTCATCGCACATTGCAAGGCAGAGTACGCGGCGGGGCATCTGCCCGGTATCAATGTCGCGCGCACAGATGTGTCGGTTTCGGACGGCCCTGCACAGGGGGGCACGCAATGACCCTTACGCTGGAACTGCTGGATCGGTTGATCGGCTGCGACACGGTCAGTGCGCGATCCAACGCAGGCATCATCGACTTCATCGAGGCGTTCTTGGGGGAGCGCGGCGCGCATACCGCGCGCATCTCTGGCCACGTCGCGGGCAAATGCGGGTTGTTCGCGCGGATTGGCCCCGAGGCAGAAGGCGGCATCATGTTGTCGGGTCATACCGATGTCGTGCCGGTTGAGGGGCAGGATTGGACCCGTGCGCCATTTGCGATGAGCCGCGAGGGAGAGCGTCTATACGGACGCGGTACCACCGATATGAAAGGCTATCTGGCCTGCATGTTGCACGCCGCCGATCTGGCCGCGCGCGCGCCGCTGCGCGCACCGCTGAAGCTGGTGTTCTCTTATGATGAGGAAATCGGCTGTGTCGGCATACAGCAGATGCTGCCTGCGCTGGGGCCACTGCTGGCCGCGCCGCGCGCGTGTTTCGTGGGCGAGCCGACGTCGATGCAGATCGCCACCGGGCACAAGGGAAAAGCCGCTTTGCGCGCCATTTGCTACGGACAGAACGGGCATTCGGCACTGGCGCCCTCATTCGTGAACGCGCTCTATCTGGCAGGTGACTTCATGCGCGAATTGCGCGGTGTACAAGATTGGCTGGCGACGCATGGCGCGCGGGATACGGCCTATGATGTGCCCTACAGCACTGTCCATGTGGGCAAACTGTCGGGCGGCACAGCGTTAAACATGGTGCCAGCGAGTGCCGAAATGGTGTTCGAATATCGTCACCTTGCCGCCGATGCGCCCGATAGGCTGATGGCCCGCATTGATGCGGCCGCCGAACGGGCCGCGACACCGTATCGCGCACAATGGGACGGAGCGGCGATCACGATTGACCGATACAATGCCTATCCCGGTCTGGACGTGCCAGCAGAGGCAGACATCATCCGATTGGCACAACGCCTCGTGGGCACCGACACAACCAAGGTCGCCTTTGGCACCGAGGCCGGGGTGTTCCATGATCTGGGTATACCGGTTGTCGTCTGCGGTCCGGGGTCGATGACCCAAGGGCACCAGCCTGACGAGTATATAGAGATCGGACAGATCGCCGCCTGCGAGCGGATGATGCAGAACATCATCGACAGTTTATGCTGACAGACCGCGCCCAGCCGTGGGTCAGCGCCCCCCTGACGGGCGGCGCCGTGTGTTTCTGACTCTGGAACCCATCATTTAGGCGTCTCCAAAGCCGATCGGGCAACCCGGTTCAGCCTTCTTTGAACCACCAGCGTTCCAGAAACAGCCTGCCATCGACCTCGTAGTTGTTCGAGGCCTGTTCGAACCCGACCTTGCTGGAGGTTGCAAACACGTCATTCGCAAAGAACGGCACCACCGTCCCGCCATCATCGCGAACCAGTGCCTGCATTTCGCCGTAGAGTTCGCCACGCACAGCCGGATCGAGCTCGGAACGTGCCTGCACCAACAATGTGTTGAAGCGGTCATTGCTCCAGTAGGTATCGTTCCACGATGCGCCCTTGGAGTAGGCTTGGGTGAAAATGCTGTCCTGGGTCGCGTATCCCGGCCAGTAGCAGGCGCACCACGGCTTGGCCATCCAGACATCGGACCAGTATCCATCTGTCGGCTCGCGTTTGACCGTGATGTTGATCCCGGCCTTGGCCGCCTGTTCCTTGTACAGCACGGCGGCATCCACCGCCCCGCCAAAGGCCGCATCTGAGGCGCTAAGCTGGAGGTCAATGCTGTCCAGACCAGCCTGCTTCAAATGCCAGCGGGCCTTGTCCGGGTCATAGCTGCGCTGTTCCAGATCGCTGTTGAAATAGCTGTATGCAGAGCTGATCGGTTGGTCGTTCCCGACTTGTCCGTGGCCGAACAGAATCGTCTCCAGCATCGCCTCGCGATCCAGTCCCAGCTTGACCGCCATTCGCACATCATTGTTGTCGAAAGGCCCGGTATTGGTGTGCATCGGGAATGTGTAATGCGTCTTGCCCTCGACCTCGTGCACGTCGATGCCATCCACCTTCTTGAGCAAGGCAGCGGTCTTTAGCTCGACGCGATCCATCCCGTCGATCGCACCAGTTCTGAGCGCACTTGTGCGGGCGGTTACATCCTTGATCGATAAGAGTTCTGCACTGTCGAAATGGCCGCGCTGATCGTTCCAGTAGTTCGGATTCTTCTCGAACGTGGTCCGCACCCCCGGCTCAAAGTTGACCAGTTTATACGCACCGACACCGTTGCCCTCTTCAAAGGCGAGGGTGCCATCCTCGCGCGCGGCATAAATTGGAAAGTTGAAGCTGCTAAGTTTGAACGGGAAATCCGCATCACCGCCCGATAGCTCTATCGACACCCGATCCGGTCCATCCGCCTTGATCGCGGTGATGGCCGCGACGATGCTGGCAGCCGACGACGTGGAATCCTTGCCTCTGTGATGGTTGATAGAGGCGATAACATCCTCGGCAGTGAGCGACTTGCCATTGTGGAATTCGACACCGGAGCGCAGTTTGAACGTCCAGACGCGCGCATCGGGCGACGCATCCCATTCGGTTGCCAGTTTGGGTACGAGGCTGCCATCGGTATCCACCTCGGTCAGCGTGTTGGTGATGGCATAATGCGTGGCAGACAGCAGCCCGTTCAGCACCTGCCCCGGATCAAGAACATCCGTAGTGCTGCCATGGCCGATGCCAAAGCGCATATGCCCGCCCTTGACCGGAGTCGCAGCCATTGCGCGACCCGCCAGCGCAGAGGCCGCCGACATCGACAGCCCGGTGGCCATGGCGCGTTTGATAAAGGCGCGCCGCGAAAGATCCCCGATGGGGCGGCGGAAATGGTTTGTCGTCCGAATTAACTTGGTCATGCTGTCATCCCTTGTTGGTGATTGTCGGGGTGTCGATGCACCCCGATCTGATGTTTTGTGAAGAGGCGTGTGGCCCCTGCCCTAACCTGCGACCGCCTCGCGTTCGCCATAGACGGTTGCGTTCACTTCGGGGTCACCGACGATGCCGGGTTCATTTTCATAGACAAAAACGCCCATGACCCGCGTGGTGTCCCCAACGACCGGCGACACCCTATGCAATGAGTTGCAGCCGCGGAAGATGCAGAGCGCACCGGCCTCTCTGGCGACCGCCACCGCGTCCTCGGGGCATTGCCCTGTCACGACCCGGCCGACATAATCGTAGTTCTGATCGTCGTCCGTGCGTGTGTTCGGCACCATTTCAAACTCGCCGCCCACTTCTGCCGCCTGAAGCATCAATGTCATGGTGAACGCATTCACCGAGTCAAAATGCCAAGCCGACCGGTCACCTGTCTCATAACACAGCAGGTTGACCGGCTGGCAGGGATCCTCGTTATCGTAGAGTTTCTCGACCCCGACGATTTCGGCGACCATCTGGCGCACCGGTTCCCAATGGTAGAGCAGTTTGACCGGCGACTGATCCGAGAACCGGTCGTAGGCGATCATCTTGGTGCTGGCGCTCAGCATGATGTTGCGCGGATGGTCGTCGGGCAGCGACGGATCACCCGTTCTGTGCAGGTAACAATTGCGGTTGGAGTTGTTGTGATGGGCACGCCCGCGCGCCTCCATCGCATCCGCCACAGCCTGTTCGCGCGCGGCAGGCAGGATAAAATCCGGCAAGGACACGAACTGGTTTTCCTCCAGCTCCTGTCGCAGTCGTTCGACCAGCGCGGTGCGGGCCGGGTCTGACCGATCCAGAATCGGATAGGCGTCAAGATTTACTACGTCTTCTGGTCGCATTCTGGCTTTCCTCCCTGCAATGCTTTGGTAGTGAAAAAACGTTCCATAAAAAAGTTGAACGTACAACAAATATTTGCAACCGCCATTTGTTCGGCTAGGATAAGCCGCCGAAACCCAGCAGGAGTCGCCCGTGTGATCATCCCGAAAACCCCATCGAAAAAACGCCCGCGCACGCATGCAGAGATCAACGAATTTCGGCGCAAGTCATTGATAGAAGGCGCTTTGAGGTCGCTTGCTGAAAACGGCGTGTCGGGCACGACTGTCTCGACAATCTGTACTGCGGCTGGCAGTTCGCGCGGATTGCTGGGGCATTATTTCTCCAGCAAGGACGAAGTCATGGTCGCTGCGCTGGACTATCTGTTCGGGCAAATTTCGGTAACTGTCCGAGAATCACTGGATCGTTTCAACGGCACAGCCGTGGAAACACTGCACGAACTCCCATCCGTGATGTTTACCGCGCCCGTGTTCACACAACTGAACCGAACCGCGTTTCTGGCCCTGTGGCATGAGACCAGATTCAACGATCAGGTCCGCGTGGCGAACAGACAGCTCTATCGCAACTACATCAACCGGATGGAGCGGATGTTCATCGCCGCGGCAGCTGAACTGGGGGTGCAGTTCGATCCACGCCGGGCAGCACTGGGCTATATCGCGCTGTCGGACGGTCTATGGTTGGGGCTGTCGATCCATGACGACGTGATCACCGGCGAACAGGCAATCGAGATTTGTCAGAATTACATCTCGCGCGAATTGCAGCAAAACTGATGCATATGCAGCGTAGCTCAGGCGCGCGCGGCCTCGCTGCCGCGACACGCTTACCCCGTCGCTGAGGTCGGATGTTTCCCCACTGACTGTCTCGATAAAGCAAGATGCTCGTCGCGGAAACGCGAAGTTGTTGATCACTTATCAGAGCAAAAGCCAAAGGATCGTATCATGGGCCACTTGAAGAAAAGCTGGGAAGACATGTTGCCATGGTTAGTGCACTTCACGGACGGTAAGGGAGAGAAAACATCTTACGACAAGATGATGGGCATCCATCCTTTCTTCGCAACGGATTGGGGCTAAGACGAGGTATGGTTTTGCGCGCAAGAGCGAGCATTGTGTGCCTTCTGCTTATCTGAGTGAAATACCTTTACACCAGATCGGTCGCTTGTCTGCGGAGAGGGGAAGCCCATATGGAATTGTTTTCACGAAGGGTTTCATACAATCTGTGGGAGGTGGCCCCATTCTCTATGTCTAGAAGGACTCACCCCAGCACAAGGCTGTCTTGCAACTTAGAAACCAGCCAAAATCTGATTGTTCAGACCCTTTCTGGCAGCTTGCTCCATTTATCGATGCTCCAGGAGTTTATGGAAAATCGAAGTGCCTCTTTGATTGGGAGCGCGAGTGGCGTGTCGCGAACAACATCGACTTTAAGCCCGCTGATGTAGCATTCTTGGTTATCCCAGAAGAGTCCCACGAAACGACCAGCTCGTTCTTCAATGACGCAGAGGCAGAAAATCTGGGCCCCAACTATCAGTGCCCATATGTCGATCCCCTCTGGGACCTAGACCGCTTGAAGTCTGAACTACCTAAATACTTTCAATAGTTTGACTTCAAACCTCATTCTGCAAAGCTCGAAAGCACGGGTGAAATTTGCAAAACTTGCAATATAGTATCCATACGACACCCAGCTCAAAATTGACACATCGCCTAGGAACGACGACTAGCATCAACGCACTGTTCTTGTTTAGAAAACGTGGTGCCCGGGGGCGGAATCGAACCACCGACACGAGGATTTTCAATTAGCCTTGATGTCCACACGGACTGTCTCAGGAGTGCTCAACCCGTAACGTAGCGGCTTGAAAACCTTGATCTTTGCGCATGGCAGGTCGTCTCGGTCCGTCCCATACCAAAGCATTCAAGCACACCGCCCAAGCTACCCCAGTGATACCCACCGCCGTTGCTACTGAAAGGGGACAAACCACCTGTTTAGGGCCTGTAGCGCGCCAACAGAAGAAAATAAGTCCAAAGGTGTTGACCCAAACACCGAAATTCCCCGATGATCAAACTATGGACCAAAGACTTATGAACCGGGGGAATCTATGGAAAAAGGTCTCAATTTTGAAAGCGCGGCCACGATGCGTGAGATACTGCTACGGGATATTCCTCTTTCCGAAGCACAAAGAGATGCTAAAACCGCTCTCCAACTAAATAGTATCTCGATTTCCCAAGATGCTGCAAAGAGGGTTTCAAGGGCGCTAGAAGTCGCTCCGACTACCACAGACCCAATCGTGATGAGCGAACTAGTGAAATTCTACAATGCCGCACTCGAACGACCCAAGAGCCTGCCCGCAATTATGAAAAACCCAACCGGTGTTGCCCGGGAGCTTTCGGTTGAACTATCACCACAAACACAAGCTTTCCTACAGCATGTGCCATTTGAAGATATTATAGACGAGTCAGTTTTCGACGCCTTTGAGGATGTCGACCTTACTATTGTCCCAGAGGACCCGCCTTTAGGCCCAGATGATGGAATTCCGTGGCCAGTTACACCTCGGCCACTACCCGGAGGCGGACCAATTCCGACAATAGATCCGTTTGATCCCCACGCAGGCATTGGAACGGCGTCTGTGATCATCGCAGTTGCAATCGGTGTTATTCTATTGAGCAACAAAGATCGGACAATCGAAGACCCAATAATTGACTATTCTGGGCTAAAAAAACTTTGAATGAACAACAGACGCCTAAGGTTCTGCTGGCGAATATGCCATGGGGAAGTATTCAAGAACCAGCGCTGGGAGCTTCACTGCTGGCGGCATCCCTTCGGAACGAAGGAATTCGGACCGAAGTCCTCTATCTGCAACACCGCTTGTTGAGGTATATAACGGATGCAAGTTATCGCCGACTTGCCGATGTTTTCGCGCTCAATGACTTCGTATTCAGCGCGACTTTTGAAGCTGAGCTTTCCTGTCATCAGTCACTCACATTAAGTGATATCTGCAATCAGTTATGGAATTCCAATCCCAAATGGAGAAATGACCCGAGGTTTGACGGGCCAAGTTCCATTGCTTCTTACCTACTGCTCCTGCGCTCGCAGATCATTCCAAAATACCTAGATGACTGTGTTGATGTTGTCCTGAGCAAGTCTCCAACGTTTGTTGGTTTCAGTTGTTTGTTTGACCAGACGATCCCCTCTTTGGCCGTGGCAAAACGAGTAAAAGAGCGCGCACCCCACGTGCGCATCGCTCTTGGCGGTTATGCTGTGTCCGGTGTAACGGGGGAGGCGATACTTAAGGCTTTTGATTTTGTCGACGCCGTGGTGCAAGGCGCGGGAGAGACCGAGATCGTTTCGCAGGCGCATGCATCAGTTCTCCCCCAGTCGAAACAAGCCGATTTGGAACGTCTTAGAAAAGTGACCACCCCGATAGCCCAATCGCCCACACCGGATTTCACCGACTTTCAAGATGAACTTAAACGCTTGGATAGGGAGGATAAAATAAAAATCGATTGGCGTATTATCCCGTACGAGTGTTCACGTGGGTGTTGGTGGGGTAGTAAAAGCCACTGTATTTTCTGTGGAATAGCTTCTGAAGATTTGGGTTATACCTCAAAAGACGCCAACGCAGTTCTGCAAGACCTCGGCGATCTTAGCTCTAAATATGAAAGAACGGTCTTTCGATTTGTAGACTACATTCTACCCGCAAAATATTACTCGACACTTCTGCCAAAACTTCACGCCACACAATCAAATCTGAAGCTCACATGCGAGTTAAAGGCAAATCTTAGCGCACTTCGAATAGACGCCTTGAAGAACGCTGGATTTGTAGAGATTCAGCCCGGTATTGAGTCATTCTCAACAGACACTCTTAAAGAAATGGGCAAGGGCGTTACTGCCGCTCAAAATGTTTTGGCCCTGAAACTGGCGATGCGTTCAGGTATTGTTTGTCACTACAATCTTCTGTTTGGATTTCCACGCGATACTAAGCAAAGTGTCTCTAGTATGGTCGCCTCGCTAAAAGACTTGGTCCACCTACAGCCTCCTGCAACACTAGTTGAAGTGCTTACTACGCGCTTCTCTCCCTTACAGGAGGGGCGGGTACCAAATGTTGGCGAAGCAAAAAAGGCACATCGATTTTTCGATGTCATTTTCTCAAGGAGTTTTCTTGAGGCGACTAATTTGGACATGGCGGACTATTGCTATTATTTCGAACCTGAGTTTTCACTCAGCGATAGCTTGGCTGACGAATACGACCTTCTGAGAGCCGAGGTTCAAAAGTGGAACATTCGCTATCACAAACGCAAAGACTCTTTTTTGACATATGAAAAATCACCGGGAGAGCCTATATCATTTTTTGATACGCGAGATGACGAGGTTAAGGTCTTTCAGATAAGTTCTGAAGCCAGCCTTGTTTATAGTGCAATAGATGAAAACGTATTATCATCTTCTAACATAAACGTGCAGCTCCCCTCTCTTGACGCCAAGGGCGTCGAACGTTGTTTGGATGAACTTAGAGACAAACACCTAATATTTGAGGATGATGGGCGTTTGGTTGGCCTTGCGATAAGTCGAGCGTGTGTAGCAGAAAACTATGCGCTCGACATGGCTGGAAATTTTGCTTGAGCTCTGTGACACGTGTAGCCATCGTCGTACAAACCGTATCATCTTGTCTAGGATTGTCCCTGACGAAGCAGATATTGGTCTCGTATCATGGCTGTATGAAACAAAAACTCACCACAAAGTTCATCGAAACCAGAAAGCCAAACCCAGCCAAGCGGGAAGACTACCGTGACACAGTGGTTCCCGGTTTGGTACTTCGCGTGAACAAGTCCGGCACCAAAACATTCAGCTTCCACAAGCGAATAAACGGAAAAATGAAGCGCCTGACCATCGGCCAGTTCGGGCCGTTTTCCCTTAACGACGCCCGAGAACGCGCGCGGCAAATCCTTTATGAAGTTGAAACAGGCAAGTTCGAACAGAACACCGGCATAGAAGTCGACACGAAACCGACGCTAGGCGACGTGATCCCTGACTATATTGAGAAGTATGCCAAGGTTCACAACCGCGACTTCGAGCGCAAAGAAGCTCATTTGGCTAAGTTCACAACCCTGCACGAAAAACCGATCAACGAGATCAAACGCGCAGATGTGGTGAAAGCCTGCGATACAATTCAGAAATCTGCGCCAATCGGCGTGAACCGTGCACTGGCTCATCTTAAGCATTTGATGAGCTGGAGTGTCGAGCGCGGCATTATCGACGCTTCCCCCATTGCTGGAATGAAACCTCCGTCGAAAGAAAAGCCTCGTGAGCGCGTGCTATCGGACGATGAGCTAGGCGTGCTGTGGGAGGCCTGTGACGACGAAGGCTATCCTTTTGGGGATTGCATGAAGCTGTTGATCCTAAGCGGCCAGAGGCGCGCCGAAGTCGCCGAGATGCGCTGGTCAGAACTCGACCTCGAAAATCGCCTTTGGACCCTACCTTCGCAGCGAGCCAAGAACGGCAGGCAGCACACCATACCGCTCACCGACGCAATGCTGGACGTGCTGCGCAGGCTGCCAAAGTTTATCGGTTCCGATTTCGTGTTCACTACGACGGGCACGACACCAATTTCTGGATTTGGTCGATTGAAAAAGCGTCTCGATAAATCGCTTCCCAAGGACGCCGAACCTTGGACTCCCCATGATCTGCGCCGCACCATGTCGACCAACATGGCCCAACTCGGTGTTCCTCAACCCGTTACCGAGGCGCTGTTGAACCACAAAACAGGTGTGGTCTCAGGCGTGGCGGCAATCTACAATGTCTATTCATACGCAGATGAAAAGCGCGACGCCTTGGACAAATGGAATGCCCACATCGAAGAAATCAAAAAGACCGAGGATGATCCGCAATCTGCTGGATGTGGAGACGCCAGATCGCTGGGTTGATTGTGACGATTTCAAATACCCTGCGGGCGGCAATCCGTGGACTGAGCTATACACCGAACAGGTTTGCCAAGACATCTCAGACACAGTCGCGATTTTCGATCCAGATACCATTGGACGCCTTCGGTTTCAGTTGGCAGCTACAGCGGAGCACCTAACGGCAGCATTGGGGTTCGTGGGGGGAGCAGCAACTTTGTCCCAAAAGCACATCTGGGCGGACGACTTGGACATCTTTCTAGGACGAGCCATCAGCCGACTTGATGACGCGACTAATCACGTGTCCACGGTTTCACTCAAGGACAATGAGGGCAAGCTGATGGTTTTTCCTGCATCTGAGATGCGCAGGCGTGTTCAGCGCACGCGCGACGCGATATCAGATTTGCGCCAACTGTTGGGAGCTGTCGAGAAATCATCAGACAAGATTGAGGGCGGCACAAACCACGCCCAAACCTTGCAACTCATCGTTGATGCCCTGACCGAGGTCTTTATTGGCGTTGTTGGAATTGAACACGTAAAGAGAACAGCTTTCGGAAAAGATATCGACGGCATGTTCCCTGACTTCATACGTGAAGCAGCAAGGCCCTTCATGGCTGTTCACTATCCCAAATCAATGGCGTCCAAGCGAAGCGTTGAGAACTTAAACACGCAGATACAAGAAGCGGTCGTTCGCTATGCCCGTCGCGATTGAACCAAACGCCTGAAAGCAACCCCGCTTCGTTCATTGAATTGAAATGAAACGCTTTTCTACGTGTGTCAAAGTCATCTCAGGAACCGGTTCCCTTAGTCATGAAAGGGAAAAAGATGACAGACGAAACACTGACGAAGACGCTTGCCACCCGCAACGACCTCAAAAGCATGGGTATCAAGGTCTCCAACGTTACCTTGCTTCGTTGGGAAGCGCGCGGTCGTTTTCCGCGAAGATGCCGCCCCGGCGGCACAACTGTTGCATGGTTCATGTCGGAGATTCAGGCATGGCTTGCCGAGCGTGACGCGGAACGCGCCCGAACACATTACGCAGAATACTGACCTGCGTTCAGCCGACAATCATCACTAAATCTAAAAGGAGTTGTCTCATGGACGATATGCGATCATCGCAGCCTGCAGTGCTGCTTTCCGAAACTGAACTCAAAGTCAAAACTGACGGATACGGGTGGAAGAAATCAATCCACACCGGATGGATTCAGAACTACTATCACCAGCACCCCAAGCCAAATGGCTGGCCCATAGAGGCCGAAATCTTCCTACAAAAGGTAGGTGATTGTTCGCCCAGCAACCGCGTACGGGTTTGTGCCGTGTCACCTCATGGCGACATTGAGGCAGAGCACTTTCTAAGCCCTGCTGAAGATATGACCATGGCAGATGTGCTGCTTAATTTGGCAGCCCATACTGACCACAACGTTATGTTTGACCCGGTGCCTTGGAAACGAGGTGTGCGTTCAAATCGAACCAGATTGGGCTTCAAAACAATCGTAGGCGAGCACCCATTCGACTACTTTCCATGTCCAACGATGTTCTGGGGGATTGGGGCTTCGGCGTATCAGTTTCTGGCTCCATTGCCCCGCGCAATGGAACTTCAGGAAATGGTTGAGATGCTGGATTGCGCGGGCCTGTCTCGCGCTCACAGGCTCGAAAACCCCAATGATGAGCTGCTCTATGTGCCGGGCTCACTGATACATCGCCCCGGTCTTCCTCCTTTCACGGCCGAAGTGTTGTTCGATGCCTTTTCCGAGGTGGAAGTCGAAGGCGGTGATTGGCTTTGGACCAAATATTGAAAATTCGAGAGGGGTTCAGACCCCTCTCACTCCCCCCAGAATGTCTTGAGGTGACTCCATGCGACGACAATATCGCGTGTCTAAATTGATGCGCTCCAAAACGACGCTATCCGCTGCTAAGGCGCAAATTGCGGCTGGTCGGAAAGTAATTTTAACATATGGCGTTCGTGAAGACGGGCGCTGCTCATGCAAGCGCGAGGACTGCGCGTCTCCGGGCAAACACCCTTTGCCAAAGTTTTTCCCAAACGGTGTTCATAGCGCGACCGATGATATCGAGGCGGTTCAAAAAGCTCTTCGGCGGCACCCGGATGCAAATCTCGCAATAGGCCTTGAGGGACTAACGGTCGTCGATGTCGATGGAGATGAAGGGCGAAAAGCGGTTAAGAGCCTCGGCCTCCCCGATACGGTCAAAGTCTTCACCGGACGCGGCTATCATCTCTACTACGAAGGCGAGTTTGCCGATGGTACTTTCAAGGGTGAAAAACTCGACGTTTTGACCGGTGGCAGCCGGATGGTGATGGTGCCGCCCAGCATGCATCCCATCGGCAAACGTTACAATCACTCGGCGCGAGTACCAGATCGCGCGGCCAGAGTGCCAAAGAACCTGAGCAGACTAAAACCCGAGAAGACAGGGCGACGACATGAACAGACGCAATTGAGTTCATCTGATCTCGTCATCAAGAGTGGAGCCCGCAACGATTTCTTCTTCCGTACTTCCTGCTTCCTGCGCCGCCGGTTCGAGGACGAAGATGCGGTTGAGGCCATGCTGGAAGCGCTGAATGACGAATTCACCGAAACCCCATTGTCACCGGCTGAATTGCGTTCTGTGATCCATAGTAGTGGAAACTACGTTGAGGACACCGCAGCTCTATTCGGCCCGCCGAAGACAACGGAGCCGTTGCCGATGGAATTCCTCTACTACCCATACATCCCTTATTTCGGTGTGACTCTTCTTGCGGGCAATCCCGGCATGGGCAAGTCGCTGTTGGTGACCAAGCTGATCGCTGCCGTGACTACGGGGACGCCTTGGCCGCTCACCCGTGAGTGCGCGCCGAAAGGCAAAGTCCTCATGCTGTCTGCAGAAGACAACTGGCAGAGGGTGACGTTGCCGCGATTGTTAGAGAACAACGCGGACATCAACCAAATCCGCGTGATGAACCGCTTCAAAATTTTGTCGCCAGAGAACCTTGAGGCGATGGCGCGTTACATCGAGCAAGAGCAGCCCAAGCTGGTCGTGATCGACACGCTGACCGCCTACATGGGCAGTGGGCGGGATATGAACCGGCAAAACGAAGTCGGGGAATTTCTGGGCCGACTGACCGAAATAGCCGAAGACGCTGGATGTGCTGTGCTGGCCATTGGCCACCTGAACTGTTGATTGTCACTGAGAACTGACCCGGTATTTTCACCGAGATTTGACCCACCCTCAGTTATGCGTCGTGGTCTATGATGCGGTCAATGTTTTGGCCTCCTTTGCAGTTTTCTTTGCTGCCTCAGAACTGACCTTGAAGCGGTAGCTGTCGTTTCCGGTTTCGAGGATGTGGCAGCGGTGGGTAAGCCGATCCAAGAGAGCGGTGGTCATCTTTGCATCCCCGAAGACCTGCGCCCATTCTGAGAAGCTAAGGTTGGTGGTGATGATCACACTGGTGCGCTCATAGAGCTTACTGAGTAGGTGGAAGAGCAATGCCCCACCAGATGAACTGAACGGCAGGTAGCCAAGCTCGTCTAAGATAACCAAATCGACCTTGGTCAGCATCTCAGCCAGTTTCCCAGCCTTTCCAAGCGCTTTCTCTTGCTCCAGTGCATTAACCAATTCCACGGTCGAGAAGAAGCGGACCTTTCGCCTGTGATGC
Source organism: Roseovarius pelagicus (assembly GCF_025639885.1). Lineage (NCBI taxonomy): Bacteria > Pseudomonadati > Pseudomonadota > Alphaproteobacteria > Rhodobacterales > Roseobacteraceae > Roseovarius > Roseovarius pelagicus. Next base: position 3,511,214 of record NZ_CP106738.1, on the reverse strand, counting down.
TCAATCGCCTGCACACCAATTGCTGTAGCAGTATGGCTTTTGCCGGTTCCGGGGCCGCCGATCAGCACGACATTTTCAGTCGCTTCAATGAACTCGCACCGATGCAACTGTCGGACTGTTGCCTCGTTGATCTCACTGGACGCAAAGTCAAAGCCGGTGAGGTCTTTATATGCGGGGAAGCGGGCGACCTTCGTGTGGTAGGCGATAGACCGTACCTCGCGCTCGGCGATCTCGGCCTTGAGCAGCTGTGACAGCATTGGTGTGGCAGCTTCGAACGCTGGCGCGCCCTGGGCGACCAAGTCTTCAATCGCATTTGCCATGCCGTACAGCTTGAGACTGCGTAGCATGATCACGATAGAAGCTCCTGCTGGGTCATGACGCATGGCGCTTCTCCTTAGTCTGTCGCAACCCGTCATAGCGATCGACGTTGGCCTCTGGCGTTGACTGCAATGCCAGTGCGTCCGGCGGATCGACCTCGGGGTGATCTGTCGGTCTGCGGTCGATCAATCGATGCAACAGGTTCAGGATGTGCGTCTTGGTGGGGACGCCCGCTTCAAGTGCCAGCTCCACTGCGCACAAAACGTCATCTTCGTTGTGCTGAAGGACCAGAGACAGAATGTCGACCATCTCTCGGTCACCGCCTTCTTTACGCAGCATGTGATCCTGAAGTTGCCGGAAGGCATCCGGCATCTCCGTGAACGGCGCACCATTGCGTAAGGCACCTGGTTTGCGTTGGATGACAGCGAGATAGTGACGCCAGTCATAGATGACCTTGCCGGGCTTGCGATGAGACCGCTCGATGATCCGCGCATGCTCGCAAACCGTTTGCCCTTCAGCGACCATGACCAGCCGTTCGGGATAGACATGCAAACTGACACGTCGGTTCGCAAAGCTGGCGGGAACGCTGTAGCGATTGCGTTCGAACGTGATCAGGCATGTGGGTGACACACGCTTACTATGTTCGATAAAGCCATCGAATGCCGGCGGCAGTGCCATCAGCGTGGGCTTCTCGGCCTCCCACACGTCAGCGATGGACCCCGGCAAAGCCTTGTGCGGTGTCTCTGCCCAAAGGGCGATACAGCGATCTTCAAGCCATTGGTTCAGCTCTGCCTGATCGGCAAAGACTGGCATGACCTGCCACATGCGGTTGCGCGCATCCTGCACGTTCTTCTCAACCTGGCCTTTCTCCCAACCTGCGGCTGGATTGCAGAACTCGGGCTCAAACACGTAGTGGCTGGCCATAGCCTTGAAGCGTGCATTGACGTCCCGCTGCTTGCCTTTGCCCACACGATCAACGGCGGTCTTCATATTGTCATAGATCCCGCGACCAGGCACGCCGCCGAAGACGCGGAATGCATGCCAGTGGGCGTCAAACAGCATCTCGTGCGTTTGCAGCGGGTAGGCCCGCACCAAGAAAGCCCGGCTGTGTGACAGTTTGATATGCGCGACCTGAAGTTTGACGCGCTCACCACCGATGTTGGCCCTGTCCTCGCTCCAATCGAATTGGAAGGCTTCGCCGGGCGCGAACACCAAAGGCACATAGGTGCCGCGCCCCGTCGTCTGTTCCGCTCGATGCCGATCTTCACGCCATGCCCGGGCGAAAGCTGCCACGCGTTCATAGGAACCATTATATCCCAGCTTCACCAGATCAGCATGCATTTGCTTCACTGTCCGCCGCTCTTTGCGTGACTTCCGCGTCTGGATTAAAAGCCAGGCTGACAGCCGATCCGCGTAGGGGTCCAGCTTGCTTGGACGCTTGGGCGTCTTGAACCTCGGCTCCACCGCACCTTCACGCAGATACTTCTTGATCGTGTTCCGAGACAAACCCGTCCGCCGGGCAATCTCCCTGATTGGCATTTTGTCACGCAATGCCCAGCGTCGAATGACACTCAAAAATCCCATGTCGATCACTCCAAATCCCCCCAACCAAAACCGTCGGGGAAGTGTGTTCACATGGGTCAGTTCTCAGTGACAATTTATGGGGCTACCGGGTCAGTTCTCAGTGACAATCAACACACCTGAACAAACAATCGGCAGAACACCCCCTGTACCGCATTGTCGGTTCCATCGGCTTCGCCGCAAGCATTCGGTCCGCTCTTTTTTACGGGACGGACCCAACGGATCGGTCAAGGTTTGCCTTAGCGCACGGCAAGGCCAATGCCAGCGAACTCGGAAAGACCATCATATTCGAGCGCTTCGGTGGAGGCCGCGACGGAACACCTGTTCTGCATCCGGTGGAATTCTCGGACGCGAATGAAGCCGAGGTTTGCAGGGTCGAGACAAATACGGTCGGCAGGCCCTCGTCAGCGACTGATGCTGCGAGAGTTTTTGTTCTCGAATTTCTTTCCGAAAAGCCGGTCAGGTGGGAGAAGGTCGAAAGCGCTGTGACAGCCCGGAGCCTTGCATCTGCCGGTACTTTGAACGCCCTACGTGCTGAAATGTCGAAGTCCGGCGAGATCGAGCAAGTGGGCAAGGGAAAAAGTACTCGCTGGAAGCTCGGGCAGCCCAGCGCCGAGGAGTGATCGTTATAATAATTCGTGTACAATAATTTTTATATCGAACGAGCGGCGGGCTCAGGTCCGTCTTTCGCTTTTTTGGGGCTAGCGCGAGAAAGGGCTGCGGAGCGGCTAGGAGCTGAAAATCTCGGCAGTATGTATGACACCTTGTCCGCCCACTGGGCGCGTGCCGTTAAAAAAAACGCCTCGCTCCATACCCCTCGCCAGCATCTCGTTGGGTGTCCGGCAAGCCTGTCTAGGGCGACACGAGGACTATGTATCAGACTGTCGGGATTTCGTCGCAGCCAATTTGTCGAGTGTTTTCATGCGGTCCGCAATCGCGCTGGGTTTCGGCACCGCCTGTCGGGTCTCAGTCGGGTAGCAATCCCTACGGTTGGGTGCGCCGTGGTTCATTCTTGAACCCATCCTTTCTTGTGGAAGTGTCGCGTGACGATGGCGCGATTGTAGAGCGGGAAGCCAATCCACAGGCCGTTGGCTGTGAGTAGTGACAAGATAGACCACAGGAACATCCCCTTGAACAGGTAGTACAGCGGCCCGAACAGCAGGCACCACAGGCTGTGCCAGTTGCCGAGAATGATCTTCTCCTGCCCGTTGAATGCCCATGTCGCCCGAATGACCATTGTGGCCTCCTTTGCTAGTTGCGGTTGCGACAGCGCAATAAGATCAAGGGGTGGTGGGCGTCAGGGTTTTTCCTAGATCGAGGGGAGTCTGTGCAGCTGACACGGGCCAATACCGACGTTATTGGCGCTGTTGTCGCAATATGTCGTTCATTTCGGCCATGAGGCCCTCTGGCTCAATGTAACGCCGCCGCGCGCGCGTTTAACCGTGCCTGCCAGGGCTTGGTTTGGGATCACCCAGCGTTAGCCAATTGCAGCGCGGCTTGGCCTTTCGCCTATTTTTGATCAGACCGCATCGAAGTTCGCCGGATCGCTAAAGAAAGCTTCAACCTTCGCTTTGGCAAAAGGTTTTCCCCCAAACCAATGCTGCTTGAAGCTCTTCATCATGTGCTTGCACCCGAGCTTGTCGTACTGCTGAACTTTTCGAGGGAACTCCATGTTGAGTAAAAGGCGGCGCGCTTCCGAACTCGACCCATGATGCGGCCCTTGCGTCGTCTCAATTAGTTCGAAACCATGATATTTTCCATCGAACGATAGCCAATGCCGTACGCAATGCGTCCCCGCCAACGCTGGAGGAAGCCTTATCGCGCGGGCTCGATGTGCCAGTGTTTCAGCCTGCGTCGCGAGGGGGCCTTTGAACGCACCGCTTTCTAGAGCCCAGAAAAACCAATCCGGATCAGAAACAAGGATTTGCGGCAGGGATTTCCCTTTGCCTTTCCACTTTCCAAAGTTGACCACATTCCACAAGGGGCCCGCCCTCCCAGTAACCAATATCTGTTCTACTTAGTGTCGCCGAAAATCAGCAGCCCAACAAGTAATGGCTTCTATCCAACCTGTTCACGGCCTATGCGCAATAATGCTCCAAGAATGAGATGATCCATCCGCTGTTCGACAAATTGACATCACTGGCGCAGCAAGTGGTATTTGGGATTGTCCCTGACATGCCTGCTGGCCTCGTCTTATCGATCTGCATCAGAAACTTAGGAGATCGACATGACCGATATCATCACATTGAAAGCCCTTTGCGAAGAACTCAAGATCGACCCACGTGAGGCCCGCGAACGCCTGCGCGCTGCTGCCAGCGACGCCAAGGCGAACCCCGAACTCGTGAAGGCGCGAAAGCCGCGCACCCCGTGGCAATGGGTAAAAGGGGCTGACGCCGAAAAGGAGGCGCGAAAGGTGCTGGCACCGCAGTCTGACTAAATCTCAACTACTAAAGCTTGATATCTTGTTTCGACGAGCTCCCAATCTCTAGCGGTTGCCGCAAACGACAAGGTCGTCAAAAAGAGGACATCCATTCATGCAGGTCGAGCGATGCGAGCACCCACCGCAGCGCTCGGAAGCAAAGTAGTTTCGAAAAGAAGACATGTTCTCCGAATTTGTCCAAATCTCGAGTAACGAAGTACCTTCATTGAGCTGGTCCCCTTCAGCGAGGCCACTTTGGAAAGAGCACGGGTGCACTGAAAGGTCTTCCGAAACATACATGGAAAAACGTCCGGCGTCGCAGGCGTCGACCATGGTTGAATTGGCATTTGTTCGGGCAAAAACACCACTTACACAACAAGCGTCAAAACCGACCTTCAATTTACGCTGACTTGAAGTTGCCAACTCGAAAAACTCATCCAGACGATTACTATTGCGCAGCATTCTTTTTTCGAAAACTTTCCGCCCAGATGGTTTGTAATTTAAGAATATTATGGCGTTTATCCCGCGCAAAAATTCTGGTGGTTCGTTGAGCCATTTAATTGCTAAGTCGATGCTTTCAGAATCCAGAATGAAGTGAACGTTGACCTTAATACCGTGAGAGGTCAGTGTCTGAATAGTACCCGCTGTTTCATCGAACGGCTCGTAGGCAGATACAGCTACAGCGCCGCAGTGTTTGCGTGTCGCCTCAAGAATTTCGCTACTCAGGCCACGCCCATTGGTCGTGTAGTTTGGTACTATGTCTTTTGCCGCAGTATATTCCAAAATCTCCACAAAATCAGGATGCTGGTTCGGGTTGCCGCCCCCTAAGGCAACTTGAAAAACCCCCATCTCTGAAGCTTGGTCGATGACGTTCTTGTAGTCCGAAAAGGCCATATGCTGACCGTGCTTGGTCGAAGATTTGTAGCAGAAGGCACAGCCTTTATCACACCAGTTGGTGATCGATATGTCCATCAACTCTGGTCCGTGGGGGGACCAGAACGGATCCTTCGAGTCTTTGTCCGGAACCCGCGCGAAGAAACCGGTGTCCGAGTTAAAAAAAGACGTATAGCCGAGGCTCTTGTAGCGTTGGGCTTTCAGCACAGATCACCAATAATTGTTGTATGCGTTGATATAGAATGCCTCGGACTCGACTTCAAACATGGCCATGCACAGTAAGGATTCTGCGAGAGGCCCATCGCTGCTAAGCGACCCTGTCGAAACCCTTTTCCCTTGATCAATGGCGTCTTTCATCCGCTGGATTACCTCAGGAGTGAATTCATGTGTTCCCGAAAGTCGCTCGGCAGCTTCTTTAGAGGTCACCGTAGCACCTCTTTGCAACGCATACTTAACCTCTCCATGCATCTGCACAAACAGATCGCCGACAGGACCATCGCGCTCTACACCCGCAGCTTCCAAAAATGCCTCTTCAGTCAATTCAACATCAGAAATATACACAAATGACGTCGATGAACTGTTCGAAACGAAATCAAGTTTGATCTTCATTTTGAGACCTTTCCAACTCTCCGATGCACTCAGTCACTACATCAAATTTGTTGTTCTCGTAATCCTCATCAACGACTTGCGGTATCCAAGTCACTAGGAATATGTGTTCACAACCCAAGTCGTCTTCGCTCAAGGCTTCCCCATACCTAATCTCCATGTAGTCGGCCAAGCTTGCATATTCGACCGAGTAGTATTTTTCAAACTCTTGTTTTATATCAATAGCATGGGTAAAGAATGCATCGTACACACTACCGAAAAATTGCTCTCCTAACCCCCCTTTGGCAACCCCAAGCTTTGCGAGAAAGGCACCCTTGTCCGGCTCCCACGATGTTGGAAGGATGAGTTTAATATCGTCTCTCATGCAAGCGCCTGTTCGCCGGAGATTTCCGCTTTGCATGCTCGTACTGAGTCTGAATTCGCTTGGTTGCACATGCTGACCGCATCGCGGAATACTGGTTCGTCTGCCCTTCGCGAGAAAAGGTTCTTCGTAGCTTCTCGTTCATCCCAACGCGCAAAAGGTACAAAGTACAAAGCCACAGCCAATGCAGGAATTCCAAGACCAAGTTGCTGGTCATCATCAAGCCCGAGCAAGCTCTTCAAAAGGTGGCTCACTCTATCCTTCCAACGATCGTCTATGTAACCGTGCTCAGACGAGAACATCGCTTTTACGAATTTTTCCAGCGCAGCATCGTCCAGATCGGCGAGATGATCCGCCAAAATCTGAACATTCAAAGGGGCGGCTTCATCTCTTTTTCGGAACAAAGTCCAAGCAAGGTGATGGATGTCATTCACAACACGAAGGCTTCGTAACAGTGACCTAACTCGTGAAACATCGTTTTCCGTTTGTACGTCAACAGACAACAGCTCCAAATTATTGAGGTAGTGCTGATCAAAGTCATCAAAAGCTTCGCACGATCTTATAACGCCATCGCAATTGTTCTTTCTTGCCAGAACGTAAGCGTATCGAAAGAAACCTTCATAAATCGGCCAAACGGTCACCGCCTTAAATAGTTGATCAACTTTCTCGGGCGCATTCGCTGCAAGTTCAAAAACTACGAAATGTGCAAGCAGAAAATCTCTCATCTCATCATAAGTAAATGAGATATTTTCAATACCAATTGATGCGAGGCCTGTAGTCGGCAACTCTCTTCTGAGAATGATATCCTCCCCTATCAGTTTCTCGACGATCTCTATTTCCGCACCCTCAAACCCATCCAGCTGAAGCTGTGAAAACTCGCCGCTCTCCAACATTCCCGCGCAAATTTTGTAGATCGAAGCCAAAGCTACTCGCTGCAAAGAGACTGGAAATTCTTTGATCTTCATCGTCAGATATGCTTCGAAGAGATCGCCCTTGTAGATTTCAGGTACGTCCCCAATACTTTTTCCTTCGTGGATATCACAGAATATTCTGAGCAGTATGAGGTCGTTTTTCAGGAACTCTTTCGCCGAACTGGAAAGGCCTACATCAATCTGAAAATGATCAAGGTATGAGCGAAGCAATCGGGTCTTGTTGTCTTCCGACATCTCGTTGCGAAGGTCTTGAACCCGATGCAAATGATTTGCGAATTCCGGCTCGAACACCCCGGCGAATTTGTGATCAAAGAACTCGTTTCGGCAGGTTATGATTACCTTGACGAAATCGTACTGGCAAAGTGCATCCAGAAACACTCGTAGCTCCGAGACAAAGCCGTCGAGGTCACCTACTTCGTTGATCCCATCAATGGCGAGAATGAACGGTTTGCCGCATTCCTTAGCCACCTCGTCAAACACAGCCAGCAGCTCATGAATGTCCCTGGTTTCAGGCGCAAACCTATTGTTCGCAATGTAGTCTTGGATTCGATTTGAGCCGTGGAAATCGTTCAACTTCCTTGCCGGAATGAAGATCGTTGGTATCTCAAATTTTCTGAACTGGTTCTCGACCAAATCGCAAACAAAGTTTGTTTTTCCCTGTCCAGCCATTCCGGTCACGAGGAAAATCTTTGCCAGTGCTAGGTTTATCTGATCTGTGATCTCGTCGAGAGATCGGTGCACTCCACTCCCGTTGGATTCGACGTTATGTCGAAACACCGTCCAATATCCAGTTAGGTAGTCCTTGGGCACGTACCGCTCCTCACGTTCGCCGTACCATGAGAAGACTGAGACTCGATCTTTAAGCCGGGTTGTTGCCTCCAGTTGAGCTGTAAGCCGATTTCGTAGATCAGGCAGGTCTTTGGGGGCTGGCAGGCTTGCCAGCGAAGGCAGGTCACCATGCACCTCATCAATCTGAGCTAACCGTAAGAGTTCGTTGAATTGCTCTAGACTGAAGCGACTGAGCGCGTCATCAATTTTTCTGTGGAAAAACATAGGATGCGCAAAAAACCGCATCTGCTCCTTGGTTCCAGATGTTTCCACGAACACAGAAGGTATGTACTTTTTCGTGCGTTTCTCGTCTTCAATTTTCTGGCCACTTACGTTCAGGAAGGCATCCAGCTCTGCGCGAAATTTCGCATTGGCATCTGCTTTCTTGAACTCTCCTTCTAGAAGATCACAAACCTGTTGGATTTTTTCATTTGAAAGTTCGCCGATCAGTTGCGCCAAGTCGTGGAAATCCAAGATATCGCGAGAAATGCTGAATTCTATCGGCAAACCTGCGACGGTTGCTGCGAGCGCCTTGGAATTATAGGACCGTTGCCTCTCGGTGAGTACATATACCAAAACCCGGTCGAAGTCCGCATCGAGGCCGTGGGACTGGAACTTCTCTAGTGTCTCGTTGATCTTGCTGCTGGATGCATCTGATGTGACCTGAATTGATATTCGACTGACACTGCATCCCAAATCTACAGCTGGGTAGTTCATTTGAATGCGGTTCTGGTTTTGGATATTTGGGCAGTCCAAGATTGTCGCGAAGATTGGCACAAGTAGATCTTCTGCGATGGTATTGATGTCAAACAAACCTAGAGCGTTTGAAACCCGCACCTCGTATGCAAATCGTCCAAGTAGTGAGGCAGACTTTTGAAGTAGCTCTTGTCTTGTCATTAGTTTCGTTCAGCCTCAGTGCTCGTCGTTTTCAAATGGTTTAGTGAGCTGTTTATTCGCCAGAAAAGACCAATTAAGATGCAAGCTATAGATGGGCATCCCGCTGAGCAACCAAGCCGTGTACATTCGTTGGGCGGATCGGCCGCTCAACTTATCGAATTGATCAATCTGATAGGACGCGCTTGGTGCCTGCATGGAATCCCAACGATGGGACAGCGTGATCCCAGAGCTTGGGTTATGAGCTCGTCAGTCAAGAAATGATACCCGAGCGATACCCGAAGCAATTCTTAACTACCACGCAAAAGGCAAAATTTTACGTAAGGCTATGATTTTATTCGGTTTATATGGTGCCCGGGGGCGGAATCGAACCACCGACACGAGGATTTTCAATCCACTGCTCTACCCCTGAGCTACCCGGGCACGGAGAACGCCAAGGCGTTCGGGTGAGCGCGTTCTAGGTCAGCCGTGCGGGGCTGTCCAGAGGTAAGATTAAAAATTTCAGTGTGGTTTCGGCGGGACTGCCCGCGCAGCTTCTGCGGCTTCCTGCGCGGCGTCGATATCTTCGGGGTCGCGAGACGGAACAGCATAGTCGCCGCTCAACCATTTGCCGAGATCGATATCTGAACAACGACGCGAACAGAACGGACGAAACGCCGGCTTGGTCGCCGCTTTGCAGATTGGGCAACTCATCGCAAGCAGGCCTCCAACGGGATGCGGTCGCGTTTTCTTTGAAGCTCGAAGTGACCCAGCGGGGTCCAACCAACCAGCGCGGTCTCTGTCGGGTCGGCACGAAATGCTGCACGCAAAGCTGACTCGAACGCGCGTCGATCCTTTTTCGCCATCGGGGCAAGGTCGAGCGTGATTTGCCCGCCCAGGCCCCGCAGACGCAACTGGCGCGGCAACGCACTGGCGCAGGCGAGGTTGGCCTTCAGTGCAGCGGCAGGGCTGGTATCCCCGCCGGTGTTCACATCCACAGCCACAAGTGCGCGCGTCGGCTCTATATATAGCGCTGCGCCGCCGGAGAGCGGCACCAGAGGCTCGCGCAGCGCCTCCATCTGGTCCAGCACACCAAGATCGGCAAACCCGTCAGGTGCCCTGTGTACGTCCTCTGCCTGCCATTCGCGCCACGCATAGAGATGCGGCGCGTCACCTTCGGTCAACGTTTCGGCATCGCCCGACACATCCCCCATCACGGAATGCGCCAGATCGGCCATTCCGCGGATATCCTCGGCAATCTCGTCCGCATAGGCATCCACGCAGGACGACCGCAGGATCAGCCCCATCGAGTTGGCATCCATCTCGGCATGCGCAATCTCCAGCAGGCTGTCGCGCCGGTCTTCGTCGCGGATGCTGCGTGACACGTTCAAGCCCGGCGCGCCGGGAGTCACGATCACGTAACGGCTCTTGAACAACAGCTTTTGCGTGACCGGGATCGCCTTGCCGGGCTCGGCATAACCAGTGACCTGCACCAGCAGGGGTTGCCCAGGTGAAAGTCCCTTAATCTGACGCAAGAACGCAGCGCCATCCGGCGTGCGCAGAAACATCCCGCCCTGCCCCTTGACCGGGCGATCCGCAATGGCGCGATAGATTGTCCCCGGACGCGGCGCATCGCTATCGACCAGCAAATCGTCCAGCACCCCATCCACCAGCAGTGCCGCTGCCTCGGTGTCGCCGATATGATCCAGAACGATTGTTCGTCCCTTCATATGTCTTGCCTCCAAAATGGATAACCCGCCGCCTGCAACAATGTCGCCGTTTCCGCCAATGGCAGGCCGACAACGCCCGTGAACGACCCGCTCAGCCACGGGATCAACGCGCCCGCAGGTCCTTGAATGCCATAGCCTCCAGCCTTGCCCTGCCAGTCACCCGTGGCAAGGTAGCCGTTCAGTTCGACGTCCGACAACCGCTTCATCTTAACGTGACTCAGCACGTCTCGCTGCCATATCTGGCCACCGCGCCGGACTGCCACGGCCGTGATAACCCGGTGGCGCCGCCCTGAAAGTGCCAGCAGAAACTGAGCCGCCTCGCCCGCATCCACCGGCTTGCCCAATATGCGCCGCCCCAATGCCACCGTTGTATCCGCCGACAGCACAATATCGTCCGCGCCAGCCGTCACGGCCAGCGCCTTCTCCTGCGCCATGCGAATGCAATACGGGCGCGGCAATTCGGTCTTGCGGGGCGTTTCGTCAATGTCGGGAGGACAGACGTCATCCGCCACGATACCGATCTGTGCCAGCAGTTCGCGCCGACGCGGGCTGCCAGAGCCGAGGATAAGTTTGGGGGCCGCGGCAGAAGTTGGCATTTTTCGCCCCCAGATCTCAGGCGGGTACCGCCGCATTCCGCCAAAGGCAGAACGCTTTCCCGCGCTGGGCAAAGCTGCGCTTTGCCCTATTTGAACCGATAGTTGATCCGACCCTTGGTCAGATCATAGGGGGTCATCTCGACCTGCACCTTGTCGCCTGCCAGAACCCTGATGCGATTCTTACGCATCTTGCCCGCCGTATGCGCGATGATTTCATGGCCGTTTTCCAGCTCGACCCTGAATGTCGCGTTCGGCAGGAGTTCCTTGACGACACCGGGAAATTCGAGCGTATCTTCCTTGGCCATGTGGTCTCCTACATCCACTTTTCCGCCAAACTGCGGAATGCGGCATTAAATGGCCCCATTCGCGGGGATTTTCAAGCCTCTAAAGTGATTTGTCAGCCAAGCCGTGTTAACACAGGCGCTGCATCACGCCCAGTCTGTTCCTGCCAATGGGTTCGGTTCAGCACGATGCCGTCTGCACGTACTTGCGCTATCTTCTCGGCATCGACCTCGGCATAGGTCCAGCCGGGGTTGTTCAGGACCCCCTCGGCCAGAACACCCGTCGCGGGAAATCCTGTGTCAGGCGGCCCGAAAACACCGCCCATACCGGTCCCCTCATCGGTGGCAGCCGACCACGGCGCATCACCGACCAGCGAGGACATCACACTGACGCATTGCTGCTCCAATGCGCGGCCCATCGCCCCGATGCGCACACGCCAGTAGCCTGCCAACGCCTCGGTGCAGGACGGGACCAGAATCACATCCGCTTCTGACACGGCCCGGCCCAGCAACGGGTACTCACTGTCGTAACAGATCAACACGGCAAGTTTGCCCAGCGCGGTGTCAAATATCTGCAACGGACCACCCGGCGCGATGTCCCACGGATCACGCTCGAATCGGGTCATTATCTGTTTGTCCTGCACACCGCGCCCGCCGGTCGGCGAAAACAGCCGCGCGCGGTTCGCAGGCCGCTCGCCCACCGCGTCGTCAAAAACCGGGGCCGAAGCGGCAAGGATGTGCACTTTGTACTTGCTGGCCAGATCGGCATGCAGATCGTCGGCATCCGCAATCCGGTCCGAGACCGCGTGCAGGCAACCTTCCAGATCACCGGCGACCTTTGGTCCAGCCAGCATCGATAGTTCCATCGCCCCGTATTCGGGAAAGACCAGCAGTTCGGCCCCCTGCCCCGCGGCTCGGCCGACCCAGTCATCGAGCTTCTCGGAATATTCAGACCAGCTCTTGAGCGGATCCAGCGGATAGGCGGCGGTTGCAACTTTCATGTTTCCATCCTGACCCGAGCAACGCGCGACGTCCAGATCAAACAACAGACTTTCAGTACCCCCAAATACTCAACCTTCGAAACGTTGAGCCGTCGGGTCGAGTAATTTTGGAACACCGAAAACCATGTGATCGTTAGTTGCGGCATGGGTGCGACGCCGCCTCACGCGCCCACCGGCCCCGCAGGGCCGGTGTAAAGCATCCAGCGCGCCGTCAGGCGCACAATAGGATCAGGCCGATGCATCCTGCGGAATGCGCAGCATCTGGCCGGGATAGATCTTGTCAGGATCGCTCAGCATCGGCTTGTTGGCTTCGAAAATCTCAGTATAGCGCGCGCCGTTGCCCAAGGTCTCGGTTGCAATCGCCCAGAGCGTGTCACCCTTTTTAACCTCGTGAAACACCGGGTCAGCGCCACCAGCATTGTCTTCGACGCCCGACACACCTTCAACATTGCCGACAGCCATGATGATTTTTTCCTTGGCTTCCTGGCTTTTCGGCGTACCCGAAACTTTGACCACGCCATCCTCAACCGCGATATCCAGCCCTTCGGCATCAAGCCCAAGGTCCGCGACTTCTTTCTTCAGCGCCTCAGCATCGGGTTTGCCGTCCTTGCCTTCGACTTTTTTGCCCGAGCCGGTGATAAAATTCCACAGTCCCATGTCACACTCCAATTGATTGCCAATAGGTGCATCATCATCGGCGCTGCGACAAAGGTCGAGGGGGAAATGCTCAGGCAACCTCCCCATCGGTAAACTGCAGCTTGGCCAAGCGCGCATATAGCCCACCTTCAGCCACCAAGCTGTCATGTGTACCAGTGGCGACAATGCGACCGTCCTCCATGACGATGATCCTGTCTGCCTTCTTTACCGTGGCCAATCGGTGCGCGACGATGATTGTGGTGCGTCCGCGCGCCAGCGCCTCGACCGCACTTTGCACTGCGCGTTCGCTCTCGGCATCCAGAGCCGATGTGGCCTCGTCCAGCAGCAGCACGGGCGCATCGCGCAGAATCGCCCGTGCGATCGCGATACGCTGTTTTTGCCCACCTGACAGCATCACACCCCGTTCTCCCACCGGGCTGTCATAGCCGTCGGGCAGAGCTGCGATGAAATCATGCGCGGCAGCGGCGCGCGCAGCGGCTTCGACCTCTGCATCGGTGGCACCCAAACGGCCAAAACGGATGTTTTCGCGGGCAGACGTGGCAAAGATCACCGGGTCCTGCGGGACCAGCGCCATGTGGTGGCGGAATGCATCACGCCGCACGTCACGCAGATTGACGCCGTCGAGGGTGACACGCCCCGCCTCGGGATCATAGAACCGTTGAATAAGCTGGATGACGGTGGTTTTGCCAGCGCCGGATGGACCGACCAGTGCGATGGTCTCTCCCGGCGCGATATCCAGCGTCAAACCGTCCAGCGCCGGTGCATCCGGGCGCGACGGATAGTGAAACTGCACATTGTCAAAGCTGATCGCGCCGGCGATTTTGGCGGGCAGTTCCGCCGGTACATCCGGGTCCGTGACCGGGTCCTCGGCATTCAGCAGATCGACCAACCGCTCAGTCGCGCCAGCTGCGCGCTGCAATTCTCCCCAGATTTCCGACAGGGCGGCAACCGAACTGGCGACCATGACGGCATAGATCACGAACTGAACCAGCGTTCCGGCTGTCATTTCGCCCGCCCGCACTGCGTTTGCGCCGAACCACAGCACGCCGACAACACCGGCAAATACCAGAAAAATCACGATCACCGTCATTATCGCTCGCGTACGCACGCGTTGGCGTGCGGCAATATAGCTGCGCTCGGTCACATCGGCAAAGCTATGACGCGTGGCGTCCTCATGGGTGAATGCCTGCACCGTCTGCACGCTCAGCAATGCCTCAGACGCGGTGCCCGAGCTTTCGGCGATCCAATCCTGATTTTCGCGGCTCAGCTTGCGCAGGCGGCGCCCCAGCGTCAGGATCGGAACCACCACCAACGGGACGATCAGCAGCACCATACCGGCCAGTTTTGCCGCCGTGAACAGCATCAGGACCAGACCACCGAGAAAGATCAGAAGATTGCGCAACGCGATCGAGATGGACGACCCGATAACACTCAGAATCAGCGTGGTGTCGGTGGTGATCCGGCTCAGGACTTCACCTGTCATGGTACGCTCGAAAAACGCGGGGCTCATGCCGATGACCCGGTCAAAGACCGCCTTGCGCACATCCGCCACAACCCGCTCGCCCAGCTTTGAGACCAGCGCGTAGCGTAGCCCGGTCCCCACCGCCAGCAACGCGGCAATGCCCATTGCCGCCATGAAATACTGATCGAGAACCGCGCCATCCTGAGCGTTGAAATTGTCGATAACACGGCGCACTGCCAGTGGCAGGACCAGTGACACACCTGCGGTCAGCATCAGCGCCAGCCCTGCGGCAACCGCCAACCATTTGTAAGGAGCGATGAACGGGCGTAGCGCGCCCAGCGCGCCGACGCGTTTCGACTTTTCGCGATCCAGCAGATCCGCACCGTTTTCGGCCCTGCGTACCATGCCATTTCCTTTGTGTTGTTTCGCCGGGTCATGGCCGCCTGCGGACGTACGGTCAAGGGGCCGTCATGCCGCAGGGGCGCACCAAACAAAAAGGGTCGTTAGTCGGTCTGGCTGCGCTCTGCTTCGATCTGGCGCCACTTGGCGACATTGGCGTTGTGTTCATCCAGCGTTTCGGCAAAAGCGTGGCCACCAGTGCCGTCCGCCACGAAGAATATGAAATCCGTCGTGGCCGGGCTGACTGCCGCCTGAATGCTAGCGCGGCCCGGATTGGCGATGGGTGTCGCGGGCAACCCGTCAATGACATAGGTGTTCCACGGGGTTTCGCGGCGCAGTTCGCTCTGTCGCAGCCCCCGTCCCAGCGTCCCCTTACCTTCGGTGACGCCATAGATCACGGTCGGGTCGGTTTGCAGGCGCATCCCTCTGTTCAGGCGATTGACAAAGACCGAGGCCACCTGACCGCGCTCTTCTGCCACGCCGGTTTCCTTTTCGATGATTGACGCGAGGATCAACATTTCTTCGGGGCTGGCCAATGGCAAATCAGGATCGCGATTTTCCCATGCCGTTGCGACCAGCGCCTCCTGAGCCTCTTGCATGCGGGCGATGATCGAAGCGCGCGTGTCATCCAGGCGCACTTCGTAGCTGTCGGGTGCCAGACTGCCTTCGGGTGGAATGGCCTCGAGGTCGCCTTTCAGGACGTCAACAGATTTTAGCGCATCGACGATCTGCCAGCTGGTCGCACCTTCGGCGATCGCCACGCGGTAGCGCGTATCTCTTTCCGCGCGCACATCAACAAATTCGGCCGGAGCGGCGTCTTGCTTTGGATCAAAGGCTGCCTTTTCCACATAGCGCCCCGTCGCCGGGTCAAGCTCTCGCACCTCAACTTCGGAACTGGTCACACCGATGCGATAGACCACTTCGGTGCCGCAGGTGCTGGCGCCGCCCTTGGTAATGATATCCGTAATCTCAGCCATGCTGGCGCGTTGCGGGATCAACCAGCTACCCGCCTTCAGCGCCTCGCTCTTGTCCGTGTATTCCGCGCCGACACGAAAAATCGCAGCGTTGGTCACGGCCTGTTCCGATGCCAGATTGGTCGAGACGCGCCGCATCGAGCTGCCACGCTCGACCCGCAGGCAGATCTGCTCTTCCAACGGACCCTCGGCGTTATAGGTGTTCTGCCCCCAGAGGATCACGCCCCCCAGAAGGAAGGCCAGAACCACCAGGAATGTCAGCGCATTCGAGGCAATATGACGCCACATTATCGTAGTTTCCCGATGCACAGGCTCGCATTGGTGCCACCAAAGCCAAAGCTGTTGGACATGGCGATATCGACCTTGCGCGCACGCTTGGCATTGGGGGCCAGATCAATCGGTGTCTCGACAGCGGGATTGTCCAGATTGATCGTAGGCGGCACAACCTGATCGCGAATGGCGAGAATGGCAAAGATGCCCTCTATCGCACCGGCAGCGCCCAAGAGGTGGCCGGTCGCGGATTTGGTCGAACTCATCGTCGCATTTCCAGCCGCATCACCCAGCAGCCGTTCGACCGCTTTCAGTTCGATCGTATCGGCCATGGTCGAGGTGCCATGTGCATTGATGTAGTCTACATCTGCCGCGTCGACGCCCGCATGTTTCAGCGCGCTCTGCATGGCGCGATAACCGCCATCGCCATCCTCCGAGGGGGCGGTTATGTGATACGCGTCGCCCGACAGGCCATAACCCAGCACCTCGGCGTAAATCTTGGCGCCGCGGGCCTGTGCGTGCTCCAACTCTTCCAGCACGACGATGCCCGCACCTTCGCCCATCACAAACCCGTCGCGATCCGTGTCATAGGGGCGGCTGGCCGCCTTGGGGTCGTCCGCGCGTTTTGTGCTGAGCGCCTTACAGGCGTTGAACCCGGCGATCCCAATCTCACAAATCGCCGCCTCTGCCCCGCCCGCGACCATCACATCGGCGTCACCGAACATGATCAGCCGCGCAGCATCGCCGATGGCATGTGCGCCCGTGGAACAGGCCGTGACCACCGCATGGTTCGGCCCCTTGAAGCCGTAGCGGATGCCAACCTGACCCGAAATCAGATTGATCAGCGCGCCGGGGATAAAGAATGGCGAGACTCGGCGCACCCCTTTGTCCCGGATCGTCAGCGTGGTCTGCTCGATTGATTGCAGTCCGCCAATGCCGGAACCGATCATCACGCCAGTGCGCAGGCGGCTCTCTTCGTCCTCGGGCATCCAGCCTGAATCCTCGACAGCCTGCTGGGCAGCCGCGACACCATAGAGGATAAAATCATCAACCTTGCGGCGCTCTTTCGGCTCCATGAACTGATCGGGGTTGAACGTCCCCTCCGTGCCGTCGCCATAGGGCACTTCGCATGCATATTTGGTGAGGACATTGGTGGGATCGAACCGGGTGATAGGCCCGGCACCGGATTCCCCAGCCAACAGACGTTCCCAGGTTTCTTCGACGCCGGAGGCCAGCGGTGTGACCAATCCAAGGCCTGTTACTACGACGCGGCGCATGATGCTGCCCCCTCAATCTGCTTCTCAACGCTTCTTGCGTTTTCCTGACTCAAAGAACCCGGAAAAGCTCCGCAGCCCTCAGCGCGATAGGCGGTCCACATTGAATCCAATACTCGGAACATATGCAAACCGCGCTGACCTCAGTGCATACCCCGGCTTGCCCCTCAGGGGCAAGACCAAGCCGAAGCGCGCGGGCGGCAAAGCGCCCTGCCGCAGATTTGTCCGTGGCTTACTTGAACTCTGCCACCGGCTCTTGGACAGCCGCAGCCATCGCAAGCGCCTCGTCCAGATCCACATCCCTTGACAGCAAGGCACGGCCAATCAGGGTGCCTGCGACATTCTTGACGTATTTCAACCGCGCCACATCGTCGATCCCGCGCACAGTGCCGCGCGCAATGACAGGATGGCGAGTCTGAGCGGCCAAGCCGGTAATCACGCCCAGACTTGCGTCCTGATCGGCGATATCGGCATCAATGTCTGTAACGATGATTCCCGCCAGCGGGGCATCATCAAAGGCCGCCACATAGGTTTCGGGGGTAAAGCTGCTGCGCGAACGCCAGCCATCGGTCATCACATGGCCCTCAAAGATGTCTACGGCCAGCACGATCTGATCAGGATGCATTTTCGCTAGATTGCGCAACAGTTCTGGCTCGCGCGTGGCCATGGTGCCGATCACGATGCGCCCGGCGCCTTTGTCGATCCAGCTATCGACCTGATCGCGGGTCCGGAAGCCACCGCCGAATTGCACCGGAATCCCGGCGCTGCGAATGATCTCTTCGCATAATTCGGCATTGGGGCTGTCCCCCGTCAGGCCGTTGATGTCGGTCAGGTGCATCCATTCCGCACCCGCCGCAGCAAAGCTCTTGGCGCGCTCGATCGGATCCACATGCCAGAGCATCGGCTCATCAAGACGACCACGAGTCAGAGACACGCATTTTCCGTTCAGAATTTCGAGAGTGGGATAGATAATCATGGCAGGCTTGCCCCCGATTGATCGCGCTTGCGCACCCCTGCACCACGCCGGGGCGAGTACGATCTTTGCATCCTACACACTGGGAGCGATATCACCAAATCGGCATCCCCGGCGTCGTTCGCGGCTTTCCGGGGACTTTTTCCGCTGCTGTAGAAACGAAAAGACCCCCGCCCGATTGGCGAGGGTCTTTGGTAAACTCTCAGCGGGGCTGAGCGTTCAGGATGCTTCTTTGATGAACTTCACCGCATCGCCGAACGTCTGGATGGTTTCAGCCGCGTCGTCGGGGATCTCGATGCCGAACTCTTCTTCGAACGCCATGACCAGCTCGACCGTGTCCAGGCTGTCTGCGCCCAGATCGTCGATGAACGAAGCGTTCTCAGTCACTTTGTCTTCTTCCACGCCCAAGTGCTCTACAACGATTTTCTTCACGCGGTCTGCGATGTCGCTCATGTTATAATCCTCATCGTCTTTGGGCGCCTAGGCCCGTTATCGCCCCCGCCCGAGACGGGAAGTGGCCTTGAAGTCGTGCCCCGGAGGGGCGGTGGTGTTGGCCCGGACCCGGACCACCAGAGCGGCGCTTGGCCTATCCCCCGGCAAATCTGCGCCGCCTATAGCATATGGCGCGGCTTTGGCAAATCCTTTCAAAGATCGGCGAGATGCGCACAGAATACAAGAGGGGATCACATCGAATGGATCGTCAAGTACCATGTAAAGCGCCGGTATATAATAAATAAAAACCGCGCAAACAAAGTCAAAGATTTACCGTCTTTCCCAGCGATCTACGCTTGCTCGTCTGCACTCCTACCCGGCAGCGGATTTCGATTCCCCGTTCGGCTACGGATCAAAGCATCGCCATCCCGCCGTTCACATGCAGCACAGTGCCGGTCACATACCCGGCCTCGACACTGGCGAGATAGAGCACCGCCGCCGCGATCTCTTCGGGTGTTCCCATGCGCGCAGCGGGTATCTGCACGTTGATCTTTTCTTTCTGCTCGTCAGTCAGCTTGTCGGTCATCGCTGTAGCGATGAAGCCCGGTGCGACTGCGTTGGCGGTGATGCCGCGACTGGCCACCTCGTAGGCGATGGATTTGGTCATCCCCACCATGCCGGCCTTGGACGCGGCATAGTTGGCCTGCCCAGGATTGCCAGTAGCCCCCACGATCGAGCTGATATTCACGATCCGCCCCCAGCGCGCCTTCATCATCGGACGCATGACAGCCCGGCACAGCCGCATGGTGCTGGTCAGGTTCACATCCAGCACCGTCTGCCAGTCCTCATCCGACATGCGCATGAAAATCTGATCGCGGGTGATACCCGCGTTGTTCACCAGAATATCAAGCCCGCCCATCGCATCAATCGCCTGTTTCGGCAGCGCGCCCACTGCATCGCCGTCCCCCAGATCACAGGGCAGCACATGTGCGCGGTCGCCCAGTTCTGCAGCCAGTGCCTCCAGCGGGTCGACCCGTGTCCCGCTGAGGCCGACAGTGGCACCTGCACCGTGCAGCGCGCGGGCGATACCGCCCCCGATACCGCCCGATGCGCCGGTGATCAGCGCTGTTTTTCCCGTCAAATCGAACATTTGCGTTCCTTCCATTTCAGTTGCGCAGGCTGAGATTTTTCGTCGGAAAAACCAAACGCCTGATTGACCTGATTTATGCGTTCAATGCCTCGACCGCGGCTTGCACATCGTCGGGTGCGCCGACATTGCGCACGGTCATCTCGCGCTCGATCCGGCGGACCATGCCCGACAGTGCCTTGCCCGCGCCGATCTCCCATGTTTCTGTCACGCCTTCGCCTGCCATGAACATCACGCTTTCGCGCCAGCGCACGGAGCCGGTGACCTGATCGATCAGTAGCTGCCGGATCTGTGCCGGATCGCTGACCGCCTGAGCCAGCACATTGGCGACCAGCGGCACCTTTGGCGCATTCAGATCGACCTGTGCCAGAGCCTCTGCCATGACCTTGGCAGCCGGTTCCATCAGCGCGCAGTGAAATGGCGCGCTGACCGGCAAGAGCATCGCACGCTTCGCGCCGCGTTCTTTGGCCAGATGGGTTGCGCGCTCGACCGCCTCTGCATGTCCCGAGACGACCACCTGCCCGGGATCATTATCGTTGGCCGCCTGACAAATCTGCCCCTCCGCGGCCGCTTCGGCGACCTCGCGCACGGCGGTCAGATCGAGGCCCAGCACGGCTGCCATCGCGCCAACACCGACCGGCACCGCCTCTTGCATCGCAGCCCCGCGCGTGCGCAAGAGCCGCGCCGCATCCGCGATACTGAGCGATCCCGCGGCGGCCAGCGCCGAATATTCGCCCAGCGAATGCCCTGCCACGAATTGCGCGGCGTCCAGTGACACGCCCTCAGCCTCCAGCGCACGTAACGCTGCCAGCGATGTGGCCATCAGCGCAGGCTGGGCATTGCGCGTCAGTGTCAGGTCGTCCTGCGCGCCCTCCCAGATCAACGCAGACAGCGCCTCGCCCAATGCCTCGTCGACCTCGTCAAAGACGGCTTTGGCGGCTGGATAGGCCTCGGCCAATGCGCGGCCCATGCCGATCGTTTGGGCACCCTGCCCCGGAAATATGAATGCACGGCTCATGGCTGCTGTCCCCCTCTGGCCTTTTCTTTCGGATAGCGCGCCTGCCGCTCAGAGGCAACGACCAAGTCGGAAACCGCGGCCCACCCGTGCATCTGCGAACATCCACCCTGCGCATTGCGCCATTGCCCGGCGCGCGGGGTTCGTTAGGTTAATCACAGACAACTGTCCCGCCCTGAACCCACGGAATGCGATCCCATATGACTCTTTCCAATACTTCCGACACCTACGGAGCTGTCACCAAGATATTTCACTGGTTGACGGTGTTGCTGATCCTCAGCCTCTTTGCGCTGGGGCTGCTGGCCAGCAATCTGGCCGGTCAAATCAGATCAGCAGAGGGCGGCGCGTCGCAAACCCTGCTCGATTGGACGGCGCTGCTGTTTTCCCTGCACAAGACGCTGGGTGTCGCCCTGTTCTTTACGGCATTTGCGCGTATCCTATGGGCGCTGACGCAAACCAAACCGGGGCTGTTGAACGGTGATCACTGGGCAGAATCACGTGCGGCGGAAACCGTGCACTGGCTGCTTTACGGCTCGCTCGTCGCGGTGCCGCTGGCGGGCTGGGTCAGCCACGCAGCCGCCAGCGGGTTTGCCCCGATCTGGTGGCCCTTCGGGCAATCCCTACCCTACGTCCCAAAGTCCGAGTACGTGTCCGAGATCGCCGCCACGCTGCATTATATCCTGCAATGGGTATTGGCCGGGGCCATTGGCCTGCATGTTGCGGGCGCACTAAAGCATCATATCATCGACAAGGATGCGACTCTGCGCCGGATGTTACCGGGGCACACCCCCGCCCAGCCTACGGCCATGCAACCCGGCCATGCCCTGCCCTTGGTCGCGGCGCTGATCGTGTGGGCCGCTGCGATTGGCGGCGCTGCCGGATTGGGCTGGTTCGCCCATGCCGCGCCCGAGACACAGACAGCCGCGCTGGAACAGGCGCAGGGCGAATGGCAGGTGACTGACGGCACATTGACCATCGAGATCGTGCAGATGGGATCACAAATCAATGGCCAGTTTGCCGACTGGACGGCCGATATAACCTATGACGGGTCGGACGAACCCGGCACGCGCGGCAGTGTCGAGGTGACGGTATCGATCCCGTCACTGACGCTGGGCAGTGTGACCGAACAGGCAATGGGCGCGGATTTTCTTGATGCTGCGAACCACCCCACGGCGACATTCACCGCCGCTCTGAAGCGTGACGCCGAAGCCGGTCTGGTCGCCGATGGCACGCTGCGCATTCGCGATCAGACAATGCCTCTGCGCATTCCATTCGATCTGCAAATCGACGACGCGACAGCCGTCGCGCAGGGCAGCGCAGGCGTCGATCGGCGCGACTACAACATTGGCCAGAGCATGAGCGACGAAGACTCGCTGGGCTTTGGCGTCGAGATCCGGTTCGACCTGACGGCAATCCGCGGAGATTAACGCAGAAAAGCGCCCGCGAGCCAGTCGCGGGCGCTTTCATTTTGCATGGATGCAGTGCCTTTACTCGGCCTTCATGGCCTCGATCGAAATCTCGATGTCAATTTCATCGCTGATATTGGGTGCAAATTTGCCCAAATCGAAATCGGAACGCTTGATTTCCGCTTCAGCATCGAAACCGGCCCACGCCTTGCCCGCCATGGGGTGTTGACCGGCCTTGTTCAATTCGGCCTCAAGCTGCACGGATTTGGTGATGCCGTTGATCGTAAGATCGCCAGTGATGATCGCCTCATCATCGCCTGTCACTTCAATGCCGGTGGATGTGAACGTGACCATGTCCCCTTCGGACGCACCAAAGAAATCGTCGGACATGAAATGACCGAACCGCTTTTCCCAGCCGGTAAACAGCGACATCACCGGGATCGAGACCGAAACCGATGAATTCGCCGGGTCTTCTTGGTCGAACATGATTTCGCCCTCGAACCCGGCGAACATGTTGTAGGTGGTGGAATAGCCGAGGTGGTTATAGCTGAACACAACCTGACTGTGGCTGGCATCCAGAACGTATTTTTCCGGAGCGGCATATGCCCCCGTGGCAGTCAACGCCAGCGCGGCAGCGAAAATGGTCGATTTCATCTGTCTCTCTCCATGTTGAGAATATCATGCAGAGAACTTAGCCTGTGATGCGCGTCAGGCAATTGCCCAGAAGTAAACATCTCGTGTGAATTGGCGAACACTGGCATGCGTTCGCGCGCAAATCACCCGAGATGTCGCCCATCAGGCCGGGCGCAGACCCCGACCCAGCATCTGACGAAGCGCCATCTTGGTTGCCTCATCCGTCACGCCAATGGCAAGCAGGCTACGGCCCTGCGCATCGCGCGCAGTCAACAGACCATCACGCAACACGATCTCGGACAGGCTGTCGACGGAATGGACATTGGTCATGCGAACCTTGCCACGCGTATCGTGGTCGATGATGGTCAACAGGCGGCGTCTGGTGTCGATTTCGATCGTTGGCCCGTCGGCGCGGCGCAACGAGGCAAAGAGTGTTCCACCACCAAGTACCAGCGCAGCAGACATGACAACCTTTGCCAATTGCATCGCGGCATCTCCGGGCACCACGGGCACCAGCCAGATACCCACGGCCGCCAGCATTGCCGCAACACCCGTGCAGCGATAAACGAATGAGCGCAGCGGCGACTCGTGCTCGGCCTCGAAATGGTGTGACGGGATGGGCGCCTCTTTGCGGGCTGGCCCTTCGGGCATATAGGTTTGCGGTAATGCACTCTGCGGTAACATGGTCATCTTGCTCGCCTCACATTCTGTGATGTTGTTTGGACCACGCTGCCCCACGATGACGGCTGAAATTAGGCATAAGATCGGTCATAGTCGGGCCATCGGTCAGGCCGGGCCAGCGGGTCTTGCGATACGGCGCAATCCGGCCTATAGGAGCCATTCCTTTCGCAAGAATACGTGAACCCGCGCAGTCTCTCGTGGATGGGCCGCGAAAGGATCACTGGCCCGTCCTTTGAAATGCGCCTTGATAGAAGTGGAATTCGCATGCCCCTTTACGAGCATGTCTTTATCTCGCGCCAGGACCTTTCGTCGGCGCAGGCCGAGGGCCTCATCGAACATTTCGGCACCGTGCTGTCCGACAACGGCGGCAAACTCGTTGAAAACGAGTACTGGGGCGTCAAGACGATGGCCTACAAGATCAACAAGAACCGCAAGGGCCACTATGCCTATCTGCGCACCGACGCCCCTGCGGCGGCCGTGCAGGAAATGGAACGCCTGATGCGCCTGCATGACGATGTGATGCGCGTTCTGACCATCAAGGTCGACGAGCACGCCGAAGGACCATCGGTCCAGATGCAGAAACGCGACGAGCGCGCCGAGCGCCGTGAGCGCCGCTGATCAACGTCCAGAGATAAGGAACTAACCCATGGCCGCAAAACCATTTTTCCGCCGCCGCAAGGTCTGCCCCTTCTCGGGCGACAATGCACCTGCGATCGACTATAAAGACACACGCCTGCTGCAACGCTATATCAGCGAACGCGGCAAGATCGTGCCGTCGCGCATCACCGCCGTTTCGGCCAAGAAGCAACGCGAACTGGCCCGTGCCATCAAGCGCGCCCGCTTCCTCGCCCTGCTGCCCTACGCAGTGAAGTAAGGAGTATCTGATATGCAAGTGATCCTTCTCGAACGTGTGGCCAAACTGGGCCAGATGGGCGAAGTCGTGGACGTAAAGCCCGGTTTCGCACGCAACTATCTGCTGCCTCAGGGCAAGGCGCTGTCGGCTTCCGAGCAGAACATCGCCAGCTTTGAGACGCGCAAGGCGCAACTCGAAGCGGATAACCTGGAAACCCGCAAAGAAGCCGAAGCGATGGCCGACAAGCTGAACGATCAGACGTTCATCGTGATTCGCCAAGCTGCCGATCTCGGGTGCGCTTTACGGTTCCGTCTCGACCCGTGACGCAGCCGAGGCAGCGACCGAGGCGGGCTTCACGCTCGACCGCAAGCAGGTCGCACTGTCCAGCCCGATCAAGGAACTGGGTCTGCATGACGTCATCGTGACGCTGCACCCCGAGGTCCAAGCCACGATCATCCTGAACGTTGCCCGTTCGCCCGAAGAGGCCGAACTGCAAGCGTCCGGCAAATCGATCCAAGAGATGGCAGCCGAAGAAGAAGCAGCAGCCGACTATGAGATCGCCGAGCTTTTTGACGATATTGGTGCCGCCGCGTCCGACGACGACGATCTGGCCGAAACTGTCGACGAAGTGCTGCCCGAAGGTGGCGAGGACGACGAGACTGCCTGATCCGGCGCCTCTCGAAGAATTGCAAAAGGCCGCGCAGGAGACTGCGCGGCCTTTTCTTATGTCGGTGCTGGCAAACGTCTATGCCGCTGCCAATGGCTTTAGAAGCTGTAGTTCAGAAAGAACCCCGCCGAACCCTGATTGCTTGATCCGCGCTCGGACACGATCGTCGATTTACCGACATCCCCGACCAACCGATCATACCCGGCAAATCCAATCACTGAAACATGATCGTTCACCGGTACCACTGTCGTGGCGTGCAGACCGATCGAATTGATCCCGCCGCCCGCGTCAAAGGCGGTGATGCCCGACGCCGCCGATTGGATCGCATTCACGTCAAAGAACGCGCTGTTGTAGTCATCGTCACCGAACGACAATTCGGGACCGAAGCTGAAGAACATCGGCGCACCGAACGCCGTGGTTCGACCGTTCGCCTTTAACTCGGCGCTGCCGTGCAATCCATCATGGCCGCCATCGACCGCCTGCCTCAATTCAAATCTGGCAGTATAGCGCGGTCCACCAAGGGCGATGAAACCGCCCAGCTCCACCGTGCCATCCACATCACCCAATCCCAGCAGTTCAGTTGACCCGCCTCCGCCCCACAGTCCGAACGGACTGCCATCCAGTTCCTGATCACGCCCCCAGTCATAGGACACGATGCCCCCGACGCGGATCGGGCCGCCGGAGATGAACGCATACCGCAGCCCGAACGGGGAGGCCTCAAAACGGTCTCCGTAACTCACGCGGAAACCAGGAACCGCGCTGAGCTGATAGTCGTCATCGCCAAGGTAGTACGGAGCCGCGATCATCCCGGCACTGAGGGTGAATTTCCAACCATCCTCGTTCGGCATCTCCTGCGAATTAGCCTGCTCAGCAAGCAACGCGGCGCAGGCCACGAATGGCAAAATAAGTCTCATCTAGGTGTCGTCCTGTATCTGTATTTTTTTATTTTTCCCTGCCTTACGTTATCATACGCGCAGGTTGAAGGGCGTTGGTGAATCTCGCCTTATGGCGATGTTCCATGTCTGCTCAGTCGCAGAATTGCGACCACAGTTCATACTGGGGTCCCTCAATGTAAAAGCTGTTCGATTGCCCATCCAGCACTTTGCCAGACAGATGCTCATTCAGGTATTTCGGTTGCTCTGCCAGTGTTCTGATCGGTCCGCGGCGACTTGTTTGCCGGTCCATCTCTTGCTGCAGCGTGCGGTAAGTCAGCGATGGATACTCTACCCGCAACGACTGGCAGATGTTCTGGTCCTTTACCGCCGCTTGCACGGCCTGACCGGCCTCTAATTCCAAGATATTCACGACATGACCCATTTTCGTGCCCAACCCGCGAACC
The DNA here is from genome assembly GCF_025639885.1 of Roseovarius pelagicus. NCBI lineage: Bacteria > Pseudomonadati > Pseudomonadota > Alphaproteobacteria > Rhodobacterales > Roseobacteraceae > Roseovarius > Roseovarius pelagicus. Next base: position 3,484,612 of record NZ_CP106738.1, on the reverse strand, counting down.
CGGAAGGTCAGCGGTGTGTTCAACTCGAAAATACGAGTCCGCGCGTCTGGTCCAAACAGGTTTTCCTCGCCCTGCCAGACGTCTCCGGCGGCAAAGCGCAACCGGAACACCCCCGGCGGGACAAGAACCTTGAAGAAATCGCCACCCTCAATATAGGCGGCCAGCGCGTCCTTGCCGGTTTCGTCATCTACCAAAGTCAGAAAATAGTCCTGCCCCACGGGCGTCTTGACCTGAAGCGGAAATACGGCAGGTAATCCGGTGCGGTTCCACATCAGGCCGGTGCTTCGGGCGGTCGGGGCCGCACCGTGCTCTGCGGCCATCACAAGTATCGGCGTGGCGCAGAGCAAAAGTGCCAACATGAAAACAGTCAGCCTTATGCTACCGATCTTTTCCGGCACGCCGAATTCCCCCTCGAAGGACCAAGCCCAAGATGAGGGGGATATAGCGCCCTGATGCCCGGTTTCAATTCTGGTGCACGCCTGTTACGTCCACCTGAACGCATCCCGGAAGGTCGTTACGACATACCCAGTGCCTCTTTGTACATCTCCAGCACTGCCTCTTCTTCAGCGATGTCGTCCTTGTCACGCTTGCGCAGCGCCACCACCTTGCGCAGCACCTTGGTGTCGTAACCGCGCGACTTGGCTTCTGCCATCACTTCTTTTTGCTGCTCGGCAAGGTCTTTTTTCTCGGCCTCCAGCCGTTCGAACCGTTCGATGAACTGACGCAGTTCATCAGCGGTCACGCGGTAGGTGCTGTCGGAAACGCTGTCGTTCATATTCTGTCTCTCTGCCTGATAACTGGACCCCGTGAGTAGCGCGCACCAGCCCCTCCCGCAAGGGTCGAGCGGCATGCGCGCAGCTCAAAACTGGACCAAAACCCACTCGCATCACGAGAGGCGTGCGGCAAATCTTTACTTCAAATCAAATGCAAAACGCTTTAGGCGCAGAGCAGGATGACTGACCCGAGAGGAGCGCGCGAAATGGACATTGTAATCTGGTCAGGTGCGGCTGTGTCGTTGGCCGGGCTTGCGGGGCTTGTCTGGTGCATCGTCCGGGTCTGGAGGGCACGCAAGGCAGGGCTGGGAGACGCGGAAATGCGGGCCGTCCTGCAAGGTGTCGTGCCGCTCAATTCTGCTGCACTCTTCTTGTCGGTGATAGGGTTGATGATGGTGGTCATTGGTATTCTGCTCGGCTGATCGCGTCAGACCCGACCGAAAAACCCAACGCCATTCTTGACCATATCCAATACCCCGTCCTGAGGTTGCCACACATGAGGGGCGGCATCCTGAAGGGATTTCATCACCTGCAGGATGGGAAACAGACCCTTTATATCGGCTTGTATCAGCAGCCCCCCTCGCCTGCGGTCAATACCGCTTCCCTTTACCAGCACAACGTCGATATCGCTCGCTCTCAGAGCGACACCCCGCGCCAGAAGACGTGCCGCCTCGTTTACGATCGCTGCCTCCAGCGCCGCGCCGGGGTCCACAGCGCCGAGGTCGGCATCTGGCGTTGCGCCCAGACCTTGGATGCGCGACAGGAGTGCCGAATCCCTCTGTGCGGTGCCTGCCTCGTAGATGTAAAATCCGCGACCCGCACGGCGTCCGCTATGACCATCCCTTGCCAGATGACGGACCGGGCTATGCTCGGACAGCGGCGGTGCCCCTCGCGCTGCGGCGAGATGATCCAACCGCGCTGCGGCAACGGCAAGCCCCTCGACATCCATCTGACGAAATGGGCCGATCGCATAGCCCAGCTTTTCCGCGGCGATGTCGATGTCATATGGGCTGTGCCCGGCCTCGGCCAACGCCAGCGCCGCCGACCAAAGCGCCCAGTCCAGATTATGCCCGATCATCCCCGGAAAGATGCCCGCGCGGATCACTGTCTTGCGTGCCTTTCTCAGGGCCTGCACCACGGTTGCAATCGCGTCGGGTTGTGCATCGCTGCCAAATGCAACCTCGGCAAGCGGTGCACTATGAGCCGGAGCATAAAGGCGCGCCCAATATTGTGGGCCGTCAGCTTCCGGGTGCAGCATGTCCGCCTCCCCTAACCGCACGCGGATCGGATCGCCTGCAAGCGTCGGCCCTGCGCCGCCAAGTTCGAACACCAAAGGCATATCCGGATCCGATACGTTCTCATCCGGCAAGTGAAGTCGCCCAAGACGGGCATCACGCGCAGCAGCATCCATACGTCCGCGCCCTACAGCACCATCATAAATTTCGGTCACGCGATCACGAATTGTCGGCGCATCAGCCGGTCGCGGCGGGCGCAAATGCACAGCCCAACCGACATCAAGCGCCATGATCGTCGTCTCGACAAAGGCACCACGCCTGCCAGTCACGATCACATCGCGCAACTGTCGTGCAGTGCCGGGTGGAGAGAGCGCCACCGTCGCGGCACGACGTTCCGCCATCAGCATATGACGCGCCGCGCGCGCTGCCGGGGCCATCCTAGCTTCTTCGAACAGGGCCACTTCCAACGCCATACCCTGTTCGAATGGTAACAGCAGCGCCGCCTCAACGGCGCGCACGATGCCTGCCTCGGCGCTGTCCTCGGCAAATCCTTTCGCTGCAATTTCGGCGGTAGACCGAAGATAGGCACCGGGGTCGGTCAACCCAATACGTAGATCGCCGGACCGCACCGGGGGACCAGCATCGGCCAGTTTGATCGCCATTTCGGACGCCGCCGCAACCACGCCCTGCGTCTCGATCCGGCCAAAGACACGTTTCAGCCCCGGATCGCGCACAGACACCGGGCGCCCCGACAGCATCAACGCCAATGAGACCTGCGCGCCCACAAATCGCGGCAGGCGTTGCGTCGCGCCACCAGCGGGCACGAGGCCCAGCTTCACCTCAGGGAGGCCGACGCGTGCCTCTGCGTGCGCAACACGTCCATGCGCCGCCAAGGCCAATGCAAATCCAGCCCCCAGCGCGACCCCCGCGATGGCCGCCACGACCGGTTTGGCGCTGGCTTCGATCTTTTCGGCCAACACATCGACCCATGGCGCAGAGAGTGGCGCACCATACTCCGTCACATTGACACCGGCGGAAAATATCCCGCCCTCACCGCATAGAACCATGGCCCTCACGTCCGGGTCCGCCTGCGCGGCAACGAGGGCTTCGCTCAGCCGGGTCCGCACGCCGGGATCGAGCGCACCCCCAGTACCTCCAGCAAGGGTGATGACACGAACACCGGGGTGGTGCTTGTCCTGATCCTCTGAGATTTCCAGATCCTGCCCCGACACCTTCACCTCTTCACTCTGGTCGTATTTTGCGACCTTTGCCGCATTTAGCACCAAAGCCCTGCGCACTGGCAAGGGCCTGAACCGATACCGCGCGGTTCGATCGGCGGGGCTGCGCGCAATCGTCCGCTTGTCAGGGCTGGCCCTGCGCGGTTATCCTTCGGCAAACCAGAGGAGTACGATCGCCCGTGTCCCCCGAAATCACCGCCTTTTTTGATCCGGCCACCAATACGATTTCTTATGTGGTACGCGACCCTGCGGGCAGCGCCTGCGCCGTGATCGACCCGGTGCTGGATTTCGACTATGCGTCGGGACGGACCGATACCACTTCTGCCGACCGGATAATTGCCCATATTCAGGCCAATAAACTTGAAGTGCACTGGCTGTTGGAGACACATGTGCATGCCGACCACCTGTCGGCTGCACCCTACATTCAGGATCGCATTGGCGGCAAGATCGGTATCGGTGCAAATATCCGGATGGTTCAGGAAACCTTTGGCAAGGTATTCAACGAAGGCACGGAGTTTCAGCGCGACGGTTCGCAATTTGATCGGCTGTTTTCCGATGGCGACAGCCTGCATATTGGTCAGATGCGTGGTGATGTTCTACACACGCCCGGCCATACGCCCGCCTGCCTGACCTATGTGATCGGCGATGCAGCTTTCGTAGGTGATACACTCTTCATGCCCGATTTCGGCACGGCGCGTTGTGATTTTCCGGGCGGTTCTTCTGCACAACTATACAGCTCGATCCACCGAATACTCAGCCTTCCGGATAATACGCGTATCTTTGTCGGGCACGATTACAAGGCGCCCGGACGCGAAGAATTCGCCTGGGAGAGTACGGTTGGCGAGCAAAAAGCGCGCAACGTCCATGTCGGCGGCGGCGTCGCAGAAGCTGACTTTACCGCCATGCGAGACGCGCGTGATGCGCAGTTGGCCATGCCCCGGCTGATCATTCCGTCGCTTCAGGTCAACATGCGCGCAGGACAAATGCCCCCCGAAGACGAGAGCGGCAACGTGTTCCTCAAGGTGCCGATCAACAAACTTTGACTCAAGAGGTAATGGCAGATCTCAACCAAACCCGACCCATGGCCGATGCGCGCCGCAGGCCTCGTGCAGGTTACACGTTGCTGACGGATTGAACCTGCATCGGCTGATCATGCGCCTCGTCGACCGTGGTTTCATCGCCTAGATGCTCTGTGACATCGACCCTGGCGGCGATTGGTGGCGTCATGCCGACCAGCGGCGTATCGCGATCCGGCTGCGTGGCGGCGGTCATAGTGTTATGCCCTCCGTCATCGGGGGGCGTCATATCCGGTACTGGACCGGCCGCACGCGCGAGCGAGGCAATATCAAGTGCCGCCGGTTGGGTCGGCTTCTCTGTTGCCCCCTTGGACTCCGCGCGCCGGTTGACCTGTAGACCCGTCGCGGTGTCGGTTGATCTGCCCAGCGACATCAGCCGAACAGCCCGTGCGCCGTTCATCTGTCCCAGCCGGGCCTGTGCGACAAGGTGCTTCTGCCCCGTTTCCAGACGCGCCTCCAACAGCTGATACTTGCCAAAAGGCAGCTTGTCGGTCGCTTTCAATGCGCAAAGCTTGTCCAGCGGCATTGTGATACGGCCCAACACCGCACGAAGCGTGACAGGAGCCTCCAGAACCGCCCGTGAAAGGGCCCTGTCGGGTTTTGTGGTGCCTGTTTCGATGACCGCCGTTGTCTCAGCCACATCATTGTCAGCCACCCGCGGCAGTATCATCGTCAGTGCACCGGGGTGGGCATCCGCGCCGATCTCGAGCATCACACGGAAAATGGTGTAGTCGGACGCGCTCAGCGACAAGATGAGCGTTCTGGCATCCTCGAACATGGCGCCGTAGCGATAACCCCCGATCCAAGCCTCACCCGCGTCCGAGGCCATACAGGCATCTATGCGTTCCAGCGTGCCGTCGATCATCGGTGCGGCAATTGCCGCGTCGGTCCGAGTGGCGCGGCGGTTCGCGTCGCTATGCCCACTCACATGACCCGTGGTCTGCACTTCGACCAGCGCCGCCAACAACCCCGGATCGAGACGCATCGCACCGCTCTCGCCGGTCGCGCCATACAGCAGGGCCAGCATTCCACCCTGACCCAGTTCGGGCGCAAGGTCGGCAAAGCTGATTTGATCCTGTTCGACCGCCGTCACTGTCAACGGCAGATCAAACAGCCTGTCAGCCGTCCGTGCAAGCGAAAGGCGCAGCGCCTTGGCCGGGCTCATTGCGCGGGCGGTACTTTCCTGCCGTCCCATCCGGGCCATACGGCGCATCACTGATCTAGTATTGTCGTCCGCCATACATCCGCCGTTGCAACGCGTTCAGAGCCACTTGTCCTGACCTTACGAGCGTGACGGTTACCAAAACGTTTCCCGGTAAAATCTGCCACCTTTCATATGACAGTTATTGTGCCGTCATCCGCATCCCTTGCGGCAATGTCACGCGGAAGGCGGCACCGCTCTGGCCCGGCAGATAACTGATGTCTCCCCCCAGCCGCGCCATGATCTCGCGGCAGATCGCCAGACCAAGCCCCGCCCCCGCCGCCTGAGACACGCCAATGCGCGCGAATTTTTCGAAAATCACCGCCTGATCGGCCATCTGGATCCCGGTGCCGTTGTCGGCAAAGTCGATCTCCAGCATATCATCTGCGGATCTCACACTAATCCTGAGCACGGGCTGATCGGCATCGCAGTATTTGCGCGCATTGGCGATCAGGTTGATGAAAACCTGACTGAGCCGATCCACATCGGTGTTCAAGACGATCTGCTCCGTTGCCAGATCACGCTCGATTCTGAATGCCGCCCGTCGCCCCGCCGGTTGCCGCCACAGCCCTGTCCAGCATTTCGGAAACCAGCCCCAACTGCATGTTCAGAGTGACTTGACCGCTTTCCAGCACGCTCAGATCCAGCAGATCATCCAGCAAGCGCGTCAGGCGCAGGGACTCATCATAGATTATTGAGGAGTATTTCTGCTGATCACTGGCATTCATCCCACCGGTGTCGCGCAGAATCTCGGAAAAGGCGCGAATGGATGTCATCGGTGTCCGAAGTTCGTGACTGACCTGACTGAGAAAGGAATCCTTTTGCACCGATAGTTTGGTCAGCTTGTCGTTGGCTTCGCGCAGTTGCCGCGCGGTGCGGGCCTGTTCAGCGGATTTTGCCTCCAGCTTGCTGGAATACTCCATGATCTGCGCAGTCTCATCGGCCACGGCCAACAGATCCTCGACCGACACCGTGGCGCGCCCGACGATCTGGCTGATCATGGCATGGGCTGTGGCCGCCCCAACCGATCCCGACAGCTCGCGTTCCAGCACTTCCAGAAACTCTGTTGATGGCTCTGGCAGATAGCCGGTCAAACCCTGCTTGCGCGCCATGTTCGAAAACAATGCCTGTGCATCCGCCGCCCCCATGATCCGCTGAGTCATGATCAACAGATCCTCGGACTGCGCCAGTCCTCCTGACCAGGTTCCCGGACGGCTGGAATGGTCAAATACATTGACGAACTGCGCGCCCTGCAATCGCTCGACCGGCTTTGGGAATGTCAGCAGCGACACGGTGATGAAGGCCGACGTATTCAGCAACATCGCCCACATCACCGCATGTACGACCTTGTCCATTCCCTCTGCGCCAAAGAGCGCCTGAGGCCGCAACCACGACAACCCCAACAGTCCATCTTCGATGACGGATACCGGCAACAGCACGCCGGGACCGAAGCTGGGAAGAAACAAACAATAGAGCCAGAGGACGAACCCCACCGTCAGCCCGGCCAACGCACCGGTACGGGTAGCCCCACGCCAGAACAGCCCGCCCATCAGTGCCGGCAAGAACTGTGACAATCCGACAAAGGACACCAACCCGATCGCAGCCAGCGCAGTGCCCGCGCCGGAAAAGTGGAAATAGAGATAACCCAGCATCACCACTCCGGCGATGGAAAGCCGCCGCGCCAGCAATGCAACGCCACGCACATCGCCCGCAATCATCGCCGTGCCGCCGGTCAACCGCAGCCAGATCGGCATGACGATATGGTTTGACACCATCGTTGACAGCGCAATCGCCGCCACGATCACCATTGACGTCGCTGACGAGAACCCGCCGAGGAATGACAGAATTGCCAGCCCGTCCTCTCCTGCCAGCAACGGCAGCGTCAGCACAAAGAGGTCGGGATTTGCATCGGTTGGCATCTGTTCCAGCCCGACAGCGGCAATCGGCACGACAAACAGGCTCATCAGCATGAGATAGGTGGGAAATGCCCATGTCGCCGTGCGCAGATGACCCTCGTCCTCATTTTCGACCACCATCACCTGAAAGATGCGCGGTAGGCAGAGGAACGCCGCCGCCGATAACATCGTCAGTCCGGCCCAGCGGCTTCCCGGTACTTCCCATTCGGCAATCTTCGACGCATCAATGACCCTGAGCGTGTTGCCGATCCCGTCGCCCAGCCCCCAGACGACAAAGACGCCGACCGCCATCAGGGCAAAGAGTTTGACCACCGCCTCGAGCGCGATGGCCATCACCACGCCGTGATGCCGCTCGTTCGCATCGACATTGCGCGTGCCGAACAGGATGGTGAAAACCGTCAGACCGATCGCAACAAAGAGTGCGGTAGACTGCAAATTTGGCGCGGTGGTCAGTGTCGGGTCCGCCTCCGAGAAGGCGGCAAACGACAGTGTCACCGACTGCAATTGCAGGGCGATGTAAGGCGTTGTGCCAATCACCGCGATCAACGTGACAAACACGGCAAGCGTGTTCGACTTGCCGTAGCGCGACGAAATCATATCGGCAATCGAGGTGATCCGCTGACTACGCCCGATGCGCACCATCTTGCGCAGGATCCACCACCAGCCGATCATCACCAGCGTCGGGCCCAAGTAGATCGTCACGAATTCCAGCCCGGACCGTGCGGCAAATCCAACCGCGCCATAGAACGTCCAGGCCGTACAATAGATCGACAGCGACAGCGTGTAGACCAGCGGCGAATGCAGCCATCTTCCACGGCCCATACGCGCAGCACGATCGGCGCCAAATGCCACGGCAAAAAGGAACGTCACATATAGCACGCAAACAAGAACCAGCAGATTGAGCGTCGTCATCCACTCTCTCCGCCCGCAATTTTGTCGGCGTCGGTGTCTGCGTCAGAGTCGCGACCGGGACCGGTTCCACCTCCGGATCGGTCGCGCCCCAGATCGCGCGAGATCAGTCCCGACAACCCTGCCAGCAACGCCCAGATACCAAAGATATAGAGCATGACATCGGTCGTCTGCGACCCGCTGTCTCCTTGCCATAGCAATGGCACCAGAAACAGCACAACACCCAAGATCGGCAGAAGACTGGCCGCGTCCGTCATGCGCCGACGGCGATAGGCGCTTCGTTCGACAAATACAGTACGGGTGCCGTCGCCGGGCACTTCGTCGGGGCGCTCGCCAGAGACGTCCTCGGTCATGGCTGTACCAATGTGCGCACCACATCCAGCACTTCGGCATTCGAAAACGGCTTGGTCATGTAGTGGGTGGCCCCGGCGCGTTCGGCCATTTCGCGATCCTTGCGTTGACCGCGCGCGGTCAGCATCAGAACCGGCACCTGTTCCAGATCGGGGTCAGCACGGATGTCCGCGAGTATGTCAAAGCCGCTGCGCCCCGGCAGCATCACATCCAGAATAACCACATCCGGGCGACGTGCGCGCACCACGTCCACCGCATCATGTCCGTTAGAGTGCGATCTCACATCCCATCCGTCACGCGACAGGATAAAGCTGATCGCCTCAATGATGTTCGGCTCATCCTCTATCAGCAGAACCTGCCTGACCATCTGATCCTGCTCCCCTTCAGTCGCGCGATGCACGCTGCCCCGTCCCACTATCCGGCAACTGGCCGGGGCTGTCAAAACCCGTCTTGCATTACCGACGGTTCGCGGCGCACTGCGCAATTCATACGAGGGCAGATACGACAGCTGGTTCCCACCGGTGCTGGTGCCTGTTCGCTGTCGGGCGCGGGCAGCAACAGCATGTAAGCCCGCAGAAGGGGCGGTTCGTTGAACCGAACCGGTCCGATCTGCTCGGTCGCCGCCAGCGCAAGCACGGGCCGTGCATCGCGATCCGACTGCAGTACGGTCATGCGCAATGGAACACCCGGCTGGGTCAGCACACGATAGATCGGCCAAAGCGGACAAGCCCCGGCCAGCCGCGACACCGCAAAGCCGTCCAGCGGCTTGCGCGTCAGCATCGCGCCCGCCCCGTCACAGACCACCAGCCCCACGGGGCCTGCCACATCGTCCGGCAATGACGACAGACGTCGGAAGACGCATGGCAGATCCAACTGCACATCCTCGGCCAAGGCCACCGGATCCAGACCGACACGACCCAGTGCGCGCTCCAGTCTGGCCCGTGGCAGCCGTGCAGCATCTTTCTGATATTGCTCCAGAAACGCCCGCGCCAGTTCACGCGCTGTGGGCAAGGTCAGTAGGTTATCCGCCTCTAGCACTGTATTGATTGGGTCGCGATCTCCTGCCTCCAGCGCCTCAAAATAGAACCGGTTCTCCGATAGAAACTGATCCAGTTCGTCCTGAGGCGAGCGAATATCGGCCTCTGACCCCGGCGCGGCATCGAGGTATCTCACCAAAGACTTCGCACCATCTGCCAGTCGCTTGCTGTCTTCGTCTATGTTGCGATGGAACCGGGCCTGCCATTTCTGCTCCAGCGTCGGCGTCTCCACCAGAATTGACGCGGTAGATCGAATTGCCGTCACCACGGATAAAACCTCGTGGATCGATTCCGCCAGATGCGGGTCATGGGCCAGCCGGTCGGTAAGCGCCTGCACTGTCCTCTCCATTTCTTCGCCGCGCCGAAAGGCATCAACCAGCGCTTGCGCCCAGCCGGGGAACCGACCTGCAAACTCTTCCAGCCGATCACGCTCTGACGCGGCGACAGAACCATCAATCGCGGCCTCGCGCAGCCCGCCAATCAGCGCCGCCTCTGCGCCCTGGCTCAGCACCTGCGGCTCTACCCCCAACGCCCGCGCAATCCGCAAGAGCAAGGTTCCACCGATTCTGCGCCGGTTGTGCTCAATCAGATTGAGATACGAGGGCGAGATTTCGACCATCGCCGCCAGCGAGGTCTGCTTGATCCCGCGCTGCACCCGCCGCTCGCGTATCCGCGTCCCAGTGATCGAACTTTCCGTCACGGCAATTTCTCCATCGTTTCAATGCTTTTTCGACGATATGAAATTTATTTTACAAACACCAGCAACTCCCTGTTCATTTTTTTACAAAATTATTGTTTCTTTCAAGGACGTTGTTGAGAAGTTTTCTTAACCTGTGGCATATTGCATTTGCACACCTGTGCCATGTGGGGAGGCGCAAGGGAGTCCCTCCCCATGATTTCTTTAAGGGAGGATCTACATGTCCAAATCAAATTTCACGCGCCGGGGCCTGCTAAAGACCAGTGCCGCCGCCGGTGCTGGTCTGGCGCTGCCGACCTATCTGAGCGCCGCGTCGCATTCCGGTTATACCAATGCCCCGTCCGGCAGCACAGTCACGCTGGGCTTTAACGTTCCGCAGACCGGCCCCTACGCCGAAGAAGGTCTGGACGAACTGCGCGCTCAGGAGCTTGCGGTCGAGCACCTCAACGGTGAGGGTGACGGCGGCATGCTGAATACGTTCAGCTCCAAGGCGCTGAAAGGAAACGGTATTCTGGGTAAGAAAGTCACCTTCGTAACGGGCGACACCCAGACCAAATCAGACGCCGCACGCGCATCGGCCAAGTCGATGATCGAAAAAGACGGCGCGATCATGATCAACGGCGGCTCGTCTTCGGGCGTGGCTGTTGCGGTTCAGGGTCTGTGTCAGGATGCGGGCGTCATTTTCATGGCAGGGCTTACGCACTCCAACGACACCACCGGCAAGGACAAGAAGGCCAACGGCTTCCGTCACTTCTTTAACGGTTACATGTCTGCTGCGGCTTTGGCACCCGTGCTGAAAAATGCCTATGGATCAGAGCGCCGCGCCTATCACCTGACGGCTGACTACACTTGGGGCTGGACGCAGCAGGAATCGATCGCAGCCGCGACCGAAGCCATCGGTTGGGAAACCGTGAACAACGTTCTGACACCGCTGGCGTCCACGGACTTCTCGTCCTACATCGCGCCGGTTCTGAACTCGGGCGCCGACGTTTTGGTTCTGAACCACTACGGCGGGAACATGGTGAACTCGCTGTCGAACGCCATCGAATTCGATTTGCTGAGCAAGCAGGTCAACGGCAAGAACTTCGAAATCGTCGTACCGCTTTATTCGGAATTGATGGCCGCTGGTGCGGGCGACAACGTGAAGGGTGTTATCGGTTCGATGAACTGGAACTGGCAGCTGCAAGACGAAGGCTCCAAGGCGTTCACCAAGTCGTTCGGCGAAAAGTACGGCCGTCCGCCATCCAACTCGGCACACACCTGCTACGTACAGACCCTGCTCTATGCGGATGCGTGCGAACGTGCGGGCACGTTCAATCCATGCGGCGTGGTCGAAGCCCTCGAAGATTTCGACTTCGACGGCATGGGCAATGGCCCCACCACCTACCGTGGCGCCGATCACCAGTGCTTCAAGGACGTGCTGGTTATGAAAGGCAAAGAGAACCCGACAAACCAGTACGACACGCTGGAAATCGTCGAGGTGACACCGCGGGCACAGGTCGAATACGCACCTGATCACCCGATGTTCGCAGGTGGCGATCTGGGCAAGTGTAACCCAGGCGCCTGAGCCTTTTAAAATACCCGGCCGCGTCTCCATGCGCGGTCGGGACCGTTCCGCAGGATTGTGGAACATCTCCCGCAATTCATTTGCCACGGGTGGACATAATGGACGCAATTATCCTTCAAATTCTGAACGGCTTGGACAAAGGATCGGCCTATGCGCTGATCGCGCTGGGCCTCACGCTGATCTTCGGTACGCTGGGTGTGGTAAACTTCGCCCACGGCGCCATCTTCATGCTCGGGGCATTCTGCGCCGTCACACTGTCGAAAATCTTTAGCATCAGCTATCAGACTGTCGACGAAACCCAGACTGATTTTCTGGGCAATCCGTTAAAGGTCGACACGCCTTATGTCGAATACTGGTTCGGCCCCGAAATGGGCGCGGCCCTGATCGACTGGTCCGTACCACTGGCAATCCTGTTCTCAATACCCGTCATGATCGCTGTCGGCGTCATTATGGAGCGCGGTCTGATCAAGCATTTTTACAGACGCCCCCATGCCGACCAGATCCTAGTGACCTTTGGTCTGGCAATCGTGCTGCAGGAAGTCATCAAATACTACTTTGGCGCCAACCCAATTCCGACGCCTGCGCCGGATATGTTCCGTGGCAGCTATGATTTCAGCCCGCTTCTGGGGTTCGATCCGAATTCGGTCATCTACCCTGTCTGGCGGCTTATCTACTTTGCCTTCTCGGCACTCATCATAGGTGCGGTATTCGCCTTTCTGCAATTCACCACATTCGGGATGGTGGTCCGGGCCGGCATGGCCGATCGCGAGACTGTTGGCCTTCTGGGCATCAACATCGACAAGCGGTTTACCATCATGTTTGGCATCGCGGCCGCGGTGGCCGGGCTCGCCGGGGTGATGTACGCCCCGATCAACGCCCCCAACTATCACATGGGCATGGATTTTCTGGTTCTCAGCTTCGTGGTTGTGGTCGTCGGTGGCATGGGCTCTTTGCCCGGCGCCGTCGCGGCCGGCTTCCTGCTGGGGATTTTGGAGAGCTTTGCATCAACGACCTGGGCGACGACAACAATCCCGGGCATCAACCAGATCATCATCTACCTTGTCGCGATCATAATCCTGCTGACACGTCCGCGGGGCCTGATGGGCAAAAAAGGCGTGATGGAGGAATAAACCATGCTCGGATTGAACAAAAAAGACTTCCAATTGCTGCTGATCGTCGTCGCATTGACGGCATTGGCTCCCTTCATCCTGAACCCCTTTCCCGAAGGTTCGGCCATGGCGCAATTCAACGCCGGCTACCCAGACCTGATGCAGAAATTCGTGATCTTCGGCATCTTCGCAATCGGGTTCAATATCCTGTTTGGTCTGACCGGTTATCTCAGCTTCGGGCACGCCGCCTTTCTCGGGGTTGGTTCCTACAGCTGCGTCTGGATGTTCAAGCTGTTGGGTTACAACGTCATGCCGGGCATCTTGCTCAGCATCGTTACCTCGGGCATCTTTGCCTATCTGATCGGTGTGGTCAGCCTGCGGCGGTCGGGCATCTATTTCTCGATCCTGACGCTGGCCTTTGCGCAGATGTCGTTTGCCTTGGCCTATTCGGTCCTGTCGAACCCCAAGTTCAACCTGACCAATGGCGAGACCGGGTTGCAGGTCTACGCCAACGATCCGCAATGGATGCATTCGGCCAGCAAGCCGGACCTGCCGCACTTCTTTGGCATCAGCATGCGGGCCACCCATGAAATGGAAGTCGGCGCGTGGGCGTTTCAGTTCAACTTTGGATACTACCTCTGTGCGCTCATTATGATCGCCGCGTTCTACCTCAGCATTCGCATCTTCCGGTCGCCTTTCGGGATGATGCTGCGCGCCGTCAAATCGAACAATACCCGGATGTATTACACCGGGCTGAATGCGCGTCCCTACACGCTGGCGGCCTTTGTGATCTCTGGCATGTATGCCGGGCTGGCCGGTGGGCTTTTGTCGGCGGTGGATCCGTTGGCCGGTGCTGAACGGATGCAATGGACCGCCTCTGGTGAGGTCGTTCTGATGACCATCCTCGGAGGGGCTGGCACGCTGATCGGGCCGGTACTCGGCTCTGGTCTGATCAAATACTTCGAAAACATCTTCTCAAAGATCAATGACAGCGTTCTGCACGGTTGGTTCTCGTTCCTGCCTGACGGGATTGAGGACTTCATGGTGACGATTGTACATCCGTTCGTCGGCAAAGGCTGGCACCTGACACTGGGTGTTCTGTTCATGCTGATCGTGATCTTTCTTCCGGGCGGGCTGGTACAGGGTGGCCAAAAGATCCGTGGCCTATTTACCGGGCGGACCGAGGCCGAGCAGGCCGAAGCCGACGCCAACCATTCCACGCCTGCGGAATAAGGAGACAGAACCATGGGTATCCTTGAAGTCAAGAACGTCAACAAACGGTTCGGCGGTCTGCAGGCACTGGGCGATGTGAACCTCAGCGTAGAGGAAAACACCGTTCACGCGATTATCGGCCCGAACGGGGCCGGTAAATCCACCCTACTGAACGTGCTTATCGGCAAACTGATCCCGGACACCGGCAGCGTTATGTTTGACGGACAGTCGGTGCTGGGGCGCAAACCCTACGAGATTTGCCAGATGGGTATTTCCCGCGTGTTCCAGACGCCCGAGATTTTCGGCGATCTGACCGTGCTGGAAAACATGATGATCCCGATCTTTGCCAAGCGCGACGGGGCATTCCAGATGAACGCCATCGGGGCCACCGTGAACGAGAAAAACGTCATTGAGCAGGCCGAACACATGCTGGAAAGCCTTAACATGGCGGACAAGCGGCATTTTCACTCTGCCTCGATGAGCCGGGGGGACAAACGTCGCCTCGAGATCGGCATGTGCCTGTCACAGAACCCGCGTCTGTTGCTGTTGGACGAGCCGACAGCAGGTATGGCCCGCGCCGACACCAACAACACGATCGACCTGCTGAAACAGATCAAGGACGAGCGTGACATCACCATCGCCATCATCGAGCACGACATGCATGTGGTGTTCTCCTTGGCCGAACGGATCACTGTGCTGGCACAGGGCAGCCCGCTGGTCGAGGACACGCCGGATAAGATCAAAGGCCATCCCAAGGTGCGCGAAGCGTATCTCGGCGAGAGCGCATAAGGAAGGACGCCTAACATGAACGTCAAACCCGACTTTTCCAAAGGCAAGAATTATGCCGAAACCGCCCCCGCCTTTTTGTCGGTCTGGGGCATGCAATCCTATTACGGCGAGAGCTATATCGTTCAGGACATCAGCTTTAACGTACACGAAGGCGAAATTCTGGCCCTGCTGGGCCGCAACGGCGCGGGCAAGACCACGACGCTGCGCTCAATCGCGCGGATGGACAATCCACAGCTGAACCACGGCGAAATCTGGCTGGACGGCCAGCCCCTTCACCGGATGCGCAGCCACGAGGCAGCCATCGCCGGGATCGGCTTGGTGCCTGAGGACCGTTGCATCATTCCTGGCCTGACCGTCGAGGAAAACCTGCAACTGGCGCAAATCGCGCCGCCGATCGGCTGGTCCATCGAGCGTCTGTACGAGCTGTTTCCACGCCTCAGGGAACGTCGCAAGCAAGAAGGCGTAACCCTGTCGGGTGGTGAACAGCAAATGCTGGCAGTGGCCCGCGCTCTGGCCCGCAGCATCAAGGTGCTGCTGCTGGATGAACCCTATGAGGGTCTCGCGCCTGTGATCGTCGACGAGATCGAAAAGACCCTGCGCATCATCAAAGAGCAGGGGATCACCACCATCATCGTCGAGCAGAACGCCGTGCGTGCGCTGGAACTGGCCGACCGCGCTGTGATCCTCGATACGGGCGGGATCGTCTTTGACGGCACTGCCACCGAGGTGCTGGAGAACGAAGAACTGCGCGCCGAGTACCTTGCCATCTGACGCAAGGGAACCCACTATGCGGACGCGGCCCGTCACGGGCGGCATCCCGCACAGGTACGAATAGAATACAAAAGGTCTGACATGTCTGACAAAACTTATCCGCCCTCCGATGCTTTTGCCGCCGACGCCCTGATTGACGCCGCGAAATACGAAGAGATGTACGCCGCCTCGATCACCGACCCAGACGCGTTCTGGGGCGAACAAGGGAAGCGCGTCGATTGGATAAAGCCCTATAGCACTGTCAAGGACGTCAATTTCGATCTCGGCAATGTCGCGATCAACTGGTACGCCGACGGCACCCTGAATGTCGCAGCCAACTGTATTGACCGGCATCTGGCCGAGCGCGGCGATCAAACAGCGATCATCTGGGAACCGGATGATCCGAAAGATGACGCCCAGCATATCACCTATCAGGAATTGCACGCGCAGACCTGTCGCATGGCGAATGTTCTCAAGGGTCTGGGCGTGACCAAGGGGGATCGCGTTGTCCTCTACATGCCGATGATCCCCGAGGCCGCCTATGCGATGCTGGCGTGCGCGCGGATCGGTGCGATTCATTCCATCGTCTTTGCAGGCTTTTCACCCGACGCGTTGGGCGCGCGCATCAACGGCTCGAACGCCAAAGTCTTGATCACCGCCGACGAAGCGCCGCGTGGCGGGCGCAAGACGGCGCTAAAATCCAACGCCGACGCGGCATTGCTGCATTGCGATGACCGCGTACAATGTCTTGTCGTCAAACGCACCGGCGGACAGACCACATGGACCGAACGCGACCACGATTGCACGGCGCTGATGGCTGCCGCCAGCACCGATTGTGCGCCGGAGGAAATGAATGCAGAGGATCCACTCTTTATCCTCTACACCTCCGGCTCTACCGGGCAGCCAAAAGGCGTCGTACACAGCTCTGGCGGGTATCTGGTCTATGCATCGATGACGCATGAACTGGTTTTCGATTATAAACCCGGCGATGTTTTCTGGTGCACCGCAGACGTTGGGTGGGTCACTGGCCACAGCTACATCATCTACGGCCCGCTTGCCAACGGGGCGACCACGCTGATGTTCGAAGGGGTGCCAACCTACCCTGATGCCAGCCGTTTCTGGCAGGTTTGCGAAAAGCACAAAGTAAACCAATTCTACACCGCGCCTACCGCGATCCGTGCATTGATGGGTCAGGGCAATGAGTTCGTCGAGAAATCCGACCTGAGTGATCTGAAGGTACTGGGCACCGTCGGTGAGCCGATCAACCCCGAGGCCTGGAACTGGTACAATGACGTTGTCGGCAAGGGCACCCGCCCCATCGTCGACACGTGGTGGCAGACCGAAACCGGCGGCCATATGATGACCCCCCTGCCCGGTGCCACGGCGGCAAAACCCGGTTCTTGCACCAAACCGTTCTTTGGTGTTCATCCGGTGATCCTAGAGCCGACAACTGGCGAGGAAATCACCGATACCGTTGCCGAAGGCGTGCTGTGCATCAAGGACAGCTGGCCGGGCCAGATGCGCACCGTTTACGGTGATCACGAACGGTTCGAGAAAACCTACTTTTCTGACTACAAGGGCTACTACTTTACCGGCGATGGCTGCCGCCGCGATGCGGATGGCTATTACTGGATTACCGGCCGCGTCGATGATGTAATCAACGTATCCGGACACCGGATGGGCACGGCAGAGGTCGAATCCGCACTGGTCGCCCACGCGCAGGTCGCCGAGGCCGCGGTCGTCGGTTATCCGCATAACGTCAAGGGTCAGGGCATCTATGCCTATGTCACTTTGATGAACGGCGTCGAGCCATCCGAGGAATTGCGCAAGGAACTGGAAAAATGGGTCCGCACCGAGATCGGCCCGATTGCCAAGCCGGACCTCATTCAATGGGCACCCGGCCTGCCCAAGACCCGGTCGGGCAAGATCATGCGTCGCATCCTGCGCAAGATCGCCGAGGACGATTTCGGCGCGCTGGGGGATACATCGACCTTGGCAGAACCGGCTGTGGTCGACGATCTGATCGAAAACCGGATGAACAAGGGCTGATCGTCCTTTCACCCGCCAAGACCTGAGTTTAGAACCCCGCATGGTTATGCCTTGCGGGGTTCTTTGTTCCGAGGGTTGAGAATGGCGGTTCGTGGAGAACGCGGTCTATAGCCTGACCGCGCTCATCCGATAATATGTCAGCGAAAAGAAGAAGCGTCCTTGTTTTGCAAGTTTCTCCTGTTCGTCAAACCATGCCTTTGCCTCATGCTCGGGCATGTGCCCGTTTTCAACCGCATAGCGTGACATCAGATGCATCAGCATGAAGGCGATACCGTCTGGACGCAAAGTCACATCGCAGTACGTGAATGGTTCGATTTCAATCGCCGTAAATCCTGCCGCGCGCGTCAAACCGGGCCAAAGGGCCGCCACGCGCGCCTCGGTGTAATGCTGATCCCATGCTGTCAGGACGCGTTTCATTCGGTCTTCGTATTCTGAAAACCAGTCAAGCGTTCTAAATCCGGTATCCACTGCGACGAACCGGCCACCCGGACGCAAGACACGATGTGCTTCGTGGATCGCGGCAGGGATATCTGGGAGATATTCGAGCACCTGAACCGCAGCGACGCTATCAGCTTCGCCATCTGACAGCGGAAATTTATCGGCCAGACCATCCTCGATGCGAACCGCCGGAAAAGCAGCGCATCGCGCCAGCGCCAATGCGCGCATATCTTCACTTGGATCAATGCCAAAGACACGTCCAGCCGCGCCGACAGCGCGGGCGATCTCTTCTGTCAGAAGCCCATTACCACACCCGATATCGACGACCGTATCGCCCTGAGACAGGCAAAGCGCGTCGAAGGCCATCCGACGGCGTCGACTAACATCGCCACCTTGATAGGCTATCTCAAGCAGCTTGGTCGTTTCGTCGTCAAACTTCAGCATACGGCAATTGTAGCGTCTCCATGCGCCACTTGAAACGATAGATCACCAATGTCCCTTACGCAGTCCAGAGCTGGTTTAGCGTTGTCAAAACCATGGCGATACTTCAGCGGCACAGCAGGCTAGGCTTCGCCACGTGTTCCTGCCATTTGGGGGACAACCCAACCTTTGCTGCATGGCGACGGTTTAGCGAATTCATCCGCACACCCGCCAGCGCACTTCATCCAATCGCCCATTCGCGACACCGCGTCGCAAACAAGCGCGACCCGGTAGGGGGCGAATCGGCAAGGTGGCGCCATGACGGCAATCCACCCCCATACCGCCCCGCCGCCCAGTCGCGCCCTGCACGGGATCGCCTGCGCCGAAATTGGCATGTTGCTCTTTGTTGTGCAGGACGTGCTGGTAAAGTCGTTGCTGGACACCCATCCGCTCTGGCATCTGATTTTCGTCCGCTCGATCATCACGCTGGTGGTGCTGACGCCGCTTATCCTATGGCTCGGCGGCCCGCATCGCATCCTGACTCCGTTCTGGAAGCTACATTTAGTGCGCGCAACGCTGCTTGCCGTTGGCTTTTCGCTATTCTACGCCGCCTTTCCCTTTATGGGGTTGGCCGAAGTCACGACGATTTTCTTTTCGGCTCCATTGATGACTGCCTTGCTGGCCGCGGTCGTGCTGCGGGAAACTATCGGAATCCACCGTACGTTATCGCTGATCGTCGGCTTTGTCGGCGTGGTCATCGCGATGAACCCCGGCAGCGAAGGCTTTAGCTGGGTGGCGATCCTGCCCCTGATCTGCGCGCTCTCCTATGCGATCAGTCAAATCCTTGCTCGGCAAATGGGTGAACAGGAGTCGACGCTGACGATGGGCCTGCAAACCATCACCTTTATGGGATTGATGATTCTGCCGCTGGGCTGGCTGACCAATCAGTTCATCACGCTCGGGCCAGAGTTTCACCACCTGCGTATGGCATGGCCTACCGAGCTGGCGCGAGACGGGCACAAACTCATCCTGCTTGGTCTGGTCGGCATGATGGGCTGGATGCTGCTGACCCGTGCCTATCAGGTCGCCAATGCCAGTCTGGTCGCGCCGTTTGATTACACCTACATGCCGATCGCGATCGCCGTCGCGTGGATATTCTTTGATGAAATGCCACCGACGACCACATGGGTCGGCATGACGCTGATCGTCGGTAGCGGGCTCTATCTGGGCTACCGCGAGTTGCGCGCGGCACGGCACGGCGATGATCCGACCAACGTCGCCGAAGCCACCTTTGCCCCAGGCACGCCGATGCCGCCGCCCACGCCGTCTGACGAACCAGACCTGCCATGAGCACGGCAGCCAACTTTGCGGATGTGTCCACCGGACGCGGGCGCGGTATCCTGCTGGTGTTTCTGGCCGGAGTTTTGTGGTCCACGATCGGGCTGGGCATCCGACTGATCGAGGATGCCGTCGTATGGCAGATCCTCTTGTACCGTTCGATCAGCCTCAGTGCGCTGCTTTATGTCGTGATCCGCCTCAGAACCGGCAGCGATCCGTTTGGCCATGTCCGCCGTGTAGGCTGGCCCGGCGTCATCGGCGCACTGGCGCTGGTCGGTGCCTATACGGGCGGCATCTATGCGCTGCAGCACACCTCCGTCGCCAATGCGATGATGATGTTTGCCTCTGCTCCATTCCTTGCGGCGATCCTCGGACTTGTGATTCTGCGAGAGCCAGTGCGCCGCGCCACATGGATCGCCATTGCCGCCGCCATACTCGGGATCGCAATCATGGTCTGGGACAAACCGGATGGCGCAGCATTGCGCGGCAACCTTGCGGCATTTGGGTCGGCCTTTGGCTTTGCCGTTTTCACCATTGCCCTGCGCTGGGGGCGTGCTGGCGAGATGCTTCCGGCGGTATTCCTGTCGGGGTTGATGGCCGTCGGCATCATGGGCCTGATCTGCCTCGGTGCGGGTCTGCCCCTTGTCCTCAGCCCGAACGATGGCAGCGTGGCGATCGGCATGGGCGTCTTTCAGGTCGGCGCCGGGCTGGTGCTCTATACCCTCGGCTCGCGCACGGTGCCCGCTGCGGAGCTGACGCTATTGTCGCTGGCCGAAGTGGTTTTGGCCCCGCTTTGGGTTTGGCTGGCATTGGGCGAAACCGCGACGCCCAACACGATGTTGGGTGGCTGTATCCTGCTGGCAGCCATCGCCAGTAACGCATTAAGCGGCGCACGTCGTAAGCGTCCGCCGCCTCACGTCTGATCCCGGAATCCGATACTTCGGCGAAAAACCTCGACGAGCAGAAAATGCCCGAATTTTCTTAACCGCCATCCTGTGCAAGCCGCGCCCGCAGCTCTGTTTTCAGAACCTTGCCATAATTGTTCTTGGGCAGTTCATTCAGCATGAAATACGCTTTGGGTCGTTTGAAACGCGCGATATGTTCCAGACAATGCGCGCTCAGCGCCTGCTCGTCTGGTGCGCACCCCACACTCGCCACCACAAAGGCCACCACGTCCTCGCCCCATTCCGGTTCCGGGCGTCCAACCACCGAAACCTCGCTGACTTCGGGGTGCAGCAGCAGTACTTCCTCGACTTCGCGCGGATAGATATTCGATCCGCCAGAAATGATCACATCCTTGGACCTGTCTTGCAGTGTGACATAACCATCGGAATCCAGATATCCGACATCGCCGGTCATCAACCAACCGTCCCTGATCGTCTTGGTTGTGGCGTTGTCGTTCTGCCAATACCCCGGCATCACGTTCGGCCCACGTACCATGATCTCTCCGACCTCGCCGGGTGCCAGTGCGGACCCATCCGGACCACCGATGCGAACCTCACACACGCTCTGCGCACGGCCCACAGACCCCAGCCGTTCCCGCCAGCGCGGGTGGCTGCGGTCCGCCACATCCGCACGCGACAATGCGGTAATGCTCATCGGGCATTCCCCCTGCCCGTAAACCTGCAAAAATATAGGACCAAACGTTTCAACTGCCTCGATAATATCTGCCAGATACATGGGCCCACCGGCATAGACGACACTGCGCAAACCCGTGCCGACACTGCCCATTGCCCGCGCCTGAGCTGTCAGACGTTTCACCATCGTCGGCGCGGCAAAGAGATGCGCCTGTCCAAAATGCGCAGCCAGATCGAGGATTTCCACCCCATCGAACCCGCCCGATGCAGGCACGACATGCCGCGCCCCCATCAGGACGTGCTGAACCACATACAGCCCTGCACCATGGCTGATCGGGGCGGCGTAGATTGCACAATGCTCGGGGGTGACTGCGTCCACATCCGCCAGATAGCTCTGCGCCATGACGCTCAGCATCTGATGCGTGATCATGACCCCCTTGGGCCGCCCGGTGGTGCCCGAGGTGTAAAACAGCCACGCCAGATCAGCGGACGCACACTCTGCCGGATCGCAAACGGGGTCGAGCCGGTAAGCCGTGGCCAGCGCATCATCCAGATGAGAGACGATCCGGCCCGTTGCACCGACCTGCGCCAGTTCATCGACCATACCAGAGGAAATGAAAGTGAGGACAGCCCCGGCGTTGTCGGTGATCCACGCCGCCTCTCGCGGATGCAGCTTGGCGTTGATCGGGACGGCCACGGCTCCGGCATACCAGATGCCATAGAGCAGGATCAGATAGTCCGGGTGGTTCTTCATGTAAAGCGCAACGCGGTCCCCGCGCAGCACGCCGGTCTGCCGCAGCCAGCTGGCAATCTGCCCGGCCCGGCGATCGAACCCGGCGTAATCCTCAATCATGTCATACCCATGAAAGAGCGCTGGTGCGGCCCCGCGCACCTGTGCCATTCGGCGCAGCCACAGTGCAATATTCATCCCGACCTCTCCCTGATCCCGTGCCGCCACAGTGACCTCCGCGACAGCCACATTGCAATTCGTAGAAATACGCGCGCATAGTCCTTTTATGGATATCAGCGATCTTGCCTTTGATCATGCGCCCGTGGGTCTCGCCGTTCTGGAGCGGCGTATCATCCGTCATTGCAACCGCCAATTCGCAGAGATTTTCGGTGGTACCGTCGCCGATTTCGCGCGTGTTCCGCTGGCCCATTTCTATCCCTCCATCGAGGATTACCGCCGCATTGGCGAGCGCGGCCTGAGCGCAATGCAAAAAACCGGACGTTACTCGGACGAACGGGTGATGAAACGTTCGGACGGTGCGCTCTTTTGGTGCCGCGTCAGGGGGCAATCGGTTACACCCGACGACCCATTCCATTGTGGCGTCTGGAGTTTCGCGGACCTGTCGGACGACCGCCCCATGGTCAGCCTGACCCAGCGCGAACGCGAGGTCGCGATCCTGACCTGCCGCGGCATGACATCAAAGGAAATCGGGCTGGAACTTGACCTGAGCTATCGTACGATAGAAGTGTACCGCGCGCGCCTGCTGGAAAAGTTTCAGGCACGGAAACTGGCCGAACTGGTCGCCAAACTCAGCGGTATGCCGCTGTAACATTGACGTAGCACCAACGGAATTCCCCTAGTTGCTGGCAATTTGCTGCGCCATACCCCACTTTGGGTCGCAGAAGCCCGCTTTTCTAAGCCCGCGCAATGCCATATAAGCGTGAAAAAACAAACGCAGCCCAAATAAGGGCAGCAACCGGTCGAGGAACCTGATGTCAAACAAAACCCATGATGATGATGTCGCCTTTATCAAGGCGCTGGCCGAACTTCTGAACGAGAACGATCTGACCGAATTGCAGGTCAAACGCGACTACGGCGAAGATGACAGCCTGAATGTACGCGTGAGCCGCCGCAAGGATGCGGCGCCTCAGATGATCGCAGCACCTCAGCAGGCCTATGCCGCCGCTGCCCCCGTCTCTGCGGCTGCGCCCGCTAGCGCATCAGGCGGTGCGGATGCATCTGTCGAAGATCCCGCCAGCCACCCGGGCGCAGTGACCTCGCCCATGGTCGGCACCGTCTACACGCAGGCAGAGCCGGGTGCGCCATCCTTCGTCAGCGTCGGCGACAAAGTTGCCGAAGGCGACACTCTGCTGATTATCGAGGCGATGAAAACCATGAACCATATTCCCGCCCCGCGCGGTGGTACCGTCAAGCGGATTCTCGTCGAGGATGGCGCCGCGGTTGAATACGGTGCGCCGCTGATGATCGTCGAATAGGGCGCTGGCAATGTTCGAGAAAATCCTGGTAGCAAACCGTGGCGAAATCGCCCTCAGAGTGATCCGCGCCGCCCGCGAGATGGGCATTCAGACAGTCGCTGTGCATTCCACCGCCGACGCTGATGCCATGCATGTGCGCATGGCGGATGAGAGCGTCTGCATCGGCCCACCGCCCAGCACCGACAGTTATCTGTCAATCCCCGCGATCATCGCCGCCTGCGAAATCAGCGGCGCACAAGCAATTCATCCGGGTTATGGCTTTCTGTCGGAAAATGCCAATTTCGTGCAGATCGTCGAAGATCACGGCCTGACCTTTATCGGCCCCACTGCGGAACATATCCGCATCATGGGCGACAAGATCACGGCCAAGGACACGATGAAGAAGCTCGGTGTGCCCTGCGTGCCCGGTTCCGACGGCGGCGTCTCCACTCTGGCCGAGGCGAAACGCATCGGTGATGATGTCGGCTACCCGGTGATCATCAAGGCAACCGCAGGAGGTGGCGGCAAGGGCATGAAAGTGGCCAAGACCGAAGCCGAAATGGAGCGCGCCTTTCAAACCGCGCGCGCCGAAGGTAAATCGAACTTTGGCAATGACGAGGTGTATATCGAAAAATACCTCGGCACCCCGCGCCACATCGAAATTCAGGTCTTTGGTGACGGCAAGGGCGGCGCGGTACATCTGGGCGAGCGCGATTGTTCGCTTCAGCGTCGGCACCAGAAAGTATTCGAAGAGGCCCCCGGCCCGGTCATCACCCCCGAGGAACGCGCCGCCATTGGCAAAACCTGCGCCGACGCGGTTGCGGCAATCAATTACATCGGCGCGGGTACGATCGAATTCCTCTATGAGAATGGCGAATTCTACTTCATCGAGATGAACACCCGTCTGCAGGTCGAACATCCCGTGACCGAAGCGATCTTTGGTGTCGATCTGGTGCGCGAACAGATCCGCGTTGCCGAAGGGCTGCCAATGTCCTTCACTCAGGATGATCTGGTCATTAACGGCCACGCCATCGAAGTTCGCATCAACGCCGAAAAGCTGCCCGAGTTTTCGCCACGTCCAGGCAAGATCACACAATTTCATGCCCCCGGCGGCCTGGGTGTGCGGATCGACAGCGCGCTCTATGATGGCTACACGATCCCGCCCTACTACGACTCCCTGATCGGCAAGCTGATCGTGCATGGCCCTGATCGTCAGGCGGCATTGGCCCGACTAGGGCGGGCATTGGGCGAGTTGATCGTCGATGGCGTTGATACCACTGTGCCGCTGTTTCACGCACTTCTGGCCGAGGACGACATCCAGTCTGGCAACTACAACATCCATTGGTTGGAAAAATGGCTGGAGACGAACCTGCGGGGGTGACGCGTGGCGAAGTCCGACGATAGCGATGCGGACTTCGATCTGACGCCGCAACTGTTGCTCAATGCCTATGCAGCAGGCGTTTTCCCGATGTCCGAATATCGCAACGATCCAGAGGTATACTGGGTCGATCCACGCAGACGCGGCGTGCTGCCACTGGGTGGATTTCATGTATCACGCTCATTGTCGCGCCGGATGCGGCGCGCCGGATATCGGGTCACGCTGAACGCGGCATTTGCCGATGTGATAGACGCCTGTGCTGACCGGCCAGAGACGTGGATCAGTAATGAAATCCGAAGCCTCTACATCGCGCTGCACGACCTCGGCCATGCGCACTCGATCGAGGTCATGTCGAACGGTGCGCTGATCGGCGGTGTCTACGGAGTGACGCTGGGGACAGCATTCTTTGGCGAGAGCATGTTCTCGCGGCAGCGGGACGCCTCTAAGCTGGCGCTGGCGCATCTGGTGGACCATCTCGCTCGCTGCCGCTTTACCCTGTTTGACACGCAGTTCATCACGCCACATCTGGCGACGCTGGGGGCCGTGGAAATCAGTCGAGCGGAGTATCGCAAACGTCTGGATGCGGCATTGCGCAGGCGCGCCGACATCGATCACGTTCCGCTCTGCACCACGCCTTATTCGGTGGTACAGCGCATGACCCAAACATCGTAACGCGGGTGATCCAGCGCGTTCAACGCGGGTGACGAAGCGATCATCCAGCCAGCAAAGCGTGGCGTTTCATCATCGGCCTCCAGTATCGTGAGATAGGCAAAGGCATCGCCTGCCGGATCGCCCTGCGGATAACGGCATTGCGACATCTCGATCGTGAGCCGCCCGAAGGTCGCATGCTCGCCAGAACGAAGCGTGATATCGGCGATTTCGCCTGATACTTTTTCCAGTCCACGCAACACCGCACCGGTCCCGATCCCGACATCTTGGGCGACGGCCATTCCCGGCACTGCGAGTGCCGCCATGAAGGCCAGCGTTTTCATTTGGGCGTCTCTTCGGGATCGCCTGCAACAAACTTCATCAATAGCGAAACAAGGCTGACCGACCCTTGGGTAAATTCGACCTGATCGCCGGGTTCAAAGTGAAACGGCGACCCGCCGGGCAGGATTTCAACGTAGTTGCCACCCAAAAGCCCCTCGGATGAGATGGCTATCGCGCTGTCGTCCGGCACGTCGATGCCGGCACGAACGGTAAAGGTCGCCCCGGCGCGATAGGTCGCTGGGTCCAACTTCATTTCCGTCACGCGGCCCACCTTGACGCCAGCAAGGCGCACGTCGGTGCCCACCGATACGCCGTCCGCTGACCGGAAACTGGCCGAGAGCACATATTCCTCCTGACCAGCGGAAAACCCGGTGATCTGTCCGGCATAGGTCAAAAACCCGATGGCGACCGCCAGAACGGCACCGCCTACAATAATCTCGGTTTTGTTCTCTGACATCTGTCTGCCTAAAGCCTTTTGCGTATTTCCTGAACGGGCCTGTATAAAAATCGCTCTAGCCGCGTCAGTGTTGCAGGCGTTCTGATCCGAATCTGTCGCTCAGACTGGCTGCAAAACACCCTATTCCGGGCGCCACGCCTCATAGTCGCTGCGCGCTTTGGGTTGCGCTCGGCGAATGGACCCCGCAGGCGCATAGGCCAGTGCGGTCCCTGTCAGGTTCTCCTGATGCGGCTTTTCCCATGTCTTGCGCGGCAGCGGCGTGTCGGTGGGTGGCTCTTTGAACGTATGATGCAACCAGCCATGCCAGTCAGGGCTGACGCGGCTCGCTTCGGCCTCGCCGTTAAAGATCACCCAGCGGCGTTTGTCGTCTTTAGAGCGGTAATAGATATTGCCCTGCGCATCCTCTCCGACCTTGGTGCCGCGGCGCCAAGTGTAGAACTGCGTATTCAGCGTCTGCCCGTTCCACCAGGTCACGGAGCGCAAAAGAGTGTTGAGAATGCCCATCGGGTCCTCCGGTAAACGTTGCCTCAGATATGGCGCATCCACGCGCAAAGGTCCAGACATCCTGTCGTCTCGTTTCAGCTCCGGTTCATTGCCCAGCCGGGCAGGACGCGGCCTCGCGAAAGAGGCGCCACTCCAAAGCGCGCTAGGCAGGAATTCCGATTAGGGACAGGAATTCGTCGTTCGGCAAATTCGGACCTCCGATCCCGTTATCCTGACCAAAATTGATATGGTTAAGCCTGATGCGCAGCGTTTCGCCATCTGGCCCGGTAGGGATCGAAATGAAGGCATTATAAAATTGCCCTGACGACTGATTGAAATAGAGGTCAACATCGTCCACGGTGATTGGATCGCCATCGGTGTTCGTCAGTTCGCTGAGGTCCAGCATGTCCCCGGTGGGGCTGTCTGCACCTCCCAACTCAAACCGGGTGATGAGGACATCCGCATCGCCATCGCGGATGATAACGGTGTCCTGCGCCGCCACATCGTCAGACGTCGATTGCGAGAGCGATACCCCGTCATTCAAGGCCACCCAGACGCCCGGTGTTTCCGCGCCCAGGTCGCTTTCTTCCACATAGATGGTGTCTTCTCCGGGTCCGCCAGAGGCCAACTCCGGCTCTCCGCCAACGGCCTCCTCATCCCCGCCCCAAGGCCGCTCGAAACTTCCCAGAAGATGTAGTTCGTCGTCTCCTGCGCCACCGTACAGTCTGTCAAAACCCGTGCCGCCAATGATCGTGTCATCACCCTCTTCCCCTTGGGCAACACTTCTGGCGCCACTCTCCGAGCCATCGCCAAGATCGAGAAGATCATCACCGCCACCGCCGATCAGAGTATCATCACCGCCCAATCCATAGATGGCCTCGTCGGCGTCCGAACCGATCAGCTCCTCATTACCGTCGGTCCCGATGATCTCTGTCAGAGCATCCACCTCATCCTCTGAACCGGTTTCTTCATCAGAGCTACGCTGTTCATCGTCGTCGCTGTCATCGAACCAATCAAAGGCAATAGACCCCAAGAGGGCGGTGCCAAGAACCCCCATTAAAACAATGCCTAACATCACTAACTGCCCCCACTGCAAACTCGGAATAGCGTATCACGATTAAAATGATCGGCAAGGTTGGTGCGGTATCTCTCGCGAGTCATCGCGGATGGTGCGGCCCGACTAGCGGACCGAGTGGCGGCAGTTTTTTCGTCCGTCATTGCGATAAGCTAAGCAAAGAAGCCCGCGAAATTCGCGGGCTTCTTTGACAGAACTTAAATGTATCGGGGTCAAAGCCTCGGGTTTATCCCGCGCTGGCAGCCTCTTCCTTCTTGGCATCCGCATAAATCATCAGCGGCGCCGCGTCGGAATTGACCGCTTCTTCGTTGACCACGACCTCTTCGACATTTTCCATGCTGGGCAATTCGAACATCGTATCCAGTAGGATATCTTCGAGGATCGACCGCAGGCCACGCGCGCCGGTCTTGCGCTGAATTGCGCGTTTGGCGATCGCTGATAGCGCATCTTCGGTAAAGCTCAGCTGCGCATCTTCCAGCTCAAAGAGGCGCTGATATTGCTTGACCAATGCATTCTTCGGCTGGGTCAAGATCGTTACCAGCGCATCCTCGTCCAGATCTTCGAGCGTCGCAATCACTGGCAAACGGCCAACGAACTCGGGGATCAGGCCGAATTTCAACAGATCTTCCGGCTCCAGATCCTTGAACACTTCGCCGACACCGCGATCATCCTTGTCGCGCACATCCGCGCCAAAGCCCATCGCGCTGCCCTTGCCGCGGGCCGAGATGATCTTGTCCAGACCGGCAAATGCACCGCCGCAGATAAACAGAATGTTCGTCGTATCCACTTGCAGGAATTCCTGTTGCGGATGTTTGCGCCCGCCCTGCGGCGGCACGGCCGCCACGGTGCCTTCCATCAGCTTCAGCAGGGCCTGCTGCACGCCCTCACCCGATACATCGCGGGTGATCGACGGGTTTTCGGACTTGCGCGTAATCTTGTCTACCTCGTCAATATAGACGATGCCGCGCTGTGCGCGCTCCACGTTATACTCAGACGATTGCAGCAGCTTCAGGATGATATTCTCGACATCTTCACCTACATAACCCGCCTCGGTCAGTGTCGTCGCGTCGGCCATCGTGAACGGCACATCCAGTATACGTGCCAGCGTCTGCGCCAGAAGCGTCTTACCGCAACCGGTGGGGCCAATCAGCAAGATGTTGGATTTCTGCAACTCGATATCGCCACCCTTGCCGGAATGATCGAGCCGTTTGTAGTGGTTGTGGACCGCCACGGACAGCACACGTTTGGCCATCGCCTGGCCGATCACATAATCGTCCAGAACATCGCAAATCTCGCGCGGGGCCGGGACACCATCGGCGGATTTCAGCCCTGCACTGCGGGTTTCTTCGCGAATGATATCCATGCAAAGCTCGACACATTCGTCGCAAATGAACACCGTCGGTCCGGCGATCAGCTTGCGGACTTCATGCTGGCTTTTGCCGCAGAAGCTGCAATAGAGGGTGTTTTTGCTGTCGCTGCCAGAACTATTCGACATTATCTACCTTTCGGACGCTGCGCCGCCCCTTGTGGAATGGACCGAGCCGGACCGAGCGGCGATGTTGACGGCCAGCTTAGGACAGGCATCGAGCAGCCACAATCGTAAAATGGGCTGCCCGCCGCATGACCTTGATACCGCCTTACTCTTCGGCATCCGGTTTGGCACGGTTCTCGACAATCTCATCGATCAGGCCCCAGTTCTTGGCGTCCTCGGGCGACATGAAATTGTCGCGCTCCAGCGCCTCTTCGACCTTCTTGAGCGTCTGGCCCGTGTGTTTAACGTAAATCTCGTTCAATCGTTTCTTCAGCTTCAGCGTCTCTTCGGCGTGGATCATGATATCTGTCGCCTGTCCCTGATACCCACCCGAGGGCTGGTGTACCATGATGCGCGAATTCGGCAGAGAGAACCGCATGCCCGGTGCCCCTGCAGTGAGCAGCAGCGAACCCATCGAGGCCGCCTGTCCGATCACCAGCGTGCTGACCTTGGGCCGAATATACTGCATCGTATCATAGATCGACAGGCCCGAGGTAACGACACCACCAGGGCTGTTGATGTACATGCTGATTTCTTTGCTGGGATTCTCTGCCTCAAGGTGCAGAAGCTGCGCCACGATCAGCGATGACATGCCATCATGTACGGGACCGTTAAGGAAAATGATCCGCTCCTTCAGCAGGCGCGAAAAGATGTCATAGGCCCGCTCGCCCCGGCTGGTCTGTTCGACCACCATCGGCACAAGGGTGTTCATGTAGGTATCCATTGGGTCTGTCATATCTGCCTGCCTGCTGATGTGTGTCCGATCCTTACCGGATCAGGTCCTAAGAGAGTCTTAGTTGCGCGCCCAAGGGGCTGCAAGGGGAGGCGGAGCGTTTTGGCCTCATTGCGCTGCGTGCAGGTTCGACCTGTCTGGTAGATCATCGCACGTCGCTTTTCCAAAAAACCAATCGCGAAAGGCGATACTGATTGTCTGGGTCGGCTCACACACAACCATCCCCCGCACGATTGCGGCTAGATCGATGGCCCTGCGATTAGCTGTGTAATTTTCCCGTCAAACAGCGAAACGCTGGCCTGCGCAACACATCCGTTGGTCAGCCATCTGAATGGAAAACGGCGCGGGAGGCAAAACAGCAGACCTCTATCGGCCCGATAAATTCGCTCGCCGTGACCAAAGGACTCACCACTTAGAGAAACTGTTTTCCGATATGTCCAGGCGTGCGCGTCAAACCAAGCGATTATCTCAGCTTCACGGCACTGCAATCCGTGTAACCTCTTACCCAGCCTGTCTGAATTTAACAGAGAATACTGGCCTTCATCCCTAAGTACCCAAGATAAATCCGCCAGCGATTCGGCACAGGTTCGTACCTTAACCTCAGACGCCAGCGCCGAGGGCGTTAGACCAAAGCCAGCCAATAGCAATACAATCAGACAAGAACACTCAGTCGGTTTCATTGCTTGTTTGTAATCAAATTTGTACATCGCAGCCATGCAGAATGAGCGGGAAATATCGGCTCACCCTCATCCCCACTTGTTATTCTGGACAGTCTCGGGCGCAGTACGACCCGATCTCAATGCAGAGATAGCGCGTCCTTCCCCCGCCTTGTTGTGGTGCGGCGCGGCTCAGCACTCTCGCGGCCAATCGTGCGACAGAGCAGAATCACCGGGATCAGACCGAATGCGACCAGAGCCAGCGACGGCACGGCCGCCTCTGACAGACGCTCGTCCGCCGCCAGTCTGTGTGCCTGAACAGCCAGAGTCTGAAAGTTGAACGGGTGCAGAATCAGCGTCGCAGGCAATTCCTTCATCACGTCGACGAAAACGATCAGCAGCGCGGTCAGAACCGACGTGCGCGCTACCGGCAGGTGTACCCGCCACAACAGCTTTGGCGCACCCTGCCCCAACGACCGCGCGATCGCATCATAGTGGCGCGGCACCGTCGCCATGCCGCTGTCATAGGCATTCAGCGCCGCAGCCATGAATCGCGCCATATAGGCCAGCACCATCAACCAGATCGAGCCGGTGATCAGCAGCCCGGTGTCGATCCCGAAGCGTGCCTCCATCACATTGTCGATCAGGTTGTCGAGTGCAGCCAAGGGCACCATCAGCCCGACCGCGATCACCCCGCCGGGCACCGCGTAACCCAGCCCCGCGCCGACCAGCAGCGCGCGTGACGTGCGCCCCGGACGCGTGCGGGCACGGAACCCGATCAGGATCGCGCCCAGCACCGTCAGAACCGAGGCAATGCCCGCCAGCACAACAGAGTTGGACATCAGCGACAGATACCGCGCCTCAAGCAGGCTCTGGCCCGACCCGATGGCCATCTGCCCCAACATGACGACCGGAATTACGAACCCCAGCAATACCGGTCCAAAGCACAGCGCCGCCGCCCCCCAGCCGCGCACGCCCGTCAGCTGGGGTTTAGACAACGCCTCGAATCGTGCGCCGCCCCGACCGGCAGTCCGGCCCCGTCCCCGCTGCGCGCGCTCTAGTCCTGCCAGCAACAACGCAAAGCTGAGCAGACAGAGCGACAATTGCGCCGCCGCCGCACGATCGCCCAGTGAGAACCACGCCTGATAGATGCCTGTTGCAAAGGTTTGCACATTGAAGAACGCCACCGTTCCGTAATCGGCTATCGTTTCCATGATCACCAGCAGCGTGCCGCCTACGATCGCCGGACGTGCCATCGGCAACGCCACCCGCCAGAACGCGGCGCCCGGCGTACGCCCCAGCGTACGCGCCACCAGAAACGCATTGGAACTTTGCTGTCGGAACGACGCACGCGCCAACAAATAGACATAGGGATATAACACGATGATCAACATCATCGCAGCCCCGCCCACACTGCGTATCTCAGGGAACCAGTAATCGCGCGGCCCCCATCCGGTCAGATCGCGCAGAAGCGTCTGCACCGGACCGGGGTGATCCAGTAACGACGTATAGGCATAGGCCAACACATAGGCCGGAAACGCCAGCGGCAGCGCCAGTGCGATTTCCAGCCAGCGCACGCCCGGAAAACGATAGACCGTGACCAGCCATGCCGTCGCGGTTCCGATCGCTGCCGCACCGCTGCCGACAATCGTCACCAAAACCAGAGTGACCCAAGTGTAACGTGGCAATACTGACCCCAGAATATCGCGCCACGTCTGTAAATCGCCCGAAAAGGCCGCAATCGCTGCAGCGACGATCGGCGCGACGCACAGCACTGCGACAGCCCATGCCAGCCGGTAAATCAGCCGTTCGGTCATCGCAGCAATCCTTTCTTCGGACACATGGGTTCGGCGCACTTTGATGCGCTATTCCGACAAAATCGATCAGTATTCCGCTGCCGCCCAAGGGTCAACATCTGCGACACCTCCGGCTGTTCTGTGCGCAATGGCACCAATCGGGCGGGCCCCATAGAACTTCAGCATGATCCGCACCATCAGAAACCTAATTGAATGACGGATCCAAAAGGCGCGTCTGGAGGGACAGCTTGATGGGCTGGAGGGCGAGGGCAAACCCCCGCCGGAGCGATCCGAACAAACCCTTGCCAGCACTGCGGATGCCGTTGGCTTTCGGATGATGGTAGAGGCTAGCGTCGTACCAGAGGAAATCACACTCAGGAAACAGACCAAAGCGCATCGCCACCATCTGGCAACCCTACGACCGAGGCTACACGCAGGGCCGGGATGGCCAAGCTGGCCCAACTTGAAATGCGCCACGGGATCGCGATGGAAGCGCGGAAAAAGTTGATGAAGGGCTAACGCAGCCTCAGCTTGCGCACCCGCTCGCGTGACTGACATGTGATACGCGGAGCAAACCCTGCAAACCGCCCATCCCCCAAAAGCCTGCTGACAACGCGCGTTTTCGTTCGTTTTTGTGGAATCTTCCGGCTGACGCGACGGAAGCTGATCTTTACACCACCCCGGAATCGCGACTACCGTACGCGCATACTTGGACCATCGCGCACACACTTTCCGCGAAAGTGTCCAGTAAATCAGGGAGATACACTATGAAGACACTACGACACATTGCCACAGCAACGGCGATTCTGCTGGGTGCGACGGGGCTTGCCTCGGCGCAAACGCTGAATTTCGCTTATGACGCCGACCCGGTTTCGCTTGACCCGCATGAGCAGCTGTCCGGCGGCACCCTTCAGCTGAGCCACATGGTCTTTGACCCACTGGTGCGCTGGAACAAGGACCTGGGCTTTGACGCTCGCCTCGCCGAGAGCTGGGAACGCGTCGACGACACCACCATGCGCTTCAAATTGCGCGAAGGTGTAACGTTCCACTCGGGCAACCCTATGACCGCCGCCGATGTGGTCTGGACCATCGACCGTCTGAAATCCTCGCCTGACTTCAAGGGCATCTTCTCGGGCTGGACTTCCGCGACTGCGGTCGACGATATGACCGTTGAAATCAAGACCGATGGCCCCAGCCCACTGGTGATGCATACCGCCACCTATGTTTTCCCGATGGATAGCAAGTTCTACGAGGAAGGCGGAGCCGACATCGTCAAACACGGCGACAGCTTCGCATCGAAAACCATCTCGGGCACCGGCCCCTTTACCATCTCCGAGCGTGAGCAGGGTGTGAAGGTCGTATTCGAGCGTAACGCCAACTATTGGGACACCAATAGCCCGGGCAACGTGCAGACTGCCATTCTGACGCCGATCAAAGAGGCGCCAACGCGTGTTGCTGCTCTTCTGGCTGGTGACGTTGATTTCATCGCGCCCGTACCGCCCACCGATCTCGAGCGTATCGAGGCCGATGAGAATACCCAACTGGTGACCATGAGCGGCACGCGCATCATCACGCTGCAACTCAACGGCAAGCGCAACGAAGCATTGGCCGACCCCAAGGTACGTCTGGCGATGGTCAACGCGATCAATAACCAGGGCATCGTTGACAAGATCATGAAAGGCTTCGGTACGACTGCGGCGCAGAACTCGCCCGCGGGTTATCTGGGCCACAACCCCGATCTGAAACCACGCTTCGATCTGGAAAAAGCCAAGTCACTGATGGCAGAATCCAGCCATCCCGATGGGTTCTCTGCTACGATGATGTGCCCGAACAACCGCTACGTGAACGACTTCAAGATCTGCGAAGCGGCGGCGGCGATGCTGGCCAAGATCAACATCGACATCGACCTGACCACTATGCCCAAGGCACAATACTGGCCCAAATTCGATGAACGCGCGGCGGACATCATGATGATTGGCTGGCATGCCGACACCGAGGATTCCGCTAACTTCTACGAATTCCTCAACATGACTCCAGATGCCGACACCGGCAAAGGCCAGTACAACTCGGGTGGTTACTCGAATGCCAAGGTGGACGAACTGACCATCGCGACGCTGACCGAAACAGACGAGGCGAAACGCACCGCGGATCTGCAAATGGTCGAGAAAATCCTCTATGATGAAGCTGCTTTTGTGCCGCTGCATTGGCAGGACCTCGCATGGGCTGCACGCAAGGGCGTAGACATTGAGCCAGTGCTCAACGTTATGAACTTCCCCTATCTCGGCGATCTGGTGATCAGCGAGTAAGGTTATACATCTCGGGCGGGCCGGATATTTTTCGGCCCGCTCCCCTCCCCCTTCAGGACTTGACCCGAGGCCGCTCCGTTTATAGGAGGCACCGGATTTGATCCGAGGCGGGACATCGCCTCCAGCAACCGCCAGAGAGCACACCCCGTCCCATGCATATCATCGCATTCCTCATTCGTCGCGCGCTTCAGGCTGTGATCGTGATGTTCGTTATCTCGCTCATCGGGTTTTCCATTCAGGGCAACCTAGGTGATCCGCTACGCGAGCTTGTGGGCCAATCCGTGTCCGAGGCTGAACGCCAGTTGCTTCGTGATGAGCTGGGTCTGAATGACCCGTTTCTGATTCAATACGCCCGCTTTCTCGGCAATGCCCTACAGGGCGATCTGGGCACGTCCTACTTTTTCAAGCGCCCCGCGCTCGACGTAATCATGGATAAATTTCCCGCCACGTTAGAGCTTGTCATCGGCGCAACCTTCATCTTTCTCGCTTTGTCGATCCCCGGCGGCATCTACTGCGCCATCAATCGCGATAAATGGATCGCCAAAACGATCATGACCGGCTCGATCATCGGCATCTCTGTTCCCGTCTTCCTCACCGCGATTTTCCTCGTCTGGATTTTCGGGGTCGAACTGCAATGGCTACCGGCCTTCGGGCGCGGTGATACCGTTGAAATGCCATGGGGCTGGGACACCGGCTTTCTCACGCTGGACGGACTGGCGCATTTGCTGCTGCCATCCATCGCGCTCAGTTCGATCATGCTGCCGCTCTTTATCCGCCTGATCCGGGCCGAAATGATGGAGGCCATGGGCACCGACTATGTGCGATTCGCCCGCGCCAAGGGGCTAAGTACCCGCCGCGTCCGTTATGTCCATGCGTTCCGCAACACGCTGCTGCCCGTCGTGACTGTTGGCGGCCTGATGATCGGAACGCTGATCGCCTACACGATCCTGACGGAAACGGTGTTCCAGTGGCCGGGTATGGGCTTTCTCTTTCTCGAAGCGGTGAACCGGGTCGATACGCCCCTGATCATCGCCTACATCATCGTCGTCGGCCTGATCTTTGTGGTGGTCAATACCATCGTCGATTTTGTCTACACCCTGATCAATCCGATGGTAAAATTGCCAGGAGCCAAATCATGATTACCTGGCGCGGCTTTCTCAAACGTTTCCTGTCTGATCCTGTCGCCATCGGCGCGGGTGTGGTTCTGCTGATCCTTGTGCTGATGGCGCTATTTGCCCCTGTGCTGGCACCGCAGAACCCCTATGACCTGATGCAGTTGGATATCATGAACAGCGAATTGCCCCCCAGTTGGAAGCCGGGTGGCGATGAGCAGTTCCTTTTGGGCACTGATGCCCAAGGGCGCGGCGTGCTGAGCACGATCATGTACGGCACTGGTATCTCGCTGCTGATCGGCATCGGAGCCGTGATCGTGCAGGGTATCCTCGGGGTGACGCTGGGCCTGATTGCAGGGTACAAGGGCGGATGGATCGACAGCTTTCTGATGCGTCTGGCCGATATCCAGATGTCGCTGTCGACACTGATGATAGCAATCATCGCGCTGGCCCTGTTTCAGGCGGCATTCGATGCGAATGTCTATGCCGACTACGCCATCATCATGCTGATCCTGATTATCGGCATCGCTGAATGGCCTAAATTCGCGCGCACCGTACGGTCCTCCGTTCTGGGCGAAAAGAACAAGGAATATGTCGACGCCGCCCGCGTGATCGGCCTGCCCGCACGCAAGGTGATGTGGGGTCATATCCTACCCAACACGCTGACACCCGTTCTGGTCATTTCGACCATCCAAGTTGCCGAAGCCATTATGACAGAGGCCGCTTTATCGTTCCTCGGATTGGGTATGCCGGTTGATCGGCCGTCGCTTGGCTCGCTGATCCGATCCGGCTTTGAGTTCGTGTTCTCGGGGCAATACTGGATCACCTTCTATCCGGCACTCGTTCTGATCGCGCTGGTTCTCGCACTGAACTTGCTGGGCGATTGGCTACGTGACGTGCTGAACCCGAAACTGCGCCGGGGGGATGACTGATGGCGATGCTCGAAGTACATGACCTGCATGTTGCCTTTCCGCGCGGCAAGAATGACGAAATCGAAGCCCTGCGCGGCGTTGACCTGACACTGGAAAAGGGCGAGCGCATCGGCGTCGTGGGTGAATCCGGGGCTGGTAAATCCATGCTTGCCTTTGCCATCCTGAACCTGATCGCCGAGCCGGGCCGCGTGTCCCAGGGCACGATCAAGTTCAATGGCGATAACCTGCTGGACATGTCCGACCGACAGATCAGGAAAATCCGCGGCAACCGTATCTCGATGATCTTTCAGGATCCCATGGTCACGCTCAACCCTGTCCTGTCGATCGGCACCCAAATGATCGAAACGCTCAAGGCGCATCGCAGCATCAGCACCCGCGAGGCGCACCGCCTTTGTGTGGACAAACTGAAGCTGGTCGCGATCCCCTCCGCCGAAAGCCGCATGGATGCCTACCCACACGAGCTGTCGGGCGGGTTGCGCCAACGTGTCGTCATTGCCATCGCCCTGCTGACCGACCCCGAGATCATTATCGCGGATGAACCGACGACCGCGCTGGACGTGACGATCCAGGCGGAGATCATGGCGCTGATCCTGAAACTCTGTCGCGAAAACGACGTGGCGCTGATCCTGATCACGCATGATCTGGGCGTGGTGGCCGAAGTTACCGAAAAACTGATGATCATGTATGCTGGTAAATGCGTCGAGACGGGCCGCACCCGCGACATCATCGACGCCCCGAAACACCCTTATGCGGGTGGCTTGCTCAAGGCGCTGCCGCAAAATGCAGAACGCGGATCAAAACTCTATCAGATACCCGGCTCAATGCCGCCTATCACGGCACTGCCCACCGGCTGTCCCTACCACCCGCGTTGTGCCCGCGCCGATGACGGCTGTCGCGCCACCATGCCGCCGCTGGAAAACGGCGTCGCATGTTTCCACCCGCTGAATCAGGATGCGGAGGCCAGCACATGAGCGATCCAATCGTCGAAACCCGCGGGATCGAAGTCCGCTTTGCACTTCCGACGCACTTTCTGAGCCGCGAAAAACCGGTACTGCATGCATTGTCGGGCGTCGATGTACAGATCATGCCCGGCGAGACCTTCTGCGTCGTCGGAGAGAGCGGTTGCGGCAAGACAACCTTGGGCCGTGCGATCATCGGGCTGAATTCACCTTCGGCGGGCGAGGTCTATTTCAACGGCAAACGCATCGACCAGATGGAAGAGGCAGAGCGCAAGCCGATCCGCCGTGACATGCAAATGGTGTTCCAGAACCCCTATGCGTCGCTGAATCCGCGCCGCAACGTGTTCGAGACACTGGCAGAACCGATCCGCCACCTGATGCCGGAAAAGTCCGAGACTGAAGTGCGCGCACAGGTCGAAGAGGTTCTGGCCGCCACCGGCTGCGACCCTTCATGGCAACGCAAGCTGCCGCATGAATTCTCAGGCGGGCAACGCCAGCGGATCGCCATCGCCCGCGCGCTTGTCACCAACCCTGCCTTTATCGTCGCGGACGAACCGATCTCGGCGCTCGACGTTTCAATTCAGGCGCAGATCCTGAACTTGCTGACCAATCTTCAGGCCGAGCGCGGGCTGACCTATCTTTTCATCACCCACGACCTCAGCGTGGTGAAACATTTCGGTACCCGCGTCGCGGTGATGTATCTGGGACAGGTGATGGAGCTGGCCGATGCCGAAACCATCTTTGCCGATCCCAAACATCCCTACACACGGCTTCTGCTGGATGCGATCCCCAAGCTGGAAGGCGGCTCTTTCGAGCGCCCCCGCCAGCCCGGCGAATTGCCCGACCCGGTGAACCCGCCCCCCGGTTGCCCCTTTGCACCGCGCTGCCCGATCGCCGCGGATCTCTGCCGCTCTGAGCGTCCCAAGCTGCGGGTGATACCCGGCAGCACAACGCAAGCAGCCTGCCATTTCGCCGAATAGCCCCTTCTGAACGATGCTCAGGGGCAGCCGCGCCGTCGTGGATGTGCATGCGCGTCTATCTGTGGATAGTTTCCGCCGTGGTTGAGAATTGAATAGGTTGAGAACTGGTTCCGAGGATAACACCTCAGGCTTTGGCAGACTGGTCACCGCTTTGTTCAATTCCGATATCCCCACGCGGGACTGCCGTTGCTTTCAGGATAGCATGGCACTCCAGTCCGGGCCGCAGATGCATCTCTTGCGCCGCCCGCGCTGTCACCCGCGCCAATAGCCGCTCGTCACCCAATTGCAACGATACCGCCACGCCGGGGCCATCACCGCGGTGAAGTCCAAGCACCATAACGGGTAGAATATTACGCGACGACAGGCCGACCGGAGCTTCGAGTGACAGTAGAATATCCTGTGCCAAGACCCTGAGACGTATATAATTTCCCGGCTCTGCCTGGACGCGAGGGATCAATAATATGCCTCCGCTGACCGCAAGACGGCTGAGACCGTCACTATCGTGCCCCAAAATCTTGGCGCGCAATACCGACCCCGCCTCACGAACCCCCATCAACGGCACCATCTCGGGATCGCTCAGCACTTCGCTGACCGCGTCGCAGCGGATCACGCGTCCTGCCCGCAAGACGACAATCTGATCGGCCAGACGTGCAATCTCGGCCACCGAATGACTGACATACAGAACGGGGACCCCGTTACTACCCGTAAACCGTTCAAGATAAGGTAGAATTTCGTCCTTGCGCGGGCCATCCAGCGCCGCCAGAGGCTCGTCCATGACCAGCAGCTCCGGCGCCATCAGCAAGGCCCGCGCCAACGCCACACGCTGCTTCTCTCCGCCCGATAAATGCATTGGCCGCCGATCCAGCAACGCGCCTATTTCCATCAACGAGATGACCTGATCCCGGTTCGGGATCTTGCTACCCCGCGGGATATATCGCGCTCCAAAATCCAGATTCCCTGCCACGCTGAGATGCGGAAACAACCGACCGTCCTGAAACACCGTCCCAATCCGCCGCTTGTGTGGCGGCACATTCACGCGGG
Source organism: Roseovarius pelagicus (assembly GCF_025639885.1). NCBI lineage: Bacteria > Pseudomonadati > Pseudomonadota > Alphaproteobacteria > Rhodobacterales > Roseobacteraceae > Roseovarius > Roseovarius pelagicus. The sequence continues at coordinate 3,444,296 of NZ_CP106738.1, read as the reverse complement.
CCGACGGATCGTAAAGGCACCTGTTGCCCAGTGTCACCATGCCTTGCTCTGGGGCAAAAAGCCCCGCGACCGCATTTGCAACACTGGTTTTACCTGCGCCTGACGGCCCGAAAACCGCCGTAACACCCGGCCCGGCCTCAAACGCGACGTCCAGAGTGAAATCGCCAAAGTCGTGTTTTATCTTGACGCTCAGGCTCATCGCTGGCCGATCCCCCGCGCCACGCGCCTTGCCAACACTTCCGAAATCAAAACAGCCCCGACAGCGACGACTAAGGACAGCAATACCAGTCGTATCGCGCTCCCTTCGCCCCCCGGCACCTGCAGGAACGCATAAACTGCCGAAGGTAGCGTCTGGGTCTCGCCGGGGATATTGGCAACAAAAGTGATGGTCGCTCCAAATTCTCCCATCGCTTTGGCGAACCCTAATACACCACCTGCCAAAACCCCCGGGGCAATTAGCGGAAACGTCACCCGCGCGAACACGCCCATACGACTTGCACCCAGCGTCGCCGCTGCCGCTTCCAGCTTTGGATCCACCGCCTCGATCGACAATCGAATCGCGCGCACCATCAGCGGGAACCCCATGATTGCCGCCGCCAGCGCGGCCCCGGTCCAGCGGAATGCCAGCACGATGCCAAAACTCTGGTCGAGAAAGTGGCCGACTGCGCCGTTGCGCCCAAATGTCAGCAACAGCAGATACCCCGTCACCACCGGCGGCAACACCAACGGCAGGTGAATCAAAGTGCTCAACAGCGTCTTGCCCCAGAATTCCTGCCGTGCCAGCAACCACGCCACCGCGATCGCAGGCGGCAGGCTGGCCAGCATCGCCACCAAAGATACCTTCAGAGACAGAGACAGTGCAGCCCATTCCGCCGCCTCCAGACTCATTGCTCAACTCCGGGTAGGGTAAAGCCATGCACGCGAAAGGTGTCCTGCACTTCCGCTCTGGCCAAATAGGCGACAAAATCCTCGCCGCGCTCCGTGATGGCAGCGACAGGATACACAATCGGCGAATGTGCACCGCGCGGCACGGCATAGAGCGTCACAACGCGTGTTTCTGCGGCTGCGTCGGTGGCATAGACCATGCCCAAGGGCGCCTCTCCCAATGCCACCAGCGCAAGTGCCGCGCGAACATTATCCGTTTCGGCCAGATGCGGGCGTAGTCCCTCCCACAACCCGGCGTGCTCCATCCATGCGCGGGCATAGATGCCCGCTGGCACGGCAGTGGTTTGGCCCAATGCCAGTCGCCCGCCCGCCAGCCGGGCAATCAGCGCCTCGCCACTCACTTCTGGCAGTGGCGGAGCGCCCATTGGCCCAACCATCACCAGCCTGTTGCCAAGCAAATCGCGCCGTGTGTTCGGGCGCAGGTATCCACCCCGTTGCAGCCAGTCCATCCATGCGCTGTTCGCCAACACAACGACATCCGCTGGCGCACCTTGCGCAATCTGACGTGCCATCGCACCGCTGCCGCCATAGGAAACCACCACAGCATCTGGGTAAGCATCTGTGACGTCGTGCATCGCGTCTTGCAGTGACGCCGCTGCAAAGACCAAAATGCGCTCCTCCGCAGGCGCAATTCCGCACATCAGAAGCATGGCGCAAAGTATTGCAGACAAGTTGGAAAATCGGATCATGCGGCAGAGTATTGGCCGCAAAACCGAGCAACGCAAGCCCGCTGACATCCACATCATGTTGTGGATTTGCCTACCCGAGTCGCTAGGTCTGCCCCAAATATCAGGATTCAATCAAATCAAACTGGCAATTTACCTTATCACCCGCTTATATTGTCATTTAGGCGAGTATAATAAGACGCTAACACACTGCGGGGTGAAGGGCGCGATGACCGTGCTGGGCGCAAAACAGGTACCCATCGCATTACTGGATGCGCACAAAAGCGATGTGCGAACACAGTTCGCCGCGCTGTGCTACCGTATGGTCAAAGATAAGCCTCAAATCCTCTTGATCACATCGCGCCGCACGGGCCGCTGGATCATTCCCAAAGGTTGGCCGATGGACGGTGAAACCCCTGCAAACATCGCCCTGACCGAGGCGTGGGAAGAGGCGGGCGTGCGCGGCAAAGTCAATGAACGCTGCCTTGGCCTGTATTCATACCACAAGTCACTTGGCGCCGAGCGGGGCATGCCCTGCGTTGCCATGGTTTACGCAGTACGGGTAAAATCGCTGGTCGCGAAATATCCCGAGGCTGGTCAACGCAAACGCAAATGGCTGCGGCCAAAGAAGGCGGCGGCCCTCGTCAACGAGCCGGAATTGGCGCATATCATTGCGAATTTTCACCCAAGGCAAATCAAGCGCTGAACAACCGTCTACTTGATCTGGCCACGTTTTCAGCTATCTAACTAAGCATGATATTGTGGTCCCGAAGATGATCAAATTTACACTGAAATGTGCGGAAGGTCACCAGTTTGACAGCTGGTTCCACTCCACCGCCACCTTTGACAAGCTGGATCGTACAGGCATGGTTACCTGTGCCATCTGCGGCGGCACCGACGTGGAAAAGGCCATGATGGCCCCAACGGTGCAAGCTGGCCGAAAACGGGCCGCAAATGCCCCCGAGCAATCCGCCCAAGGTACGCTAAGCGCCCCCGCCAGCCCCGCCGAGCAAGCCTTGGCCCGCCTGCGTCAGGAAATCGAAAGCAATTCGGAATATGTCGGCCATGATTTTGCGCGCGAGGCGCGTGATATCCATGACGGGAATGCCCCGGAACGCGCCATTTACGGCGAGGCAAAGCCTGAAGACGCAAAAAAGCTCATCGAAGACGGTGTTCCCGTCACGCCGCTGCCATTTCGTGCCGGGCGAAAATCCAACTAGCTGACTGCGTATGAGCGCGGTTTCGGATGATTTCCAGACAGAGCGCAGGAGAACGACATGCACGTGATGATCACAGGGGCCAATCGCGGGATTGGCGCCGGATTGGCCGCCGCATACGCGGACAGAGGCGACCAAGTGACCGGGACATCGCGCCGGGGCGGTGATCTGGCGCGGCTCGACGTTACCGATCCCACACAACACCGGGATCTGGCTGCGTCACTGGAGGGACGTGCCGTGGATCTGCTGGTGTGTAACGCGGGGGTTTATCTGGACAAGGGGCATGCGATTGAAACCGGGTATGACGCGGCGCTTTGGGCTGAAACCTTTGCCGCCAACGTGACCGGTGTTTTCCTGACGGTGCAGGCAATTCTGCCCGAATTGGAACGCAGCGAACAGCCCAAGATCGCGATCATATCCAGTCAGATGGCCAGCCAGACCCATGCGCCGGGCGGCAGCTACATCTACCGCGCGTCCAAGGCTGCGGCGCTGAACCTGGGCCGTAACCTTGCGACTGATCTGCGCCCGCGTGGCATTGCCGTCGGCATCTACCACCCCGGTTGGGTGCGCACGGATATGGGCGGTGGCAGCGCCAGCATTGGCACCGAGGACTCGGTTCGCGGCTTGATGGCGCGTTTTGACGAACTTAACATGCAGACAACCGGAACGTTTCTGACTTGGGACGGACAACCACATGATTTCTAAGATTGGCAAGTGATGACGGGCGAGCATGATCTGAATACACTCCTTGCCAGTATGGACCCCGTTCTGGCGCCTGAGACTTTTGTTTTTGTCACGATCCCCTCGCGACAAGTTCCAATGGGCATCACCGCCAAAATGATGCTCCAAGAGGCGGAGGGCACGACGCTGATCCTGACCCGCGCAGAGGCCGAAGCGGCGAACCTGCCCTACACCTTTGCCGCGCGCATGGTCACGCTGAATGTGCATTCGGCTTTGGACGCTGTCGGTTTCATCGCGCGTATTGCAACCGAACTTGCTGCACATGGCATGGGCGTCAATCCTGTCGCCGGATATTATCACGATCACCTGTTCATTCCCGAAGATCGTGCGGACGACGCCATGCGTATTTTGCGGGCATTTTCAGCGTAACTAGGACATACTTGCCGAAAATACGCCCGCAGAGGACGCATTTTTCCAGTTCCACACCTCTGACACTTGCTCTTGTCCGGAACGCGGCGTAAACCCCCGCGCGACTTCCAAGCTCAAGGACGCTCCAATGCCCGTTCTCGTGATGAAATTCGGCGGCACCTCAGTCGCCAACCTTGATCGCATTCGCCGCGCCGCCAAGCGTGTCGGTGTCGAAGTGGCCAAAGGGTACGATGTGATCGTCATCGTCAGCGCCATGTCGGGCAAGACGAACGAACTGGTGGGTTGGGTGAACGAGACATCACCGCTCTATGATGCGCGTGAATACGATGCGATCGTCAGCTCCGGAGAAAACGTGACCGCGGGCCTGATGGCGCTCACCTTGCAGGAAATGGATGTGCCTGCGCGCAGCTGGCAGGGCTGGCAGGTTCCTGTGCGGACGACCTCAGCGCATTCCGCTGCCCGGATCGAGGAAATCCCGACCGACAACATTGTTGCCAAGTTCAGCGAAGGTATGCGCGTTGCTGTCGTTGCCGGATTTCAGGGTGTCAGCCCCGAGGGCCGCATCACTACACTCGGGCGGGGTGGCTCCGACACCACCGCAGTAGCTTTTGCCGCCGCTTTTGAGGCCGAGCGGTGCGATATCTATACGGATGTGGATGGTGTTTACACCACCGACCCGCGTATCGCATCCAAAGCGCGCAAACTGAACAAGATCGCTTTCGAGGAGATGCTGGAGCTCGCGTCACTCGGCGCCAAGGTGTTGCAAACCCGTTCCGTTGAACTGGCAATGCGCTACAATGTGAAGCTACGTGTGCTCAGCAGTTTCGAAGAACAATCAGATGATGCAGGCACGTTGGTCTGCTCCGAGGAGGAAATCATGGAATCCAATGTCGTATCGGGCATCGCCTACAGCCGCGATGAGGCCAAAATGACCCTCATCTCGGTCGCTGACCGCCCCGGTATCGCCGCCGCGATCTTTGGCCCGCTCAGCGAAGGCGGCGTTAATGTGGACATGATCATTCAGAACATTTCCGAAGAAGGGCGCACCGACATGACCTTTTCATGCCCCACCGATCAGGTGATGCGCGCCGAAAAGGCACTGGAGGGCGCAAAGGAGCGAGGCGAGATCAACTATCACGATCTGGTGGCAGACACCGACGTGGCCAAGGTCTCGGCCGTGGGGATCGGCATGCGCAGCCAATCCGGCGTCGCAGCGCAGATGTTTAAAACGCTCAGCGATGAAGGCGTGAACATCAAGGTCATCGCAACCTCAGAGATCAAGATTTCCGTACTGATCGACCGGAAATACATGGAACTCGCGGTTCAGGCACTGCATGATGCCTTCGAGTTGGACAAGGTGGCCTGACACCTCTGCGCATTGTGCAGGGTTAATGGCAGGCTGGTTTGAACCACGCAGGCAACCTGCCCGAGGGGGCGCATCCGGGGGGTGCGGGCTATATGAGCGAGTCGTTCCAGACAGATAGCCGGCAGATGCTGGGCCGATTGCGCGCCGTCATGGCCGAGGATGCAGCCGGGCAAACCCGGCTTGACCAGATCACCCGTCTGATCGCCGAAGAGATGCGCATCGAAGTATGCTCGATCTACCTGTTTCGGGATGAGGACACTCTGGAACTGTGCGCAACAGAGGGTCTGAATCCCGAATCCGTCCACCAGACCCGCATGCGTATGGGCGAAGGTCTGGTAGGCCGCGTCGCACGCACCGGATCTGTGATCAACACCGATGATGCGCCCTCGACCCGCGGGTTCCGCTACATGCCAGAGACCGGCGAAGAGGCATATTCATCATTCATGGGTGTGCCAGTGCAGCGGCTGGGCGAAAAGCTGGGTGTTCTGGTCGTGCAGTCGAAGGACTCTCGCACCTTTTCCGATGAAGAAGTCTATGCCGTCGAAGTCGTGGCCATGGTGCTGGCCGAAATGGCCGAACTCGGCGCGTTTGTCGGCGAAGGTGCCGCAATGTCAGCACGGCATCAACAGGCAGTGCTTTTTCGCGGCGCGACGGCGCAGGAGGGCGCTGCGCGCGGTCATGTTTGGCTGCACGAGCCGCGTGTGGTCGTAACGAACCTGATCGCTGAGGACCCCGCGCGCGAACTGGAGCGCCTTAATGAGGCCGTCGAAGAATTGCGCGTCGGCGTGGATCGCATGCTTAGCTTTGCGCGCAGCGGCGACAAGGAACAGCTAGAGGTGCTGGAAGCGTATCGCATGTTCGCCAACTCCAAAGGCTGGATGCGCCGGATGGAAGAGGATATCGGTCGCGGCCTTTCCGCCGAAGCCGCCGTGGAAAAGGAGCAGTCGACCGCCCGCGCCCGCATGACCCAAGTTGCCGATGCCTACCTGCGTGACCGGCTGCACGACCTCGATGACCTCAGCAACCGTCTGCTGCGCATTCTGACTGGGCAAGGCGGCGAAACCGGCGCCGAAATGCCCCCGGACCCGATCCTGATCGCACGCAACATCGGGCCGGCCGAGTTGCTGGATTACGGTCGTTCACTCAAGGGGATCGTGCTGGAGGAAGGCGCGGTCGGCTCTCATGCCACCATCGTCGCGCGTGCCTTGGCGATCCCGTTGGTAATCCATGCTGCACGCATCACCACCGAGGCGCTCAATGGTGATCCGATTCTGGTGGACGGCGATCAGGGCATCGCACATCTGCGCCCCGATGACAGTGTTGTTGCGGCCTTCCGTGACAAGATGGCAATGCAGGCCAAGGCACAGGAACGCTATGCCTCAATCAGAAACAAACCAGCCAAGACACTCTGCGGACAAACCATTGCGCTGACGATGAATGCCGGGCTGATGGCTGATCTACCCAGCCTTGAAGGGTCAGGGCGCCGATGGCGTCGGCCTGTTTCGGACCGAGTTACAGTTTCTGGTGCGCAGCCAGATGCCGCGCCGGTCAGAACTGAGCGAGCTATATGCGCGGGTCATGGACGCCGCGCATGGCAAGCGCGTCATATTTCGCACCCTAGACATCGGCTCGGACAAGGTGCTGCCTTACATGAAACCCACGGACGAACCGAACCCGGCGATGGGCTGGCGGGCGATCCGTGTTGGTCTCGACAAACCGGGGGTGATGCGCATGCAGCTTCAGGCGCTCATCCGTGGGGCCAACGGCCGCCCATTGAGCATCATGTTTCCGTTCGTCGCCCAGCGGGACGAATTCTCTGCCGGTCGCGCGGAGATGGACAAAGCAATGGAGCGCGAGCGCATTCTTGGTCATCCGTTACCCAGCACACTTGAAATCGGCGCGATGTTAGAAACACCCAGCCTCGCGTTTGCGCCAGATAGTTTTTACCATGACGTCGATTTTCTCTCGATCGGGGGCAACGACCTCAAACAGTTCTTTTTTGCTGCCGACCGCGAGAACGAGCGCGTGCGGCGGCGCTATGACACACTCAATGTCAGCTTTCTGACGTTCCTGCAGGGCATCGTCGAACGCTGTACCCGTACGAACACGCCGCTCAGTTTTTGTGGCGAGGATGCCGGTCGACCAGTCGAGGCCGCCTGTCTTGCAGCTATCGGGCTGCGCAATCTCTCGATGCGCCCGGCCTCCATAGGGCCGGTCAAATCAATCCTGCGCCGCACGGATCTGGGAGAACTGAAAAGCATCATAGAGGAAGCAGGCGTGCGCGGAGACCAATCGGTTCGCCCTGCGGTCATGGATTACCTGCGCGAAAAGTTTTAGGCGCTAAACCTGCCTAACCAACGCCGACGGCATCTCCGCCAGCCCCTCTGGCTTAGCTCCGTTTCACCGGCGCTTTGACCCGTGCGCGAAAATCTTCGATCAGGTCCGCATGATCGCGATCAGACTCGATCGCCAACCGGCGCAATCCAAAATGTACATGCGCCATCTGCTGGTAGTAGCTGGTATAGGCGTAGTTCGTCGCGGCCCCAGCAGCCGCGCCCAGTACCGGCACCATTTGCGCCGCCAGCTTTTGCCCCAACACGGTGCTGAGACGTGGCGCAACGCGGGCGATTAGCGCCTGCATCGTCTTGCCAGTCACCGCGACCCGCGTGCTGAGAAACGCCAGATCAGAGCCATCCGCATGATCAAGCGGCCCGGCAGCGGCAAAGACCTGAATACAGTCGAAACGCACGCCTTCTTCATCGGGGTCAAAACCATGCTCAGTCGCCACATCCTGAATCGCGCGCAGCAGAATCGTGGTGGTGATCGGCAATTCGGCCATGGCGCTCGGCAATCCGCCCAAACCACCGGCGGCCCCCATCGCCGTTGTTACCGCACGGTTCAGCCAGCCCGGTTGACCACCCAGCACACTACGCGAGCCGTGCGCCGCCTGCATCGCCAGACGCAATGCCTGTTCGGTGCCGTCACCCAGTCTGTTGCGCATATCAGAGGGCAAACGATCCAGCAGCTTTTCGGCCTGACTGCCAACGACATTCAGAACCTGAATACCAAAATTGCCCGCCTGCGCATGCCTGCGCGCCAATTCCGTCAGCCTTGCGTCGACGGCATCATTGTCTATCGGGGGGTCAAGCAAATCCATCATCCCCTAAAGATCGGACTGTTTAGCAAAAAATTCAAGGTCAAGGCGCAGCGCGGGTCACTTTCCCCACGATCCCATCCCATGCGCCGGGAACCAGCGAGATGCCGAGAACCCGCTCGGGATTGGTCGGCGGTGGCATCTCGACCGTATCGAGACGTGTAAAGCCAAAGCGGCTGTAATAGGGTGCATCGCCCACCAGCATCGTGCGTTCCCATCCCTGCGCGCGCGCCCGCTCCAGACTGCCCCGGATCAGATACCCGCCCAGTCCCTCGCCCTGCCGCGTCGGGTGCACGGCGACCGGTCCCAGCAAAAGTGCGTCATATTCGCCAATACGCACCGGCCAGTAGCGGATCGCACCGCCCAGAATGCCCCCCGCATCGCGCGCCACAAGGCTGAGACCCGCAACGGGGGCAATCCCATCACGCAGTCGGTAGGACGACAGCGCCTCGCGTCCGGGTGCAAAGCACAGATCATAGAGTGCCTCGACCTCCCACCAGTCGTCTTGTGTTTCCGGGCGCAACTCCAGCACGCAGGGCATCCTTGGTCAAAATACGGGTGGCAAAGCGCCTAGCACGGCGTTAGGTCTGGCACAAACCCAGATCAACCATCCGCCGAGGCCAGATGTTCTACGAGCCGAAAAACGGGCATGGGCTGCCGCACAGCCCGTTCAATGCCATCGTATCGCCCCGCCCGATCGGTTGGATTTCCACGATTGGCGCGGATGGGGTTCGCAATGTCGCGCCTTATTCATTTTTCAACGCAGTGGCCTATGTGCCGCCGCAGGTCATGTTTGCATCCAGCGGCAACAAGGATTCGGTGCACAACATCCGCGAAACAGGGGTCTTCTGCACCAATGTCGTGGCACAGGATATGCGGCACCCTATGAACGCATCATCTGCAACTGTCCCGCGCGATGTGGACGAATTTGTGCATGCGGGCCTAGAGGTTGCGGATTGCACAACCATCAATTGCCCACGCATCGCGGGCGTACCTGCCTCGATGGAATGCCGAATGACCCATATTCTTGAGTTGGGCGGGCAGGATAACTACGCCATTTTTGGCGAAGTCACTGGCGTGCATATCCGGGATGATTGTTTGGTAAACGGGCTGTTCGACGTGACCACATTTCAGCCCCTCTCGCGGCTGGGGTATCGTGATTATGCTGTGGTCGAGAATGTCTTCACCCTAGAGCGGCCCGACGACTAGATGGCATAGGGTTCTCAGCTTAAAAAGAACACCTGCGCGAACGTCACCCAGATCGGCAGCGTCAATGCACTCAGCAACGTCGATTGCGCGACCAGCGTGGCAGACAGTTCCCGATCCGCCCCAAATCCGGCAGCCAGTACATGCGCGGCCGACGCCGTCGGCAGTGCAGCGAACACCAGCAATACCGCCACATAAGAACCACTTGCCCCCAACGCCAGAGCGGTGACTGTCACAAGCGTGGGCAACAGCAATAACTTCACCCCGCAAAGTGTACCATTGAATCGGTTCAACCGTGCCAAGGCACCCCAGTTCATCGTCGCGCCGACCGAAATCAGCGCAATGGGAATGGCTGCATCCGCGAGCAACGACAGCGGCGCCAATACCGGACCGGGCAGCCGGTAGCCCGACAGGCCCAGCAGCACACCGCTGAGCGAGGCCAGCAGGAACGGGTTCAGAGCAACCTTGCGCAGCGTCGCCATCGGGCCCAGCGCGCCGCCACGCGACAGGGCCGACACCGCGAACACATTGGCCAACGGCACCGCCATACCGATCGCCACCGCCATCAATGCCGGGTCGCCTCCGCTAAGTGCGCCCGCCGCAACAATGCCGACAGCCGAATTGAACCGCCACGCAGTTTGCCATGCACCGGCAAAGTCGAGAAATCTCTCCGGCCCGAACCGGCGGGCAAAATAGCCCGCGATCAACCCGCAGGTCAGCAGCGCCCAAACAGCCGGGGCAATAGTGGCTACCGCAGACAGTTCAATCGGGCGGCTAGAGGCCGCGACAAACAAGAGCGCGGGGAACAGGATTTCGAAATTAAGCCGGTCAAGCCCTTGCCAGGCGTTCGCTGACAGGCGTTCACGCACCAGCCCACCAAGGCCAACCAGCAGAAATGACGGCATCAATCCGGCGAGGATCACCAAGAATACCATCATCCCCGCACGCCTTCCTGCCCCAGTTAGTGACCCGCGCCCAAAATCCCTGTACGCACGCCGTAATCTACCGCAACGGCGTAGTCGGGATCATCGTCGCTGTCGATCATCAGGTGGCCTGCCTTGGTCAACAGACGGTGGCAGTCACGGCTCAGGTGGCGCAATTGGATACGCTTACCGGTTGCTTCATACTTCGTCGCTAGCGTCTCGATTGCCTGCAGGGCAGATTGATCCACGACGCGACTTGCGGCGAAATCAATAATCACGAGTTCCGGATCACCTTCAATATCAAAGATTTCAGCAAATCCAGCGGCAGAGCCGAAAAACAGCGGTCCCTGAATCTCGTAAACCTTGGCACCCTCCTCAGTATGAGACGCGCGCGCAACTGCATGAATCCGTGTTGCATTGTTCCACGCATAGGCCAGCGCGGAGACGATCACGCCCACGACGACAGCGATGGCCAGATCGTATTTTACCGTCACCGCAGTGACGAGCAGGATCACCAACGCATCGGTCAGCGGAACCTTGCGCAGGATAGTCAACGAGTTCCATGCGAACGTTCCGATCACCACCATGAACATCACACCGACCAACGCAGCAAGCGGGATTTGTTCGATGGCAGGGGCTGCGAACAAGATAAAGATCAGCAGGAAAAGAGCCGCCGCGACACCTGCGATACGGGTGCGCCCGCCGGATTTTACGTTGATCATAGACTGACCGATCATCGCGCAACCGCCCATGCCGCCAAAAAACCCGGTCAACGTATTGGCCAATCCCTGTGCGATACATTCCTGACTGGCACCGCCACGCTTGCCCGTCATTTCCCCAACGAGGTTAAGGGTGAGAAGGCTTTCGATAAGACCAATTGCGGCGAGGATCACTGCATAGGGCAGGATGATCTCGAACGTTTCAAGTGTCAGCGGCACAACCGGGATATGAAAACTGGGAAAGCCACCTTGAATGGACGCCAGATCACCCACGCGTGGCACCTCCAGACCGAAGGCAATCACGAGGCCCGCGACAACACCGATCCCGGCCAAAGGCGCTGGAATCACACGCGTGATGCGCGGCATGAGCCAGATAATCGCCATCGTCAGCGCCACGAGGCCCAGCATGGTCCAAAGGGCAGAGCCACTCAGCCATTCCCCCCCCGACATACCGTGTCCGGTGTTCACCATCGTGCCCGGCACTTTGAACTGGCCCATCTGCGCCAGAAAAATCACGATGGCTAGACCATTGACGAAACCCAACATCACGGGATGAGGCACCAGTCGGATAAACTTCCCCCATCTCAATACGCCCGCGATGACCTGCAAAAGCCCCATTAGAACGACCGTGGCAAAGAGATATTCGACCCCGTGCTGAGCCACCAAAGCCACCATGACCACCGCCAACGCGCCCGTAGCACCCGAGATCATTCCGGGGCGTCCGCCGATCAGCGCAGTCACTAAACCGACCAGAAATGCCGCGTATAGCCCCACCAGCGGGTGGACACCGGCGACAAAGGCAAAGGCCACCGCCTCGGGAACCAGCGCCAACGCGACCGTCAAACCCGAGAGCAACTCGATCCGGAGCCGCGTCAGGCTAAATTTCTCGTCCTGCATGACGGCGAGATCGGGCATATCGATACGGCTGGCGAAGGCCGCCAGAATGGCTTGTTTCACGGAGTGTCCTGACTTTGATGTCCTGTGTGCGCGTCGCTCCCTTACAGACACTCTGAAGGTTTGGCCAGCGCCCTGCGCGAAAGGCAGGGTTGCAAACGCCGCGTTACTCTGACGATCATCCAGTTATGTGACTGATCGCATGCCAGAAACGAATGCCGGGTCGAGCCGCCCGCTCACATATTCGCGTTGCATGCCAAAACCTGCTTTTCTTCGCCGCGTCAGCGCGCAACACTCTGGCACCAATACAGGCGGCAGGGAACCTAATTGATGAGCAAAACAATGATCGGCGTAATCGGCGGATCGGGCGTGTATGAGATTGACGGATTAAAAGACGCCGCATGGCAAACAGTCGAAACCCCTTGGGGCGCACCTTCGGACCAAATTCTGACCGGGACGCTGGAGGGGGTATCCATCGCATTCCTGCCGCGTCATGGACGCGGGCATACTCATAGCCCCTCAACCATCCCATACAGCGCCAATATCGACGCGCTCAAACGTCTGGGCGTCACGGATGTGATCAGCGTCAGCGCCTGCGGGTCGTTCCGGCACGAGATGGCACCGGGGGATTTCGTCATCGTCGATCAGTATATCGACCGCACTTTTGCACGCGAGAAATCATTCTTTGGCGCAGGATGCGTGGCGCATGTCAGCGTTGCGCATCCCACCTGCCCGCGCCTATCGGCGGCCTGCGCGGATGCGGCACGCGCCTCTGGCGTAACGGTCCATGACGGTGGCACCTATCTGGCGATGGAAGGGCCGCAATTCTCGACCTTGGCCGAATCGCGCCTTTACCGCGAGGTCTGGGGCTGCGACGTCATCGGCATGACCGGCATGCCCGAGGCCAAGCTCGCGCGCGAAGCGGAACTTTGTTATGCCAGCGTGGCAATGATCACCGATTATGACAGTTGGCACCCCGACCACGGCGAAGTGGATGTCACCCAGATTATCGCCACTCTGACAGGTAATGCGGACAAGGGTCGCAACATGGTGCGCCGCCTGCCTGCCCTGTTGGGAACAGACCGCGCGCCCTGTCCGCATGGCTGCGACCGGGCACTGGATTTTGCCGTGCTGACTGCGCCGGGTTCCCGCGATCCGGAACTGGTGGCACGGCTGGATGCGGTGGCGGGACGTGTCTTGAATAAAATGCCGGGCTGAAGCCCGGCCTACGAAGGATTTGAATGATGCCTGTTGAACTCTGGTTGGCTTTCGTCGCGGCATCGACCGCTCTGCTGCTGATACCCGGACCGACCGTGTTGCTGGTGCTCAGCTACGCGCTGAGCCAAGGGCGCCGTGTGGCGGTTGCGAGTGCGGCAGGCGTGGCGCTGGGTGATCTGGTGGCGATGACAGCTTCACTGCTGGGATTGGGGGCATTGGTTCTGGCCTCCGCCACGCTCTTTACCGCCCTCAAATGGGCAGGCGCGCTCTATCTGATATATCTCGGAATCAAACTGTTACGCAGCGCGCCCTCTACCGGGCTGGATGCACGCACAGCCGGGCGCGACATCACCGGCAGCGGCGTCTTCTGGCATATGTCAGCCGTCACGGCGCTCAATCCGAAATCCATCGCGTTCTTTATCGCGTTCGTGCCGCAGTTTGTATCATTGAATGCACCGCTACTGCCGCAGTTTGTTATTCTAATCAGCACTTTTGTCGGTCTCGCGGCAATCAACGCATTCGCCTACGCGCTGCTGGCGGACCGCCTGCGTCAGACCATCCGCCGACCGAGCGTCATCACCTGGCTAACCCGCACCGGCGGCGGCGCGCTGGTCGCAATGGGTGTGATGACCGCTGCGCTGAGACGCACAGGTTAAGGGGGCGCGGCTGCCCCATGTCCGATCACGCACCCCAGCAACGCCGCGTACTAATTCTTGGTGCTGATGGTTTCATCGGCCGACATCTCGCCTATGAGCTGCGCACAGCCGGTTGGCAGGTGTTGACGTCAGCAAGGCGCACCGTGGCTCTTGACAGAATGGGATTCTGAAACTCTGCGCGCGGATCTGACCGCTGCGGCATCACAGCAACGCGGCTTTTGGCAGGAAAAGCTGACAGGCGTTACCCATGTCGTCAACGCCGCTGGTGTCCTGAATGCCACCGAGACGGTCACGCATGCAGTTCATGTCGCCGCGCCAGAAGCTGTGTACGCAGCCCTGCCCCAGCACGCGCGTGGGATACTGATTTCGGCGGTTGGCATAGACGAAAGCGAAACTGGATTTGCCCGCCACCGACGCGCAGGAGAAATAGTCGCAGCCGCGCATGGGATAACGATTCTTCGTGCCGGGCTGGTGCTGGGCGAAACATCCTACGGCGGTTCTTCACTCATGCGCGCACTGGCAGCATTACCTTTCGTCACACCTGTCATCGGGTCCGGCGACCAGCAGTTCAATCCACTGCACGCCGCCGACCTCGCGCGCGCGGTGGTGCATTTGCTGGATCATCCGCCGCCCGAAGGCGCGCATGAAATCGGTGGAACGCAAACTCTTGGCCAAGCCGAGATACTGCGCAGGTTACGCGGCTGGATGGGACTGGGTCCGGTTTCGTTATTGTTTTTGCCCGTCTGGGTCGCCCGTGGCATAGGGCGGGTTGGCGATGCCCTGCGCTGGGGGCCTATTTCGGCGACGGCAGTGGCGCAGCTACAATCCGGGGTGTTGGCACGATCAAACGATGCGATCACCCCGGCAACTGGCCCGATGCGTGGGTTTGACCAATTCCTGACCTCTCGCCCTGCGGGAACACAGGATCTGTGGCATGCGCGGCTCTATCTGATGCGCCCCTTGTTGCGTTTGGTGCTGGCCTTTCTCTGGCTTGCCTCAGGCGTCATCGGTCTCACGCTGCCTGCAACAGAATTTCTGCCACTTCTGCCAGATACCGCGCTAAGCGATGGCCTGCTCATCGCCATGGCGCGGATGGGCGGAATTTTGGACATTGCCCTCGGCGTCGCGTTACTAAGAGGTTGGCGCCCCCGCCTAACAGCCGCTCTGCAGGCAGGTCTGGTGCTGGGTTACACTGTCATCTTTACGTGGCTCAGTGCAGGATTGTGGTTGTTACCGCTGGGTGGACTGCTCAAAAACATTCCCGTTCTGATGCTCATAGCCATATCGGCCATTCTGGAACAGGAACGCTGAATGGATCCTTACTTCATTGCAAAATGGATGCATATCATCAGCGCGACCGTGCTCTTTGGCACCGGGATTGGCACCGCGTTTCAGATGGTCTTGGCAATGCGTACCCGACGCACCGAAACCGTGGCAGATGTTGCAACAGCAGTGGTACTGGCTGATTGGTTTTTCACGATACCTGCAGGAGTGATGCAACTGGCCACAGGGCTTTGGCTGGTTCATCTGCAGGGGCACTCGCTCAGCCAGCCTTGGCTGCAATTGGCTATCGTTCTCTATATTCTGGCCTTCTCGTGCTGGCTGCCGGTCGCGATACTACAAATCCGCATTCGGAACATGGCCGCCCACGCAGTACGCGAGGGTACGGCTCTGCCAGCCCGTGTTTGGCGCGCCTATCGCATCTGGTTTTGTCTGGGCTGGCCTGCCTTCGGCGCATTGTTGGTGGTGTTTTGGCTCATGGTCTCGAAACCGCACCTGTGGTAGCGCGACAGCCGACTCTTGCATGCGCGCAGCGGATCGGCCACACCGTCGGGCCAGAGCGAATTCAAACAAAAGGCCCAGATAATGCCAGCGACCCGGACGATTCAGGACTACATCCGTACGATCCCTGACTTCCCCCATGAGGGCATCATGTTCCGCGATGTGACCACGCTCTTTGCCGATCCGCGTGGGTTCCGCATGGCCATCGACCAGTTGTTGCACCCCTATGCCGGGTTGCGGATTGATAAGGTTGTCGGTCTGGAGGCGCGCGGCTTCATCCTTGGCGGCGCGGTGGCGCACCAACTCGGCACCGGTTTCGTGCCGGTACGCAAGGCGGGAAAGCTACCCGGCCGCACGATTTCGCAGGACTATCAATTGGAATATGGCAACGCGACGGTCGAGCTCCACGATGACGCGATCGAGGCCGGTGAAACGATCCTGCTGGTCGATGATCTGCTGGCCACTGGCGGCACCGCCGAAGCGGGCATTCGCCTGATCGAACGGCTGGGAGGCAAGATTGCCGGCTGCGCCTTTGTCGTCGACTTGCCGGATCTGGGCGGGCGCGCCCGGCTTGAAGCGATGGGCATGGACGTGCATGTTCTCTGCGCGTTCGAAGGGGACTGACCCTCTCACCGCCGGTCGCGGAACTTGCGCCTAAAAAGACGACATGCCCTGCGGGCAGCGCCTCAGCCGTACGCCTCTCTAGCGTAGGATGCCCGAGTAATGCAGCATGCCCCAGCTGACCAACTCTCGCTCGATCCGGCCCCATTGCGCACCCATCCCGATGGGATCAAGTCGCGCGGCGGCTGCGATCTCGGCCAATGACCGGCGACCATTGATCGCCCCGATCAGCGGCGCGGACTCACGGCCCAAAGACAGATGGCTTTTGGTTCCCGGATAGGCCAGTTTGGGACGCTGCCCCTGTGCAAGACCCTGAGCCAGCTTTTGCGCTGCGATCCCGCGAATATGCGGGACAAGCGCGCGGTTCTTTCCCGATGCGGGCAACACCGGCGCGTCAGACGCCACGGCATAACCCACATGGGTCTTGATCGTGCCGCGCAGCTTTTCCGCTATGGCCATCTGCGCCGGCATGTCGAGGTGATCGGGCACCTCGGTCAGGCGGTCCAACTGATAGAGGGCAGGCATGGCGAACCCGCTAAGAGCCCAGCCCCCCTGTTCCAGCGTTTGCAGCAAATCGGGCACCGAAAAAGCGCGGTCTTGCGAATGCAGCAGCAGGTCATAGAACCCCGCATCGCTGTTTTTGTGGTCTACGACATTTCGGTTGCCCGCAAAAGGATGGCCCTCGGGCAGTGTTTCCATAATTTTGCGCGCGGCCTTCAGACGTTGCTGTGGTGACTGGCCTTCTAACAGCGCGCCGAACGCCTCTTGCAGCGGATATACGCCGGATCGGCCGTAGGGCGCGTAAACCATGAACCCCAGCCCGCCGCCCGGAGCCAAAGCCGCCCGTAACGCTGCGAAACCGGCCACGGGGTCGGGCAGATGGTGCAGCACACCACAGCAATCAATATAGTCAAAGGACCCGAGGTCAGGCGCATCCATCAGACTGCCGGTGATGAACTTGATCCCCGTCAGCCCGCGTGCACGTGCCCGCGCCTCGGCCACCTTACGCGATGCGCTCGACAGATCCACATAGGTGATATCGCAGGGTTTCCCCGCCTGCGCCATCAGCTGTGCCAGTTGGATCAGCCCGTCCCCGGTGCCGCCCCCCGCCACGAGGGCACGCAACGGTTTTGACCAGTCGCGCTGCCCGCCGAATACAAAATGGTCGATTTCCAGCGGGTGCGAGGGCGACCCGGTGATCAGGCGCTTGGCCTCATCCTTGGGGTCGCGCTCTGGGTACGGATATGCCTCGTACTGGCCTTTGACCTGATTCATGTTGGTATTTGGCCTTTGCGACGGATTGCATTGAGTATGTTGGAAACATTGAGACCCATGATGTCACTCGGAAACCGTGCGGACACGATCATCCACAGTCGGAGAGAATGGAATGCGCTGTGCAAGGTATTCAGCCAACACATCCGCGACATCGGGACCGTAATCATAAGGATCGCGCGCGTCTTTCAACACTGAATAGCCATCTCCACCGTTGCGCAGATAGTTGTTCGAGACCATCCCGTAAAGTCGATCTGGATCGAGCGCGACACCAGCTACTGTCACCTCCCGCACCCGGTTACCGGGCGCGGCAGAGGGATCATAGGTCACGCTCATCCCCGCCACCTGTGGAAACCGACCTGCGCCCTCCTCGACTTGGCTCAGCCCGTTTTCCAGCGCCGCCCGCACCTCGGCTCCGGTCACGCGAAAGGTCGAGAGTGTGTTCTGGAATGGTAGTACGGTCAGAACTTCGCCCATGGTAACAGGGCCCGCATCAATGCCAGCGCGAACGCCACCGCCGTTTTGCAATGCGATCTCAATGCCCTGATCCTTGACCCGTTCCAACATCGCCTCAGCAACGGCGATGCCCATCTCGCATGGCCCGCTACGGCAGGCGTCGCGATCACCGCCGATGGCGCTGGATGTTTCTGCCACGACCTTGTTCCTGATTGCCTCCAGCGGTGCGGCGGCCTCTGTCAGGCGCGCCAGCACATCGGCATTTTCGGAAACATCCGCATCAATCAGTTGCGGCGTCCCTGTCGCGGTGACGACATTGCCGGCCTTGTCAAAAGTCACATCAAGCGCGCCGAGGAACTTGCCATAGGCATAGGCCTGCACGATTGCCGTATCGCCAATCATCGTGGGGTAGGATCCTTCGGCGTCGGGGTCAGTCGGATGCAGATAGGTGTTGGAATGTCCACCGACGATGACGTCCACGCCTGTCGTCTCGCGTGCAACGTGCTGATCAACGCCATATCCGCTGTGGGACAAGACGATGATGCGGGTGATGCCCGCATCGGTCAGTCGATCCACTTCGGTCTGTACGGCGGCAACCGGGTCGGAAAACGTGACATTGGGGCCGGGCGTGGCCAGCTCATCAGTGTTTTGCGGCGTCAGACCGATTAGGCCCACTGTCATACCAGCACGCTCAATCACGATCGACTTGGCGATCTTGTCCGCCAGAAAAGGCTCGGCCGAAACATCGGCATTGGACATCAGTACGGGAAATTCCACAGCATCCACAAACCCGCGCAACACTTCTGGGCCATCGTCGAACTCGTGATTGCCGACGGTCATTGCATCATAGCCGAGCAAATTCATCATTTCTGCGGCCAGTTGACCCTTGTAATAAGTGTAAAACAGGGTTCCCTGAAACTGATCGCCACCATCGACAAGGATCACCGGCGCGTCGGATGCAGCGCGGGCGGCCTGAATCGCGGTAATCAACCGGGCGGTACCACCAAAGCATTTCCCCTCGACGTTGTCCTCCGGCTTGCACGTCGAATCGTATTTGTTGATCGGTTCGAAACGGGAATGGAAATCGTTGGTGTGCAGAATGGTCAGGCGGTCCTGCGCCCATGCAGGCAACGTCACAAAGCTTAACACGGCTGCGGTCATTAGGGGGCGGATCATTGGCAGTCTCCTTGGCAACAGAGGACACGAGTATGCCGGACAATCGTGCCCTGTCACGCGTGCGGCGTCAAACCTATCTATGCTTGACCGCGCGCGCGCAGGCGGGCATCACCCGGCCATGATCATTTACAAGATTTTTCGCGCGCCCGAATGGGCCGATTTACGCGCCAACGGTCAAAGCGACGGAGCGCCTGTCGATCTGGCCGATGGGTTCGTGCATTTTTCGACACCCGCGCAAGCCGCCGAAACGGCAGCCAAGCATTTTGCAGGGGAAGACGGCCTGATGCTGCTAGGCGTTGAAACCGACCGGCTGGGGGATGATCTGCGATGGGAACCCTCTCGCGGTGGGGCACTCTTTCCACATCTCTACCGCGAGCTACGTCTGTCCGATGTGTCATGGGCACAGCCGCTGCCACTGGCGGACGGTCAACATCAGTTTCCGCCCGGTGTCGAATGAACAGGCTGGAACGTCTCGGGCTTGGACTGCTGCACCGGTGCGACCCGGAGCGGGCGCATGGTTTGGCCCTTAGGGCGCTGCGCCTCGGTCTGGTGCCCCTGCCCGGCCAGATCACCAGCACACGTCTGAGGACTGAGGTTGCCGGGATGACTTTGCCTAATCCTGTTGGCCTTGCCGCCGGGTTTGACAAGAACGCCGAGACATTGGAACCGCTGTCGCGTGCGGGCTTCGGCATGATCGAAGTCGGCGCGGTAACCCCTCACGCACAATCCGGCAATCCGCGTCCGCGTCTGTTCCGTCTGCGCAATGACCGCGCAGTGATCAACCGTTTCGGATTTAACAATGCTGGAATGGACGCCGCCGAAGAACGGCTGGCCAAACGCCCCAGAGGTGCCGTGATCGGTCTGAACCTAGGCGCGAACAAGGACAGCGCCGACCGGGCCGATGATTTCGCCCGTGTCTTGGCCCATTGCGGTCGGCATCTTGATTTCGCGACGGTCAACGTCTCTTCTCCCAACACGGAAAAGCTGCGCGATCTACAAGGGACAGCGGCGCTGACCACCCTATTGGCAGGTGTGATGGAAGTGCGCGATTGGCTGGAGCGGCCTATCCCGATTTTTCTCAAGATCGCGCCTGATCTGAACGAAGCCGAGCTAGCAGAAATCGCCGAAGTGGCAAGGATTTCCGCTCTCGATGGTATCATCGCTACCAACACGACACTGGATCGTAACGGGTTGACGGATACCGCCCGTGACGAAAAGGGCGGCCTGTCGGGCGCGCCGCTCTTTGCCAAGTCCACTCGCGTTCTGGCACAGTTATCGAAGCTGACCGAGGGGAACATCCCTCTGATCGGCGTCGGCGGGATCGCCAACGCCGAGGACGCCTATGCCAAGATTTGCGCCGGGGCCTCTGCGGTACAACTTTACTCTGCACTGGTTTACGAAGGCTTGTCGCTGGTCCCACGCATTACCGCTGGACTGGACCGGTTGCTTGAGGCCGATGGGTACACATCGGTCGCGGCTGCGGTCGCCACAAAACGAGAAGAATGGCTATGATCACGTATTGGCACAATCCGCGCTGTTCAAAGTCACGCGCCGGTCTGGCATTGTTGGAGGCGCGCGGCGTTCAGCTGACTGTGCGGAAGTATCTGGAAGATGCCCCAACAGAGGCAGAGCTGCGTTCGGTTCATGCGCTGCTGGAACGCCCCTTGGCTGACATGTTGCGTCCGACAGAGGCCCAGTTCCGCGAGTTGGGACTAAGCCTGTCCGACGCCGAAAACGATCTCTTTGCCGCAATGGCCGCACATCCAAAACTGATCGAACGCCCTATCGCATTTACCGACACAGCCGCAGCGATCGGGCGTCCGTCCGAAGACCTGCTGCGCCTGTTGTGACGACCGGACGACCGTCAATCGGGCAGCTTGCAATGCGTCTCGATGAGCCTAAATCCGTGCCAATGTTAATGAGATACCTAAAACCATGACATTCGCCCAAAGCACCGGTCGCTGGCTCGATACGGTGCTGTTTGACCTCTTTCGACAGATGCGCTGGTCATTCCTGCCGCCGCTGATGGTCTACCTTGCTTATGGTGTTTCAACCCTGACCACGATCGTCGGCGTGTTTTTCGTCAAGGAGTATCTAGGCCTCTCTGCCGCGTTCCTCGCCGGGTTGACCTTTTGGGCGGGATTGCCTTGGGCCTTGAAAATGCCGCTGGGGCATCTGGTGGATATCATATGGCGTTGGAAATGGCTGCTGCTCTATCTCGGGGCGGGGCTGGTCGCGGGCAGTTTCACCATCATGTATCTGTTGATCACGGCACCAGAGGCCATGGGCGCATTACTGCCGGTAGAGGCATGGTATGTCGCGTCAACATTGCTGGCACCCTGTGGCTTGGTGTTGCAGGACGCGGTTGCCGACGCGATGTCGGTCGAGGCCGTGCCACGACGTGGCCCGGATGGCACCCCTCTGGACGAAGACACATTGCGGGCCATGCACACGACAATGCAGATGCTGGGGCGCATCGCGCTGATCGGCGGGACCCTGATCGTCGCCCTGATCAACATCGTGGCCTTCGACGACGTCGACACGTTGCCACAAGCAGCCAAGGCAGAGGTCTATGCCGAGATCTACCTCATCGCGATGATGGTGCCGCTGATTTCAGTCTCGGGCGTGATCCTCGCATCCGTACAGCGACGGCGCGCCATCCACCGCGCAGCGCGAGCCGGGCGTGATACCCAACGCCTGATCGACCGGCCCGGACCACCAACGCAGGTAAACCCGTGGTATTTTATCGGCGGCGGCGCCTTCGTTGCATTGTCGTTAACCGTCGGCCTGCTGAACGTGCCCTTTGCACAGGAAATCGTTTTTGTCGGCTCGATGGCGATCGTGCTGACACTAATGCGGCAACTGATGCGCAGCTTGCCAGCCGCACAGGCTCGTATGCTGCTAGGCACGGCTCTGATCATTTTTGTCTTTCGTGCCGTCCCTTTACCCGGCCAAGGGGCCACTTGGTTCACCATTGACGAGTTGGGGTTCGATCCGCAATTCCTATCGGTGCTGCAACTGGTTGCAGCTGCGCTGACGCTTGCCGCAATGATTGTCCTGCGCCCGTTCATGGCCCAGCGGCGGCTGACGCAGGTCTATCTGATCCTCACGATCGCAGCGGGTCTGCTCGCCCTGCCCAACATCGCACTTTACTACGGGGTACAAGACATCACCGCCCCGCTGACCGGCGGGCTGATTGATGCACGTTTCATCGCGGTGCTGGATACCGCAGCGGAATCCCCGCTCAGCCAGATCGCGCTCATTCCGATGCTGGCCTGGATCGCGCGCAATGCCCCTGATAACCTCAAGGCAACGTTCTTTGCCGTCATGGCATCATTCACCAATCTGGCCCTTTCAGCCAGTTCGCTGGCAACGAAATATCTGAATCAGATTTTCGTGGTCAGCCGCGAGGTTACAGACACCACAGGCGTGGTCGAGATACCCGCCGATTACAGCCAACTTGGTTGGGTGCTGATTACTGCCGGTGTTCTGGGATTTGTTCTGCCCTTGCTGACGATCCTGCTGGTGCAGCACTCGCGCCTGCGCACCACGGACTAGCCGCCGCGAGGCAGTCAATCGTCCGGTGCATCCACATGCTGATCCAGCATCACCGAGTTACCGTCGGGGTCGCGCAGGATCAGGCTGGCTGGCCCGGTTCCGCCGCCAGTCTCGCGCTCGATTTTCAGCCCCGCCTTTTTCAATCGCGCCTCGATCGTTCGAATGTCAGAGAATGCGGGTTTCGATGCGCCGCTCTGATCCCAGCCCGGATTAAACGTAAGGATGTTGCCCTCAAACATACCTTCGAAAAGGCCGATCACAGTATCGCCATTACGTAAAATGAGCCAACCCTGATCTGGCGAGCCGCCAGCCTCGGCGAACCCCAGCGCCTCATAAAACCCCCGCGACCGTGTCAGATTCTTGACTGCGAGACTGATCGAGAATGCTCCTAAATCCATGCCGTTCCCTCCTTGCTACCGATCAGGAGCTTAGCACGGCCCGCCGGGTGGCGAGCAATATCTCAAGGGTCTGCCGCGCGTTCCAGCGCCGGATAGCGTGCCCCCAAGGACAGCCCGCGCACGACAAAGGATATGAGCAACGCAATCCAGAGGCCGTGATTTCCGAAATTCGGCACCAGTAGCAGCACCGCCACACCATAGATCACAGCACTGATTACCATCATGTTGCGCATGTCGCGCGTGCGCGTCGCACCGATGAAAATTCCGTCGAGCATCCAGGCAGCAACCCCCAGCAGCGGTGCCACGATCATATAAGGCAGATAGGTTTGCGCCGCCGCCTGCACTTCTGGTGCTTTTGCCATCAGCCAAATCCCCCACACGCCGACAATCCAGAACCCTATCATCAGCATCACACTGCACCCAACACCCCAAATACTGGTTATGATCGATGCACGTCGCACGCGTGTCATCGAACGCGCCCCGAAAGCGGCACCTACCAGCGCCTCGGCGGCAAAGGCAAACCCGTCCAGCGCATAGGCGGTGATATGCAAGAACTGAATCAGAACCTGATTGGCCGCCAGCGTCACGTCGCCGAAATCGCTGGCAAGAAACAAGAACGAGACAAAGATCATCTCCAGCATCAGCGACCGCAGCAGGATGTCTACGTTGACCCCCAGAATCAGGCGTAACCGGTCAGGATCAAATACACGCGCCCAATCACGCCATGCAGGCACTCTGAACGCCGCCCGACAAAACCACAGGCCCAAGGCCAATCCACTCCATTCCGCGATAAACGTCGCCCAGGCCACCCCCTCTACGCCCCAACCAAGGCCGAGGACGAACCACAAATCCAGCACGATGTTTGCGCCGTTCATCAGCACTTGGATCATCAGAACGGCGCCCGTCCGTTCCAAAGCAATCAGCCAGCCGGTCACGGCATAGAGCGCAATGATTGCTGGCGCACTCCAAACGCGAATATTCATATAGTCGCGCGCAAGGGTTTCGACCTCAGCACTGGCGGGGGCCATGCGGAACGCCCCCCAGAACAGCGGTAACTGCAGGGCGATGATGGCCACGCCCCCCGCAGCCGCGATCATCAAAGATCGGGTCAGCATAGCGGCGACTTCACCTGTTTGGCCGGCACCGTTGGCCTGACTGGTCAGCCCACTGGTACCCATCCGCAGGAATCCGAAAACCCAATAGAGTGCCGTGAGGATGATCGCGCCGATCCCGACTGCGCCGATCGGTGCAGCCAAACCCAGCTGCCCCACCACACCAGTGTCCACGGCACCGAGGATCGGAACGGTCGCGTTGGAAATCACGATGGGGCCCGCAATGCGCAACACGCGCATATGCGTCAGGGGCCCGGCAGCAATTGCCACACTATCAGCCATCGCGGCGCGGCATCAGAAAATGTCCCGTTGCCTGCGCAAACGCGCGGTCACGATTATCCTGCCACGCCTCAACATGCACCGACGCATAACGCCGCCCCGACCGATTGATCTTGGCCCGTGCATACGCATCGCGCGGCAGGCCCGTTCGCAGGTAGTCCACAGTAAAATCGATCGTTTTAGGCAGGCGCGGCATCTGCCCCGCCGCCAGCGCCTCGGCCTCGGCCCCACCGCTTTCGATTTCGGGCCACAGCATTGACCAACTGAGGCTGATGATTGCCGTCACTTCCAAAAATGCCGCAGTTGCACCGCCGTGAAGCGCGGGAAGAATAGGATTGCCGATCAGAGCATCCTGATAGGCCAGAACGCCGGTCAGTTCGTCCCCGCGCCGATCAAAGGTGATTCCCAGAAATCCAATGTAAGGCACGCCAGAAACCAGCGCGTTCAACGCCTCATCACGGCGCTGCTTGACGACCTGCACTGGCTCCGGGCGCGGGCGGCGGGGGGCTTTTCCATCACTTGCCCTCCACGGTAAAGGTACCGGTGGCTGTAGCGACCGGTCGATCATCATCATCGTCCAGAGCTGTCGCCCGAACAAAAGCGACGGACCGGGTGATATGATAGCACTCGGCGCGGGCTCGGATTGTCTGGCCCGGCGTCGCAGGACGCATATAGTCGATCCGAAGCGCGATCGTTGCGGTACCCCCGACAGACTCAGGATGACACATCGCCGCGGCACCACAACAGGTATCCATCAAAGCACTGACCGCTCCACCGTGGATGACGCCGCTTTCGGGATCACCAACCAGCTTTTGATCCCAAGGCATCGCCATCTCTGCACGACCATCCTTCATAACATGGGCCGTCATGCCAAGCGCCACCGCATGAGGCAGCTCGCGAAAGAACTGCATTCCCGGATGGTTGCCGTCATCGTTTATGCTGCTCATGTCACGGACCTTGTATACCATCGCTTCGGGATTACGCCGCCTTTATTGTCACTTGGCCCACAGCACGCAAGCGCCGATTGGCGCAACCCACGTCCGGCACCGCAGCCCCAAGAGCGCCAAATCGCGGTCGACCTGCGGCAATGAAGGGGTTTCACAATGTTCAAAAATACGGCACTCTGACGGAACTTGATGCCATGTTTCGCGTTGGGTGTAGCGATGCCAGAACCACGTTTGTCCCTAAAGCAGATGTGCGCAAAGTTCGACGTAACGCCGCGTACACTGAGATATTACGAGTATATCGAGCTGCTTCAGCCCGAACGAGACGGGCGTGCGCGATACTATGGCGCTCGGGAAATGGCACGAATGACGCTCATCCTTCGAGGGCGCAAGTTCGGCTTCAGCCTAGAAGAAATTCGTCAGTGGCTACTGATCTACGAGAACGACGGCACAACTGCGCAAATGAGCAGTTGGATTGATCTGGCGGATAAGCAGCTACGCGAGCTCGCCGATCAGCGTGAACAGATTGACGAAGCGATAGAAGAATTGCAAAAGCTCCGCGATGATACTTCCGCCTCTCTGAAGAACTGAGCCTCGGTCTGCGGCTCGTCAGGCAGCAAACCAGACCTTGGTTTTACCGGATAAACCAACAATCCCCCAAAAGTGACGCGACGTCGGACTTACGTAAACGTCAATTCCCGTTGTAAGTTCAGCTTGAGACTACATATCGAGCACAACCGAAACGAGACTCCAGGATTGATATGACCGCCGATATTATGACTATCCGTGAAATGTGCGACGCGTTCGAGGTAACGCCCCGAACTTTGCGCTTTTACGAGTCCAAGGAACTGCTTGCACCGATCCGCGAAGGGCAAAAGCGACTGTTCACCAAGCGCGACCGCGCGCGTCTGAAGCTGATCCTGCGCGGCAAGCGCTTTGGCTTCAGCCTCGAAGAAATTCGTCAACTGCTCGATCTCTATGACACCGGTGACCAGCAACATGCCCAAATGGTGCGAACCCGTGAATTGGCCGCTGAACGGCTGCGGGACATGGAGCACCAGCGCACGGAACTCGAAGACGCCATTTCTGATCTGCGTGAACAGATGGCATGGGTCGAGAAAGTGCTCGCCTCAATGAGCCGGGCCAGCGACGCCGCAGAATAATCAACCAAGAAACAACCACGAAAACTCAGGGAATACACGACATGCCCAGCTACATTGCCCCCACCAAGGATACCCAATTCGTTCTGCATAACGTACTGAACGTATCGCAGGCCGATACCCCCGGCTATGCCGAGCTTGACGCCGAATTCACTGGCGCGGTGCTGGAAGAAGCGGGCAAAATCGCTGGTGAAGTGCTGGCCCCATTGAACCCTGTGGGTGACACCGAAGGTTGTGTTCTTGAAAACGGTGTCGTGCGAACCCCGACTGGTTTTAAGGCAGCATTCGATCAGGTGCGCGAGGGCGGTTGGACCGCGCTTGACCTGCCCGAAGAATATGGCGGACAAAATATGCCCTACGTTCTGGGCACTGCTGTCGGCGAGATGTTCTCGGCGGCTAATCAGGCGTTCACGATGTATCAGGGTCTGACCCACGGTGCCGCATCCGCGATTCTGACCCATGGGACAGACGAACAAAAGCAGACTTATCTGCCAAACATGTTCTCGTGCGAATGGACCGGCACGATGAACCTGACAGAACCTCACTGCGGCACCGACCTGGGCCTGATGCGGTCCAAGGCAGAGCCGCAGGACGATGGTAGCTATGCGATCACCGGGCAGAAGATCTTTATCTCGTCGGGCGAGCATGACATGGCCGACAACATCATCCATCTGGTGCTGGCCAAAATCCCCGGCGGCCCCGAAGGGATCAAGGGCGTGAGCCTGTTTATCGTACCGAAATTCCTGATCAACGACGATGGCAGTCTGGGCGACCGCAACGGCGTGAAATGCGGCAAGATCGAAGAAAAGATGGGCATTCACGGCAATTCCACCTGCGTGATGGATTATGACGGTGCCAAAGGTTGGCTGCTGGGCGATATGCACAAAGGCATGCGCGCCATGTTCACGATGATGAACGAAGCGCGCATCGGCGTCGGTATGCAGGGCCTCGCCCAAGCCGAAATCGCGTATCAAAACGCGGTGATCTATGCCAAGGACCGGCTGCAGGGCCGCGCCGTGACCGGTGCAGAAAACCCCGATGGCCCTGCCGATCCATTGATTGTGCATCCTGACATCCGCCGTAGCCTGATGGATCAGAAATCATTTATCGAAGGGGCGCGGGCATTCCTTCTGTGGAGTGCTCAGCTGATTGACCAGTCGCACCGCGGTGATGACGCTGCGGCCGAAGGCCTGATTTCGCTGATGACGCCTGTGGTCAAGGGCTTCCTGACGGACGAAGGCTACGACATGACTGTGCTGGCACAGCAAATATATGGCGGTCATGGCTACATCGAAGAATCCGGCATGTCACAATACACCCGCGACGCACGGATTGCGATGATCTACGAAGGCGCCAACGGTGTTCAGGCGCTCGATCTGGTGGGCCGGAAACTGGCACAGGACAGCGGCAAGCACGTCATGGCCTTCTTTGAAATGGTCAAAAACTTCTGCAAAGATAATAAGGACGTGGAAGGAATGAGTGACTTCGTCGAGCCGCTGAAGGCTGCATCGAAGGATTTGCAGACTGCCGGTATGTTCTTCATGCAGAATGGCATGAAAAACCCCAATGCCGCGCTCTCGGGCAGTTATGACTTCATGCACCTCTTCGGGCATGTCTGTCTCGGCCTGATGTGGGGACGCATGGCGCGCGCCGCACTCTCGGCACTGGAGGACGGCAGCGGCGACAAGGCGTTTTACGAGGCGAAGTTGAAAACCGGACGTTTCTACATGCAACGCCGCCTGCCCGCGACGGCCATGCATCTGGCGCGTATCCAATCAGGCGCAGAGCCGGTGATGGGGCTGGACGCCGAGCAATTTTAACGGGTGCCGGGCTGAAGCCCGGCCTACGGGGGGGACCGACAGATGCCAAAACGCTTTCGCCTGACGCGGCGCTTTAACGCGGCAATGACCGAAGAAGGCTATCGCCGCTTGCGGAAATTCGCCGCTGAGGCCGGGTTGGATGAAGGCGAGGCACTGTCTTTTCTCTTTGAGAACTTCGACAGCGTGATCGACGAAGACACGTTTTCGCACCGGCTGAGAATTTTCAATTCTGAACTGGACGCGCGCAAACGCTAAGGGGAGCCATCCGATGACTTGGATGACAGAAGAGCACGAAATGCTGGCGGACATGACCCGCAGCTTTATCGAGGCCGAATGGGCCCCGCACTTCGAGCGGTGGCGCAAAGCCGGTCAGATGGACCGCGAGACATGGCAGCAGGCCGGGGCGCTGGGGTTGCTCTGCCCCTCGATCCCGGAGGAATATGGTGGTGCCGGTGGTGATTTTGGTCACGAGGCCGTCATCCTGATGGAAGCGCCGCGCGCCAACCTAGCCAGCTGGGGCAACCCGATCCATTCCGGCATCGTCGCGCATTACATCCTCGCCTACGGCACCGAAGAGCAGAAAAAACGCTGGTTGCCAAAGATGGTCACCGGCGAAATGGTCGGCGCTTTGGCAATGACCGAACCCGCTGCAGGCTCGGACGTGCAGGGTATCAAGACCAAGGCCGTGCGCGATGGCAACGCCTATCGCCTGTCGGGCCAGAAAACATTCATCACCAATGGCCAGCATGCCAATCTGATCATCGTCGCCGCCAAGACCGATCCCAAAGCTGGCGCCAAGGGCGTCTCGCTTGTGGTTGTCGAGACCGATGGCGCAAAAGGATTCTCGCGCGGACGCAACCTTGACAAGGTCGGACTGCACGCTGCGGACACCTCGGAGCTGTTTTTCGACAATGTCGAGATTGCCCCCGAAAACATCCTCGGTGACGCCGAAGGCTTGGGGTTTGGCCAGATGATGAACCAACTGCCACAAGAGCGGTTGATCATTGGTTGCGGCGCGGTGGGCGCGATGGAGGGCGCAGTGGCGCGCACGATCGCCTATTGCAATGAACGCGAAGCTTTCGGAGGACCGCTGACACAGTTCCAGAACACCCGGTTCAAGCTGGCAGAATGCCTGACACGCACCAAGGTAGCGCGGGCATTTCTGGATGAATGCATCACCGAGCATTTGCACGGCGCGCTGAGCGTCGAGAAGGCCGCGATGGCAAAATACTGGCTCACCGATACGCAATGTGACGTGCTGGATGACTGCGTTCAACTGCATGGTGGCTATGGCTTCATGCAAGAATATGCCGTGGCCGAAATGTGGGCCGATGCGCGCGTACAGAAAATCTATGGCGGCACAAACGAGATCATGAAGGAGTTGATCGCGCGCAGCTTTACCGAGAAGAGAACCGCTTGATCAGGCCAACCGGGTATCGATCCTGGAACGTCCCCGGCGGTGATATTTTGACGAAAGGTGAAAGCATCAGTCTGCGCTTTCACCCTCCTAAAAGTACTAAAAATCAACGGCCTGCCGCCAAAACGGCACTGGGAGGATAGAATGACGATCGAACTCTACTGCATGGGAGAAAGCGGAAACGCCTACAAAGCCGCTTTGGCGCTGGAATTGTCAGGGATGGAATGGACGCCTGTTTATGTGGATTTCTTTGGCGGTGCCGCCCGCAGCGACGAATTTCGCCAACTCAACGTGATGGGCGAAGTACCCGTGCTGGTGGATGGGGATACCACGCTGACGCAATCGGGGGTGATACAGATGTATATCACCGAAAAGACCGGTCGCTTTGGCGGCAGCACACCCGAAGAGCAGCGCGAGGTCATGCGCTGGGTTTTCTGGGACAATCACAAACTAAGCAGCCAAGCGGGCATGGTGCGGTTCCTGATGAACTTCCTACCCGAGAACAAGCGTCCCGCAGAAGTGATCGGTTTCAGTCAGGCACGGCTTAAGGCGGCCTATGCCGTACTCGACACCCATCTGAAGGGACGGGAATGGATCGTAGGTGACGCGATCACCAATGCGGACCTCTCGTGCTGTGGCTACCTCTTCTACCCTGAACCTTTCGGCTTTGACCGCAAGGATTGGCCCAACATAGACCGGTGGCTTTCGAATATTGAAAACATCCCCGGCTGGAAACACCCATACGATCTGATGCCCGGCAGCCCGGCTGACCGCGCGTAAAAAAGGAGACCGATATGTCTGACGCATTTATCTATGACACTGTGCGCACCCCGCGCGGCAAGGGCCGCAAGGATGGCGCCCTGCATGAAGTGACAGCCGTGCGCCTCAGTGCGCAGGTGTTGAACGCCCTGAAAGAACGCAATGGCCTGGACGGGCACGCCGTCGAAGATGTCATTTGGGGCAATGTAACCCAAGTTATGGAACAGGGCGGCTGCCTGGCACGCACGGCGGTTCTGGCCTCGGATCTGGATGAATCCATTCCCGGTCTCGCGATCAATCGGTTCTGCGCGTCGGGTATGGAGGCGGTGAATCTGGCCGCCAATCAAGTCAAAGGCGGCGCAGGTGAGGCCTACATCGCCGGCGGGGTCGAAATGATGGGCCGTGTGGCAATGGGCAGCGACGGCGCGGCGATTGCTGTCGATCCCAGCGTTGCGATGGAGACCTATTTTGTCCCGCAAGGGATCAGCGCCGATATCATCGCAACTGAATATGGCTTTACCCGCGATCAGGCCGATGCGCTGGCGATGGAATCCCAGAAACGGGCCAAGGCGGCGTGGGATGACAACCGTTTTGCCAAGTCGGTTATCACGGTAAAGGATCAGAACGGCCTGACCATTCTGGATCATGACGAGTACATGCGTCCCGGCACTGATATGCAGACTTTGGGCAGTTTAAACCCGGCGTTTCAGGCAATGGGCGAAGTGATGCCGGGCTTTGATGCCGTGGCCAAGCTGAAATACCCGCATCTGGAGCGGATCAACCACATTCACCACGCTGGTAACTCATCGGGTATCGTTGATGGCTCGGCCGGCGTTCTGATCGGCAACGCGGAGTTCGGTGAAAAATGGGGCCTCAAACCCCGCGCACGCATCCGCCAGACCTGCAAGATCGGCACCGATCCAACGATCATGTTGACCGGTCCGGTTCCTGCAACGCAGAAAATCCTCGCTGATAGCGGCATGCAGATCGGGGATATCGACCTCTTTGAGGTGAACGAGGCATTCGCGTCTGTCGTGTTGCGCTTCCAGCAAGCGTTTGATGTCGATCCGGCACTGGTAAACGTGAATGGCGGCTCGATTGCGATGGGGCACCCACTGGGTGCAACCGGTGCCATCATCATTGGTACATTGCTGGATGAGTTGGAACGCACCGACAAGCAAACCGGCCTTGCCACGCTCTGCATCGCATCGGGCATGGGTGCCGCCACGATCATCGAGCGCGTTTAAAGCGCGCAAAGGAGATAAAACATGACTGATTTCACAATGAAAAAAGACGCCGATGGCGTCGCGATCATCACCTGGGACACGGTCGGCAAATCGATGAACGTGATGAACGGCCAAGGGTTCCTTGACCTTGAAGCATTAGTCGATGACGCGTTGGCCGATGATACCGTGAAAGGCATCATCATCACGTCAGGTAAGGACGGTAGTTTTGCCGGTGGTATGGACCTCAACATCATCGCCAAGATGAAAGAAGACGCGGGCGACGATCCGGCGCGCGGTCTCTTTGATGGCGTGATGGGAATGCATGCGATCCTGCGCAAGATCGAGCGCGCAGGCATGGACCCCAAGACAAACAAGGGCGGCAAACCGATTGCCGCCGCCCTGCCCGGCACTGCGCTGGGGATCGGGTTGGAAATTCCACTGTCCTGCCATCGCATCTTTGCCGCCGACAATCCAAAGGCCAAGATTGGTCTGCCGGAAATCATGGTCGGCATCTTTCCCGGCGCTGGCGGCACCACGCGACTGGTACGCAAACTGGGCGCGATCGCTGCGGCCCCGCTGCTGCTGGAGGGCAAACTGAACGACCCCAAAAAGGCAAAATCCGCTGGTGTCGTGGACGAAGTCGTGCCTGCGGATGAGCTGCTGGACGCCGCCCGCGCATGGGTGCTGAGCGAGCCGACGATTGTAAAGCCGTGGGACGAAAAGGGTTACAAGATGCCCGGTGGCGCACCTTACCACCCTGCCGGCTTTATGAACTTCGTCGGCGCCTCCGCCATGGTCAACGGCAAGACCCAAGGTGCCTTCCCTGCGGCCAAAGCCCTGTTGAGCGCGGTCTATGAAGGAGCGTTGGTTCCGTTTGATACCGCACTGAAGATTGAGGCACGTTGGTTCACCAACGTCCTGCTGAACCCTTCATCTAGCGCGATGATCCGCAGCCTCTTTATCAACAAAGAGGCGCTGGAAAAAGGTGCGAACCGTCCCGAAGTACCCGATCAACGGGTGAAAAAGGTTGGCGTCATGGGCGCGGGTATGATGGGTGCAGGCATCACGCTTGTCTCCGCCATGGCTGGCATGGAGGTCGTACTGATCGACCAGAAGCAAGAAGCGGCAGACAAGGGGAAATCCTATACCGCCGACTATATGGACAAGGGCATCAAGCGCGGCAAGGCAACCGAAGCTAAGAAGGAAGAGGCCTTGGGTCGCATCACCGCAACCACCGACTACGACGCGCTGAAGGGCTGCGACCTGATCATCGAGGCTGTATTCGAGGACCCGAAAGTAAAGGCCGAAGTCACCAAAAATGTGCTTAAGGTCGTCGGCGATGATTGCATCTTTGCCACCAACACCTCGACCCTGCCGATCACCGAACTGGCCAAGGCCAGCGACAAGCCGGAGCAATTCATCGGCATTCACTTCTTTTCGCCCGTTGAAAAGATGATGCTGGTAGAAATCATCAAGGGTGAACAGACAGGCCCGGTCGCCGTGGCCAAAGCGCTGGATTATGTGCGCCAGATCCGAAAAACGCCCATCGTGGTGAATGACGCGCGGTTCTTCTACTGCAACCGCTGCATCATCCCCTACATCAACGAAGGTCTGCGCATGGTCGCCGAAGGTGTCGCACCGTCACTGATCGACAACGCAGCACGTCAGTTGGGCTTCCCCGTGGGACCATTGCAGTTGGTCGATGAAACCTCGATTGACCTCGGTGCCAAGATCGCCCGCGCGACCAAGGCCGCAATGGGCGACGACTATCCCGACGCTGCCGTTGACGAGGTGATCTTCTGGATGGAAGGCGAAGGCCGTCTAGGTCGCAAATCCAATGCTGGCTTCTTTGACTATGACGACAAGGGCAAGCGCCTGAGCTATTGGGAAGGGTTGGCTGCGAAATATCCGCATGCGGATGAGCAGCCCGACCTGATCACGGTGCAGCATCGCCTGATGTTCGCCCAAGTGCTCGAAGCGGTCCGCGCGCTAGAAGAAGGCGTATTGGAAGATATCCGCGAGGGCGACGTTGGCGCGATTCTGGCTTGGGGCTTTGCCCCCTGGTCGGGTGGTCCGTTCGCTTGGCTCGACATTCTCGGGACACCTTACGCCGCAGAACGCTGCGATGCCCTGACTGAAGAGTTCGGACCCCGCTTTGCGACACCTGCCCTGCTGCGTGAGATGGCGAACAAGGGCCAAAGCTTCTACGGGCGCTTCACCGCGCAAGCAGACGCCGCCTGATAGACGA
Source organism: Roseovarius pelagicus (assembly GCF_025639885.1). Taxonomy (NCBI): domain Bacteria; kingdom Pseudomonadati; phylum Pseudomonadota; class Alphaproteobacteria; order Rhodobacterales; family Roseobacteraceae; genus Roseovarius; species Roseovarius pelagicus. The sequence goes on along the minus strand of NZ_CP106738.1, from coordinate 3,409,995 downwards.
CAACGACATTGCCCCGGATTCGATTGTGCGATCCGGGGCAATGATATTGCATTTTCGCAATACGATCAGATGATTGCTCTGTGATTTCTTGCGCTACCGCAAAATGCGTCTGTGGATAGATCGGTTGCTGATAGACAGGTCATTCTGCGGACACCGCGACAATCGCATTTAGAATTCACGAGTGCGCGGCCAGCTTTTCCGGTTCTGGCCAGTTAAGTGGCATTTCAGGCTGAATCGCAGTGCCAAGCAAGGCAGCTAATTGCTGTGCTGCCCCCATCGGCAATACCGTATATTCTTGGTCTGGCGCATCGTCACTCATTGCGACATCCAGCAGATCCATTGCAGAGGCGCAAAGGAACATTGCACCGCTATTGGCGAACACGATTTGTTCCGCATCAAACCGTATGGATGTCACCATCGCCCGCAACTCTGGCGCAGTGCGCGAGATACCGCAAATACCATCCAGTGCCCGCACCGGGATCAGGGCAAACGGATCACCAAACAGTTCTTCTGCGGCGTCAATTTCGATCATGATCGGTTGCTCCGGCATCAGCAGCAGCGCGTCGCGATTACCCAGCACCCCTGCAGGCACCTCCAGCGGCCACAAGTGTTGCGGGCATGGTGCCTCGTCCGCCCAAAGCGGAGCACGCTGGACATCCCGAACCTCCTGAAAACTCGCATCGAAGGTCAGCACTTCTGTACCTGCGCAGACCGATTCAATCGGGCACCAGCCCGCACGGGTCGCAACCCGCGTGCCAGTCATTATCCCCGTTCGTTCGGAGGTCTGTAGCGAAACGTCGCTTCCCATGCTCCTGTCCAACATCCTCTTAGTTCCCCTTTGGTCAGACCCAGTGCAGCAAAAAGGGCCAGTAGCCAGTCGAGTTGGCCTCAGGATTTGGGTATGGTTAAGAAAAGTTTAAGGCGCAAAACGGGCATTGACCGTAAACCGGCACCGATCCACGCGTTATCCTCACTTTCTTAGGGGAAAATGGAAACAATTACGCACGCTATGCATGTACGCCTCAATGGCTGTATCCGAATCGCGCGATATCATCCGCGCAAATATCTGCCAGCAGTTCGGCATCACGATCGCTGTAGTAACGGCGATAATCTGCATCACGATTGGACGCGTTGGCGCGTGGCAGGCTGAGCCGGAATCCCAGATGTGCCCAGAGCGGTGCAGCATCCTGCTCTAGGTGTTCGATGCGAATGTAGGCTCTGCAACGCTCGGACCCTGTGGCATCGATCATGTAATGCGCATAAGGGGTCGCCTTAAATGACGCTTTGGTCTGTGGGTGATGCAGGAACTCGGAGAAGCTCAATTGTCGCGACAACGTGACGGCAGGGTGGTCAAAGTGCTGCGCACGCAACCAATGATAGTAGCTGACCATCCGATCCCACGGATTGCGCACAAGCGTAAAGGTAAACGCTTCAGAAATCTGAGCCGTGCCAGCCAGACCATCTATATCAGCAAGGGTCGAATGCTTCCACAACCGCCCCGAGGTTTTCGCGTCTTTAAGCCGTTTGCGCCGACGCACCGCCTTGGGCGTGTCTCCGATCAGCACATCATCCTTCATCGCGCGCGTCTCCAGCGCCAGCGCCATAGCCGTGCCGCCAGTTTTGGGGATGTGTACGAATATGTAGTTTCGCCCGGCCGAAATGATCATGTGGATCACGCTAACTGCATTGTCGTCGCGCTGATAGGGGCATAGCCATGCCACAAAAAATGCAGGGCGGTTTCCCGCCCTGCATTATGAATCGCTCCGTCTGCTCTACGTCAGTGGAACTTCTTGATCTCACCCGACTTGAGGCGGCTCATGTAGCTGTTCATCTCACGCTTCACGATCGGCATCAGGCAATAGAGCGCCACGATGTTGACCACCGCCATCGCAAAGATCGCCGCATCCGAGAAGTCGATGACCGGACCAAGGCTGGCGGCCGCTCCGATGACGACAAAGACGCAGAAGATGATCTTGAAGACCAACTCTTTTGTTTTGCCCTCACCAAAGAGGAACGTCCACGCTTTCAGCCCGTAATATGACCAGCTGATCATCGTCGAGAAAGCAAAGAGGATCACCGCAATCGCAAGGATGTACTTGAACCAGCCAAACGAGGACGAGAACGCTGCCGATGTCAGAGCCACACCAGAGTTACCGTCAACGGTCTGAATCGCGCTGCCAGCTTCGTTCAGAATGTATAGACCGGTTTCTGGATCTGACATCAACTGACCAGTGATGATGATCACCAATGCAGTCATGGTACAGATTACGACCGTATCGATGAACGGCTCCAGCAGCGATACATACCCTTCTGTGATCGGTTCCTTGGTACGCACAGCCGAGTGCGCAATCGCAGCCGAACCAACGCCCGCTTCGTTCGAGAACGCGGCCCGCTTGAAGCCTTGGATCAACGCACCGACCATGCCGCCGGCAACGCCGAGACCTGTAAAGGCGCCCTCGAAGATCTGGCCAAATGCCCAGCCAATCTTGTCGAAGTTCAACAGCAGGATGACGATCGCGGTAGCGACATAGAGCACGCCCATGAACGGCACGATTTTCTCGGTGACTTTGGCGATGGATTGCAGCCCGCCGACGATAACCGCGAACACGATGCCCGCAAATACGACGCCTGTGATCCAGCCGGGATACTCACCGACCACATTGGTGATCTGCGCATGTGCCTGATTGGCCTGGAACATGTTACCGCCACCCAGCGCGCCAAGGATACAAAAGATCGAGAACAGGATCGCCATGAACTTGCCCAGTGGAAGACCGCGCTCCTCGAAGCCCTTGGTCATATAATACATCGGACCACCTGAAACGGTGCCATCCGGGTATTCGTTGCGATATTTCACACCTAGCGTACATTCTGTGAACTTCGATGCCATGCCCATAAGGCCGGCGAGAACCATCCAGAATGTGGCGCCCGGTCCACCAATGCCCACAGCGACCGCAACACCGGCGATATTACCCAGACCAACAGTACCTGAAAGGGCTGTCGCCAGCGCTTGGAAGTGGCTGACCTCACCGGCGTCGTTGGGATCAGAATAGTCACCTTTCACCAACGAGATCGAATGCGGAAACGCGCGGAATTGGACGAAACCGAAATATAGCGTGAAAATGGTGGCCCCGACGACCAGCCACAAAACGATCCACGGAAACGCCGTCCCGGGCAGCGGGGCAAAGATGAGATTGACGAACCAGCCGGTAGAACTGGCAAATATCTGGTTCACCTTGTCATCCAGCGATTGGGCCAGCGCGGGGGCAGATGCCGCCACAAGGCCCGTCGCGGCCAGCGCCGCGGATTTCATGAATTGTGTCATATGTCCCTCATTTTTTATTAGTTATGGAACGATCGTGACCGGTACGGTCGCGACCTGCGCCACGCTGCCTGCAACAGCACCAAAGAGCCGCGCAGCAATCCCGCTTCCACCGGTACGACCGATGATAATCTGGCTTGCGCTTTTCTCTGCCGCAATCGAACAGAGCGTATCGGCAGTTCGGCCATAGCGCAGCTCGGTCGTGACCTTGACACCTGTGTCGCTCAGGCGCTTGGTAAGCGGCTCGAGCACATGCTTGTTGGCACGATCCAATTCTTCCCCGCGACGCTTGTGACGTTCCTCCAACTCCGTTGGCGTCAGAAATGCGTAGGGTGACCATTCCAGAACATGGGCAACGATCAACTCCGCCTTCTCCGCCTTAGCGCGGTCGACGGCAAAGTTCAGCGCGCGCAGCGAGCTGTCACTGCCATCGTAACCGACGACGATTGTATTAGACATTACTTCCCTCCCTTTGGGTTTTGTCACGCCCCTATGGGCGTTCCACCACTCTACGTGATTGTCAAATGTAAATGGCGCTCTCTTTTCTGTCCATTTGAGAATTTTTCTGTAAACTTCCCTTGATTTCGGCCCATAATTGAGAAATTTTTGCGATATGAGCATTACAACGCGGATTCTTTCCATACTTCAGCATGATAGTCAGATTTCAATGGCCCGCCTGTCAGAACGGGTCGGGCTGTCGCTTTCAGCCTGTCACAGGCGCGTCAAAAATCTAGAAGCCGATGGCACAATCGAGGGGTATGGCGCCCGGTTGAATCGCGAGGCGCTTGGACTTGAAATTCAGGTGTTCATTGAGGTTCGGCTCGCCAGCCAACGACAGGAAGAAATCAGTGCCTTCGAAGCGGCAATCGCACGGATGCCCGAGATTTTGGAATGTCATCTGGTCTCGGGCGAGCTGGACTACCTGATGCGCGTTGCTGCCCGCAATACGTCTGACTACGCAGAATTGTACCGCACCCGGCTCTCGCAAATTCCTGGTGTCTCTCAGTTGAAAACCCTGATGAGCCTGTCGACGGTCAAAGAATTTCGCGGCTACCATCTATGTTGACGGCAGCGGTGGATACCGGATGATTTTCAGATTTCGAACCGCTAGGCAGTGTAGGCCCCCATTTTGGACAATAAAGGCGCATAAATACTTACCAATTGATCGACGCGCCAAACCCAATATCCTCAACCAGTCGAACGACGTGAGAATCAGATCAACTAGGAGAATCTAATGGGCTGGATGACGGACGAGACCGGGCTGGATAAGCGTTCAGCAAATTTCGTATCGCTCACGCCGCTATCACACCTGCGCCGCGCCGCTACATTGTTTCGCGACTACGAAGCGGTGATCTATCGGGACGTCCGCCGCACATACGGCGACTATTACGACCGCTGTACGCGGCTCGCTTCTGCGCTGAGTACGCTAGGTGTAAAATCCGGCGAGGTGGTCGCGACGCTTCTGCCCAATATCCCAGCCCATGCCGAGGCGCATTTCGGAGTACCCGCCACTGGTGCAGTGCTGAACACGATCAATACCCGGTTAGAGGTCGATACGGTCAGCTACATCTTTGATCACGGCGAAGCCAGAGTGGCGCTGGTCGACACCCAGTTCATTCCGTTGGTCGAAGCCGCCATAAAAGCGATGCAAGGGACCGCCCCGACGATCATCGAGGTGGCCGACCCGCAGGCCGGTCACCATGCCACAGGGCGCCACACAGAGTACGAGGGTTTTCTGGCTGCCGCAGATCCCAAATTCGATTGGGTGATGCCCGAGGACGAATGGGAGAGCATCGCGCTGAACTACACATCCGGCACCACGGGACGACCCAAAGGCGTCGTGTGCCACCACAGGGGCGCCTACCTGATGACCATGGGCACCGCGATAAGCTGGCAGATGACACGCCATCCACGCTATTTGACGATCGTGCCGCTGTTTCACTGCAACGGCTGGAATCATACTTGGATGATGCCACTACTGGGCGGGACGGTGATCTGTTGCCGCGACATCACGGCCCGCGCAATCTATGATGCCATCGCCGACGAGGGCGTGACCCATTTCGGAGGCGCACCCATTGTCCTTAACACCATCGTCAACGCCAAGGACGCGGACAGGCGCGCATTCGACCACATCGTAGATGTCTTCACCGCCGGTGCCCCGCCGCCTGCCGCCACATTGCGCGCGATCGAACCGCTCGGGTTCAAGGTCACGCAGGTTTATGGCCTGACCGAAACCTACGGGCATGTGACCGAATGTATGTGGCACGGGGCATGGGATGATAAATCCGATGAAGAACGCTATGCAATCAAGGCGAGGACCGGCGTGCCAATGTGCATGGCCGAGGACATCACCGCGATGGATTCCGAAACAATGACCCAGACCCCGAAAGACGCCACGTCGCAAGGCGAGATTATGATACGCGGCAACACAGTGATGAAGGGGTATCTGAAAAACCCGGAAGCTACCGAAGAGGCATTCCGGGGGGGGTACTTCCATTCCGGCGACATTGCGTTGCAACATCCCGACAGCTACCTTCAGATAGCTGATCGCGCCAAGGATATCATCATCTCCGGTGGCGAAAACATTGGCTCTGTCGAAGTCGAAGGTGTGCTTATGACCCACCCGGCAGTCCTGCTTTGCGCCGTGGTGGCCAAACCCGACGAGAAATGGGGAGAAGTACCCTGCGCATTTGTGGAACTGAAAGAAGGCGCCCAGACCACCGAAGCAGATGTCATCGCCTATGCGCGCGAGCGTCTCGCAGGGTTCAAAACGCCAAAGAGAATTGTATTCGAAGAACTGCCAAAAACGTCGACAGGAAAAATTCAGAAGTTCGAGTTGCGTGAACGTGCAAAAGACCTCTGAACTCATGGCTTTGTATGAAATTCGGTATGACGGTAACGATGCTCCCGCAATTGAGCGATCAGATGTAACGTGCTAGGCTGCGTTCAAAGAGGCGAAGCAGGCCCGGCACATAATGACCGCACTCCGTGAATATGATCGGCTAGAAGCCTCTGGGCTATGGCGCTCCGCACCCGATGCCCAGCGCAGCGAAGTCGTCGTTTCTATCGGCGATGCGACGTTGATCATCAGCGATATGCGCGACCGTGCGCTGACGCATTGGTCTATCCCAGCCATTACTCGGTCTAACCCCGGCCACCGTCCGGCGATTTATCATCCTGACGGCGATCCCGGCGAAACGCTGGAATTGGCGGCCTCCGAGGCCGCAATGATTGATGCCATTGAGAAGTTGCGCGCCGCAGTCGAGCGTCGGCGCCCACACCCCGGACGACTACGGTTGATGGTCTTGCTGGGCTCGATGCTGATGGCTGTCGCTGTGGCGGTATTCTGGCTGCCTAATGCCGTGCGCGATCATGCGGTGTCCGTCGTGCCTGCTGTAAAGCGCGCCGAAATCGGTCGCGCCCTGCTGATGCATATGTTGCCGGTCACGGGCCCGCCATGCGGGGCGGCCGGTGGCCCCGCCGCGCTGTCAAAGCTTGCCACACGTCTGCCATCCGAAGACCGCACCGCCGATTTGATGGTCGTCCGCAGCGGTGTCGCAAATGCCACCACACTGCCCGGCGGTACAATCGTGCTAAATCGCTCACTGGTCGAAGACCACGAGGAACCGGATGTGATCGCAGGCTACATCATTGCCGAACGTCTGCGCGCGCGGGCGCACGATCCACTGGACCGACTGTTAGAGCATGCAGGACTGATTGCCACCTTTCGCCTGATGACCACGGGCCATCCCGGCGAAACAGCGTTGGCTCGTTACGCTGAACATCTTCTGACGGCCCCTCCTGCACCATTGGACGACGAGGTGTTGCTTGACGGATTTCGCGCGTGGTCTGTGCGCTCGACGCCCTATGCCTATGCGCGTGACATTTCAGGGGAAACAGTGCTGCCACTGATCGAGGCGGACCCTTTTGGAGGAGCCGCACCAGAAGCGATCCTCAGCGATGGTGACTGGCTGCGCTTGCAAGGAATCTGTGGCAGCTAGCCCAAAGAGGATTGCGTATTCCCTGATTCAGGAAAAGCCCAAAACAAAAGACGTTAACCAAAGAAAACGGGCCAACCCGGCAAAAGGTCGGCCCGAAACATCATTCAGGAAACGCAACGCTCGTTACTTGCGCAACTTTGCGTTGCCAAAGCCCGCACCCTGTACGCGCGACAGTGCCGAGTTGAGCTGTGATTGGCTATTGAACGGTCCGGCCAGCAGCAGGCTGTAGGTCTGCCCATTCCGCCGCATCGTGCCGAGCCGTGCCGGCAGCCCTGCCCCCGCAATTCTCTGTGCCGCCTGTTGTGCCTGCGCGCGGGACGAATAAACCCCGGCCTGCACGAACCGGTGGCTGGCCGCACGCTGCGACTGGCTTGTGACGGTCGCACTGGATTTGGTCGATACGGTCGCCGTTTGCGTAGCATAGGCTGGCGCAGCACTGGTCGTCGCCATTCCGTAGCCACGGGCCTGCTGTGTCGCATAGGCTGTCGAAACATTGGCACGCTTTTGTTGTTCATAGCTGGTGTAGGGGTACATCAGTCCGGGATAGTCCTGCGTGACCACCTGCCCTGTGTCGCGGATGATCAGACGCCGCGGCAGGGTTTTGGTCCAGACAACGTCCATCTGCGCCTTACCCTCAAAGGTCTGATGCGTACGGTGCGGGTTAAGCCTGCCGTCCATCCAAACTCGTTTGTATCCTTCTGGCACACCATTGAGGCCACGATAGCTGGCGACCTGATTTTCATAGACATGCTTGGGCGCGATACGTGTCGTAGTGGTGGTGTATGCTGGGCTAGGCTGCGCTGCATAGGCCGCGGCAGCGGGCTTGTAGCTGGGTGCCTGATAGCTTGGCGCAGTGTATGTCGGCGCCTGTGTATAGACGGGTGCAGGCGCGACACGACGAGGTGCAGCGGAATTGTCAGCGTAGGTGATATGGCCTGCGGACTGAGGTCCACAGCGAACCGCATGTTTTCCGGCCATATAGCGCTGCGAAACCGCACTGCGTCCGGCACAGCCCGACGGGGCCTGAACGACGCGGCGCTTCGGTTGCGGAGCCGCAGCCACCACTGGCGTGGGCGCAGGGGCAGGAGCAACCAATACCGGAGCAACGCTGCGTTTGGGTGCTGTCACGACGACAGGGTTGGACGCTGGTGCACGTGCGACGCGTCTGGTACTGGCTGTCACAGGCGCTGGCGCCGGTGCTGCCCGCACGACGCGAGGCGCCGGTTTTGGCGCCGGAGCGACCGCAACCACCGTGGCGGGCTTGGCGGCAGGCGTAGCCACTGGTTCAGGTGCACGGCGCGCTGTCGCCAGCGATGGCTGAAAACCACAAACTACTGTTCGGCTGCGCGAAACACGCGGCACCCACGTTACATTCCCGTCGATCCCGGCGCGGATGAATACACAGCCTTTGCTGTCTACATATTGTCGACCGGTATAGGACGAGGGCGGAAATTCGGCAGGCTCGCCAGAATCTTTCAGCGTCTTTGCCTGAACATAGCTCAGGCCACATGACGCTGCGATAACTGCGAGTGCAATGACTCTCGTTATTTTCATTTTGTCCCCACAAGATGTGGGAAAACTCTGCCTTAATTCAAACCCTGAGTAAACAGGCAAGCAGCCTATTTTGTGCCAAACATGCGGTCACCCGCATCTCCTAGCCCGGGAAGGATGTATCCAATGTCATTCAGACGCTCATCTAACGAGGCCGTCACAATCGGAACATCGGGGTGTGCCTCTTTCATCCGCGCAACCCCTTCAGGCGCGGCCAGCAAACATAGAAAACGGATATCCTTGGCGCCTGCCTGTTTCAGCAGGTCCACGGCCGCTGCTGAGGAATTGCCCGTGGCGAGCATTGGATCAACCACGATCACCAGCCGTTTTTCCAGCATATCCGGTACTTTAAAGTAATATTGCACCGGCTTTAGCGTTTTCTCGTCGCGGTAAAGCCCGACAAACCCGACCCGAGCCGAGGGGATCAGCTCCAACATGCCATCCAGCAATCCGTTACCGGCACGCAGAATCGAAATCAGCGCCAGCTTGCGCCCTGCCAGCGTCGGCGCTTCCATCTCCTCCATCGGCGTCTCGATGTTCTTGGTGGTCATTGGCAGCTCATACGTGACCTCATAGGCCAGCAGCTGACTGATTTCGCGCAACAGCTGGCGAAACACCGCCGTCGAGGTATCTTTCTCCCGCATCAAAGTCAGCTTGTGCTGAACAAGCGGGTGTTTGACGATTGTGAGATGCTCTTGCATTGGGGTTCCTCCGGGCTGGCGTATGCGCTGCTTTTAGTCACTTGCACTGCCCAAGGGCAATGGCCAGCGCGATAGATCACAAGAAACTGCGCCCCTGCCCGTGCGAAGGCACACCCAGATGCATCGCGACACTAGCCGCGACATCGGCCATCAATACCTGCCCCAATGCGCCCGTGCCGCACCCGGCGATCAGGACCGGCACGCGTTCTCTGGTATGGTCAGTCCCCGCCCAGGTCGGGTCATTTCCGTGATCGGCAGTGATCAGCAGCATATCACCCAGACGCAGCCGGGTCATCGCCACGCCTAACCAATCATCGAACCGACGCAACGCCTCGGCATAACCCTGCGGGTCACGCCGATGGCCGTAGTCACTGTCGAACTCGACGAGGTTTGCGAAGGTCAGGCTACCCTCCTCCGCCGTGCCGATCAGGTCGGTTATTGCCCGCAGCAGCGCCTCATCCGTCCCCTTCACCACATCGTCAATGCCGCGCATCGAGAATATATCGCCAACCTTTCCCACGGCATGCACGCAACGTCCTGCGTCATGGACCCAGTCGCACAGTGTCGGCGCAGGCGGTGCAATCGCAAAATCCCGGCGTCCAGACATACGGTGAAACCCGGTCTCTGGACTGCCGGTAAAGGGTCGTGCAATGACCCGCCCCACATTCATTGCATGTAATCTGGGTGCAACCGCCGCACAAAGAGCGTGAAGCCGCGCCAGATCGAACACCGCATCATGCGCAGCGATTTGAAAAACGCTGTCGACAGACGTGTAACAGATCGGCCAGCCCGTCCGCAGATGCGCGTGCCCTAGCCGTTCGATGATCTCGGTGCCGGACGCATGACAATCCCCCAAGATCCCTGCCGTACCTGCCGCCGTGGCCACCGCTTGTGACACGTCCAATGGAAAGGCCGGATCAGCATCAGGAAAGTAATGCCAGTCCCACGGAACCGGCACCCCAGCCAGATCCCAATGACCGGATGGCGTATCCTTGCCTCGCGACGTCTCCGTTGCGGCCCCCCAACGCCCCTGCGGCGTGGTGCCCAGACCCGGCGCATCCGCCCCAGAGGAAAGCGCAACCGCCGCGCCCAACCCCAGTGCATCAAGATGCGGCAAATGTAACCCGCCCACCGCCTGCGCGATATGCGCCACCGTGTTCGAGCCGGTATCAGGAATTTCACCGTTAAAATACTGGTCGGCATCCGGAGCGCCACCGATACCCACCGAGTCGAGGACGATAAGAAACGCGCGCGCCATCAGCCTATCCGGGCCTGAACCAACTCAGGCACCGGCGCGGGCGCGGCACTGATCGCAATTGTCTGTCGTAGCGCGGCCTCAGCCCGATCTGCATTGGCAACACGCGCCGCATGGATACGGCAAACAGCCTGCCCGGCGACGACCCGTGTGCCCAGCGGCAAAACATCACTCAATCCAACCGATGGATCGACCGGGTCGCTCTCAACCTGCCGTCCTCCGCCAAGATCGACCACGATCATACCCAGCGAGGTGCCCTCCATGGCTGTAACATAGCCATCGCGCCAGGCAGGTACCTCTCGGATCACAGTTGCTTCGGGCAGGAAACGCTGCCAGTCCTCAACAAAGCGAACCGGCCCGCCCATCGCGACCACCATCCGGCCAAAACACTCGGCGGCACTTCCGTCGGCAATCGCCGTCAAAACGCCGTTGGCGCCATCCTCCACCGTTGCGACGAGACCCGCGCGCTGCAACAACACGCCGCCCAGCGTGATACTCAACTCTGCAAGCCGCCCTGTCCGCCCCCCCGTCAGGACCTGCATCGCTTCGGCGACCTCCAGCGCGTTGCCCAATGCGGGCGCAAGTGGCTGGCTCATGTCGGAAATCACTGCGCTCGTCCGACATCCGGCGGCATTGGCCGTCTCGCACAGCGCCTCTGCCAAGGCGCGCGCGTCCTCGGCGCGCGCCATGAATGCTCCACTGCCCGTTTTCACATCCACCACCAGCGCATCCAGCCCGGCCGCCAGTTTCTTCGACAGAATGGAGGCGCAAATCAAATCAATGCTGTCCACGGTCGCGGTCACGTCGCGCACGGCATAAAGCCGGGCATCGGCGGGTGCGATTTGCGCACTGGCCGCCGCAATGGCACAACCTGCGTGCGAAACGGTTCGGCGCAGTTGCGCCTCGCTCAAGCGGGTGGACAGGCCCGGTATTGCCTCCAGCTTGTCCAACGTCCCTCCGGTGTGGCCCAACCCCCGACCCGAGATCATCGGCACTGCCGCGCCGCAGGCGGCCAGAGCCGGGGCCAGCACCAGACTGACGCAATCACCGATCCCGCCGGTGGAATGCTTGTCAATCACCGGTCGGTCCAGATCCCACTTCAGCTGCGCACCGCTGTCGCGCATCGCCAATGTCAGTGCTTTGCGCCCGCCCCCCCGAGGCCGCGCAAACGCACCGCCATGGCAAAGGCCCCCGCCTGCGCATCGCTTACTGCACCGTTAGCCAGCCCTTGTGCAAACTCGTGCAGCGCATCTGCACCCGGATCGACCCCGTCCCGCAGGGCCGTAATGATCTGACGCGTATCCATCGGCTAGCCTATTGCCATCTGGTCCGCGCCAAAGGCTCCTGGCAGCAAATCACGCAGCAAGGCAGTCTGGGTTTGCCCGTCCAGCGTATGCATGGAGACACAAACATCACCCTGACCAAATTCCTTCAGCTTCTGGCGGCAGCCACCACATGGCGCGACCGGCGCCGGTCCACCCGCGATCACGACCACTTCGGTAATCACTATGTCACCACCGGCGATCATCGCCGCTATAGCACCGGCTTCGGCACAGGTGCCCTCAGGATAGGCGACATTCTCGACGTTGCACCCTGCGTAAATCTTGCCTGAATTCGCGCGGATTGCCGCTCCGACACGAAAGCCCGAATATGGGGCATAGGCCATCTCTCGCACTTTTGTCGCCGCATCCAGTAAATCCATGACTGCCCTCCCTACCGCACCATGCAATGATTGCGCCCAGCAGTCCAAAGATGCAAGCTAGAGCCAGATATGCGGAAACGGCTCATACCAAACGAAATTCTTGGTAAAGCAGCTTATCGCCAAATAATTTACGCGCAGGGGACAGGAAATGAACGACAACACCACTGATAATGCCCGACAGGCAGCCCTGAATTATCATGAGTTTCCCAAACCCGGCAAACTGGAGGTTCGCGCGACCAAACCTCTGGCAAACGGTCGTGATCTGGCACGCGCCTATTCTCCGGGCGTTGCCGAGGCGTGCCTCGAAATCAAAGAAGACCCGGCCAACGCCAGCCGCTACACTGCGCGCGGCAATCTCGTTGCGGTCGTCACCAACGGCACCGCCGTTCTTGGCCTCGGCAATATCGGCGCATTGGCGTCCAAGCCAGTAATGGAAGGCAAGGCGGTTCTGTTCAAGAAGTTCGCCAATATCGACTGTTTTGACATCGAAGTAGACGAATCCGACCCCGAGAAATTGGCAGATATCGTATGTGCGCTCGGGCCAACCTTCGGCGCGATCAACCTCGAAGACATCAAGGCACCCGATTGTTTCATCGTCGAAAAACTGTGCCGCGAGCGGATGAATATCCCAGTTTTTCACGATGACCAGCACGGCACGGCGATTGTTGTCGGTGCTGCTGCAACCAACGCGCTGCATGTGGCAGGCAAGAAGTTCGAAGATATCAAGATCGTCTCGACGGGCGGCGGCGCTGCTGGCATCGCCTGTCTGAACATGCTGCTAAAGCTTGGGGTTCGTCGCCAGAACATCTGGCTCTGCGACATTCACGGACTGGTCTACGAGGGCCGGACCGAGGACATGAATCCGCAAAAGGCCGAATTCGCCCAGAAAACCGACCTGCGCACGCTGGACGAGGTGATTGACGAAGCCGACCTGTTCCTCGGGCTCTCGGGGCCGAATGTTTTGAAACCTGCAATGGCTGCTAAGATGGCAGATCGGCCGATCATCTTTGCCCTAGCCAACCCCAATCCGGAAATCATGCCCGATGCGGCCCGTGAAGTGGCCCCGAAGGCGATCATTGCGACGGGCCGCAGCGACTTTCCCAATCAGGTCAACAACGTGCTGTGCTTTCCGTTCATTTTTCGCGGCGCTCTGGATGTGGGCGCAACCGAAATCAATGACGCGATGCAGGTCGCCTGCGTCAAGGGTATCGCAGATCTGGCGCGTGCAACAACCAGTGCCGAAGCTGCCGCTGCCTATCAAGGCGAGGCGCTGACATTCGGGGCTGATTACCTCATCCCCAAGCCGTTCGACCCCCGTCTTTCGGGCATCGTGTCGACCGCTGTGGCCCGTGCGGCCATGGAAACAGGCGTCGCCACGCGTCCGATGGATGATCTGGTCGCCTACAAGGCGCGTCTCGATGCATCGGTGTTCAAGTCAGCGTTGCTGATGCGCCCGGTATTCGAGGCTGCCAGAAAAGAGGCCCGTCGCATCGTCTTTGCCGAGGGCGAAGACGAGCGCGTGCTGCGCGCAGCACAAGCCATACTGGAAGAAACGACCGAACGGCCGATCCTGATCGGCCGCCCATCGGTCATCGAACAACGATGCGAACGATTGGGTCTGGACATCCGACCCGGTATGGATTTCGATCTGGTAAACCCCGAAGACGATCCCCGTTACCGTGATTATTGGGGCAGCTATCACGAACTCATGCAGCGTCGCGGCATAACCCCGGATCTGGCCAAAGCGGTGATGCGGACCAACAGCACAGCAATCGGTGCGGTGATGGTGCATCGCGGTGAGGCCGATAGCCTGATCTGCGGCACGTTCGGCGAATACCGCTGGCACCTGAACTACGTGACACAAGTGCTCGGCAATGACGACTATCATCCCCAAGGCGCACTATCGCTGATGATCCTCGAGGATGGTCCCCTGTTCATCGCCGACACGCATGTTAGCACCTTCCCTAGCCCCGAATACCTAAAGAACGTCGCCATCGGTGCCGCGCGCCATGTGCGCCGTTTCGGGATCGAGCCAAAGATCGCCTTCTGTTCGCAGTCGCAATTTGGCAATCAGGGTGAGGATTCCGGCAAGCGTCAGCGCGCCGCTATGCGGTTGCTGGACGCCACCCCGCGCGACTTCTGCTACGAAGGGGAAATGAACGTTGATGCGGCTCTTGATGCTGATCTGCGCGCGAGGCTGCTGCCGGATAACCGGATGGAAGGGTCCGCGAATGTGCTGATCTTTTCCAACGCTGACGCGGCTTCGGCGGTGCGTAACATCCTCAAGATGAAAGGCGGCGGACTGGAGGTTGGCCCGATCCTGATGGGTATGGGCAACCGGGCGCATATTGTTTCCCCCGGCGTGACAGCGCGCGGATTGCTGAACATGGCCGCTATCGCAGGAACGCCGGTTGCGCATTACGGGTAGAATCGATTCGGGCAAGTTAGCAGCGAGGTATTTGCAGATTTGCAAAATCGAAAAGCACACTTTGGGAAAGTGTCCATAAAAAAGGTGTTTGCAAAAATTTGCAGTGATCAAAGCGGCGGATATGCAAATTTCTGCGTCCTTCCGCCGCGCAGGGCCGCATCGCACTTGTCCGGATGACACCCCGGCCCTAACACGAAGCTAGGCCTTGGAGGAGGATACAATGGCATACAAAGACGTCTATGACAGTTGGAAAGCTGACCCCGAAGCGTTCTGGATGCAGGCCGCCGAAGCCATCGACTGGGACCGCAAGCCTAGCAAGGCCCTCTTTGACGACAACGCACCAATCTACGAATGGTACAGCGACGGTATGGTGAACGGTTGTTACAACGCGGTGGATCGACATGTCGAAAACGGCCGCGGCGAACAGGCCGCGATCATCTATGACAGCCCCATCACCCATACCAAGCGCGAGATATCTTATGTCGAGCTGCGCAACCGCGTTGCCACGCTGGCCGGTGCCCTGCGCGCCAAGGGTGTCGAGAAAGGCGACCGGGTCATCATCTACATGCCGATGATCCCCGAAGCGATCGAGGCAATGTTGGCCTGCGCACGTCTGGGGGCGGTCCACTCTGTCGTTTTCGGGGGCTTCGCCAGCAGCGAACTGGCCGTCAGGATTGATGATTGCACACCCAAAGCGATCATCGCCGCCTCTTGCGGCCTCGAACCGGGTCGTGTCGTGCATTACAAGCCGCTGCTGGATGGCGCTGTCGAACAAGCCACCCACAAGCCCGATTTCTGCGTAATATTCCAGCGCGAACAAGAAGTCGCGGACCTGATCGAGGGTCGCGACGTGAACTGGCACGGCTTTCAATACGGGGTTGAGCCCGCCGAATGTGTGCCGGTCGAGGGCAACCACCCCGCCTATATCCTCTACACGTCCGGCACGACCGGCGCGCCGAAGGGTGTTCTGCGTCCTACGGGCGGACATTTGGTCGCGCTGAACTGGACGATGAAGAATTTCTACAATGTTGATCCGGGCGATGTATTCTGGGCGGCGTCAGACGTTGGTTGGGTCGTCGGACACAGCTATATCTGCTACGGGCCTCTTGTGCATGGCAACACCACGGTCGTCTTTGAGGGTAAACCGGTCGGCACTCCTGACGCCGGTACATTCTGGCGGGTGATCAGCGAACATAACGTGCGCAGTTTCTTTACCGCCCCGACCGCAATTCGCGCGGTAAAGCGCGAAGATCCCAAGGGCGAGTTCATCGGAAAGTACGACCTGTCGTGCTTGCGTGCGCTCTATCTCGCAGGAGAAAGAGCGGATCCCGACACGATCGAATGGGCCCAAGAGAAACTGGACAAGCCGGTTTACGATCACTGGTGGCAAACCGAATCCGGCTGGCCGATGGTCGGCAACCCCGCCGGACTTGAAGCGCTGCCTGTCAAAATCGGATCGCCCACTGTTCCGATGCCCGGCTACGATGTGCAGATCCTTGATGACGGTGGCCGCCCAATGAAGCCTAATGAACTGGGCGCCATTGCCATCAAACTGCCCCTGCCCCCCGGCACGTTGCCCTCCCTGTGGAATGCAGAAGATCGGTACCGCAAATCCTACCTAACCACCTTTCCGGGGTATTACGAAACCGGCGATGCAGGCATGATCGACGAGGATGGATACCTCTACATCATGGCGCGCACCGATGACGTGATCAACGTGGCTGGTCACCGTCTCAGCACCGGCGCGATGGAGGAAGTTCTGGCCAGTCATCCGGATGTAGCCGAATGTGCCGTGGTTGGGGTCTCGGATCAGCTGAAGGGGCAGATGCCCGTCGGGTTCGTTTGCCTCAGCAAGGGCGTTAATCGCCCACACGCCGAGATCACGTCTGAATGCGTGAAACTTGTTCGTGACCGCATTGGACCTGTCGCCGCATTTAAACTGGCACTGGTGGTAGAGCGCCTGCCAAAGACCCGTTCAGGCAAAATCCTGCGCGCAACAATCGTCAAAATTGCCGACAATCAGGAATTCAAGCTGCCAGCGACGATTGATGACCCCGCAATTCTGGACGAGATCAAAGAGGCGCTGCAAACAATCGGGTACGCGAATTAGGCAATGTCTTGTTGTCACCCTCGGCATGCAGACGGGCAACGAAAAGGGTGGCCCCGACAGGGACCACCCACATGACACACACTTGTGCTGACAAGCGTCAGTGCTTGGCGGCGAACTCGTCAACCTGACGTTCAGCTTCGTCTTTGGCGATACCGTATTTCTTCTGGATCAGGCCCACAAACTGCTCGCGTTTGCCTTCTGCTTGATCCACTTCGTCGTCGGTCAACTCTCCCCAGTTTTCGCGGACAGAGCCTTTGAATTGCTTCCAGTTGCCTTCGATACGATCCCAGTTCATCACATATCTCCTTTTCTACTCGGGCGAGACATTGGCGCAGCGACCATCGCTGTCCTGGTCTTCGGGGATAAAACTCCAGCATCCATGAGCTGGTTCCGCACAGACCAAAGAAAAAGAAGGGAATCAGACGAATTGTTCGCGCAACAATCGCTCTTCGAGCCCGTGACCGGGGTCAAAAAGGATGCGATGTCCGATGGTTGGCTCTGATTTTATTTCAACCCATAGAACATTTTCTACCCATCGGCTGTCCGCCACCGCCATGACGGGACGTTTTTCCGGATCGATCACGTCGAAACGAACCGCCGCAGTCTTGGGTAACAGCGCACCACGCCAGCGTCGCGGGCGAAACGCCGCGACAGCCGTGAGCGCCAGAACGTCGGATCCGATCGGCAATATCGGCCCGTGCGCAGAGTAATTATAGGCAGTAGACCCAGCAGGCGTAGCTACCAGTGCGCCGTCACATACCAGCTCTTCGAGCCGCAGATGCCCATCTACAGTGATCCGCAGTTGCGCCGTCTGCAGGCCCCCCTCGCAACAAGGAAACCTCGTTGATCGCCAATGCGCGGTGAAGCGTACCATCCGCCGACTCGGCCTGCATCGCCAGCGGATTGATCACTTCCTCCTGGGCGGCGGCCAGTCGGTCAAGCAGATCGGATTCGCTATAGTCGTTCATCAAGAAACCGACTGTCCCGCGATTCATTCCGTAAACGGGCACTCCTAATTCCTGAGTGCGGTGCAAGGTGTGCAGCATGAAGCCATCCCCACCCAGCGCGACAACCACATCAGCGGCATCCTCTGACACCTCGCCAAACCGACACGCTAGTGCCGCGCGTGCAATCTGCGCAGTCGGGGCGTCACTGGCAAGAAAGGCGATCTTGGCTGTCATGGCACTCTGGTTCCGTTTCCGATCCAACGCATTTTGCGCCTAATGAAGCATACCTTCCCTCCCCTGCACCAGCGATGACGGTCCTGCAAGGGATTTTGTCGGTTTAGAGGCTTACACACCCGCTGGGTTTCCGATAGGAAATTCCGCAATTGCAACCTTCGACGGAGCCTGCCCCAATGTCCGATTCCGGTTTTTTCACCGAATCCCTAGCCTCACGCGATCCTGAAATTTTCGGCGCTGTCACAGACGAGCTTGGCCGTCAGCGCGATGAAATCGAGCTGATCGCCTCCGAGAACATCGTCTCTGCCGCCGTCATGCAGGCGCAAGGCACAGTTCTGACCAACAAATACGCCGAAGGCTATCCGGGGCGCCGCTATTACGGCGGGTGTCAGTATGTCGACGTGGCAGAAAACCTTGCCATCGACCGGGCCAAACAGCTCTTTGGTTGCGACTTTGCCAACGTGCAACCCAATTCAGGCAGCCAAGCCAACCAAGGCGTGATGCAGGCGCTGCTGCAACCGGGCGACACGATTCTGGGCATGAGCCTGGACGCGGGTGGGCACCTGACACACGGGGCCGCGCCCAACCAATCCGGTAAATGGTTTAACGCGATTCAATACGGCGTGCGTCGTCAGGACAATCTGCTGGATTACGATCAGGTCGAGGCGCTGGCCAAGGAACATAATCCCAAGATGATCATCGCGGGCGGCTCTGCCATTCCGCGTCAGATCGACTTCAAACGCATGCGCGAAATCGCGGACATGGTCGGCGCTTGGCTGCACGTCGACATGGCCCACTTTGCCGGTCTGGTGGCGGCGGGTGAACATCCCTCGCCCTTCCCACATGCGCATGTGGCCACCACCACCACGCACAAAACCCTGCGCGGTCCGCGCGGCGGCATGATCCTGACCAATGACGAGGCGCTGGCCAAGAAAATCAACTCGGCCATCTTCCCCGGTATTCAGGGCGGGCCGCTGATGCATGTGATCGCCGCCAAAGCTGTGGCCTTTGGCGAGGCACTGCGCCCTGAATTCAAGACCTACATTCAGCAGGTTCGCGCCAATGCCGTGGCGCTGGCCGATCAGCTGATGAAAGGCGGGCTTGATATCGTCACCGGCGGCACCGACACCCATGTTCTGCTGGTCGATCTGCGCCCCAAGAAAGTGACCGGCAACATCACCGACGCCGCACTGGGGCGTGCTCATATCACCTGCAACAAGAATGGCGTACCGTTCGACCCCGAAAAGCCGACCGTAACCAGCGGCGTGCGCCTAGGTACACCGGCAGGCACAACACGCGGCTTCAAAGAGGCCGAGTTCCGCCAGATCGCTGATTGGATTGTCGAAGTGGTCGATGGTCTGGCTGCCAACGGCCCCGACGGGAACGACGCGGTCGAGGCCAAAGTGCGTGGTGAAGTCGCCGAGCTTTGCGCGCGGTTCCCGCTCTATCCAGATCTCTGATCTAGGTGTAGGCCGGGCTATAGCCCGGCCTAAGCCCAAACACGTCTAACCGCGTAAACGCGCTGGACATCCGCGACTCTGTTCGCAACTACTCATCCCATGACCACCACCCGCCGAATAGAACGCGCCTTGGGCAACTGGATGCGCGCGCGTCTGCCTAACTGGTTGTCCGAGTTCACCATGTTTGTGCTGAAACAGGGCTGGTCAGCTCTCTTTGGCATCTCCTTGCTCCTCGGCATCCTGCTGACCAAAGCGATCTGGCAGGACGGCTGGACGTTTCAACGGTATGATGCACTCGTGTTGCTGGCGGTTGGGCTTCAGGCTCTCTTTCTCGTCTTCAAGCTGGAAACGTGGGAAGAGGCGCGCGTGATCGCCCTGTTTCACCTGACCGGTACTGCAATGGAGATATTCAAGGTCTACGCAGGTAGCTGGAGCTATCCCGAACCCGGCCTGTTAAAGGCATTCGGCGTACCGCTATTCTCTGGCTTCATGTATGCCGCGGTCGGCAGTTACATGGCGAGGGCAATCCGCGTATTCGAGATGCAGTTTGCCCCCTACCCACCCTTTTGGATGACGGTGGTTCTGGCATCGGCAATCTACATCAATTTCTTTGCACATCATTTTCTGCCCGACATCCGTATGCTGCTCTTTGCCGCCACGGTGCTGCTATATGCCCGTACAAGGATATGGTTTCGGATCGGCGAGAACGATTATTGGATGCCGCTGCCGTTGGCCGCATTTTTGTCCTCTATATTTCTCTGGTTGGCTGAAAATATCGGCACGATGACCGGCACTTGGGTCTATAGCGGACAAGCCCGCATGCAATTGGTCAGCTTTGGCAAAATGGGGTCTTGGTATCTGTTGTTATTCGTCAGTTTCGTCACTGTGACGCTGGTGGTGCGGCGGGTGCTGCATACCGCCGCGCTGATCAAACCAAACCGCGCCAGCGCAAAACCGCGATCAGAACGGCGACGGCTATCATCAGGTTGAACACCAAGCCGCCCGCCATACCCAGCAGCATACCCTTGCGGGCGTCGACCGGGTCAACATCCTCCAATTGACGGTTGATCTCGGTCAGGGCAGCGTCAATCTTGCCCGCGTCAAGGCGCGCGCGCAACTTGGGGTGCGCCATCCATCGTTCTGCTTCCGTCAGAACCTGACCGGCCCTGTGCCCCGATTTAGGCAACCGCCGCCCGGCACGGCGCAAACGCTTGTGCAGGCTTGACCCCCGCGCACCTAACTTGGCGCGCAGCGTTTCCATCAGCGCAGTGACGTCATGCCCGAAGCGGTCCTGATCAATCATTCTATTCGCTCTGTCATTGCAACCATCCAACACCTTACAGTGCGCGCGCATCGGTCTCAATATGTTGCGCATACACGTTGCATCGCCTCCTCGGCCCGGTCTTAGAAATATTTTGGGGCCAAACGACCCGGGCACATAAATCTGCCATTCAGATTTGACCTGAAACCGCTTATCTAGGCTGCATGCTGAATCTTATCGAACACGGAACCCGCACCGATCAGCCAAGCCTGCTGATTGCGCACGGCCTTTACGGATCCGCCCGCAACTGGGGCGTGATCGCCAAGCGTTTGTCGGATACCCGGCGCGTCGTTACCGTAGACATGCGCAATCATGGCGCCAGCCCTTGGATGGACAGCCACACATACGCCGACATGGCGTTCGATCTGGCCGAAGTGTTGGTGGCGCAGGACGGCCCGTTTGATGTTTTGGGTCATTCCATGGGCGGCAAGGCAGCCATGACGTTAGCCCTGCAGTACCCAGAGAATGTGGGCCGACTGATCGTCGCTGATATCGCGCCGGTGACGTATGAGCATAGCCAGATCCGATATGTCGATGCCCTCAAATCCGTAGACCTCACCGGGCTTGAAAAGCGCTCGGACGCAATTGACCGGATGAAGGACCTGATTGATGATCCCGCGCTCATCCCGTTCTTCTTGCAGTCTTTGGATGTGTCTGCCGGGCGCTGGCGTCTAAACCTCGACGCGTTGGGTGCTGCAATGCCAGACATCATGGGTTTCCCGCAGATCGACGCCGAGTTTACCCACCCCACGCTGTTTCTGTCAGGCGGAAAATCCGACTATGTTCAGCCCGAACACCGACCAGAGATCAAGCGTCTCTTTCCCAAAGCCCGGTTCGTCAAACTGCCCGAAGCGGGTCATTGGCTACATGCCGAGGCTCCACGCGCGTTCGAGGCGACAGTGCGGACCTGGTTGGAGCGCACTGGCTGACCCTTCTGCTGTGCGTGGTGTTTCCCGCTTACTCAACAAAGGCCGCACGGGCCTCTGAAAACCCATCAAGGGACAGCGGAATCTCCAGCTTCTTTTCAGGAGCGGCAACAAAAATCACCCGCGCACCATCCGCATCGCCCAGCGCATCCAACTGAACCGTGCCCATCCGACCCTGCGACACACAATGCGTTTTCTCACAATAGAGAAAGCGCGTCTTGACCAAAGCTTCGTCCGCGTCGGGATCGTCACTTTCAGTGGAGGATAAAACGAACCGGACGCCGTCTTGCAGAACCACCTTCAGCGGTGTCTGGATAACAATCCAGAAATCGTCCGCCAGCCCCAACTGACCAATTCCTAACTGAATAAGGGGGCGCTGCACATCATCCTCCCCCCGCACGGTGACTTGAGTGCGCATCTCGCATTGTTCAGCAGGTTTTTCTGCGCTGTCTGCCTTGGCAGGCGGTGCGATGCATTCTACCGTCCAATCACCAAACACCTCGGTCGTCCGTTTTGGCTGTTCCGCCTCCTGCGCATTTACTGATACGGCAAAACCGGCGCAGATCAGGCCGACGCTGATCGGCAGTGTGACGATAGATTTGACGATGGCAAACATTCTTGGCTCACTTTCGTTGGTCTGTCAGAAATGCCACGCACCAGCGGGCGCATCTATGTAGGCTACCTGTTGGGCGCGACTAAAATGGATCACAAGACCGAGCGCAACCAGTCATAGCGGCATTTGGGCGGTAAGACGCCATCAACGGCTGCGCATCAACTCGACCAGCATACAACGCGGGTCAGATCCGCGCAGCACCTGACGCGAGGTTTCAACCCATTCGGCAGCCTGAAATGCGGGGAAAAACGTATCAGGCGCGTCCACGTCCAAGTCAACCTCTGTGATCAGCAATCTGTCCGCGATTTCGATCATTTCACGATAGATACCCGCGCCGCCGATCCCATATAGGCGCGCGTGCCCTCGGGATTTGGCGAATTCAATAGCCTCCGACACGCTGGCGAAACGGTCAACATCCAGGATTTCACGGGAGGAAACTACGATATTCAGGCGGTTTTTCAATGGCCTGTAGGGCAGACTTTCCCACGTGTTACGCCCCATGATGATTGCGCCGCCAGTGGTCTCGCGTTGGAAAAAGGCCAAATCCTCGGGCGCATTCCAAGGGATATCTCCATCCTTGCCAATGGCGCCATTACGATCGCGGGCGACGACGAGCGACAACATCGTCTAAACCGCCACAGGGGCAGAGATGCCCGGATCAGGATCATAGTCAGTAATCTCGAAATCCTCATAACGAAAATCAAATAGCGATCCGACATCGCGGGTGATGCGCAATTTCGGAAGTGGTTTCGGCGTGCGCGCCAGCTGCTTTTCGACCTGTTCCATATGGTTGGAATAGATATGCGCATCGCCCAGTGTGTGCACGAAATCCCCCGGCTCGTATCCTGTCACATGGGCCAGCATGTGCAACAACAGCGCGTAGGACGCGATATTGAACGGAACACCGAGAAACATGTCCGCAGACCGTTGGTAGAGTTGCAGATGCAGCTTGCCGCCGGCGATCCGCACCTGCCACATCGTATGGCATGGTGGCAGCGCCATTTGTGGCACATCACCCGGATTCCACGCGGACACGATCATCCGGCGGCTGTCCGGACTCTTTCGGATCAAGTCCAATAAATCCTCTATCTGGTCAATCGTCCGCGCACGAAACACCGGGGCGCCGTCGGCCTCGCCAACCTCAACCCCCAAGGCAGGAAAGCGCCGCCATTGCGCACCGTAAACCGGGCCGAGATCACCATTCTCATCTGCCCATTCATCCCAGATCGAAACACCGTTCTCCTTTAAATACCCGATGTTCGTGTCGCCAGACAGAAACCACAGCAACTCGTGAATGATCGAACGCAGGTGCAGTTTCTTGGTCGTGACCAAAGGAAAGCCATCTGACATCCGATAGCGGCTCTGCAAACCGAAATAGGAAACAGTGCCGGTGCCGGTTCGGTCGGTCGATTCCGTGCCTTCGGCCAGCACGGTTTTCAATGCGTCGTGATATTGCTGCATCCTCGCCCCTCATGGCCTTCGTCTTGGTCCAGAGTTACCCGGCACCTGCACAGATCACAAGTTTGATCGCGTCCCGTTGTAGGGGTGGACGGCACGGCGTTTGCCCCTAGGATCACAGACAACGCAAAATAAGGAGAACTGCCGATGAAAACCCGTTACCTGCACACGATGGTGCGCGTTAAAGATTTGGACGCATCAATTGCTTTCTACGGTTTGCTCGGATTGAATGAGACCCGTCGCATGGAAAATGAAGGGGGGCGGTTCACCCTTATTTTCCTGGCACCCGACGGACAGGAAGAATGCCCCGTCGAGCTGACCTATAACTGGGATGGCGATGAGGCCCTGCCGGACGACAGCCGGAACTTCGGACACTTGGCCTATAGTGTCGAAAACATCTACGACATGTGCCAGCATCTGCAGGACAACGGGGTGACTATTAATCGCCCCCCCCCGTGACGGGCATATGGCATTTGTGCGCAGCCCCGACAACATCTCGATCGAATTGTTGCAGGAGGGCGATGCATTGGCCCCGCAAGAGCCCTGGGCGAGCATGAAGAATACCGGCCATTGGTAAGGCTCGCATGCCTTCTGGGGCTGCTTTGGCCCGGAATCGCGCAGGCCGACTGTCGGCTTGCGCTGGTTCTGGCGCTGGACGTGTCAGCCTCGGTGGATGCGACAGAGTACAACCTGCAACGGTTGGGGACGTCTGCCGCACTCGATTCGTCCGATGTTCGGCACGCGATTCTAGAGGGTGCGCCGGGTCATGTGGCGCTCGCGGTCTATGAATGGTCAGGCCACTATCAGCAAAAGCTGCATCTGGACTGGACCGCATTGCGCACTCACGGCGACATCGATCGTGCGGTGCTTGCCTTGGGGCAAATGACACGCAGCCACGATGAGTTCCCCACCTCGGTAGGACAGGCATTGGCCTATGGCGCATCCGTGCTGGAGCGCGGGCCAGACTGTGATCGGCGCGTGATCGATATGTCCGGTGACGGGGTCAACAATTACGGCTTTCGCCCCGGCAATGCCTATCGGCATTTTCCGTTTCAGGATGTTGTTGTGAACGGGTTGGTGATCCTCGGGGACGACCCCGATGTGCTAGGGTTTTACCATGGCGAGGTTCTGCACGGTCCCGGCGCGTTTCTGGAGATCGCGAATGGATTTGCCGATTTTCAAAATGCAATGACACGCAAACTGCACCGCGAGATCAGCGACATCATACTGGGAACGGGCCCGACTGCGCGCCCACGTCCACGCGGATGAGACAGCTTCTGCTGCTCTGCGCTCTCTGCCTCGCGCCGCCAACGGCGCAGGCTGAGTGCCGATTGGCATTGGCACTTGGCCTTGATGTTTCAGACTCAGTTGACGAACGCGAATATCGGCTACAACTTGACGGGGTGGCGGATGCACTGGAAACCAAGAGCGTGCAGGCCGCACTCTTTTCAATGCCCCAAGCGCATGTAGATTTGGCGGTTTACCAATGGGGCGCGCCCAATCAACAACATATTCTGGTGGCTTGGACGACGCTTCGCACGTCAAAGGATGCGGCGGATGTCGCGGCTCAGCTTCGTTCCAGTAATCTGCGTTTCTCCGACCCCACTACTGCTGTTGGCGCAGCGATTACATTCGGCACAGAGCTGCTCAAAGAGCGCGGCCTATGCTGGCAACATACGTTGGATATTTCGGGCGACGGTCCCTCGAATGCCGGTCCGCATCCGGGCGGTTTACCGCGTGATGGCTGGATCACGATCAACGGATTGGTCATCAATCCCCTCGGGCGCGACAATATCGACAAGGATCTCAGCCTGACGCAGACTCTTGAACATCATTACCGAACCCATGTGATCCGAGGCCCCGGCAGCTTTATCGAGACTGCCGTCGATTTCGACGCATTCCAGCAGGCTATGGCACGCAAGCTGCTGCGCGAGGTGCAGATTTTGACTGTATCAGAGACAACCACACAGACCATTCCATCAGATCTTCAATAAATATAGCGAATTTGATCCGTCCAGTACCGTTCTACCCTGCGCAGAGAAATGGCAATCTGGTCGATCCCGTCCGCGCCCAGAACACCCCTGCCCTGCAACCCTTCGGCGTGCCGCTCGAAAAGGCCGGCAACGATATCGCGAATATCGCGCCCTTTCTGCGTCAGGCGTACGCGCACCGATCGACGGTCAATTTCGCACCGCTGATGGTGCATATAGCCCATCTCGACCAGCTTCTTCAGATTGTAACTGACGTTGCTGCCCTGATAATATCCGCGCGACTTCAGTTCACCAGCTGTAACCTCGTTATCACCGATGTTGAACAGCAGCAGCGCCTGAACTGCGTTAATCTCCAGTACTCCGACGCGTTCGAATTCATCCTTGATGACATCCAGTAACAGCCGATGCAGGCGTTCCACCAGCGCAAGAGCGTCCAGATAGCCGGTCATAAAGCCCTGCTCAGCCTTTGGGGGGCTCAGAGTGTCGTGCAAAGTCATTATCATCTCCGTGCGAAACCGCTTGGAGAGTGACCCTGCGCGAAAATGCCCAACAATCGGTTAAACCGAACCGATAGCGCCTAAAATGCAATCTACTTCGTTGCCGCACCTGCGGTGCCGTGCTGTACGATATCTGCTGCCAGCACTTCAAACCGCGCCGGTGGCGCAACCTGACCTGAAACCCATTGGTATAGGTCCTGATCGTTCTCCTCCAGCAGGGCCTCGTAGAGATCCAGCATTTCGGAGTCGAGCATCTCCAACCGTGCCGCCGCATAGCGCGACAGCACGATATCCATTTCCTTGGTTCCGCGACGGATCGATCGCATGCCCAGCCGCCGCAGCCGGGTAGCGCGGGTTTCGTCAGGCAATCTCGGGCTCGCGCAGCAGCGTCTGCAATTCTTTCTCGACCCGGTTCAGCCGCTCAGAGGCCAGCCGCATCTGCACACTGATCTCACGCACTTCACTCAAGAGTTCAGACGCTTCGCGCGAGAGTGAGGCGCCCTCGGGATCGCCCGGTCCTTCGCCTTGCCCTGTCAACAACCATGTAATCGTGACATTCATCAGCCCGGCCATCATCGACAGACGGTTTGCACGCGGCTCGGAATGATCGTTTTCCCATTCTTCTAGGGTCTTCTTCTTGATCCCCAGCCGTTTTGCCAATTGCGCTTGGCTCATACCGGCCTGTTCGCGCGCACCTGCCACGCGATCGCCGAATGTGGTCGCGTCCGGGTCGTACCAACCCTCGAGTGATACAGCAGTCATCATTTTCCTTTCTGGCGATCATGCTTGATCCGCCTTCAAGCGCAACCTAAGACATGCAGAGCCATCATTCAAACCGGAGCCCGCCATGAATGCCCACTCCGCGACACTATCGCGCGTCAAACCCTCGCCCACCATCGCCGTCAGCACCAAGGCGCGCGAGCTAAAAGAGGCCGGGCGCGACGTGATCGGCCTTGGCGCAGGCGAGCCGGATTTCGACACGCCCGAAAACATCGCCGCCGCTGGCATCCGCGCGATTCAGGAGGGAAAGACGCGTTACACCGCTCCCGACGGCATTATCGAACTCAAGCAAGCCATCTGCGCCAAGCTGAAACGCGATAACGCACTTGATTACCTCCCGGCTCAGGTCAGCATCGGCACTGGTGGTAAACAAATCCTTTATAATGCCCTCATGGCAACGCTGAACCCGGGTGATGAGGTGGTGATACCCGCCCCCTATTGGGTAAGTTACCCCGATATGGTGCTGTTGGCAGGTGGCGAACCAGTCATTGCCGAGGCCTCGATGCAGACCGGGTACAAGCTGACCGCGGATCAACTGGAAGCCGCGATCACGCCCCGCACGAAGTGGTTCATCTTCAACTCTCCCAGCAACCCAACCGGCGCGGGATACAGTTGGGACGAATTGAAGGCACTGACAGACGTACTGCTACGCCATCCGCACGTGATGGTAATGACCGACGATATGTACGAACACCTCGCCTATGGTGATTTCAAATTCTGCACCCCCGCAGAGGTCGAACCGCAGCTTTATGACCGCACGCTGACCTGCAATGGCGTCTCCAAGGCGTATGCCATGACCGGATGGCGTATCGGATACGCCGCCGGCCCCGAATGGCTGATCGGTGCGATGCGTAAAATTCAGAGCCAGAGCACCTCGAACCCATGCACCATCAGCCAGTGGGCAGCCGTTGAGGCGCTGAACGGCACACAGGATTTCATCCCAGAGAATAACGCTGTTTTCAAACGCCGCCGTGATTTGGTGGTCAGGATGCTGAACGAAGCACCCGGCATCCAATGCCCGACCCCAGACGGCGCGTTCTATGTTTATCCGTCGATCGCAGAGCTGATCGGAAAGACCTCCGAGGCTGGCACAAAAATTACCGATGACGAGGTGTTTGCCACCGCACTGCTGGAGGAAACCGGCGTCGCGGTTGTCTTTGGAGCGGCATTCGGACTTTCGCCGAACTTCCGCGTCAGCTACGCTACGTCGGACGCCGCGCTAGAGGAGGCCTGCACACGCATCCAACAGTTCTGCGCCAAGCTGCGTTAAAGGAGACCGCATGGCCGGAGAACTGCCGGAATATTATTTCAGGGTGCGCGAAAATGGTGCTTTCGTGTTCCGCGTCGATACGGAGAACCGGCAGCGCCGGATCGACATGGATCAGATTGCGGTGGTCAACATCCGCAATGGCCAGATCAAGCCACATGGCGAACGCGAACTGACCGACCGAGACAGGGAGGTTATCCAAGAGTGGATGGCCGAACGTCTGGAGCTACAGGAATACCGCGACATTGACGACATCCACAGGGCGGTCGATTATCTGAATACGACAACGCATTGGGCACAGTCCCGTGCGACTGATGATCAGCTGGAGGCAGTGACCGACGCGCTGTTGATGGCGATGCATGACTTGCGCACGGTTCTGGTGCGCAAGAAGGCAGACAGACTGCTAAAAGATGTCGATGATGACGACGACGGGGATTGACCACGTCGTTCTCCCCTGCTGCCAATGCTTTGCAAATTTGCTGCGCTGAGGTTGTAAAATTCCGCACAGCACGCGGAATTTTACATATCTAAGCATCCTGCGCGCTGTGTGCATTCCGTTTCAGCCAGCGCCAGAATCGCGCCAGCATGAACACCGCAGCAAAGGCCAGACCAACCGCAAGGCCAAGCCAGATGCCAACGCCACCGTAACCAAGTGTGAAACCAAAGACATAGCTGACCGGGA
Organism: Roseovarius pelagicus; assembly: GCF_025639885.1. NCBI lineage: Bacteria > Pseudomonadati > Pseudomonadota > Alphaproteobacteria > Rhodobacterales > Roseobacteraceae > Roseovarius > Roseovarius pelagicus. The sequence continues at coordinate 3,380,752 of NZ_CP106738.1, read as the reverse complement.
TTCCGATCCCCCAGTAGCTGAAAGCCGCAATGATCATCGGCACGCGCGTATCCTGCACACCGCGCAACAGGCCCAGCGCCATGACCTGCCCCGCATCCACCAGCTGAAACAGGGCCGCCGCCGCCAACAGCCAGATACCAATGGCGATCACCGCGTCGCGCTCTGGCTCTGACGGACTCATAAATATGCCGATCAAAAATTCGGGGATCGTAAAGAACACGATCATCGTCAGCGCGGCAGCGACCAAGGACAGCACAACCGCCACCTTGGCACCATCCTTGAGGCTGCGCATGTTGCCGGTTCCAAAGGCTTGGCCCGCGCGGACAGTGGCGGCATTCGACAGCCCGAGGTGGATCATAAACGTGATCGACGCGATCTGAAGCGCGATCCCATGCGCCGCCAACTGCATCGTACCCAGCCAGCCCATCATAATCGAGGACGCAGCAAACAGGCCCACTTCGGCAAGGTTGGTCATGCCGATCGGCCAGCCAAGACGGAACACGGCCCGCAACGCTTCCCAGTCGGGGCGCCAGACGCGGGTGAACATGGCATGTTCGGGTAATGCCACAGCCACGTAAATCGCCAAGCCCACCAGAGACGCTGTCGTGACTGTCGCCGAAGCAACGGCAGCGCCAACAATGCCCAACTCGGGAAAGCCCATGTTGCCGAAAATCAGTAGATAATTCACCACCACATTCAGGATCACCGCACCCAGCGTGACCCATAAAACCACCTGCGTGCGCTCCAGCGCGGCAAGGCAGGACTTGAACACCATAACCAGCAGCGACGGGATCACGACAAAGCCGACGATGCTGAGATATTGCCCGGCCATGACCGAAATCTCAGGGTCTTGCCCCAACGCCAGAAACAGGAATTCCGAAAAATACGTCAGAGGAAGCACCGCAAGACCAAACGCGATGGAGGCCCAGCACCCCATGCGCGTGACGCGCCGGACTTGCGTCTCTTGGCCGGATGCCTGCGCCGAAGCAACCATCGGCATCACCGCCCAGGCAAAACCCGATCCCATGATAAAAAACACAAAGAACAGCGTCCCGCCCAACACCTCGGCGGCAAGCGCGTCAACGCTGTACCACCCCAGCATCAGCGCATCTGTCAGAGTAATGGCAAACTGTGCCAAATGACTGCCAACCAACGGCAATCCCAGCGTCAGCAGACGCTTGGCGTGATGGCGGTTTGTCCCGGGCTGTCTCATGCCCTACCCCTATGCCGGGCGGACGCGCCCGGCAAGATGTCCTTTGGGGGTAGCGTACGAAACTCAACGTGGCGCGCGCGCCTCTGGATGTAGCGATTTTCCAAAAATGTGCGAGGAATTATGAATGACATGCTGCGCGTTGCAAACGATCAATGGGTCAGGCGCTACTGCGACCGCTGGATCCTTGCCCGGATAATCGAGTGTACTGAGAAAATGCAGCATGCAGTTCAGGCGTGCACGCTTCTTGTCATCCGACTTGATCACCGTCCAAGGCGCATCGGCAGTATCAGTGTAGAAAAACATCGCCTCTTTGGCCTCGGTGTAATCGCGCCACTTGTCGAGGCTCTGCTTGTCAATCGGGCTCAGCTTCCACTGCTTTAATGGATCCGTTGCTCGACTGGCAAAGCGCCGTTTCTGCATGTCCTGAGTGACTGAAAACCAGTATTTGAACAGTCGGATGCCCGAGCGTACCAACATGCGTTCCAATTCGGGCGTTTGCCGCATGAATTCCAAATATTCGCTGGGCTCACAAAACCCCATAACACGCTCTACACCTGCGCGATTGTACCAAGACCGATCATAAAACACCATTTCACCGGTGGTCGGCAGATGCTCGATATAGCGTTGGAAATACCATTGGCCGCGTTCCTGATCCGTCGGCTTGTTCAACGCAACGACGCGCGCCTCGCGCGGATTCAGGTGCTCCGTAAACCGTTTGATCGTACCCCCTTTGCCCGCCGCGTCTCGGCCCTCGAACAACAAGACAATCTTCTGATCAGATTCCTTGACCCAATGCTGCACCTTCAAAAGCTCGACCTGAATGCGAGCCTTTTGTTCCTCGTAGAGGCTGCGGCCTAACTTGTTCTTATAGGGATAATCGCCGTTCTCAAAGGCATGACGCAAATCGTCTACAGTACTTGGCGTCGACCTCATGTCAGCAGCCAAAACCTGTTCAGCCTGATCATGGTCCACCTTCTGGGCAACTGTCGTTCTGCTCACCATTGCTTTTGTCCCTCTCGCATTTTCGCGATCAGATTAGCACTGGTACACAGATCTGGCCTTGATCCGGGTCAAACCTGATCCAGAAACTGGCATTTAGTTGGCTGTTGCGGGGAATCGCGGTCAGTACAGGCCAGCGGGTGGCCTGATTGCCTCTGGTCGGGGCAAGTCACGCAAGTGGTTCAATGCGTCCAGACAGCACGGCGATTGGTGGCAAAGTTGTCACCATAGCCACCGGGACGGACATTGGCCTTGCGTGGCTTTGGTTCTTGCACAACGGCGTCGATCTCATGCTCTCTGGCATAGTCGAGCGCAGCCTGCTTGGTCGGAAAGGTCAAACGCACCTGCGCCTGCATGTCGTTGGATGACGTCCAGCCCATCAGTGGGTCGACCTCGCGCGCCGTTTGGTTGACGAACTCCAGAACCCATTTGCGGGTCTTTGCGGTACCCGATGACATTGCGGTTCGGGTGGGTCTGAAAATACGTGCGGGCATGCGCGTCTCCTTTGGCTTGGGCGGTTATCCCAAATTCACGCGACATGGGCAAGCTGTGATCGAGGTCTGGCAGCGATGTATGACGCCACGGGTGCTCTTGTCTGACCTGCCCGTCGGGTGACAAGATGAGTGAACTAGCCGCGCCCACACTTAAGAGGATCTGAAATTGGCGATAAAGATTGAAATGCTCAGATGCTTTCGCACTGTCGCAGACGCAGGCGGATTGGCAGACGCAGCAGAGGTGCTGGGGCGCACCCCGTCAGCGGTATCGATGATGCTCCGTCAATTCGAAGATCACATCGGCGCGCCCCTGTTTGAAAGCGCGCGGAAATCGCACCTGACGCCGCTCGGCGCTCAGATTGCAGCAAAGGCCGCGCAAGAGTTAGGTCACTTTGATCGGACCGTCGCCGCCATAGAGGCATTGGCGCGGGCAGAGGATGGGCATGTGCGCCTGTCGGTGACGCCTTCGGTCGCGCAGACCATCATGCCCCCGATACTGGAGCATTACATGCAAGCGCGGCCCGGCGTCCGGATTGAGATGCGTGATACCGATAGCGCATCGGTGCAGCGCGATCTGGAGCAGGGCAAGGCCGACATTGGCATTGCCAGCCTCGCGCCCTTTCCGGGATTCGACCGAGAGTTGATTCTTTCCGACGCTTTCGGTGTGGTCTGCCCCATCCATCACCCACTGGCGCAACACTGGACAGATCTGGGGTGGGATGACCTCGTGAGCCATGCCTTTATCGCCAACGGTCTGTGTCAACAAATCCGCGATCCGGGATTCCAGCCGATCCTGCACTCCTCGCGCCTTATGGTCCACAATACCGCGTCCATTCTCAGCCTCGTGCGCGCAGGAGCGGGCATCACCATCCTACCCGAACTGGCCGTGTTGCCCAAGTTTATGGATCTGGCGTTTCTACCACTGGCAGATGCCACGACACGACGTGAGGTCTGGATGGTCGTACCAACGCACAGCACGATGACCCCCGCCACCGCCGCATTAGCCGCCGCAATTCGCAGCGCGAATGTCTCTCCACCACCAAAATTTCAAAAAAGCTGAATTTTAGTTAACAAATTTGCGTTTGCCTTAAATTCATAGCTATGGCCAGATACCGGCTGCCCCGAACTGCGCGCGAAAGGAAACGACTCATGGCCAACCTTCAGAAAAATTACATCGGCGGTGACTGGTGCGAAGGATCCTCCGAAATCGAGAACCGCAACCCGTCCGATCTGGGCGATCTGATCGGTGTCTATGCACAGGCCAGCGCGGAACAGCTTGATCAGGCTTTGGCCTCCGCACGGCGCGCACAGGCGGAATGGGCCACCTGCGGGATGGAGCGCAAACAGGCCGCACTGATGGCCATCGGCAATGAACTGATGGCGCGCGCCGAAGAACTGGGCACGCTACTGAGCCGCGAAGAAGGCAAACCGCTGGCCGAAGGCAAGGGCGAGGTTTATCGCGCAGGACAGTTTTTCACCTACTACGCCGCTGAATGTCTTCGTCAACTGGGCGAGAACGCAGACAGTGTGCGCCCCGGCGTCGAAATCGACGTGCGCCGCGAACCAGTGGGTGTCGTCGCCGTGATCAGCCCCTGGAACTTCCCCACCGCCACGGCCAGCTGGAAAATCGCTCCGGCACTGGCCTATGGCAACGCCGTGCTATGGAAACCGGCAAACGTCACCCCTGCCTCTGCCGTTGCCCTGACCGAGATCATCAGCCGTCAGGACATCCCCAAGGGTCTCTTTAACCTTGTCATGGGGGCAGGTCGCGACGTGGGGCAGCGTCTGATCGAAAGCACCAAGGTGGATGCGATCTCCTTTACCGGCTCCGTACCGGTCGGACGCGGCATCGCGTCCGCAGCGATCCAGAATTTCACCCGCGTCCAGATGGAAATGGGTTCCAAGAACGCGCTGGTGGTGATGGATGACTCCGATCTTGATCTGGCCGTCACCCTCGCTCTGGGTGGTGCATTTGGCGGATCGGGTCAAAAATGTACCGCATCGTCGCGATTGATCGTGCACGAGGCCGTGCATGACGCTTTTGCCGAAATGCTGATCAAGGGCGCCGAGGCAATGACGGTTGGTCACGCACTGAAAGAAGGTACACAAATAGGCCCGGTGGTCAGCGAAAGCCAGCTAACCGAGAACCTGAAATATGCTGATCTCGGCAAGACCGAAGGTGCCGAACTGGCCTGCGGCGGTGTACGGGTCGAGCGCGAAACCGAAGGGTACTACATGACACCCGGCGTTTTCCTGAACACCACCAATGATATGCGCATCAACCGCGAGGAAATGTTCGCACCATTGGCAGCCGTGATCAAAGTGGGCAGCTACGACGAAGCTTTGCACACGGTGAACGACACCAATTTCGGCCTGACCTCTGGTATCGTGACTCGCAGCCTCTCGCGTGCCACGCATTTCCGCCGTAACGCCCGCACCGGCGTCGTCACGGTCAACCTGCCCACAGCCGGTACCGACTATCACGTGCCTTTTGGTGGGCGCGGTGACAGTTCCTACGGCCCCCGCGAACAGGGTCAGACTGCGCGGGAATTCTATACCGTCGTGAAAACCGCCTACATCGCGGCAGGCGATCCGGCATGACCTACCGCGTTGACTGTCTGCAATACGCCAACTGGTCGGAAAAGGTTTTCCGCCAGATGCGACAGGGCGGTGTCGACGCCGTGCATGTGACGATCAGTTACCATGAGAACTTCCGCGAAACCGTCTTGAACATAGAGAAATGGAATCGCTGGTTCGAACAATACCCTGACCTGATCATAAAGGGTCGGTGGGCGGGCGATGTGCGCACCGCGCACGAGACCGGCTGCACGGCCATCTTCTTTGGCTTTCAGAACCCCAGCCCGATCGAGGACGATATCGGTCTGGTCGAAGTGCTGCACGATCTCGGGGCACGCTTCATGCAGTTAAGCTACAACAACCAATCGCTGCTGGCGACCGGGTGTTACGAGGCCGAAGACCCCGGCATCACCCGCATGGGCCGCGAGGTTATCAAGGAGATGAACCGCGTCGGCATGGTGATCGACATGAGCCACTCGGCGGATCGTTCGACCATCGAGGCAGCAGAATTGTCCCAGCGCCCCATCGCCATCACCCACGCCAATCTGCATGATTGGCAGCCCGCCCTACGCAACAAGCGCGATGATGTCGTGCGCGCGGTCACTGAACGCGGCGGCATGATGGGGTTTTCGCTATATCCGCACCACCTGAAGGATAAGTCGGACTGCACGCTGGACAGCTTTTGCGCCATGATCGCCACAGCCGCCGAGCGGTACGGGGTTGAGCATTTCGGCATCGGCAGTGATCTGTGTCAGGATCAGCCCGACAGCATCGTGGAATGGATGCGCACCGGACGCTGGACCAAAACGGTCGATTACGGCGAAGGCTCTGCCGCAGCGCCGGGATTTCCGCCACAACCGGGTTGGTTCGCCGACAACCGCGATTTCGGCAATATCGAGGATGGCTTGCGCAAGATCGGCTTTGCCAGCGCCGAGGTGGCCGATCTGATGGGCGATAACTGGCTGCGCTTTTTCGAGGAAAACTTCACACCAACAAACATTGGCTGACCAGCGCGCGGAGGGAGGAGCGAGTGATGGAAGAAACTCAGGTGACGACGGTTGCACCACGCGACCCCGCCACTGTCATGCAACTCGCCCGAATGGGATCGCTCCATCAGTGCCGCCTGTCCTTCATGCGTCAGCTTCTGCGCCGTTTCAAATCCGAGAACTGGCATTTCGGAGTGCCCATGTTCGACATCGACGCACGCGGCGTGGGGCGCGCTGTCTATACTGCGCACGGACCACAAAACAGCTATTCTCTGGTAGCGTTTTCGCATGACCTGCCCCCCGAGCTGCGGTCAGACCGGGTCATCGCAACAGCTTGGGATGCAACCTTCACACTTTTCGACGGCATTCCTGACAAAGCTGATCTGGATCGCCTAGAGCAGAATGTGCCGTTGCAGGAGGCGGGCCGTATATCCGAAAAAGAACTGTCACTGGCCCGTGCCAACCGGTCCGTACGGCTGTGGGACCATGTGGTCAGTCGCCTTGCCGCAGGGCAGCAGCCGGATGCGCAAAAAGTCCGTGAAGTTGGGTATCTGATGCGTACCACCGCCGTCTATGGCTCTGGCAAATTTGGCGCAGCGGACCGCGAAGCCACCTGTGCCCGGCCCGAGTTTCAGGCACCCTTTCAAGTCGAAATGTTGCATGTGTACCTGATTCGAACGTTCGTGATGGATCTGGTCGAGTTCATGGCGCATCAACGCAACCCCGCGACTGCAGTGCCAATTGACCCTGCGTTGCGCCGTCAATTCGGCATTGGAAACTCGACGGGGCTGGGGATGGCACCATTCCTGCTCAACCATCCGGCGTTGTTACACAGTTGGATCAACGCCCGCGAAACCGCATTGGCGCGGGTTCGTTCGTTGTCAACTGCAACAATAGCAGAGATTGATACTCTGCGTCACCTGATCCGACGCGCCCGCCGGAACGCCCAGGATTGGGTATCCGAGCATCTAGTGCAGATCGACAAGCTGGATGCGTTGCGCTCGGATCTGCAGGCGCTAGAAGCGCATCTGAAGGACGCTGACCTGCTGACCAACGCACCGTGGGACCGGCTCTGGCTGTGGGGCGAGGCTGCGCTCAGCCTTGAGGGTCAGGAACAGTTGGCGTCGTTACTACTAGAACCCTATGGGCATCTGGTCGACGATCTCGGCCCCGGCATGGCATCAGACGAGACAGCACATTGGCGCATTGACGGAGCGATGAGTGTCGGTCAGCTTCGTACCATCACCGAAGATGTGTATCGCTGGGCACTTGATACAGACTGGTCGGATCCCGCTGCCATTGCACGTGTCTGGTACATCTCCGAGGCAAAGCTTGAACCGCGATTGGGCGAGCGTCATTCCGAGCCGCTCACCCCTTACGAACAACCGCTTTGCCCCGGACGGGATTCTGCCCTGATGTACAAAGATTTGCACCGTTTCGGCGGTGAAACCGTAGCCGCCTTTGCCCTGCATCACCCAGAACATCGACATATGGTGCGGCGTGCGCAAATCACCGCGCATCTACCCTATGCAGAGATCCGCGACAACACCATCGGCGCGGACCTGTTGCCGATTGATATGCTGCGCGCCAAGCTGAGCTTCTTTGGCGCTTGCCATTTCGATCCGCGGTCAGACCGTTGGGTGCGCATCAACATGTACAAACATGCGCCCTTCCCTGCCGAGTTGGGTGAAGCCGAAGCCGACGATTGGACATTGCCACCGCAAGGAACCAGCAGATGAGTTGGTCATTGAGTGAGGCCGAAAGCCTGTCCCGCAAGGCGGCACGGGGCGCGGGATTCTCTTGGGGCATGGCCGAAGAGGCCGGACGCGCGGTTCGATGGCTGGCCTCGGTATCGTTGCCGGGACCCGAAATGCTGGTTGCGCGGCTGGAACGTGGTCCCTGCGCGGCACCCGAGCCCAATGGCGAGATCTGGACAGCGACCAGCGGGCCACTTTGTCCGATTGGTGCGGGCGTCGCGTTGGCTGATAGGGCGGCGACAGTCGCGTGCGGTCCGGCCTTGGTTTTGCGGGGCGTGGCCGATCCCATGTTGTTGGTGCCCTTCGTTGCTGCCGCCGCAGCGCAGACCGGAACCGCATTGCGGATGGATTGCGCGGGTGGAAGTTTCATCTTTGGCGAGCACGCGTGCGGTAAGATGCCGCCACACGCACACCCTGTCGATGTCCGTATCAGCACGGGCGCAGATCCAGACAAGGGGCTCCCGCGCTTGATCTGCCAGCAGCGCTATCAAATGCCCCGTTCCACTGAAGCTGTGCTGCTTGCTTATGCCCACCGGACATACGCCCCGGACACCGAGGCCAGCCGCCTGTCAGGTGCGGGTGCTGGTCTGTCGGATAACGATTGAACGCGAGACGTGATTACAACCCGTGTGATGCCTGTGGCGGGAGCATTGATCAAAGAAAAAAGCCCGCCCGTAGCGCGCCGTGCCGGACTGTTCAGGCAAAGTCACGCAACCGTGCGACATAGCGCGCCAGCGTATCAATCTCCAGATTCACCGCATCGCCCAACGCCACTTGTCCCCAGGTCGTCACTTCCTTGGTGTGCGGGATGAAATTGATGCCGAATTCGCAGTCATCCACCTCGTTCACTGTCAGTGATACCCCGTTGAGCGCGACCGATCCTTTCGGCGCAATGAAACGCGCGAGTGTATCAGGCGCGCGCAACGTCACGCGTGTGCTGTCACCATCCTCGGCGATCCGCACCACCTCGGCCACGCCATCCACATGGCCCGATACGATATGGCCGCCCAGCTCGTCGCCCACTTTCAGCGCGCGTTCCAGATTGATCTGGCGCGTTTCCACCCATTGGGAGAGGTTTGTTTTGGACACAGTCTCGGCGGAAATTTCGACGTCGAACCAATCATCGCCCAGCGCGATCACGGTCAAGCAGACACCATCACAGGCGATCGAGGCACCGATGTCGATGCTCGCCGTATCGTAACCACAGCCGATGCGCGCCCGCAGGTCGCCGCGTTGCTCCAGTTGGCGTATCGTTCCCTGATCGGTGATAATTCCGGTGAACATGGTCCGTCTCCCTATGCCCTGCCCGCCCGAGGTAACGATCGCGCCCGTTCAAGGCAAGGCAGGCGTCTTATTTTTGCCCAACTCCGCGCGTAATCAATAGAAGAGGCAACCGAGTATATTGGCGCAATGAGCAACAATGCTGGCTCTTCCCGTGTTTTCCTGTTTCTGCAGGGGCCGCACGGACCGTTCTTTTCCAGACTGGCGCGGATGCTGCGTCGGGCGGGTGCGGATGTGTGGCGCATTGGGTTCAACTCTGGTGATCGATTCTTCTGGCGTGAACGTAACAGTTATATTCCCTTTCGCGGCGCACCCGGACAATGGGCCGAGATGCTGACCGATACCATCAAGAACCGCCAGATCACCGATATCGTCCTTTATGGCGATACCAGACCCATACACGCAGAAGCAGTGCGCATGGCAAAGACGATGGGCCTGCGGGTGCATGTATTTGAAGAAGGTTACATGCGGCCCTATTGGGTTACCTATGAACGCGGCGGCTCCAACGGCAATTCACGTTTGATGGAAAAATCAGTCGAAGAAATGCGCGCGGATCTAGAGTTGTCGGACATGGATACCGCGCTTCCGCCTGCCAGTTGGGGTGACATGCGGCACCATGTTTTCTATGGCGCGATCTATCATGGCTGCGTTCTGCTGGCCAATCAGGCCTACCGCAATTTCCGCCCACATCGTTCAATCACGGTCCGCAAGGAATTCGCGCTCTATATCCAACGGTTGCTGCTGATGCCGTTCCAAGCAGTCGACCGGCGCATCTCCACTTGGCGCATCCGTCATGGTGGCTTTCCTTATCATCTGGCGTTGCTTCAGCTTGAACACGACAGCAGCTTTCAGATGCATTCGCCCTTTGACACGATGAGCGATTTTCTGGAAACCGTGATAGAGGGTTTCGCACGGGGGGCCCCGACGCATCATCACCTCGTGGTTAAAGCGCATCCATTGGAAGACGGCCGCGTTCCTGTCAGGCGCGACTTGCGCCGGTTAGCGCGCGCCTACGGCGTCGCGGATAGGGTGCATTACGTGCGCGGTGGCAAGCTGGCGCAGCTCTTGGATGAGGCACGCAGTGCCGTCACAGTTAACTCCACTGCCGCGCAGCAGGTGCTTTGGCGTGGGATCCCGCTCAAGACGTTCGGCGAGGCAGTTTACGCTAAACCCGAGTTTGTTTCGACCAAACCACTGGCAGATTTCTTTGCCGGCGCAGAACGCCCGGATCGCAAAGCCTATGCCGACTACCGCCGCTACCTGTTGGAAACCAGCCAGATCGCGGGCGGATTTTATTCAGCGCGGGGCCGTCGCCAACTGTTGCGTCAGGCGGTCGATATGATGCTAAGCAGTGATGATCCTTACGACGCGCTGAAGTCAGGCACAGCGGCACCGAGGCAACAGTTGCGGGTCGTGACGTGACAGACACAACCTGTAGCGCTGGATTTATCTAGCCAACTCAGGTAGATTCGGCGCAAAGTAAAAGTACAAATAAAAAAAGTACTGAGGCAGTAACATAGGTCGAGGAGACCGAGCAGTGAAAACCCCTACACGTCTGTGGGCGCGGTCCGTCGCCCTGTTGTCCATTGCCCTGATGGTTGCATCATGTGGGATCCTCCCACAGGTAGGTCCGAACAAACGCCAGATATATTCTGGGTCAGTTCAACGTTCCGGAGACGCCTACGTGGTATCCGTCAATGACCGCGTGACCCGTGCCACAGCCGTACAACCCGCCCTCGGCTTCTCAGACAAGTTCAAGAACGCTGGCCGCCTCGGTTCTGATACGATCCGTCCAGGCGATACGCTGGGTCTGACCATCTGGGAAAACGTCGATGACGGGCTGTTGGCAGGCGAGGCAGCCAACCAAACCATCCTCGAAGAAGTACAGGTCGACGGCAGCGGCTTCATCTTCGTGCCATACGCAGGCCGTATCCGCGCAGCAGGCAACTCGCCTGAGAGCATCCGCCGCATCATTACCGCCAAATTGGATGAACAGACGCCCGATCCGCAGGTTCAGGTACGCCGTCTGGCGGGCGATGGTTCAACCGTGTCGCTCGTGGGTGCGATCGGTGCGCAGGGTGTTTATCCGATTGAGCGTCCGACGCGGACTTTGGCAGCAATGCTGTCCGCTGCGGGCGGGATAACCATCCCCGCAGAAGTGGCGCAGATCACGGTGATCCGTGGTGAAGAACGCAGCAAGGTCTGGTTTCAGGACCTTTACAAGCATCCGGAGTTCGACATCGCCCTACGTGGTGGCGATCGCATCCTGATCGAACAGGACAGCCGCGCCTTTACCGCACTAGGAGCCACCGGCGCACAAAGCCGCGTGACATTCGAGACCCAGACCCTGAGCGCGATCGAGGCGATCGCGACTGTGGGCGGCTTGATCTCCAGCACATCAGATCCCACCGGTGTCTTTATCCTGCGGAATGAACCTGCGGAAATTGCCAATCAGGTACTTGGACGCAGCGACCTCGTTGGCGACCAGCGGATGATATACGTGCTGGACCTGACCAAGCCCAACGGCATGTTCATGGCGCGTGATTTCTCTGTTCGCGATCAGGACACGCTCTATGTGACCGAAGCACCGTTCGCTCAGTGGAGCAAGGTGATCGGTGCATTGACCGGCACACTTGGTGTGGTCAGCACAGTAGACGGTGCGACAGCGGCCTTCGGCGGCTAATGCCCCTGCCCGACGACCATTCGCCCGCCGGAGCCGACGCGCCCCGGCGGGCTTATTTTTTCAACCTCGGTTTCCTGCGCCAACCACAGGTACGGCGCATCCTGACGCTGGCAGGTTACGATCTGCGGGTGGGCAAACCCGGACCCGATGATCTGATCGCCGTCTGGGGTCACAGCCCCTATGCGGCGCGTGGTGAAGCCGTAGCCGAGAAAACCGGCGCACAGATCATCCGTGTAGAGGACGCATTCCTACGGTCCGTCCATCCGGGCCGCGCAGGCGCGCCGCCACTGGGCCTCGCCATTGACCAGACGGGCGTGCATTTCGACCACACCGGTCCTTCTGATTTGGAAACGTTGTTGGCGACCCATCCGCTGGATGACACTGCCCTACTGGATCGCGCACGCGGTGCCATTGCCAGATTGCAGGACGCCCATCTAAGCAAATACAACGCCTTTGATCCCACGGCACCCTGCCCCGACCCAGGCTATGTGTTGGTGATCGACCAGACCCGCGGCGATGCCAGTATCGCCTATGGCGGTGCGGATGCGAACACGTTCCGGGAGATGCTGTACTACGCACAAGAGGACAACCCCGGCGCGCGCATCGTGATCAAGACCCATCCCGAAACAACGGATGGCTACCGGACGGGATATTTCGGACCAGATGACGCAGCGGACAACATCACCATTCTAACAGATCCCGTTAGCCCTTGGGCTCTGCTTGAGGGTGCCACCGGTGTCTATACGGTTACCTCGCAACTGGGGTTCGAGGCGATCTATGCAGGGCACCGTCCGCGCGTATTCGGACAACCATTTTACGCGGGCTGGGGTCTGACCGAGGACCGTCACCCGCTTGGCCTGCAACGCCGTGGTCGCAATCTCAGCCGCGCGCAACTCTTTGCAGCCGCGATGATCCTTTACCCGGTCTGGTACGATCCTCACCATGATCAGCTATGCGAGATCGAGGATGCGATCACAACCCTCGAGGCTCAGGTGCGCACATGGCGCGAGGATCGCCACGGGTGGTCCGCGCATGGTATGCGGATGTGGAAACGCAAACCTTTGCAGCAGTTCTTTGGCGCGCATGAACGTATGACCTTCGACCGTCCTGCCGCCCTGCCACGCCGTGATATGGTATGGGCGGGTCGCGCCGGAGATGCACCCGAGGGTGCGACGAAGATCGAGGATGGATTCCTGCGTTCACGAGGCCTCGGCGCTGAGTTGATCCCTCCGCTCAGCCTCGTTTGCGACACGCGCGGCATCTATTACGATCCGACACGCCCCAGCGATCTGGAAGGATGGATTTCCAAACGCGCCACCCTCCGCCCCGATCAGCGCGCGCGCGTCGAGGTGCTGATGAAGCGGCTCGTCGCATTGGGTATCAGCAAGTACAATCTGGGTGGTAGCCTGCCTGACCTGCCTGTTGGCCGCCGCATTCTGGTCCCGGGCCAGGTCGAGGACGATGCGTCGATCCGCCTTGGCGCGGGGAATATCAAGACCAATCTAGATCTGTTGCAGGCTGTCCGCGCAGCCAATCCTGACGCCGTTCTCCTCTATAAACCGCATCCCGATGTCGAGGCCGGATTGCGTAATGGCGCGGTCTCAGATGTCGCCCTATCAAGGCTGGCTGACGCAACTCTGCCCCGCTGCGATCCGACCGCGTTACTGGCAGAGGTTGATGAGGTCTGGACCATGACTTCGTTGATGGGATTCGAGGCCCTGTTGCGCGGGGTCCCCGTGACCACCACCGGCGCACCCTTTTATGCGGGGTGGGGACTAACCAATGATCTGGGTCGCACCCCTGCGCGCCGGGCAGCACGGCCTGATCTTGCCGGTCTTGCACATGCCGTTCTGATTGATTATCCGCGCTATTTCGATCCCGTCACACAACAACCCTGCTCTGTCGAAGTGGTGGTCGACCGGCTCGCTTCGGGCGCGGTGCCGCATCCCGGCCTTGCCAACCGGCTGCTAGCGAAACTACAGGGCCTTCTCGCCTCGCGTGCAGTGCTTTGGCGTTGATGAATCTCCTGCCCAACCGAACTGACCTGAACAATACTCGCAGCGGCTCACAAGCTTTGCCCTCGCATTGATACCCGTATCGCGCTATGCCGCCGGACAAATGGGATCAAACAATGCAAGACGACGTTCTGATAATAGTACATGCCTCGGCACCACGACGCATTTTTGCAGTGGGAACGCTGCTGGTATTGGGCGTGATCGTCCTGTACCTCGCGATCGCCCGCCCGCCCCAAGACTTTGGCCTTCAAGCGTTTCTGATTGGATTTGGACTGATCGTCCTGTGGCTGACAGAACGATTGCGCCGGGCGACCCGCAGCACGTTGGTATTGACCGAAACCCAGTTGCGCACCGACAGCGGTGAAGTGCTGGCCGAAGTGGCCCAGATCGAGTCGCTGGACCGTGGATTCTTTGCGTTCAAGCCATCAAACGGCTTTCTGGTGCGCTTGACGCACAAAGCACCATACCGATGGGAGCCCGGAATGTGGTGGCGCCACGGTCGTCGGATCGGCGTTGGCGGGGTCGCCGCCGCCGCCCAGACCAAGGCAATGGCAGAAATGCTATCTGCGATGATCGCGCAGCGCGACTAACCATCCTGCGCTTTTCGATGCATCGGCGCCCTATACTGGACGCATGACTTGCAGAAATAAGCTATTCGTTTTCCCAGACGATCTGCGGGGCAAAACGCGGGCTGGTCAGAACACGGGTTTCGATCATCATGCCATCATTGATGCCCACATCGAAAATTGGTGGATAAGTCGAGCGGCTTTCCATCACGATGACCTCCTCTCCGTCACGCATGACGGGCAAGGTTTCGTGCGAATTGCGCACATCCGCGTTGGTAAGCGGATCAAACGTTCCGTCGCCGCGAACTTGGGACCAGCGCACAGCGTATTGATCGCTGTCCGCATCGTATTTCACCACAGAGATCCGCATCTGATTGTCACCTTCGTCATTGGTCATTGTGTCAAAGACGGTCTTGGCACTATCCAGATAGGTCGGTGTAATCGTCTGCATTTCACGCGAGATCATATCGGCAATTGTATAGCTCGCCTTATCACGGGCAGAATTGTAGCGGTGCAACTCGAAAAACTCATAGGTGGCTGCGAGCGCCCAGAAAAGCAACGGCAGCGTCAGCACCGTCTCAAGCGTTACAGTCCCGGTCTCATCGTCGCGAAACCGCTTGAACCATTGGATCAGGGGAAGCGTGTACATCAGAGTGGCTCCTGTACGAATGCCGACATTGATACGATGGACAACTGGCCACTGGCACTGCTCTGCAGTCGGCTCCCCAGTTCCCAAGCGGGGAAAATCGGGTCATATTGCAGGCACGCACGCAGGAACATCAGTTGGTTTTGCTGGCCCGGCGTAAAACTAAGCACTGGTTCGCCCTGTTCCTCGCGCTCGGTGCACATCACTTCGCCACCCAACGTCGTCAGATTACGCATATCTGACGGCACCATCTCCAGACGCAGATTGGTAGAGCATTCGTTGATCACCAGCGCCTCTTCGCAGATGCGATCCTTGATCGCGTCATGCGTCGGCGCTGTACCGGTCCCGAGCCGAATATCGCGCACAGCGATATCTAGCCCGCGCTCCAGCATTACATGCCGCAAGGTGATCATGCTCAGTTCGAGCGACATGATCATCAATCCAAGGTAGATCGGAAAGACGAGAACGAATTCGACAGACGCGCTGCCATCTTCGTTTCGGCGAAATGCCCGAAGTGTTCTTCGAATGAGACTAATCATTGCGTCAACCTCAGGTTCACCACGTTCGAAGCAATCGAATTGAACGCATCGTTGATGTTCACGCCTTCCGCCCGATAGTAGTGGGCCGCAGAAGACGCACAGTCTTTCAGCTCGGTCTCGGCAGTCCCGCCCCGGCTGATTTCAAAGCCGATGGTGTAGACGACGACGCCTTTGTTCTTGGTCGCGGTACAGATGTCGTCCATCATGCCGTCCTTGTCCGACCCGTTCTCGGAATTCGAGTTGCGGTAATCGTTCCAAGGCCCCCAATCACCGGTGATATCCCCGTAATACTCTGGCGACATACGGCCCCAGGCCTCTTCCCAGTCCAGCGCCTCGCTGCTGATGAATCCCTCTAGCGTTTCATCAAGACGGTTGAACGCATATTCACTGATCCACTCGCCCTCTTGGATGTTCCAATAGCGGTCATCGTGCACATCATGCAGGAACTCTGCAGATTGCTCCGGACCAGAAGCTTCGTACACGCATTCCCAGTTTTTCTTCGAGCATTTGTTCTCGCTGTAACTCGTTTTGTGCTTGTAGATATGGTACGCGTATTTGAACTCCATCTGCTGCCACTTCACCTGAACAAGATCAGAGTTGGGACCGCGGTAGCTGCTGTTGTCATTGAACAGGTACGACGTCGTATTTTGCCCGTCGCCCATCATCACGATGACCTTGAGTGTTTCAGCCTCAGTATAGCTGGCGGGAATATCCGTCAGTTCATCATCAATCAGTTCAGCCCCTCGTAGCGAGGTTGCGACGGAGTGGAATTTGGGATCGAGCAGCGCAGCCCCCCACTTCATCCCCAAATGTCCGGACGTATTGCCGTCGGCATGCAGCGAATCGATCTTGGTATGCAGGTTACTCTCGCTGATCGAATAGGGTGTGATCTCGGCCCGGTCTTCAGTAAAGCACGACCTCCAGCTGGCGGTCAGGTTGTCGAAACTGCCGTAAAGTGATGTATAGATTTGCTGGTCGTAGGTCGCATCGGGGTCGATGCTGGCCGAATTGTAATCATTCTCGTCGAACCGCAGACAGGTCGAGTAGTGATGCGTCTCATTGACAGTCAGCGCCTCATAGATGCCCTCGCCCGGTGCGACATTCCAGCTGAACGGCACGACTGAAATCACACTGTCACCATGCTCTGAACTGTTCAGGATCGTCGTGACAAAAGTCTTGGCAGCCGCTTTCAGATTGGTAAGCTTTCTGTTGCTGCCCATCGAACCCGAAACGTCGAGGACCATCGCGACCTCAAGTTTCGGCACACGGCGAACAGCCACCGATGCTGCGGTTGCCGTAAGTGTTTTCACGCCACTCAGATGCATCAAGTGCGTGTTCATCTCTTTCGACGCGCTGGCTTTGACCATGCTGGAGTTCAGCGTGGTCACGATGTCATCCTCGCCCTCACCATCGTCGTCGATCTCATGCAGGTAATCGGTCATCTGCGCCTTGGCGAAATAGTCCTCGACGATGGCCTTGGGATCAGCACCAAACGGTGCGCCCGCGGCTGCCAACACCGCATTGTCCAGTGTGTTTTGAAGGCGCGCGCGCTCCATCTCTTGGCGCGATATGTCAATGGCGATACCACCCGCGACAAGCATCATGATCAGAATGAAAAATGAAAACACGATCACCGCACCATCCTCGTCACGGGCAAAGCCCCGCAACCATGAATGGGATCGGGTCGACATACGGTTCGGGCGCATGATGGCGTCGCCAACAGACGAACGGAACTGCGAACGATGACGTTTCACTTGTTTACCTCACAGACCAGTATCGCAATCCGACACGGAATTGCTCATCCTTTTAATCACCTACCACTGTGGCGAAATTAGGGCCAAATCGAGCAAAACATTGGTGAAAACTATGATATTTATCAACATTTTACCGATCATCCGCCTACTGTTTCCCCGCCCGGGACAATGCCCGGAAAAAGGTGGCTGCAACGGGTTTATGTCGCGACCCGGTCAGGGATCACTGGACAAAAGGGCGTCAGGGTTTAACCATGTCTTAGCAATCAGCGTCATACACACCAGTGTCCGAAAGAGCCGGACCTGCGTGCAGGGAGGGACCAAATGGCCAGCGCAAAAGAACCAAGTTTCCGTGAGAGTGTCGATCTGATGTTCAACCGCGCGGTGGCGCTGATGGACCTGCCCCCGGGGCTGGAAGAAAAGATCCGGGTCTGCAACGCGACATACACGGTGCGCTTCGGCGTTCGCCTGCGCGGGCAGATCCACACCTTCACCGGCTATCGCTCGGTTCATTCGGAACATATGGAACCGGTCAAGGGCGGCATCCGCTATGCGATGGGCGTCAACCAAGATGAGGTCGAGGCGCTTGCCGCGCTGATGACCTACAAATGTGCTTTGGTAGAGGCACCTTTCGGCGGCTCCAAGGGGGGTTGCGCATCGATCCGCGTGAATGGGACGAACATGAACTGGAACGGATCACCCGCCGCTTTGCCTACGAACTGGCCAAACGCGACCTGATCCACCCCAGCCAGAACGTTCCGGCCCCCGACATGGGCACGGGCGAGCGCGAAATGGCGTGGATCGCCGACCAGTACCGCCGGATGAACACCACTGACATCAACAGCCGCGCCTGCGTCACTGGCAAACCCGTGAATGCCGGTGGCATTCAGGGCCGGACCGAGGCCACGGGCCGGGGTGTGCAGTATGCATTGCAGGAATTTTTCCGCCATCCCGAAGACATCAAGGCCGCTGGCCTGAGCGGCACGCTCGATGGCAAGAAGGTCATCGTGCAGGGCCTCGGCAACGTGGGGTACCACGCCGCCAAATTCCTGAGCGAAGAAGATGGCTGCGTGATCACCGGGATCATCGAGCGTGATGGCGCATTGGTGAATGAAAAGGGTCTCAACGTCGAAGCAGTGCACAGCTGGATCGCCAAACATGGCGGCATCACCGGGTATGCGGACGCCAAACATATCGAGAACGGTGCGAGCGTTCTAGAAAGCGCCTGCGATATTCTGATACCCGCCGCACTGGAGGGGGTCATCCACATGGACAATGCCGCCAACATTCAGGCCCCGCTGATCATCGAGGCGGCGAATGGCCCGGTGACCGCGGGTGCAGATGAAATACTGCGCGAGAAGGGCTGTGTCATCATCCCTGATATGTTTGCCAACGCGGGCGGTGTGACGGTGTCCTATTTCGAGTGGGTCAAGAACCTGAGCCATATCCGGTTTGGCCGGATGGGACGACGTCAAGAAGAGGCGCGCCACCAGTTGCTGGTCGATGAACTGGAAACGCTGAGCGCGGACAAAGAACTGGGCTGGACCCTGACCGATGGGTTCAAACAAAAGTACCTGCGTGGTGCCGGCGAGCTGGAGCTTGTGCGCTCGGGCCTGGACGATACGATGCGCGCTGCCTACCAGTCGATGCGCGAGACATGGCACGGACGCAAGGATGTAAACGATCTGCGCACTGCGGCCTATCTGGTCTCGATCGACAAAGTCGCATCGAGCTACCGCGCACTGGGCCTCTAAGGCGCCCTCACCTGCAAAACGAAAAATGGGCGGCCCCGGATTGGCCGCCCATTTCATTTGTAGATGATGATCTGTCAGGGTGCGGTCGGACCGAACGCTCCGCGCGCGCCTTCGGATACCTTTGAAGAACACGAAGAAACCGATCGCCAACAGTCGGTCCGTGCTGCCCCTTCGGTTAACGGCCATGGCGGTTGCATTTCGCGCCGCGAATTGATCAAGTCGGTGTGACCAACAGGGAGACAGCGCATGGGCTTTTCAGGCTGGCGCGTTCTAAAGGAAGGGCTGTCCGGCAACCGTGGCTGGGACGCACATTGGCGCGATGCAGCGCCAAAGGATGCCTACGATGTCGTAATCATCGGCGCGGGCGGTCACGGGCTGGCCACTGCGTATTACTTGGCCAAGAACCACGGCATCACCAATGTCGCAGTGTTGGAAAAGGGTTATCTCGGCGGCGGTAACGTGGGGCGCAACACAACCATCGTGCGCGCCAACTACATGATGCCCGGCAACTCTGAATTTTATTCGCATTCACTCAAACTGTGGGAGGGCATGGAGGCTGACCTCAACTATAACGTCATGCACTCACAACGCGGGCAGATCGTGCTGTTTCATTCCGACGGTCAACGAGATGCAGGTGTGCGGCGCGGCAACGCGATGATCAATCAGGGCGACGATGCAGAGTTGCTCAGCCGTGCCGATGTGCGCCGGATGCTCCCTTACCTCGATTACCACAATGCACGGTTCCCGATCTATGGCGGCCTCTTGCAACAGCGGGCCGGGACCGCGCGGCATGATGCTGTGGCATGGGGCTACGCCCGCGGGGCAAGCGATCGGGGCGTCGACCTGATCCAGAACTGCGAAGTGACAGGCATTGATATCGAGGCAGGGACTGTCAAAGGTGTGCAGACCACGCGCGGCGCGATCAAGGCCAAGAAGGTGGCAATCATTGTCGCTGGCCGTTCGGGGCAGGTTGCGGCGATGGCGGGCATGCGACTGCCAATCGAGAGCCACGTCTTGCAAGCCTTTGTCACAGAGGGGCTGAAACCCTGCATTAACCATGTCGTCAGCTTCGGCATGGGGCATTTCTATATTAGCCAATCGGATAAGGGCGGGCTGGTGTTTGGCGGCGATCTGGATTTCTACGCCTCCTATGCGGCACGCGGCAACCTGCCGATGGCCGAGCATGTGATGGAAGCGGGCATGACCCTGATGCCGATGATCGGCAAGGCCAAGGTGTTGCGCAGTTGGGGCGGCATCATGGACATGACGCCCGACGGCTCGCCCATTATCGACAAGACTGGCACCGACGGGCTCTATATTGATTGTGGCTGGTGCTACGGTGGGTTCAAGGCGGTCCCCGGATCCGGCTATTCAATGGCCCATCTGGTGGCAACGGATACGCATCACGAACCCGCAGCGCGATATCGGCTGGATCGGTTCCGCACTGGACGCGGATTGATGGATGAGGAGGGAACCGGTGCGCAACATAATCTACACTAGCCTCGCAATCGCCCTGACCGGCATGGCCACCGCGCAGCAAGGTCCGACACCGGGCTGTTATGCGCGAGAATACAGTAAGGCGCATCTGGACAAGTATCCCGATCAGGTGGCACGCGCCGTTTGGCTGTGGATTCAGGATCAGGATTTTACCGGCACCCCGGAACGACACGCTTGGCTCCTCGTCGATTTTGCCAATCAAGGTCATGTCAAACGCGATGGACATGGCGCCCAACGGCTTGATCAAGGGTTGGTTTGCTTTGAAACCGGCGAAGGGCACAAGGGATGCGCGGTGGATTGCGATGGCGGATCGTTTGTCGTCACACGCGAAACTGACAGCGCCCTCACCATCGCAACCGAAGGCCTTTGGGTTGGCGATACAGAAGAGTGCGGCGGTGCCATCAACATTGCGGAATTTCCCGGTACACAAGTCAAATATCGGCTGAACCGGGTCGACGAAGTGCAGTGTATGGCTCAGGTAGAGAACTGATATGCGGTTGAATTGCCCCATCTGCGGTGCCCGCGACCGCCGCGAGTTCACTTACATGGGCGACGCCGTTGCACTGGAGCGGCCAGAACCCGATGCTGGACCGCAGGCGTGGGATGACTACCTGCATAACCGCGACAACCCTGCGGGCACGACCCGCGACCTGTGGTATCACGAAAGCGGTTGCACCGCATGGATCGTCGTGACCCGGAACACGGTCACACACGAGGTTTACGGCACCGAACTTGCCAGCAGTCTGGCTGAGGCACGGCCATGAGGATCGACGGGAAGGGCCAGATTGATCGCACACAGCCGATCAACTTTACCTTCGATGGACACCGCTATCAGGGGTTCGCGGGCGATACGTTAGCATCTGCTCTTCTGGCGAATGATATTCGTCTGATGGGCCGCTCGTTCAAATATCACCGCCCGCGTGGTGTACTGACCGCAGGCAGCGAGGAACCGAACGCCCTTGTGACCACGGGTCTTGGCCCGGCGCAGGAACCAAATGTGCGTGCCACCACGCTGGAATTGCACGAGGGGTTAATTGCACGCAGCCAGAACCGCTGGCCTTCGCTGGGCTGGGACGTAATGGCCGTCAATGATCTGGCCGCACCCTTTCTCGGGGCCGGGTTTTACTACAAGACATTCATGTGGCCGCGCAAATTTTGGGAAACGGTCTATGAGCCGATCATCCGCCGAGCAGCGGGTCTGGGGGCCTTGTCCGGCGACGCGCCGTCCGAGAAATACGAGCGCGCATGGGCGCATTGCGATCTACTGGTGATCGGTGCAGGTCCGGCGGGTCTGATGGCCGCACAGGTGGCGGCAGAGGCCGGGGCCGACGTGATCATCGTCGATGAGGACACCCACCCCGGCGGGCGTTTAAAATCTGAACAGTTGGAAGTGGACGGCATACCGGGGGCGCAATGGGCGACCGATCTGGCCGATGATCTGGCCGCCATGTCCAATGTCCGGATCATGGTGCGCACGACTGTAACGGGCGCATATGATGGTGGCACCTATGGCGCTCTGGAACGTCTGGCACCGGACCAGGCGGCACGCCCCGGTGCCCCGTGCGAGTGTTTCTGGCGGATCGTGACCAAACGTTGCATTCTTGCAGCTGGCGCGATGGAGCGCCCTGTGGCGTTTCAGAACAATGATCGCCCCGGCATTATGATGGCCAGCGCCGTGCGCAGCTATCTCAATCGTTGGGGCGTCGCGGCGGGGCGCAACGTGGCCGTGTTCGGCAACACCGACGATGCACACCGGACAGCGGCAGACCTGATCGCGGCAGGCATTCATGTCAGCGCCTTGATCGATGCGCGCCACCACGCCACGACGGATCTTGACGTGCCGTTCTACGCAGGTGCGCAGGTATGCAATGCCGAGGGCAGAAAGGGGCTGGAGGCCATCACCATCAGTCGCGCATCTGGTATGGACAAGGTGCAGACCGAATGCCTCGCGATGTCGGGCGGCTGGAACCCGGCAGTGCATTTGACCTGCCACATGAACGGACGACCGGTCTGGAACCCGGACATTGCCGCCTTTGTGCCCACCGACGGGGCCATACCGGGGATGATCACGGCCGGCGCATGCCGGGGCGATTTCTCGACTCGCGCCTGTCTGGAAAGCGGCGCAACGGCAGCGGCAGAGGTGCTGGTGGAGTTGGGGCTGAAGGCGCCGCAGATCGACATCCCCAAGGCCGAAGACAGCACCTATGACATCACCCCACTCTGGGCCGTGCCGGGCAAAGGGCGCGCATGGCTGGATTTCCAGAACGATGTGACGGTCAAGGACGTGAAACAGGCCGCCACCGAAAATTTCCGCTCGGTCGAGCATATGAAACGTTACACCACCCAGGGTATGGCCACGGATCAGGGCAAGAGTTCCAACGTGGCCGCCCTCGCGGTGCTGGCCGACGCCACCGGGCGCGGTATTCCAGAAACGGGCACAACCACATTCCGCCCTCCTTATGTGCCTGTCGCAATCGCCGCGATGGGGTCAGGCGCGCAGGGTAAGGGGTTCGCTCCGGAACGTTTTATGACCAGCCACGTCGCGACGGTCGAGCGCAACGCGCCGATGGTCGAAGCGGGTTTATGGTATCGGCCCAGCTACTTCCCTCAGAAAGGCGAGACTCATTGGCGGCAATCCTGTGACCGCGAAGTGAACATGGTGCGCGGTGCGGTTGGGGTGGCCGATGTCTCGACCTTGGGCAAGATCGACATTCAGGGGCCCGATGCCGCCATGCTGCTTGATTTGGTCTACACCAACAGGATGTCGACGCTAAACGTGGGGCACGTGCGTTATGGGCTGATGCTGCGTGAGGATGGCCATGTCATGGACGATGGCACATGCGCGCGGATGGGTCAGGCACACTATTTGCTAACCACCACGACGGCGGCGGCGGGACAGGTGATGCGACATCTGGAATTCGTGCATCAATGCCTTGTTCCGCATCTGGATGTGCGGATCATGTCGGTGACCGAACAATGGGCACAATTTGCCATCGCCGGGCCGAAATCCCGCACCCTGCTGGACGATCTTCTGGGCGCAGAAAATCCCGAACTGCCATTCATGGGATGCGGTCGGGTCGCTCTGGGCGATATCAGCGCGCGTCTCTTCCGCATTTCGTTCTCGGGAGAGCACGGCTATGAGCTGGCTGTTCCGGCACGTTATGGCGACGCCCTGTTTCGCGATCTGCTGACCCGCGCCGAGGCACTGGACGGCGGCCCCTACGGGATGGAGGCCCTGAATGTTCTGCGCATCGAAAAGGGGTTCATCACCCATGCAGAAATCCACGGGCGCATCACGGCGGGCGACATCGGTATGGCCCGGATGATCAGCGCCAAAAAGGATTGCATCGGCAAGGCGGCGGCAGCGCGCCCCGGATTGATCGAGGACGGGCGCGAGCAACTGGTCGGTTTGACGCCGGTTGGAGCGGTCAAGGAACTGACCAGCGGCGCGCATCTGTTCAATCAGGGGGACGATGCCGTGCGCAGCCATGATCAGGGTTACATCACCTCTGTCGGGTTCTCACCGACATTCGGCTGTTTTCTGGGGCTTGGGTTCCTCCGCGATGGCCTTGACCGACATGGCGAGGTGGTGCGCATGGTCGATCATCTGCGCGGCGTCGAAACCTTGGTCAAAGTGCAGGACCCCGTTCAATTCGACCCGGATGGAGGCCATACTCGTGACTGAGCTTATCGCCAAAACACCCTGTCAGGGTTTATTGCCGATCGAAATCGGTGATCTTGTCCTGTCCGAAGCACACGTGGGAACGATCACGTCGATCAGCCCCTATAAGGGCAAGGATGATGCGGCATCCGCGTCGCTGAAGGCAGCGCATGGGATGGCGTTTCCCGCGCCGAACCGTACAACCGGCAAGGAAGGCAACCGCGCGGTTTGGTTCGGCCAGCGTCAGGCGTTGCTGATTGGTCCTGCACCTGATCCGGTACTCGTCGATCACGCGGCGCTCACTGATCAGTCCGACGGTTGGGCTGTGGTCCGCCTGACCGGGCCGGGGGCAGCGAATGTGCTGGCACGGCTGGTCCCTCTTGATCTGCGTGACAGGCATTTCAGGACCGGGCACACGGCACGCACCGACCTGATGCACATGAACGCCTCACTGACACGCATCGGCGCGCAAAGTTGGCAGATCATGGTCTTTCGCGCTTTTGCGCAGACACTCGCCCATGATCTGAAAACTGCGATGCAGGGCGTTGCGGCCCGTGCAGGGGTCTGACAGGATGGTAGCCTGAAACGCCACACCAGTCAGGGTATCGCCATGTTCCGCACCGCCGCCATCGTCTCGCTCGTTCTCTTGGTGCCCGCAAGTGCCTATGCCACAGATGATAAGGCAGCCAATTGCGCCGCCACGGCCGGCATCGTTTCGCGCGCTGTCGGCGAGCGCAACGGCGGCAATACACAAGAAGGCGCCACAGATTTCCTGACTTCTGACGAGGGTGGGATCGAAGAGAAATATGACGCGGCAGTGCCAATGCTGGTCGAATGGGTTTACACCCTGCCCGAGGATCAACTCACTGATGAAGCGGCCACCGCGTTTGAAAAGGCATGTCTGGCGCATAACTGAGTCACAATGACGACCCCGTAGGGTGCGCGGCAGTTCCGCGATCACACCACGCGACTTATCTAATCGCAGCCCATCTTGGCTATGGCGCCGACTCAGCCCATATTAGTGCAATGTCTTTGCCCCCCGGTTTCCTAGATGAATTGCGTACGCGTACCTCGCTGACCCATGTGGTCGGACGCAAGGTGATGTGGGACAATCGAAAGTCGAATCCCGGCAAAGGCGATATGTGGGCCCCCTGCCCGTTCCACCACGAGAAAACCGCCAGTTTTCACGTGGATGATCAAAAGGGGTTCTATTACTGCTTTGGGTGTCACGCCAAGGGCGACGCGATCAGCTTTGTCCGCGAAACCGAGAACGTTGAATTTATCGACGCAGTGCGCATTCTGGCAGGTGAGGCAGGCATGCCCATGCCCGAACGCGACCCGCAGGCTCAGGCCAAGGCGGACAAGCGCACCCAACTCATCGAGGTGATGGAACACGCTGTGCAGTATTTCCGCCTCGCGTTGAAAACGGGTGCCGGGGCGGCAGCGCGCGCGTATCTGGACCAGCGTGGACTGGACGCCGCCACACAGGACCAGTTCGAAATCGGTTTTGCGCCGGATGGCTGGCAGAACCTCTGGGACCACCTGACCGGGAAAGGCACGACACCCGAGTTGATCATGGAGTGCGGCCTCGCCCGCCCCAGCACCAAGGGCGGCAAGCCCTATGATGTGTTCCGCAACCGCATCATGTTTCCGATCCGTGATGCACGCGGGCGCTGCATCGCGTTCGGCGGACGCGCGATGGACCCAAACGACAACGCCAAGTACCTCAATTCGCCCGAAACCGAGCTTTTCGACAAATCTCGTACCCTGTACAATTATGCGCCCGCCCGCGAAGCTACGGGTAAAGGCGCGCCGCTGATCGTGGCCGAAGGTTACATGGACGTGATCGCACTATCTCAGGCTGGCTTTGGCGCGGCTGTGGCCCCTCTGGGCACAGCCATTACCGATAACCAGTTACAGTTGCTGTGGCGCGTCACGGATGAACCGATCATGGCGCTGGACGGGGATCGCGCCGGACTGGCCGCCGCGCATCGGGTGATTGATCTGGCACTGCCATTGCTGGAGGCGGGCAAATCCCTGCGCTTTGCCCTGATGCCCGAAGGCAAGGATCCCGATGACATTCTGCGCGCCGAAGGCAAGGGCGCTGTGCAAAAGCTGCTGGAAGGCGCGCTGCCGATGGTGCAACTGTTGTGGCAGCGCGAGACCGAAGGGCGGGTTTTCGACAGCCCCGAGCGCAAGGCCGCGCTGGACAAGGTCCTGCGAGAGAAAATCAAACTGATCCGTGATCCTTCGATCCGCACCCATTACGGTCAAGCGATCAAAGATTTGCGTTGGCAACTGTTTTCGCCGCGCAAAGGCCCGCGGAAAAATGGCGATCCCCGCTGGACAAAACCCGAAATGTCCGCCCGCGCCAGCACAAAATCCTCCATGTTGGCCACGTCCGGCAACCGCGCACAAGACCATATGCGTGAGGCCGTGATCCTTGCGTCTCTGGTGGCGACACCTGAAATCTGCACCCAGTTCGAAACCCCGCTTGAACATCTGGAATGCCGCGACCCACTACACGCACAACTACGCGACCTGCTGTTGCATCATGCCGCAAATGGCAGCGATACCCTTCGCGCTGAAATAGACCGGTCTCTGGGGTCCGACACCCTTGAAAAGTTGATGACACTGCCCCATGTCGCCATAACACCGCCAGTGCGCCAACCCGGCAACGCCGAGCTTGCCCAGATGACAGTTGCCGAGGAACTGGCCAAAATTGCCGCGACACGTGGCTTGAAGGCCGAAATCGTGGACGCGGCAGAAGATATGATGGGTCTTGCCGATGAGGCCGTGACATGGCGCCTGGGACAAGCCGCAGAAGCACGCAACCGGGCCGTGCGCAGCCAGCACGAAGACAAGGCTGAATATGACTTCGCCGAGAACGGCGCGCGAATCAATCGTGGTGAGCGCGAGGAATTTGATGCACTTCTGGACAAGATCAGCTTCTCCAAAACGCGCCGTTGAGGTCACTTGGGGAATAATACTTAACAAAAACAGGGTAAACGGGTTGCGAATCAGTACACGAAACTGATGATTCGTTTCTAGCGAATCACCCGCGCCTCAGCTCTCAGGAGAATTTTATGGCCGCCAAGGACAACGACGACCAGAAGCCAGACGATCAGGACGCCGAAATGTCCTTGGACATGAGTCAGGCTGCGATCAAGAAAATGATCGCGGAGGCACGGGAAAAAGGCTTCATCACCTATGACCAGTTGAACAAGGCGCTGCCGCCGGATCAGGTCAACTCGGAGCAGATCGAAGACGTCATGTCGATGCTGTCCGAGATGGGCATCAACATCATCGAAGCCGATGAAGTCGAGGAAGAAGAGCAGAGATCAACTGCTCTCGCCGAAACCGGCAAGCGGGGCGAGATCGTTCTCGGCTCTGGTAAGGAAGAGAAACTCGACCGCACTGATGATCCGGTGCGCATGTATCTGCGCGAGATGGGCAGTGTTGAGTTGCTCAGCCGCGAAGGCGAGATTGCCATCGCCAAACGTATCGAGGCCGGCCGCAACACCATGATCGCGGGCCTGTGCGAAAGCCCGCTGACCTTTCAGGCAATCACCATCTGGCGCGACGAACTTCTGGGCGAGGATATCCTGCTGCGCGATGTGATCGATCTGGAAACGACGTTTGGCAACCAGATGGGCGACGATGGCGAACCGGTGGTCGAGGCCGCCAATGTGTCGGCCCCGCCATCCTCGACCAGCACCCCCAAAGCCGAGGGCGACACGCAGGAACTCGACGCTGATGGCAATCCTATCGCCGATGACGATGACGACGATGAGGACGAACAGGCCAACATGAGCCTCGCCGCGATGGAAGCTGCGCTGAAGCCTGCCGTGCTGGAGACGCTTGATCGCATCGCCGATGACTATATCAAGCTGAGCGAGATGCAGGACAGCCGCATTTCGGCGACGTTGAATGAGGACGGCTCGTTTTCGTCCAAACAAGAAGACACCTATCAGGTCCTGCGCTCCGAGATTGTCGAGTTGGTGAACTCTCTGCACCTGCATAACAATCGGATCGAGGCATTGATTGACCAGCTTTATGGTATCAATCACCGGATCATGATGATTGACTCGGCGATGGTGAAACTGGCCGATCAGGCGCGCATCAACCGTCGCGAGTTCATCGACGAATACCGCGGACGCGAGCTTGACCCCACTTGGTTGGAAGATATGGCAGCCAAATCCGGGCGCGGCTGGCAGATGTTCATGGAACGCTCGCCCGAGAAAGTGGCAGAGTTGCGCGCCGACATGGCACAGGTCGGGCAGTATGTCGGCCTTGATATCCCCGAATTCCGCCGCATCGTGAATCAAGTCCAAAAAGGCGAGAGCGAAGCGCGGCTGGCCAAGAAGGAAATGGTCGAAGCCAACCTGCGTCTCGTCATTTCGATCGCTAAGAAATACACCAACCGCGGTCTGCAATTCCTCGATCTGATTCAAGAGGGCAACATCGGCCTGATGAAAGCCGTGGACAAGTTCGAGTATCGCCGCGGCTACAAGTTCTCGACCTATGCGACATGGTGGATCCGTCAGGCGATCACGCGCTCCATCGCCGATCAGGCCCGCACCATCCGTATTCCGGTCCATATGATCGAAACGATCAACAAACTGGTCCGCACCGGGCGCCAGATGCTGCACGAGATTGGCCGCGAACCGACACCAGAGGAGTTGGCAGAAAAGCTGCAAATGCCGCTGGAGAAGGTCCGCAAGGTGATGAAGATCGCCAAGGAACCTATTTCGCTGGAAACGCCTATCGGCGACGAAGAAGACAGCCAGCTTGGCGATTTCATCGAGGACAAGAACGCGGTTCTGCCGCTGGACAGCGCCATTCAGGACAACCTGAAGGAAACCACCACGCGCGTCCTGTCGTCCCTCACCCCACGTGAGGAACGGGTGTTGCGCATGCGCTTTGGCATCGGGATGAACACCGACCATACCCTAGAGGAAGTCGGCCAGCAGTTCAGCGTCACCCGCGAACGTATCCGCCAGATCGAGGCCAAGGCCCTGCGCAAGCTCAAGCACCCGTCGCGGTCGCGCAAGTTGCGGAGTTTTCTGGATCAGTGAGTTAGTCAGGCAGCTTGCAACCCTGAGTAGTCTTCCTATGATCGCAAAGCACGGCGCGCCGCTGGGGAGTGCCGCCTTGGAGAATCGAAAATGCGTATATTGGTTGCCGCCTGTTTTCTTGGTGTAATGATCGCCGCTGGCGCAAATGCCCAGCAAAAGGCCAATTGCGCGGCGCTCTCTGGTCCTGTCAGCCAAGCGAGCCAAGGGTTTTCCGGCATGTTCATTTCCATGCAAAAATTGGATTACCGCAAGATTGGACTGGAATTCACTGGTAAAGAACGTGCGCAGTTTCTGAAGATGGCAGAACTCCAAGACCGCCTTCTACCGGTATTTGAAGATTATCTTTTTGAGTTGGAAACCCTTGGTCTGATGATGTCGCGCTGTTCACGTTGAGCGCACAGCAGCTCGATCGAGATGGCCGATGATGAAGGATCGCTCGTCCTTGCACTGCTGCGCGTTTGCCGGGACTCTGTGAAATCATCGCTATCGGGCTGGCTGATATCGCAGGCTTAAAGGGCGGGTTTAGCAGGAATTTTAGCCTTTCACGCAGTATTTGCCCATGGACATGAAACCTTTTGCTTACCAGCGCCGTTGTATGGGTAAGACAATGGGAGAATACAATGTCACGCTTTGCTGCTATTTTAATGCTGTGCCTGCCCTTGGCCGGTTGGGCCATCGCTGACGATGAAACCGGGATGTTCGAACCGAACATCATCGAAATCCGCGTGGCTGCGGATGAATTGGCCGAATGCCGCCAGACCCTGTCCCAACTTGAGGAACGCGCCGTTTACACAGACGATGGCACATGGGTACCGGATCTCTTTGGCATGGCCGACGATGCTGAAACGGTGTGCGTGATCGACGCTTGAACGTCCCGCTTACGTGGTCCAGATTTGGGCCATGCACACAAGCTTTTCCATCGCGACCCGTGGACCGGGCCTATATGAATTCACTCGTGAAATAGCTGAGTGGGTCAGCGGTGATGGGCTACTGACCCTCCTCGTACAACATACATCCTGTTCGTTAATTATTCAGGAAAACGCCGATCCAGAGGTGCAGACCGATCTGCGCGCATATTTCGAACGGCTGGTCCCGCCGACAACCGATCCTGCGATGTCATATCTCACGCATACCTACGAGGGTCCAGACGACATGCCAGCGCACATCAAGGCGGCAGTGCTGCCCGTGAGCCTGAGCATACCAGTTCAGAATGGGCATCTGCGGCTCGGCACGTGGCAGGGTATTTACCTGTTTGAGCACCGAAATGCACCGCACCAACGACACGTGGCGGCCCACCTGCTACTCGATAGCTTTATCGATTGACCCCGAGCGCGACGCACACCTTTTCCGCGCGCGATCCATCCTCTGAACGCCTATCTTGGGGCATAAAATTGCATCTACCCAAAACCTAGCGGCTCCCCTATAGTGGCTGTGGATAACTTGGGCATCAGACCCATCATCCAAGAGGCAGAGAAGAGAAAAGGACACGCCTATGCGTTGCCCGTTTTGCGGAAATATCGAAACTCAGGTAAAAGATTCCCGTCCCGCCGAAGAGCATGTCTCGATCCGGCGCAGACGGTTTTGCCCCGGATGTGGCGGCCGGTTCACCACCTACGAACGGGTGCAGTTGCGAGATCTGGTCGTGGTCAAAACCAACGGTCGGCGCGAGGATTTCGACCGGGACAAACTAGAACGATCCATTCGTATCGCGCTACAGAAACGCCCGGTTGAGCCCGAACGCGTCGAGCAGATGATTTCCGGCATCGTTCGCAGACTGGAAAGCATGGGCGAGACAGATATCCCGTCCAAAACCGTCGGTGAAATCGTGATGGAGAGTCTCGCTCGGATCGATACAGTCGCCTATGTCCGCTTTGCCAGCGTCTACAAGAATTTTCAGGCGGCGGATGATTTCGACAAATTCGTCAGCGAATTGCGCCCTGATGCCGCGGGCGGTGAAGACAAGCAAGGCGCGTGAGCCAACACGACATCCGCTATATGCGCATGGCCCTGATGCTGGGCCGCAGGGGTCAGGGTAATACCTGGCCCAATCCTGCTGTCGGTTGCGTGATCGTATCCGCTGGTCGCGTCGTGGGTCGTGGCTGGACCGCGCCGGGCGGTCGACCTCATGCCGAACCACAGGCGCTGGATCAGGCAGGCAGTGCGGCGCAGGGTGCCACTGCCTATGTGACATTAGAGCCCTGCTCGCACCATGGCGTTACCCCCCCTGCACTGACGCGCTGATTGCCGCAGGGATCGCGCGGGTCGTGGCCCCTTTTGCCGACAGTGATCCACGCGTGTCGGGACGCGGATTCGACAGGCTGCGCGCAGCGGATATCGAGGTCACAACCGGCATAATGACCGATCAGGCAGGCCGTGATCTGGCGGGTTTCCTTTGCCGCACCGAACTGGGCCGGCCCGAAGTGACGTTGAAACTCGCCACCTCCTTTGACGGACGGATTGCCACAGCCAGCGGGCATAGCCAGTGGATCACCGGGCCAGCGGCGCGGCGCGCCGTTCACGGTCTGCGCGCGCGCCACGATGCGGTCATGGTAGGCGCTGGAACAGCGCGAGCGGATGACCCCGGCCTGACGGTCCGAGACATAGGCGTTACACATCAGCCAGTGCGCGTGGTGGTATCACGCCGCCTAGACATTCCGCTAATGTCCCAACTGGCCCGCACCGCACGCGACGTGCCTGTTTGGCTCTGTCATGGCCCAGATGCCGATGCCGCATTGATCGACGCATGGACTAGCCTTGGCGCACGACTGTTGCGTTGCGACCTGATCGGTCGTCAGCTTGACATGGCATCAGTGCTGCGTGGCCTTGGCGATGCAGGGTTGACCCGGGTGTTCTGCGAAGGTGGCGGCGCGCTGGCCGCGTCACTGCTGAGTACTGGGCTGGTTGACCGGCTGGTGGGGTTCACTGCCGGGCTTACCATTGGCGCAGAAGGGTTACCCGGCATCGGTGCGTTGGGGATCGCGCGCTTGGAAGAGGCACACAGATTCACACTGGAATCCGTACAGCCGGTAGGTGACGATATCATGCATCTGTGGCGTTGCGGCTGACGCCAAAACACTTCTGATTTTCAATGGACGCTACCCGCGCAGAACCACTTCAGCCCCGCGTTCTTCGGGCTCATCGTCGATCAACTCGGTCGGAAAACCGGGGGCCCGAATGTCCAGTCCTGTCGCCTCTTCCAGTCGCTGTATGATTTGGTCAGACTGCGCCCGCTCGCCATAACGTCGTTGCCCGTCGGACATGATTTCGATGATCAGCGGTGAGATTTCCAGCGGGACATCATGCTTGTCCGCCAGTTTCTGGAACAGGCCGATATCCTTTTGCACCAAATCCATGGTGAAATTCACGTCCCGTGATCCCGACAGGATCAACTGGCTCTCGGTTTCGTGCACGAACGAGGTGCCCGACGATATCTTGATCGCCTCATAGGTGGTGCCCATGTCCAGCCCGGCGGCCTTCATCACGGTCAACGCCTCGCAGAGCGTCAGAAGGTTGGCTGTGGCCAGATAGTTGGTCATCACCTTCAGCACGCTGGCACTGCCCAGATCGCCGGTATGCAGCACCCGGCGCCCCATGATGGTCAGAATGGGCAGGATTCGTTCGAACGTGGCACGATCACAGCCCGCGTAAATACTGATATTGCCCGTGTCGGCGCGATGGCATCCACCCGAGACAGGGCAATCCACTGCCGCGCCGCCACGCGCGATCACCTCATCACCCAGTCGCTTGACCTCGCCCGCGTCAGTGGTGGACATCTCCATCCAGACTTTGCCCGGACCGATCTCGGGCAGCATCTCCTGCATAACCGCATCGCTTGCGGCCGGACTGGGCAGGCAGGTGATCACAGCATCGCACATCGCCATCATCTGCGCCGGGCTGCCGCCCGCCGCTGCACCCCGATCCACGAACCGCGCGACCAGATCTGTGTCGAGGTCGTGCACGACCAAATCCACGCCATTGCGCAGCAGGCTGCCCGACAGTTTGCCACCAACATTGCCGAGTCCGATAAATCCGATTTTCATATGTGCCTGTCCTGCCTCAAAGCGATTCACTCCGGCCAAGCTGACGTGCGGTTTGCGACGTGTCGACTATTTTCGCGACCTAAGCCCGGTTTAGTTGGACCCTTTGGCATGCTCTTCGGGCCTAGCGCATAGAAGGCTCACACCGACACGGCTTTGCGCACCATCTCCCAATAGAGTGCTTCGACGTCTTCCAAACTCAACCGCCCGGCCTCGCGGAACCATGTGTTCACCCCATTCAACATGGCAATCACAGCCATTGCCGCGACTTTCGGCTCTGCCGCTACAAAATCGCCGCTGGCGATTCCGTCCCGAATGATCGTTTCCAGTTGTTCCTCGTAATCCCGGCGCAACGCCTCGATCACACCGAAATTGCCCGGCTCAAGATTGCGCAGTTCCATGTAGGAAACAAACACGTCATCGGGTCGTCGCGAATGGAAACGAATGTGAAATCGGGTAAATGCCTCTAATGCCTCCAGAGGCGTACACCGCCCCGGCACATCGGCCCACGCCCCGAGCAGTTCATACATATGGCTTTGCATCAGGTCGAAAAGCAGGCTCTGCTTGTCAGGCGTATAGTTATAGAGCGCCCCTGCCTGCACCCCTACTTCGGCCGCGATCTTGCGCATCGAAACCGCCGCGTAGCCGTGCTGCGCGAATAGCCGCAAGGCGGCGGCACGTACACGCGGACGCGTCGTGCCAGAATGGGAACCTTGGGTGCGGGCCATGCGCCGAATTTAACTGAACATTTGTTCAGATCAAAGCCCCCGCTTGCCCAGACATGCAAAAGAATGGCAAGACATACCCACACCGCCCTGATCCGGGGCCATGATCGGAACCTATCCTATGCGCCTTGCGCCCGCCGCCCTGCCCTATGCGTTGATCCTGATGGCAGCCCTTGCATCGTGCAGCCAGTTTCCCGAACTGGATGCCGCGGTCAGCGACGACATCCGTGATGCGCCCTATCCTGACCTTGTCCCCCTCGACACGCTCGATATTCGGACTGGAACAGGGCGCATTGCGCCCGACGCTGCGCAAACGATGGAATCGCGGGTAGCACGGTTGAAATCACGCGCCGCCCGACTGCGCCGCACAGTGATTGACCAAGACACGCGGGCGCGGATGCAAGGCGGGATTGCCTCCTGACAACGCTATCAAAACCCGCGTTGCATGGACGCGGCGATCCATGTACATCGCGCGCAAGGCCTATTTTTCAGCGGAGACAACCACATGACTGACCCACTGCGCCTCGGAATCGCTGGTTTAGGCACGGTCGGTGTCGGAACGGTCAAGATCATCCGGCAGAAGGCCAACCTGCTGGCCGCCCGCGCCGGGCGACCGATCCAGATCACCGCTGTTTCTGCGCGCACCAAAGACAAAGATCGCGGTGTGAACCTGTCGGATTACGCGTGGGAGAACGACCCTGTTGCCCTCGCGCAGCGCGACGACGTCGATGTGTTCGTCGAGTTGATGGGTGGCTCCGAAGGCGCCGCCAAGGACGCGACCGAAGCCGCGATTAATGCGGGCAAGGATGTGGTCACCGCGAACAAGGCGTTGCTGGCTCATCATGGTCACGAACTCGCGCTCTCAGCCGAGGCCGCGGGTCGCGTGATCCGTTTCGAGGCCGCCGTTGCAGGCGGTATTCCGGTGATAAAGGCCCTGAGCGAAGGGTTGGCGGGCAACGACATCACCCGGGTCATGGGTGTGATGAACGGTACATGCAACTACATCCTGACGCGCATGCAATCCGCGGGCCTGCCCTATGCAGAGGTCTTCGAGGAAGCGAACCAATTGGGTTATCTTGAGGCCGATCCAACACTTGACGTCGGCGGTATTGATGCAGGACACAAGCTGTCGCTGCTGGCTGCCATCGCCTTTGGCACGCAGGTCAATTTCGACGCGGTCGAACTGGAAGGGATCGAAAAGATCACCATTCAGGACATCCACCACGCCGCCGACATGGGCTATCGGATCAAACTCTTGGGTGTCTGCCAGATGACCGGCCGTGGACTGGAACAGCGCATGTCGCCATGTTTGGTTCCCGACAACAGCCCCTTGGGACAGTTGGAGGGTGGCACCAACATGTGCGTTCTAGAAGGCGACAACGTGGAACAGATCGTATTGCGCGGCCCAGGTGCCGGCATGGGGCCAACGGCCAGCGCCGTGATGGGCGACGTGATGGATATCGCGCGCGGCTTCCGCATGCCTGTCTTTGGCCGCCCCGCCGCCGAGCTGGAATGCGCCAAGCCGGCCCGCGCCGTGATGCCTGCCCCATATTACCTGCGGCTGGGTCTGGAGGACAAACCCGGCACGCTGGCCAAAGTTGCCGCAGTGCTGGGCGAGGCCGGCGTGTCGATCGACCGCATGCGCCAGTACCAGCACGACGACAGCACTGCGCCTGTACTGATCGTGACGCACAAGACGACGCGCGCCGCACTTGATTCTGCGTTAGAAACAATGTCGCGGCTGGACGTGATGACAGCCGAACCAGTGGCCCTGCGGATCGAGAGCGTCTGACCCACCCTTGTGCGACCTGATTTGTGCCGATAAAGCTGATTGCGCCTGCGCGCGTACGCCCCGAACCCCGATAAGGAACACTTCGAATGACCGCTGAAACCGATTTCAACGACCGCATGCTATCGCTCGGGCTGGCCCGCGTTTCCGAGGCCGCCGCATTGGCCTGCGCCGACCTGATCGGGCGCGGCGACGAAAAGGCTGCGGATCAGGCCGCCGTGAACGCGATGCGCGAACAGCTGAACAGGCTGGCGATCAAGGGTGTCGTCGTCATCGGCGAGGGAGAACGCGACGAGGCGCCGATGCTCTATATCGGTGAGGAAGTGGGCAGCGGCGACGGCCCCGGCGTCGATATCGCCCTCGACCCGCTGGAAGGCACGACATTGACGGCCAAGGCCATGCCGAACGCCCTCACCGTGATTGCAATGGCCCCCCGTGGCAGTCTGTTGCACGCACCCGACGTCTACATGGACAAACTGGCCATCGGGCCGGGCTACCCCAAGGACGTCGTATCGCTGGACATGTCCCCGCGCGAGCGGGTCGAAGCACTGGCCAAGGCCAAGGGCTGTGCCCCCTCTGAAATCACCGTTTGCGTGCTCGAACGCCCGCGCCACGAGGACACCATTGCCGAGTTGCGCAGTACGGGAGCCGCCGTTTACCTGATCCCCGACGGAGATGTGGCCGGCGTGATCCATTGTGCCGAGGCACGCCTGACGGGTATCGACATGTACATGGGTTCAGGCGGCGCACCCGAGGGCGTGCTGGCTGCGTCTGCACTAAAGTGTATGGGCGGCCAAATCTGGGGACGGCTGTTGTTCCGCAACGACGATGAGCGCGGTCGCGCGACCAAGGCAGGCATCACCGATTTCGATCGCGTCTACAGTCGCGATGAGATGGTCACGCGCGATGTGATCTTCGCCGCAACCGGCGTTACCGATGGCTCGCTCGTCGCCGGGATAAAGCGACGCCAGGAATATGTAGAAACCGAAACCGTGCTGATGCGGTCTAAAACCGGCTCGGTGCGCCGGATGCTCTACCGCAATCCCATCGCCTGAGCCTCTCTGCCCGACAAAGCGTTTTGCCCAACCAAAGGACAGGATAGTGCCAACATTTCTGAACGTTGCGCACTCTCTGACTGGTCGGCGTTGGGTCGGCCCCTCGGTAGAAATGGATCGGCAGGCCGAGGCGCTGGCACAGCAGACCGCCCTGCCCCGTCCGCTCTGTCAGATACTGGCGCGACGTGGTGTGGATGTCGTAGGCGCCGAGAGCTTTCTCGCACCGCAATTGCGCGATCTCCTGCCCGATCCCCGTAGCCTGAAGGATATGGAGCGCGCAGCCACACGCCTGCTGTCAGCGGTGGCTGCGTCCGAGCGGATTGCCATATTCGCCGATTACGACGTCGATGGCGGCAGTTCTGCGGCATTGCTGCTCGACTGGCTAGGGCAGATGGGGCGCACCGCAACACTCTATGTCCCGGACCGTATAGATGAAGGATACGGTCCCAATGACGAGGCAATGGCCGCGCTCGCCAAAGAGCATGACCTGATTGTCTGCGTGGATTGCGGAACGCTGAGCCACGGCCCCGTAGCAGCCGCCAAAGACGCCGATGTGATCATTCTCGACCATCACCTTGGCGCAGAAACGCTGCCTGAGGCACTGGCCGTCGTTAACCCCAACCGACAAGACGAAACCGGCGATCTGGCGCATCTGTGTGCCGCAGCCGTCGTGTTCCTCGCCTTGGTCGAGGCCGGGCGGCAACTGCGTGAAGCAGGCAAAGCCGGGCCTGACCTGATGGCAATGCTTGATTTGGTGGCATTGGCCACGGTCGCGGATGTCGCCCCCCTGATTGGGGTCAATCGCGCGTTCGTGCGGCAAGGCCTGCGCATCATGGCGCGGCGCAATCGACCCGGTCTGGTGGCCCTTGCAGATGTGGCACGGCTGGACACTGCCCCCGCCGCCTATCATCTGGGTTATTTGCTGGGCCCGCGCGTAAACGCGGGGGGACGTATCGGCAAGGCCGATCTGGGCGCGCGCCTACTGGCAAGCACCAATCCCGCAGAAGCCCGCGCAATGGCCGAACGGCTCGATCAATTGAACACAGAGCGGCGCGAAATCGAAGCCGCCGTACAGGCCGCAGCCCTCGATCAGGCCGAAACACGAGGGCTCGACGCCCCATTGGTGTGGGCCTCCGGGGAGGGTTGGCACCCCGGCGTCGTCGGCATCGTCGCAAGCCGCCTCAAGGAGGCTGCCAACCGCCCCGCCATCGTCATCGGTTTCGATGGTGAGATTGGCAAGGGGTCCGGTCGTTCAATCAGCGGCGTCGATCTGGGAGCCTGCATTCAGCGACTGGCTGCCGAAGGATTGCTGATCAAAGGTGGCGGACACAAGATGGCCGCCGGGTTGACCGTCGCGCGCGACCAGTTGCAAGCGGCCATGGACCGGCTGTCTGATTTGCTGGCGCGTCAGGGCGCCGACCGCGCAGGTGCTGCCGACCTCGCCTTGGATGGGCTGATGATGCCGGGCGCCGCAACGCCAGAGTTGATCACACAGGTCGATGCCGCCGGTCCGTTCGGGGCCAGCGCACCTGCGCCGCGCTATGCGTTTGCCGACATGCGGATCACATTTGCCAAGCGCGTCGGTGAACGGCACCTGAAACTGCGCTTTGGTGACGGTACGGGCCCACAGCTGGACGCAATCAGCTTTGGCGCGTTCGACGGCCCACTCGGCCCTGCACTGGAGGCCCACGGAGGGGCGCGTTTCCACCTTGCCGGGCGGCTCGAAATCAACCGCTGGCAAGGCCGCGAAAGCGCGCAACTAAGGCTGGAAGACGCCGCACAGCCCGGTTGATCGCCGCCGCCGCCCCGCCAAAGGCTCCGTTGCCCTCCGAATGCAAATTGCTGCGACCACGAGGCAACTTTCCTCTTGCACATGAAACCGGATTTGCCTAGGAAACGGCTCACGCCAACGCTGGCCCGTTCGTCTATCGGTTAGGACGCCAGGTTTTCAACCTGGAAAGAGGGGTTCGATTCCCCTACGGGCTGCCACACTGCATTGCAAAATGTTTTGGAAACCGGGCGATTTATCGACCATCAGCCGCACCAACACGCCGACGTGGCGCATTGACAGGGCGCGTTCGATCAGAACTCCCCGAAGGAATGGTTGGTATAACATGTGCAAGATGTGAGCGCGGTTGGTCAAACGCATTTCGCCCCGTCCGCCTATACCCGCAATTGCGACCGAGAACCTCTGGCGTACTGCTTCCATCTGTCGCCGATCATGTCGCGAAGTTGTTGCTCGCGACTACCAGATTTATCCCGCCAAAAATCTCGTCAAACTGGGGATCGGGCACTGCATCGGATACGATAATATCATCAGAGCGGAGTTTCGGCAGACGCAAAGGCGGAACGTGCCCATCCACGACAAACTTTGATTTGTCTACGGCCATGATGGTGCGCCTTGAAATACCGATCATTGCCCTTGCAATATCTACCTCGCATTGCTCATACCCCAAAAACCCCAGTCTCGGCTCGATACCCGATGCTGACAGAATTGAATAATCAACCGAAAAGCTGGCAATCACATCGAATGCCGCCTTGTCAAACGCGGCGCCATCATGGTTTCGAAGTTGCGTGCCTGCCATGAAAACCCGATTGCCATCAATCATGGAAAGTGTACTTGCCACAAAGACCGAATTGGTCACGATACTCAGGTTCTTGCGTCGGCGCAGGGCCTGCGCAATGAAGCTCGAGGTCGACCCGGTATCAATCGCAAGCGAACTGCCATTTTCGACAAGGTCGACAACCTTGTTTGCTATCGCGACCTTCGCTGCCCTGTTCTTGTTCATTCGAGACAGAAAAGGCGGGTCATTTACGTTCTGCGTACTGACCAAAGCGCCATGAACCTTCTTCAGATCCCCCTGCTCTTCCAACGGCCTGACCGATCGTCTGATCGTTTGATCCGATACATCAAGAATCTGCGCCACCTCAGTCACGGTAACGGTTCCGCGTAGATTAACGATGTTGAGGATTTCCTGCT
Organism: Roseovarius pelagicus; assembly: GCF_025639885.1. Taxonomy (NCBI): domain Bacteria; kingdom Pseudomonadati; phylum Pseudomonadota; class Alphaproteobacteria; order Rhodobacterales; family Roseobacteraceae; genus Roseovarius; species Roseovarius pelagicus. The sequence goes on along the minus strand of NZ_CP106738.1, from coordinate 3,340,669 downwards.
CGTGCTTTGACATTTCTTGTTCTCTTGTTGAGTAGACATAAGATATTTTATGCCAGTCGATCACTCAAGGCCACGAAACCGCCAGAAAAACCTATTTTTTGTTACATTCTGTTGATTTAGTCGCGTTTCACGGTGCCTTTGGAAACAAAGGAAGGTGATTTCACTGGAAAATCGGTGCGACTGCGCCGACAGGGCGAGCCCCGTCATTACCGCGTCGCTTTAGGGCTACAGGGAATGCAATCTCCGCGCAGGAGGACCTAGTCTTTGCGCTCGAATCTGACTGCTCGTTGAGGTCACCGCTCCCGACCAAGCCCCGAACCTGCACCTGCGTATGCACGTCGATGTGTCGTGCTATTCTTTTTCTTTCAGGCTTGCCATCAGGTGATGGAATTTTTCGCCCTGGATCGCGACATGCCCCCGCAGGGCGGCAGCAGCGTTGCACCCATTTCCATCTGACAGCGCCTTCAGAATCTCGTGGTGTTCTTCCATCGACTGTTTCATCCGTCCACGCAGATGCAGTTGAATGCGTCGATACGGCTTTAGCCTTTGATGCAGACGGAGCGCTTCTTGTTCCAGAAATCCATTTCCAGAGCTTTTGTAGATCAAATGATGGAAACGTTCGTTTTCGAGGTAATAGAGGTCGACATCATTGTGGTCCAAGGCGATCTGGCATTTTTCATTGGCAGCGTCGAGCAAAGCCAATGCCTCGTCAGAGATACGTTTGGCACAGAGATGCCCACAGGCCGATTCAAGCTCTGCCATAAATTCGAACATCTGAATCAGCTCGACCGGACCGGGCTGATGTACGAACGCACCGCGCCGGGGTTCTTGGACAACCAGACCCGACAGCGCAAGCTTCTGAATCGCCTCTCGGATCGGGGTGCGTGAGACGCCGAACCGCTTGGACAGCTTGATCTCGTCCAGTCTTTCACCATCGGAAAATGCGCCCGTAAAAACGAGGTGTTCGAGTTCCTTGGCAATCTTGTCGGCGCTACGGGTTGTCATGCGATGACAATAGACCAGTCCAATAATAGTGCAAGATAGATATTCTTGTATACAAAAAAGTTGACTGGTGATGCAAGGTGCGTGACTGTGCCGTGATACGGCCCGATTCGCGTCGGCCTGAAATCACTGGGAGGAAACCAAATGAAACTGAAAATGCTGACGACAGCCGCGATCATGGGGCTTGCCGCCGGGTTTGCGACGGCCGAAGAACTGCGGCTGTCGCATCAATGGTCAAACCAAGACATTCGTAATCAGGTCGCGCAGATCGTCGCGGACGAAGTTGCCGCCGCTGATGTCGATCTTGAAATCAAGATTTTCGGCTCGCAATCCCTGTTCAAGGCGCGCGAGCAGTATACACCACTTAGCCGTGGCCAACTGGATATGGCAGTCCTGCCTCTGTCATACGCCGGTGGCCAGCAACCCGCCTATAACCTGACGCTGATGCCCGGACTGGTAAAGAACCACGATCATGCCGCGCGCATGAATGAATCGCCGTTCATGGCCGCGTTGGAAGAGAAGATGGCCGAGGATGACGTCATGGTGCTGGTTCATGGCTACCTTGCCGGCGGGTTTGCCGGGACAGACGGCTGCATCACCAAGCCAGAGGATATCGCCGGGCTTCAGACCCGCGCGGCGGGCAAGGCGTTCGAGCAGATGCTGGCAGGTGCCGGTGCGTCGATTGCGTCGATGGCATCGTCTGAAATCTACAACGCAATGCAGACTGGCGTTCTGGATGCGGCAAACACATCTTCGTCGTCTTTTGTGTCCTACCGTATCTATGAGCAGGTGAAATGCTACACCCCCGCTGGTGATATTGCGTTGTGGTTCATGTATCAGCCGCTGCTGATGAACAAATCCACATTCGAAGGTCTGAACGAGGCACAGCAGGCCGCGTTGCTGGCTGGCGCCGCCAAGGCACAGACCTATTATCTGGAAGAGGCCAAGAAAGAAGACGCAGCCTCGGCAGATGTATTCCGCGAGGCGGGTGTCGAGATCGCAGAGATGAGTCAGGAAGATTTCGACGCTTGGCGCGCTCTGGCACAGACAACATCCTACGCCAAGTTTGTCGAAGACACACCAGATGGTCAGGCGCTGCTTGATCTGGCGCTGGCAGTCGAATGATCGCATGCGGGGCGGCACATCGCTGCCCCGCCCACTGACCGGACAATGAGGATGACCCCATGACAGGCCATCACGATGCCGCTACGGCCCATACTGGGCAAAACCCCTTTCTCAAAACTGTTGGCGCGATATCGACACTTGCCGGTTGGTGTTCCGCGGCGATGATTGTCGCCGCCGTCGCCATTACATGTCAGATGATTTTCGTCCGCTTCGTCCTGAACCATTCGACTATCTGGCAGACGGAAATGGTCGTCTATCTGGTGATCGCGGCTACACTGATCGGGCTGCCATATGTCCAACGGCTGCGCGGGCATGTGAATGTCGATCTGATCCCGCTTATGCTGCCCCAACGAGCACGGTTTGCCCTATGTGTTCTGACACTTACAATGTCGATCGTGATCATTTCGGTGATGGTCTGGTACGGCTACGAGTTCTGGCATTTCGCGTGGGAGCGAGGCTGGAAATCGGACACTGTCTGGGGCGTGCGTCTGTGGATTCCTTATCTGGCGTTGCCCGTCGGGCTGGGGTTGTTGTTGCTGCAACTGATCGCTGACCTGATCGCGGTTATCCTGAAGGTTGATCAACCATTCGGACTGGAGGACGCCTGATGGACCCCCTTTCCCTTAGCGGTCTGGTCGCGCTCGCCACGATCCTTGTTCTGTTTTCCGGGGTCTCTGTTGCCATCGGGCTGCTGATCGTATCCGCCGGATTCCTGATCATCTTTGACGGTATGCGCTCGTTAGAACTGATGCCGGAAATCCTGTTCGGAAAACTTGATAATTTCGCGCTGCTCGCAATCCCGATGTTCATCATCATGGGCTCGTCCATTGCCTCCACACGGGCAGGCGCTGACCTCTATGAGGCACTTGAACGCTGGCTAACCCGTGTGCCCGGCGGGCTGGTGATCTCCAATCTTGGGGCCTGCGCGCTGTTTGCCGCGATGTCAGGATCTAGCCCTGCCACCTGTGCCGCAATCGGCAAGATGGGCATTCCTGAAATGCGCAAGCGTGGCTATCCCGATGGCGTTGCTGCGGGGTCTATCGCTGCGGGTGGCACGCTGGGGATTTTGATCCCGCCGTCTGTGACCATGATCGTTTACGGCATCGCTACAGAAAGCTCGATCGGGCGGTTGTTTCTGGCGGGCGTCCTGCCGGGGCTGCTGCTGGTTGGTTTGTTCATGGCATGGTCGCTCTATTCCACGGCGCGGTCAGGTGATCGGGATCTGCTCAGCTCTGGTTCGTATAGCTGGCGCGAAAAATTCGAGATTCTGCCGCGTGTCCTGCCGTTCTTGTTCATCATATTGGGCGTGCTCTATGCCATGTATGGCGGCATCGCGACGCCGTCCGAAACGGCCGCTGTCGGGGCGTTGCTATGTTTGTTGATTGCCATGGTGATCTACAAGCTGTGGAACCCGCGCGACCTGTGGGTGGTCCTGCGTGACAGCACGCGGGAATCGGTGATGATCCTCTTTATCATCGCGGCGGCAGGGGTGTTTTCCTACATGCTGTCCAGCCTGTTCATCACCCAGTCCATCGCTGAATGGATCGGCACGCTGGACGTCAATCGCTGGTGGCTGATGGGGGCGATCAACGTCTTCTTGCTGATCGCCGGGTTCTTTTTGCCACCCGTTGCCGTGATCCTGATGGCGGCACCTATCCTGTTGCCTGTCATCGTGACTGCCGGATTTGATCCGATCTGGTTTGCCGTGATCCTGACGATCAACATGGAAATCGGCCTGATTTCACCGCCTGTGGGGCTGAACCTCTATGTCATCAACGGCATCGCACCCGACATCCCGCTCAAGACGATCCTGACCGGATCCCTGCCCTTCGTCGCCTGTATGGTGCTGGCAATTGTGCTGCTGTGCCTGTTCCCCGGCATCGCGACCTGGCTGCCAGATATGGTAATGGGACCAGCGATATGAGCCTGCTTGCCGATCTTCTGTCGACGGTATTTGACCGATCATCAAAGGTGCTGTCAGCAACAAAATGGGACAACCGCCCCATTGAGGATTCGATCGCAGAACTGATCGGCAATCGCGGTGAAGTGCGCGGAATGACCCTCGCCCGGCAAATTCTGGACCGCTACGCAGCGATGGAAGAAGAAGAGAAGAGCGCCTTCTTCAGTTATCTGGCGACCGGCATGGACATAGACGCAGGCAAGGTCCGCGTCGCACTGGAAGCCTATGAAGCAGAACCGTCGCAAAGCAGCTATCGCGCATTCATGGAAGCTGCAGAACCTACCCGACAGGAACTGGTGCGCCGGCTGAATCAGGTGCCGGGTGCAACCGGCAGTTTGGTGGCGATGCGGCGCGATCTGCTGGGGATGGCGCGCAAGGATGCGTCACTCGCGGCGATTGATCTGGATTTCAAGCATCTTTTCGCATCGTGGTTTAACCGCGGATTTCTGGTCCTGCGCCCGATAAACTGGGAAAGCCCAGCACATATTCTGGAGAAGATCATCCAGTATGAGGCGGTTCATGCCATCGACAGCTGGGATGACCTGCGCCGCCGCATGCAGCCTTCCGATCGACGCTGCTTTGCTTTCTTTCACCCGACAATGCCAAATGAACCACTGATTTTTGTCGAAGTTGCACTGACAAAGGGCATCCCCGGGTCGATTCAGCAGGTCTTGGCGGACGGGCGCGATGTTCTGAGCGCCGAAGAGGCCGACACCGCCGTGTTCTATTCCATTTCCAACTGTCAATCGGGTCTTGCGGGGATTTCCTTTGGAAATTCGTTGATCAAGCAGGTTGTTGATGACCTTTCTCGCGGATTGCCCGGCCTCAAGACTTTTGTGACCTTGTCACCCATACCCGGCCTCGCTAAATGGCTGGCGGCGGAGGGCATGAATCAGCCCTTGGCCAGTGAACGTCTGCAACAACTTGCGGCGCAATATCTCTTGCAGGCCAAGCGGTCGGACGGTGCGCCTGTTGATCCGGTTGCGCGGTTTCATCTGGGCAATGGGGCGACGGTCCATGCGGTGCACTCTGATGCCGACACCTCGCCAAATGGTCTGGCGCAATCGGGGGGCGCTATGGTGAACTATCTCTACGATCTTTCCGCCATTGCGCAGAACCACGAACGTTTTGCCGGGTCTCACGAAATTTCGTCCTCACCTGAGGTCAAAGCATTGGTTCGCGCCGCCGAAAAGTCGAACACGTAAGGAAACATTTGATGGCTAACCCGCTCTTTGACACGCTGTTCGCTCGCCATGCCGACCAATCCACGACGTTTCTTGTGTTACCAGATGGTGCGCAGGTCACTCATGCCGAGTTTCTGGCGCGAACCGCGGGTTATGCCAATGCGTTGGCCAAAATGGGGCTGACACCGGGGGATCGTCTTGCTGCACAAATAGACAAATCCCCCGACGCGGTCGCACTCTACGCGGCCTGCGTTCAGGCCGGGCTGGTCTTTTTACCGCTTAACACCGCCTATACGCCTGACGAGGTCAGCTATTTCGTGACCGATTCCGGCGCAAAGCTGTTCGTTTGCCAAGCCAATCGACGCGACGATATGAAAGCAGTCGCCGAAGCGGCAAATGCTCAACTCCTGACGCTGGACGACAACGGCGGCGGTAGTTTGGCGCAGCTGGCAGATGATCAGCCGGATACCTTCAACACCGTTGATCGCAGCGCGGATGATCTGGCAGCGTTCCTCTATACCTCGGGGACGACGGGCCGATCCAAGGGCGCAATGTTAACGCAGGCGAACCTGCTGTCGAACGCGCAGACATTAACCGAGGCTTGGCGATTTACCCGCGATGACGTGTTGCTGCACGCGTTGCCGATCTTTCACACTCACGGCCTGTTCGTCGCGATAAATGTGACGCTTGTGGCGGGCGGCGCGATGATTTTTGTGCCGAAATTCGACCTCGACACCATGATCGGCAATATGCATCGCGCGACGACGATGATGGGCGTGCCGACCTTCTACACCCGGCTACTGGATGATCCAAGGTTCACCAAGGACGTCGCACAGCACATGCGATTGTTCATCTCGGGCAGTGCCCCGTTACTGGCAGAAACCCATGTGCAATTCGAGACGCGCACAGGGCACCGTATTCTGGAACGTTACGGCATGACCGAAACCAACATGAACACCTCCAACCCTTACGAGGGCGAACGACGGGCTGGCACGGTCGGATTTCCACTGCCGGGGGTCGAGCTAAAGATTACGGATCCAGCGACCGGCGACACCCTGCCTGATGGTGAGATAGGCCAGATCGAGGTGCGTGGGGAAAATGTATTCAAAGGTTATTGGCAAATGCCCGAGAAAACCGCCGAGGAATTGCGGCCAGATGGGTTTTTCATCACCGGCGATTTGGGGCGGATCGACGATGATGGCTATGTCGTCATCGTCGGGCGAGACAAGGATCTGATCATCTCGGGCGGTTACAATATCTATCCCAAAGAGATCGAATTGCTGATCGACGACCAGCCCGGCGTATTGGAAAGCGCCGTCATCGGCGTGCCGCATCCAGACTTTGGCGAGGCGGTTCTCGCTCTGGTCGTGGCCCAAAAGGGCGCATATCCAGATGTCGAGCAGATTGCAGAGGGTATTTCAAAGTCTCTGGCGCGCTTCAAGCAACCCCGCAAACTGATCCTTGTCCCCGAATTGCCCCGCAATACCATGGGCAAAGTCCAAAAGAACCTGCTGCGACAGGAATACGGTTCGGCCTAGGCCATCCCCTGCGGGATCATGGCTGCGCAGTCAGCACCTTGTCAGAGTTGGCGCGGCAGACCGAAAAATCAGCCGATGCCCCCTCAGCAGATCTGTCGAATCTCAATAGGTCACGCGTATTCTGACCCAGCAAACCACTGACTGGTTTGCTGGGTCAAATACCCTCATCACCCCTTGATCAGCCCTAACTGTTCCAGCTTCAGGATGACCTGATGGGCGCAGTTGTCGACTTCGACATTTTCGGTCTCGACGCTGAGTTCCGGGTTTTGCGGCGTGTCGTAGGGGTCTGAGATGCCGGTAAACTCTTTGATCTTGCCTTCGCGTGCCAGCTTGTACAGGCCCTTGCGATCGCGGCGTTCGCATTCCTCCAGCGTGGTGGCGACATGGACCTCCACGAAGGCACCAAAGGCCTCCACGTCCTCGCGCACGGCGCGGCGCGTGGTGGCATAGGGCGCGATGGGCGCGCAGATGGCGATGCCGCCGTTCTTGGTGATCTCGCTTGCGACATACCCGATGCGGCGGATGTTCAGATCGCGGTGTTCCTTGCTGAAGCCCAACTCGCTTGAGAGGTTCTTGCGCACGATATCACCGTCCAGCAGCGTCACGGGACGCCCGCCCATCTCCATCAGCTTGACCATCAGCGCGTTGGCGATGGTCGATTTGCCTGACCCCGACAGACCGGTGAAGAATACGGTGAACCCCTGGCTCGCGCGGGGCGGGCGGGTTTTGCGCAGCTCGGTCACAACCTCGGGAAAAGAGAACCATTCAGGGATTTCCAGCCCTTCGGACAGGCGGCGGCGCAGCTCGGTGCCCGAGATGTTCAGGATCGTCACGTCATCCTTGTCAGCGATCTCGTCCATCGGCTCGTATTGGGCGCGTTCCTGCACATAGACCATGTGTTTGAAATCGACCATCTCGACGCCGATCTCCTCTTGGTGCGCACGAAACAACTCCTGCGCATCATACGGCCCGTAGAAATCCTCGCCCTTGGAATTCTTGCCGGGACCGGCATGGTCGCGGCCAACGATGAAATGGGTGCAGCCATGGTTGGCGCGGATCAGCCCGTGCCAGACCGCCTCGCGCGGGCCACCCATGCGCATCGCCAGATTGAGCAGGCTCATCGACGTGGTCGATCCGGGGTATTTGTCCAATACGGCCTCGTAACAGCGCACGCGGGTAAAGTGATCGACATCGCCGGGTTTGGTCATGCCCACGACCGGGTGGATCAGCAGGTTGGCCTGCGCCTCCTTGGCGGCACGGAACGTCAGTTCCTGATGCGCGCGGTGCAGCGGGTTGCGGGTCTGGAACGCCACGACCTTGCGCCAGCCGACCTTGCGGAAATAGGCGCGCAACTCGTTGGGTGTATCGCGCCGCGCGCGGAAATCGTAATGCACCGGCTGCTGGATTCCGGTGACCGGCCCGCCGAGGTAAACCGCACCGGCCGTGTTGTGCAGATAGTTCACCGCCGGGTGGGCGCTGTCATCGGCACCGAACACCTTTTCGGCCTCGCGTGATTTGTCCGGCGTCCAGCGGTCGGTCACGGTCATGGTGCCGAGGATCACGCCCTCTTGGTCGCGCAGGGCGATATCCTGACCCAGTTCCAGCGCTTCGGCAAAATCGGCGCTGACATCCAGCGTGATCGGCATCGGCCAGAGCGTGCCATCGGCAAGCCGCATGTTGTCAACGACGCCGTTGTAATCGTCTTCCGACAAAAAACCCTTGAGCGGATTGAACCCACCATTCATCAACAGTTCCAGATCACAAATCTGCCGCGGCGTCAGGTCATGACTGACCAGATCGGCCGCTTCCAGCTTCAGCTTCTGGGCACTGTCATAGCTGACATAAAGTTCCGGAATCGGGGTGAGGTTGTTAAGCATTGTCTTGCGGTCGCTTTCTAAGGGTCAGTCAAAGGAGGCGGCGCCCCCAGATGTGGGCGGAATACCGTCTGAGACGATCCACGTCCAGCCTGCAGTGGAACCGTGCAGTCAAAAACAGGTACCTGAGGGCGCGCAGTGCTACCTGTACTTTAAACACAGGTCACTTTGATCTCGCAGAATGCTTCAAAATTTCACATGACGTTCTGAACCGAAATTCCGAAATTACCAGCAGAATTGCAGCAGCAATATACCCATTGCCCTACAGTTCCGACCATTCATCACACATGAAACGAGCAGTGTGCCAATCGCGCCAGATACGATAAAGGGAATGCAAAGACCCGCTTGGGATTCAGACCACAGCCAAAACCGACGACAGGACGAAAGCGATGGAAATTGAAAAGACAGCGTTAGACGGGGTGGTGATCATAACGCCTGCCCGGCATGGCGACTCCCGTGGGTTTTTCAGCGAAAGCTGGAACCGTCAGCGGCTGGCCGACGCCGGGATCGATATGGATTTCGTGCAGGACAATCATTCGCTGTCACAGCAGGTCGGCACAATCCGCGGATTGCATTTTCAGACGCCACCGCGCGCTCAGGACAAGCTTGTGCGCTGCGGGCGCGGGCGTCTGTACGATGTGGCGGTCGATATCCGGGCTGGCAGTCCGACCTACGGGCAATGGGTCGGAGTTGAGCTTAGTTTTGAAAACGGCCGCCAATTGCTGGTGCCCGCCGGCTTTGCTCATGGTTTCGTCACCCGCGAAAAAGATACTGAAATCTGTTACAAATGTACTGACTATTATGCCCCGGACTGTGATCGCGCTCTGGCATATGACGACCCGGAAATCGGCATCGACTGGGGCGTTTCTCCGGGTTCCGCTGTGCTCTCGGCCAAGGACGCGGCAGCCCCCCGGCTTGCTGAACTCGACACACCGTTCGTTTATGAGGCGCACCCATGAAACTGCTCATCACCGGCGGGGCCGGTTTCATCGGATCGGCAGTTGTACGGCTTGCAGTGGCGCGCGGACATCACGTCGTCAACCTCGATGCATTGACCTATGCCTCCTGCCTTGCAAACGTCGCCGAAGTTGCGGGCGATCCTCTCTATAGTTTCGAGCACGCCAATATATGCGATCGCGCAGCATTGGATCGGATTTTCACCGATCACGCGCCCGACGCGGTGATGCATCTGGCCGCCGAGAGCCATGTCGACCGTTCCATTGACGGACCCGGTGCTTTCATAGAGACCAACGTGACCGGCACCTATAACCTGCTGGAGGCGGCGCGCACCTACTGGCGGGCACAGGGTCAACCCGAAGCTTTCCGGTTTCACCATGTTTCCACGGATGAAGTCTATGGTTCACTCGGGCCGACTGGAGCGTTCACAGAAGAAACACCATATGCGCCCAACTCCCCGTATTCCGCGTCCAAGGCGGCCTCGGATCATCTTGTCCGGGCGTGGCACGAAACCTATGGCTTGCCAACGCTGCTAACCAACTGCTCCAACAATTACGGTCCCTACCATTTTCCAGAAAAGCTGATCCCCGTGGTCATCCTCAAGGCGCTGGCAGGTCAACCGATCCCGATCTATGGCGATGGTGCGAATGTGCGCGACTGGCTCTATGTCGAGGATCACGCTGATGCGCTGCTGCATGTTCTGGATCGTGGCACGGTTGCGCGCAGTTACAATGTCGGTGGCGAAAACGAACTGAGCAACCTCGATCTGGTGCAGAGCCTCTGTGCGATACTGGACGAAGAACACCCCGACGGCGCCCCGCACGACCGGCTCATCAGCTTCGTCGCAGACCGTCCCGGCCACGATGCACGCTATGCGATCGACCCCACGCGCATCCGCACCGAACTTGGCTGGCGGCCATCGGTCACAGTGACCGAAGGACTGAAACGCACAGTCGAATGGTATCTGAAGAATGAAAACTGGTGGCAGGCCATTCTGGCGCGCGGTGAAGTCGGCGAGCGCCTCGGATTGGGTTGATGCCGCGTCGCCAAGGGTCGGACGACCGTTGATCGAAACACGAAAGGAACGGCGTAATGACGATTCTGGTCTTCGGTAGAACCGGTCAGGTCGCGCGCGAATTGCAACGACAGAGCAACCTTCAGACGCTTGGTCGCGATGATGTCGATCTGACAGAGACACAGGCCATCCGGACCGCGATTGAGGCGCACGCACCACATGCTGTGATCAATGCCGCCGCATACACCGCTGTCGATGCCGCCGAAACAGATGAAGCCACGGCAACCGCCGTCAATGCCCATGCACCCGGCGTCATGGCGCAGGTGTGTGCCCTGCGCGGCATACCGTTTCTACACATCTCTACAGATTACGTTTTCGATGGCACCGGCACCGAACCCTGGCGCGAGAGTGACACGCCCTCGCCCCTCGGGGCTTACGGGCGCAGCAAGCTGGCTGGCGAAGACGCCGTACGCGCTGCCGGGGGGCACCATGTGATATTGCGGACTGCATGGGTGTTTTCGGCATTCGGCAGCAATTTCGTGAAAACCATGTTACGTCTCGCTCAAACCCACGACAATCTGCGCATTGTCGCCGACCAATGGGGCGGCCCGACCCCAGCGGCCGATATCGCCGATGCGCTTTTGCGCATGTGCAGCGCATTAGAGCACGGCGCATCCGGCGGGACGTATCATTTTGCCGGCCAGCCCAGCACCAACTGGGCCGATTTCGCGCGTGCGATCTTTGCACAAACGGGCGGCAAGATTACAGTCGAAGACATTCCCAGTGCCGATTATCCAACTCCTGCCCAACGGCCACTGAACTCACGGCTCGATTGCCACGCGATCACCCGTGACTTCGGCATTTCGCCACCTGACTGGCGGATGGGATTGCACGCTGTTCTGACTGACCTTGCGTCCTGAAGAGCGCCATCAGTAATGCCCTGTTTCTGGCGTGTGGCGGCTCGACTTCGAACAGCGCCTAATGTGCATGGAGTGCAACAATGGACTGCGCGTCGGGCGGTTTCACCGGCAGGGTCGGTGCTCCAATCCGCCGGACTATTTCCGACCTTCGCTCAGCAACCTTAGCAAATAGGACCCGTATTGGGTCTTGCCATAGTATTCACCCAGCTTTCGCAACGCCGCATCGTCAATCCAACCCTGCTGATACGCGATTTCCTCGGGGCAACCGGCCTGTAACCCTTGACGCGATTGAAGCGTTTGCACGAAATTGCCAGCCTCCAGCAGGCTGGTATGGGTGCCCGTGTCCAGCCATGCATAACCGCGCCCCATTTGCTGCACCGAAAGATTGCCGTCGGTCAGATAGGTTTGCAGCAACGATGTGATTTCTAGTTCGCCCCGCGCAGATGGGGTAATCGTGCGGGCGCGCTCAGAGGCGGTTGCGTCGAGAAAATAAAGCCCCGTCACGGCGTAATTCGACGGTGGCACCTCGGGTTTCTCGACGATATCCGTCACCTGCCCCGCCGCATCCATCGCCACCACGCCGTAGCGTTTCGGATCTGCCACCCGGTATCCAAAAACCGTGCCGCCCTCTACCTGTCGGTCGGCCGCAGTCAGCAGTTCCGGCAAACCATGCCCGAAAAATATGTTGTCGCCCAACACCATGGCAGACGCGGCACCGTTCAGGAATTCTTCGGCCAGCAAATAGGCCTGCGCCAATCCATCCGGAGAAGGCTGCTCGATATAGCTCAGTTGCAGCCCCCATTGTGATCCGTCGCCCATGAGGCGCTGATACTGCGACTGATCTTCCGGGGTGGTGATAATCGCGATCTCGCGGATACCGGTCAGCATCAACACCGATAGCGGGAAATAGATCATCGGCTTGTCATAGATCGGCATCAGTTGTTTTGATACGGCCGCCGTTGCCGGAAAGAGCCGCGACCCGGTCCCCCCCGCCAGAATGATACCCTTGCGTTTTCTCATATCGACTAATTCCCATCGGGCTGTTCCGGCAGGTCTATACCCCATATCCAATGACCGTGCATCCCTATCCCTGCACGATTGCGCGGCTGTTGCGATGTATCGCACAGTTACACCTCAGAGAAATTACCGCACCGTAAATAAATAAACATCGCGCGATGAAGTAATCGAGCCATCCAGCCAAAGTCCCCGCTGAGAGAACGCCAATACACCCTCAGCACGGGGGAACGCCGATCACTTCAACAGGAACTGGTTTTTGAAATTTTTCAGGCTGGTCATGATTTCGATCGAGTCAATGCCCTCACGCCCATAGATACTCTTGGTCAGGACATCGACATAAGAGTGCTGGCTGCCGCTGGTGATGACCTCGACCAACAGATCAAATCGGCCACTGACCCACGCCACATAGACCACGTCATCCAGCTCGCTAAGGGATTTCGCGACGACATCCGGGCTGACCCCGGCATGCAGCTTAACACCCAGCATCGCCTCTGTTCGGTACTCGGCAGCAGAGACATCCGTGACAGCCGTAATACGCAGAACACCGGCGGACTTCATACCGTTGACTCGGTTGCGAATGGTGCCTTCGGAAACACCAAGGCTTTGCGCGATCTCGGAAAAAGACGCGCGGCCATCCGCGCGCAGCATGCGGATGATGCTGGCATTCAGCGTGTCGTCCAGCAAATTGGCACTCTCCTGAGAGAGCTTCCTGAGTGGCACGCCAGTGTCGGGAGTGTGCTGATCGTTGGGCATATGGGCTTTCATCTAGGGCACTCTGATTATGACCCGAGTTTTCGACCTCATCAACCGCCGATCAACCGACAGCCGGGCAGTTCTGCCCAGCAACCGCAGACAGTCCGCGATCTACGCTAATTCAGAACACTTTCCCATCAAAATACGAAATAATTAGACAAAGAACATTTGACATACGAAATACGCAGGATATTACTGCGAATACATAAAGGTTTCGCAATTCACCGGAGGGCACACAATGAGCGACGTAAAAGCTGTCACAGGACTTCAATCTGGCGCGGGGAATTTTCGGGGGTACCATCAATCGGCACCCGCCGAAGCGGATGAAGAGATCGCTCGGATCGGACCGGGAACCGCTGGTGGCGAATACATCCGCCGCTTCTGGCATCCGATCTACATCACCGAGGATCTGGGCGAGTTGCCCGAAGCAATCAAGATATTGGGCGAGGAACTGGTTCTCTTCCGCTACGGTGACGGCAAACTGGGGCTGGTGCATAAATACTGCCCGCACCGGCGCGCGTCCTTGGAATATGGCAAATGCGAGGATCGGGGCATTCGTTGCTGCTACCACGGCTGGCTGTTCGCCCCGGACGGAGAGATCTTGGAAACCCCGGCCGAGGATTCCAAGGCCGCCGACATGGTGCGCGAGCGGACTCGACTGGGCGCCTACCCGGTGATCGAATGTCGCGGACTGATCTTCGCTTATATGGGTCCCCCTGAAAAGCAGCCGGAATTTCCGATCTACGACGCCTATCTCTATGACGGAATGACCAGCGCCACCTACAAGGCACCCTATACCTGCAACTGGATTCAGGTACTCGACGCGATCCTTGATCCGACCCACACCACCTATCTGCACAGCCAGAACAGCCACCCACAGTTCTCTGACGGAATGAAAGAAGACGGTGTGCTGAAATTCTACGAGCGCAACGAGAACCAGTTTCTCGGATCATCGACGCGGCGCATCGGCGACAACGCGTGGGTACGGGTGAATGAACTGATCCTGCCGAACTTTACGCAGGCCGGATCCGCCTATGCCGCCGACGGAACCGAGCAGCGGTATTTTGGGCGTTCCTGCTTTACCCGTTGGGTTGTGCCCGTCGATGACGAGAATTCGATCGTTTACGCCTGGGCCAACTTTGGCGATCGTTGGGATCCGCACGAATACAACACCCGCGAAGGTCACGAGATGATCGAACAGGGCGAAGTGCTGGACCGCACGCCAGAGGAGAAGAAACGCTATCCGGCGGATTCCGAAGCGGTCGAAGGCATGGGGCCGATTTCGACCCACAAGGGCGAAAACCTGATGCCAACCGATCGGGGTATTTCACTTTACCGCCGCCGTGTACGCAAACATATCCGCGATCTGGTCGAGGGGATCGAACCACCACAGCCTGTGAGAACCGGTGGGGAAACAGTGCGCACCTATGGGCAGGACACCGTGCTAACCCGCCCGCCGCGCGGCGATGATGCCGATGACGCCTATCTGGAGAAAATCGGCGATGCGGTGATGCAGATCCAGTTTTCCACCGAGGCATTGGGAGATGACGTCCGCGACCAAGAGATCATCCGCCTGCTGAAGGAATTCGAAGCAGAAGGAGAGGTTTGATGAAGGTTCACGTCAAGAACAACCGCTGGAAGCCGGGGTCATTTCCCAACACGCCCGAAGGAGAGGAGGTATTCACCATCACGCAGGCCAGACTGGATGATGCGCTGGCGGAATATCCCGATCTGAAAGGGCGGGCCGACTATGTCGTGGATTGGGACACCGACAATTTTGCCAGTTCCATGCGGGATGCCGACGTCCTGCTGACATGGGACCTGCCGATGGCAGATCTGGCCACGGTTGCACCACGGCTGAAATGGATTCACTGCATCGGCGCCGGAGTCGAACACATGCTGCCGATCAGCGATTGGCTGCCCAAAGGCGTCGTCCTGACCAACAACAAAGGCGTACATGCTGCTAAGGCAGGTGAATTCGGGCTGATGGCGGTCTTGATGTTGCACTCAAAAATGCCTGCAATCGTCACCAACCAGCGCAACGAGGTTTATGACTCGCTCTACGCCTCGCCCATCGCCGGACGCACGTTGGTGGTGCTGGGCACAGGTAGTTTGGGCGGCGCTGGTGCCCAAGCGGTGCAAAAGCTGGGCGTACACGTGATTGGGGTAAATCGATCTGGCCAACCAGTCGATGGCTGCGACGAGGTGGTAACGACAGATCATCTGGATGAGGTATTGCCGCGCGCCGATTACCTGCTGATCGCAACGCCCGACACGCCGCAGACCCGCGGCCTGATGGACCGGCGGCGGCTGGATCTGATGAAACCCGGCGCTGGTATCATCAACATCGGCCGCGAGGCCGTGATGGACTACGGCGCCCTGTGCGACAAATTGCAGGATGGCAGCCTTGGCGGAGCAATCCTCGATGTGTTCGATCCAGAGCCAATCGCTGCGGACTCGCGGCTATGGGCCACTCCGAACCTGATCATCACCCCGCACGTCTCGGCTGATGACGGCGATGCCTACGTGCCGATGACGCTGGGATTGTTCTTTCGGAACATGCGCCTGTTTCTGGACGATCAGCCACTGCTGAACCCGGTACGACCAGAACTGGGATACTGAGGCGAAACGACGACCGATTGCATGAAAGGAAGGCCATGAACATTGGGTTTATTGGACTAGGGGTAATGGGTGCGCCGATGGCGGGGCACCTGGCGGCAGCGGGGCACCAGTTGATTAGCTGCGTGAACAGATCCCCCGTGCCAGAAGGTCTGGCAGAACAGGGAATTCAGGTGGTTGAGACCCCCGCCGACGTGGCGCGGCTGTCAGAGGTCGTGATCGTCATGGTCCCCGACACGCCGGATGTCGAACGGGTGGTACGCGGCAAGGCCGGCCTGCTCGATGGGCTGCGCGCGGATACCTTGGTGATTGATATGAGCTCGATCAGCCCGATCATCACCGCTGAGCTTGCCCAAGCGGTCGAGGCGAAGGGTGCGCTATATCTGGATGCACCAGTCTCGGGCGGAGAGGTTGGAGCCAAGGCACAAAGTCTGACGATCATGGTCGGCGGCCCGCAAGACGCGTTCGACCGCGCCCTGCCCCTGTTCGAGATCATGGGCAAGAATATCACCCATATCGGGACGCATAACGGCGCCGGGCAGATCTGCAAGATCGCCAATCAGATCATCGTCGCATTGAATATCGAAGCAGTCAGCGAGGCGTTGGTCTTTGCGTCGCGGGCAGGTTGCGATCCCGCAGTGGTCCGTCAGGCACTGATGGGCGGTTTTGCCAGCTCGAAAATACTCGAGGTCCACGGCGAACGGATGATCAACCGTACATTCGCGCCGGGCTTCCGCATCCGGCTGCATCAAAAGGACCTGAACCTCGCGCTTGAGGCCGCGCGCGATCTGGGCGTCAGCTTGCCCGGAACCGCCAATTGCCAGACCCTGTTCAGTGCCGCCCATGCCCACGGCCATGACAACGATGATCATTCAGGACTGGTACAAGTGCTGGAGCTGATGGCAAACCATGAAATCGGCGCATCAAAAGCAGCTGACTAACGAGTGTGTATTTGAAGATACGAATGGTTGCGTCTATAATATAGGCAGGTGGGAATTCCTCTCATCTGCCTAGCTCTGCTGCGGCGGGGATTTAGCCAAACCATTGAAAGATAATCCGATAGTCCGACCCGTCAAAAATGGCCCTCACAAGGGTATCCGCTCTCCCGGAGATGATCTGAACCAGAAAATCATCCGGCTGCTGCAACAGGACGGGCGCATGGCGTTTTCCGAGATCGCACAGCTTCTGGACGTGTCCGAGGGCACCATCCGCAACCGCGTCAGTGGGCTGCGCGACAACAACATGCTGCACATCGTGGCGCTGGCAGATCCGGTGGTGAATGAATATTCAACCGACGCGATTATCGGCGTCAACGTCGCCCCCGGTGTGACCCCGGCAGAGATTGCCGCACAGCTTCAGGACGACTACCGCGTGGTGTTTATTCTGTGGGTGGCGGGCACCTTCGATCTGGTGGTCGAAATCGTCAGCGACGACCACGAAGTTCTGAAGGATTTTCTGGAAGAAAAGATTTACCCCAATCCCGGCATTGCCAAGGCGGATGTAATGGTCGGGCTGAAGAACCTGAAAAACCAGTTCCTGCTAAAACATGACTGGCCGGACCAAAGCAGCAGTTGATCATGGATATCGGGCAGCACGAGACGCACCGCCCGATATCAGTATCCTGCTACTCGGCCGCGGCGCGGGCGGCAGCAATCCAACCATCAAATTCCTGCTGATGCGCTGCGATCCATTCAGCAACATGCGCGTCGATCTGCTCGATCGAATCCTCGCCCTGCTGCATTTTGTAATTCTGCGCAGACACATCATTGATCGGGATTTCTGCCAGTTCAAACAGTTTTTCCGCCGCCGGATTGGCATCTAGAAAATCGGCGTTGGCCAGAATGCGCAATTCGTTCACGGCAAAGCCCAGTTCGCGACCATCAAAAGTGGTGTCACCAGACCGGCCATCCGGCAGCGAGGAATAAGGCACTTCGAGCCATTCCACATCCTGTCCCGGCACCATCACACCCGATACCCAGTAGGGCGTCCAAGTGTAATAGATGACGGCGCTACCGTCTGACTGACGTGCAATCGTGTCTGCGATGACGGCGTTATAGGCGCCCTGATTATGGGTGACAGTGTCGCGCATGCCGAACTCGGTCAGATGATGTTCGATCACTCGCTCACAACCCCAGCCCGGCGGGCACCCGGCCAGATCAGCCGTGCCATCATCGTTCGCGTCAAAGCGGGCGGCAATTTCGGGGTCTTTCAGATCCTCCAGATTGGTGATGCCCGCATCATACGACCCCTTATCCACCAGATAGCCCTGCACAGCCCCACGGATAAGATGACCGACCCGGCGCATCGCATCTTCACCACCGGATTCTTCAAAGAACGCCTGATGCAACGGATCGTAGTGCACCGTCGTAAAGTCACCATCTCCTGCCCCGATCGCCAGGTGGATGGTCTGGTACTCCACCGATTGCGGATCGCCAATCTCGTAGCCCAGTTCGGACAGCGCGCTATAGATAATCTGGTTCTGAAACCGTTCTTCGAGGACAGTACCTTCGATCGGGCGGACGGTAACACCATTGCCGGGGCCATCGACAGCCCAGCTGGATGATGCCGTCGCGGCAGTCATTGCAAAACTGAAAATATATGTGGTCAGTTTCATTTTCTTTGCACCTTTACTGTTGGAGGAATGGCCCATGTTATTGTGTGGTCGGGTCCGGCGGTGGGGCCTAGTTGCGCCGGGTGTTGGAAATCTCTGCCACCGGCGAACGGCGCAATGGATAGCTGAGCACACGCAGAACCAGCCCCAGCGGACCACCCTGCCACCAATGGCGGTGGCCACGGTGTCGACCCGACTGGCCCAGCCCTTGGGTGATGCGGTCCAGCACAACGGCGAGGATGACGATGCCCAGCCCGCCGACAATGGCCTGTCCAGCATCAAGCCGGCCCATCGCGCGCAGCACTTCGTTACCCAACCCCTTGACCGCGATCATCGAGGCGATGACCACCATCGACAGCGACAGCATGATCGTTTGGTTCAGTCCGGCCATGATCGTCGACGTCGCGAGGGGCAATTCGACCTTGAACAGAATTTGCAGCGGTCCGGCACCGAACGCGCGGGCAGCCTCAACCACACTGGTATCGACCTGCCGGATGCCAAGCGCGGTCAACCGGATCAAGGGCGGCAAAGCGAACACGATTGTCACGATCACACCCGATACGTTGCCAATGCCCACCAACATCACCACCGGCACCAGATAGACAAACGCCGGAATGGTCTGCATCGTGTCCAGTACCGGACGGATGGCCCGTTCAAACCGGTCGGATTTCGCCGCCAGAATTCCCAGCGGCAGGCCAATCACGGCGCAGATCAACACCGCACTCAGAACAATGGCCAGTGTGGTCATCGCCAGCGGCCACGCATTGGGCCCCAGAAACCCCAGCGCCAGCAGGGCCACAAACACCAGAATCCCGGTACGTCGCCCAGCCGCTTGCCATGCGAGTAACGCCAGCATCAGAACCATCAGACCGGATGGCACGGACTGCAACGCAGCCTCGAACCCTTGGATAATTTCCGTCACGGTACGTTTGAATGGCTGGATCGCAGCCCGGTTGGCTGTGGCCCAGTCCTTGATCCCGTCGGCCCGGTCAGCAATGCCCAGATCAATGTTCGCGAATGGGTCAAGCAGGTTAAAACGCGGTTGATCAGTCATTGTCTCAGGCTCCGTTCTGGTTTTCCCAACGGCCTTGAATGCCGCGGATCAGGGATTTTTTGGTGACAATCCCGACGACCTGCCCGTTGTCCTCGATAGCGAGGGGGGTATCGGTGTCGATTGACAGATCCGCCAACCGGTCCAGATCGTCGTCAGGCCGGGCGCGCAATGCAGCGGTCAGGTCAAGCGGCCCTTCACGGGCCTCGAACGCGGCCAGCGGCTCCATCACGCGGGCTGCCGTCACTAGATTCAGCTTGGAAATTCCAGCAACGAATTCACGCACATAATCGTCAACGGGATTGGTGACGATTTCCTCAGGCGTTCCGATCTGAACCAGCACGCCGTCCTTCATCACGGCAATGCGGTCGCCAATGCGGATCGCTTCGTCCAGATCATGTGTGATGAACAAGGTTGTCTTGTTCATTCCTGTGGCCAGCGACTTGAATTCATCCTGCAACTGCCGCCGGATCAACGGGTCAAGCGCCGAGAACGGCTCGTCCATCAGCAGGATATGCGGATCAGCCGCAAGGGCACGTGCCAACCCAACCCGTTGCTGCATCCCACCCGACAGTTCGTCCGGATAACGATCCCCCCAGCCGGTCAAATCGACCGTGGCAATGGCTTTGTCTGCGACGGCATGACGGGTCTTGCGATCGCGGCCACGCACCTCTAGCGAAAATGCAACATTGTCGCGCACCGTGCGGTGCGGCATCAGCGCCATGTTCTGAAACACCATGCCGATCCGAGACGCGCGCATTTCGCGCAGCCCCGCCCGGTCGAGCGCGCCGATGTCGATCCCTTCAATCCGAACGGCCCCTGCGGTCGGCTCAATCAGTCGGTTAACGTGGCGGATCAGCGTCGACTTGCCAGACCCGGACAGGCCCATGATGCAAAATATCTCGCCCGCTGCCACCGAGAAGGACGCATCTTGAACGCCAATCACACAGTTATATTGCTCCAACACCTCGGCTTTGGTCAGGTTGTCGCGATGTATGGCTTTCATGGCCTTGTCAGCCTGTCGGCCAAAAATCTTCCATAGACCGTGACATTCGATCACAGCCGGGCTGTCCTGATGGGTCATTGCTGTATCTCTGTTATGATCGGATGCCGCGCGCGGCCCCGTGGGAGGATTGTCAAACATGCGCAGGCCCGGTGGCAGACTCTTCGCGCATCATGTGCAGTATCTGCGCCTCCATTTCGGCGTAACCGGGCATGCTGACCATGTCTTCCTTGCTGGCGATCCGCTGGCCCTTTTTGAACGCCGGGACCAGCTCCTCGCGGATGCGGCCCGGATGGCTGGACATGAAATAGATCCGATCAGCGAGAAAGATCGCCTCGGAGATATCATGCGTGACCAGAACGATGGTGGTGTTCGAACTGGCCAGAATATCCAGCAACAATTCCTGCATATGCCACCGGGTTTCGGCATCCAGCGCACCAAACGGTTCGTCCATCAGCAGGATCGCAGGATCATTGGCCAAGGTGCGGGCAATGGCGACCCGTTGCTTCATGCCGCCGGATAGCTGCTTGGGATACGCATCGGCAAAGGGCGTCAGACGCACTAGGTCAATGAACTCATTCGCGCGGGTGCGTCGATCAGCGGCAGAAACACCATTCAGACGCATGCCATATTCGACATTCTGCTGCACTGTCAGCCACGGGAACGACGTATATCCCTGAAACACCATGCCCAGCTTGCGCCCGGGGCGATGGATTTCTTCACCATCCAGAACCACGCGGCCAGAGGTCGGCTTTACCAATCCGGCGGCGATCTGCAACAGCGTGGACTTGCCGCAGCCTGATGGCCCCAGCAGCACGACAAGCTCGTTTTCAGACACGCTGAGACTGGCGTCTGACAAGGCCTGCACCGGCGGCTTGCCGCGTGGGGCGAATATTTTGGATATGCCGTGAACGGCGAGTTTGGTCGGGGGCATTGGCGGACCTTCCGAATATGGGGATGGTAATGGGGCTGGCCAGTCGCGATCCAGCCAGCCCGGTGTGATGGATCAGCCGCGATAGCCGTCTGCGTAGAGATCGGCGTGCAACTTGCATTCGACACCAGTCGAGGCGGGGGAGGTGCGCTCGATCAGGCCGAATTTGACCCACCATTCGCTGACCAGTTGCCAGTGCTCGGCAATCTGCCCATTGCTCTGCCCGAACGGTGCTTCACCGGGGGCCGAACCGCAAAACCGCGCGGCCTCCATGAAGTCATAGACATAAAGCCCGCCGTCCAGAAATGTACCCTCGGTGCCCAGCACCATTTCGACATCCTCAAGGCTCATCTTCATGCGATCCGCGATGATCTGATTGCCCTCGGCAGGGTTGTTTTTCCACCAGCTGATGGCGTCATACATGGCCTTCAGCGTCTTGCGGGCGGTATCGGGACGCTCGGCGATGAACTCTGCGCCGAAATACAGCCCGTCAGCCACCACCGCCTGCTTCAGCCAATAAGGATCGGCGGAATCAGCGGCCATGCTGGATCCGGGGACTGTCTTTAGCACGTTCGAGCCATATGGCTCCCAGTATTCGGACGCCGCGACCGACCCGCCGACTTGTGCGGCGAATGCGTCATCGGCGATGATATTCTTGTAGGTCACCGCGTCATAGGCGACGCCCTGTTGTTCCAGCCACATCGCCACGAATATCTGCGCCAGCCCACCTTCCAGCACGGCGACTTCGGCACCTTTCAGGTCTTCGGCAGTCTCATACCCCGGAGACAGCACGATCTTGTCCGCGCCGTTCGACAGGTTTGCCAAGGCGACCAGCCGGATCGGCATGCCCCTCGCCACGCCGACGGGCGTAAATTCGGCCGTGTTGGACACCACGTCCATCTGACCCGCCGTGACAAGGTTGAAGCTTTCGAATGGGTCCTCAATCCGCTGATAAGACAGGTCCAGCTCAGGCGCGAGGTCCTTTTCCATAGCGATGTACCAGAACCCGTAACCGGGCCATGTCAGACCGGAAATACGGACTTCTTCAGCGGCCTGCGCGCCCGTCGCGCCAAGAAAGGATAACGCCAGCCCTGCCAGCATGCCTCGTTTCGAATTCGAACCGTTGTTGCAAAATATCATTGTGATTCCTCCAGTTGGGATTGCCCGCTCTTGATGGCGGGTCGGGTTATTGGGGTGTTCAGTCCTCATCATCGAGATAGGGAAACAGCAGCTTGCGGGCCTGCCGCAGCGCAAAATCGAAGGTCAGGCCAAGCACCCCGATCACGACGATCCCCGCCATGATCTCGTCGACATGCACGAACCGCTTGGCGCGCATCATCATCGCGCCGATACCGTTATCGGCAGCGACGATTTCGGCGATGACCAGATAGGTCCAGCTGACTGCCAGCATCTGCCGCATGGCAGTGACGATGCCCGGCAGGCTGGCCGGTATCACCACGGTCCACAGGATTTGCCAGCGATTTCCGCCCAGCGTGATCCCGGTATTGATCAGATCGGCACTGATTTCACGCGTATGATCCATGATCAGCGTCACCAGAAACCAGATCACCCCCAGAAACAGCAACGCAAACTTCTGCTCTTCGCTGGCGCCGAACCACATCAGCAGCAACGGGATAAAGGCCGGGGCCGGCAGGTAGCGCCATGCAGATACGACCGGATTAAAGAACGCTTCAACCGCGCGAAAAGAACCCATCAGAATACCCAGTGGAATCGCCACCAGACATGCCCCGCCAAAGCTGACCATGACACGCAGGACGCTCACCCAGATATCCCACAACAATCCGCGTTCCGTCAGCAACTCGTATAGCGCGGACAGTACCTGACCGGGTCCGGGGAACAGGATCGGATTACCCAACTCCAGTAGAACCGCCCCCTCCCAGATGGCGAAAAAAGTGGCCCAGGCAAGCACGCCCAGGCCAAGGCTCAGGGAGGTCGATATCGGTGCCTTAAACGTCAGGAGCGGATCGCGAGATGGGCGGTTGCCCGACGCGGCGGGCGTGGCGGTATCTGATGTCACTTGCGTCCTCCCCTTCGCAATTCACTGCCGAGCTGACAAAAATTACGAAAAACGTTGTTTGAACTTATTATTCTTGACGATACCGTATTCGCAAATTAGAAATTACGCAATACGTAAATTATTTCGAAATTCGGAGACCCACATGAAACACCCGTAAAGACACGCATCGACACCGGCTCTCTCGCCGACCATCTGGGGAGAATTGGTGTTTAACGCGAGTATATTAGCCAAAATCTGCCCCGCACGGAGCACCAGCGCCTGTGACAGCCGTCATCGCCGCCATACGCTCTCCGGCACCTAACCAAATTTTCGAAATTCGCAATCAGCGGAGCGAACTCCACTCTGGTGCGGCGGCGACGCGGCATCACAGTCCAGGCACGTCTAAACAAGGAAGGAAAACCCATGTCAGATATCTACATCACGTCTTTCGACGCAGCGGTTGAACGCAACCGACCGAGAATCGCCGAGGTAAAGCAACGCTTGGAAAAGGCGGGCGTCAAATATGTCATGGCCGCTTGGATCGACCTTCATGGCATCCCCAAGACCAAGCCAGTCCCGATGAGCGATTTCGAGGATCTATGCGTCGGCAAAGGACCGCAATTCGCCGTACACTCGATCTCTTTCGTACCCGAACTCAGCCCGGCAGACAGTGATCAGGTCGTCGTGCCGGATCTGGACGCGGTTTATGTCTGCCCTTGGGATAATTCTTTGGCGCTGATCTTCTCCGATCTCTATTGGGAGGGCGCGCCATATAATGTCTGCCCCCGTCAGGCCCTGAAACGCGCCATGCAAGAGGCCGCCGACGAAGGCTATACCGGCTTTGCCGGGATCGAGCCGGAATTTATCGTGATGGCCTATGATGAGACCGGCCAACCTGTCAAAGCGTTTGACGACGACCCTGCCGAGGGTCTGCGCCCGCGCCGTCAGGCATTTGGCTATGACGTGGAATACTCAATCGATTCGATGCCCTTCCTCAAGGATATGATCGACACGATCGAGGGGCTGGGCTGGAATCTGCATGATGTGGTCTGCGAGGGCGCTTATTCGCAGTTCGAGCTGGATTTCCACTATACCAACCTGCTTGAAATGGCTGACCGGCTGGCCTTCTTGCGGATCGTGCTAAAAGAAGTCGCGAAAACGCACGGGTTGTTCGTAACCTTCATGCCGAAACCCACCGTCGGCGACTGGCGTTCGGGTGCGCATATCAACATGTCGCTGCAACACGAAAGCCGCCCCGGAGAGAACATCTTCAAGGACAAGGATGGTTGGAGCGCCGAGTCGCGGCACGCCGTTGCCGGGATGATGAAGCATGCAGAGGCGATCACAGCGATTACCTGCCCGACGGTCAATTCCTACAATGGTCTCGTGCCCCGCGTTGGTGGGTTCGAAGGCGGCACCGTCACGTGGGCACCGACCAACATCACCTACGGGTTCAACAACCGGTCCGCCCAGTTCCGCCTGCCCCAAAGCCGGTATTGTCTGGAGAACCGCGCCTGCGACATGACGATGAACGGTTATCTCGCGCTGGCCATGCATCTCAGCTGCGCAGTGGACGGGATCAAAAACAAGGCAGACCCCGGTCAACCCACCGATTTCGACCTCTATGCCAAGACCGAGGCCGAACTGGAAGAACTGGGCATCCGCCGCCTGCCACGCACCCTCTACAACGCAATCGAGGCATTGCGCCACGACGACATGGCAGAGCATGTGATGGGTCCGGTGATGCGCAAATCCTACCTCGCCTACAAAAACGACGAGTGGGAGCGGTATCACCAGGCCGTCACCGATTGGGAAGTCAAAGAATACCTGCGTCTGTATTAAGCCGGGGAGGCCGCGATGACATCGGATTATGAAACCTTCGAAATGGGGGATGTTGCACTGCAAAGCGGCGCAACACTCCACAACGCGCGGCTGACCTACAAAACCTACGGAGATCGGGCCAACGCCACGCGCGGCACCATTCTGTTGCCGACGTTCTACACTGGCACCCACAACCGAAACGAAGGTTTCTTTGGGCCGGGGCGGGCTATCGACCCGGCCCGCCACTATGTGATCTCCGTCAACCTGATCGGTAATGGGCTGTCATCGTCACCCAGCAACAGTGCGCCGCCCTGCGATGGCCCGCGATTTCCGGCGGTGTCATTCTATGACAACGTCGCCTGCCAACACCGACTGCTGACCGAAGTGTTGGGAATCGAACGCATCGCACTGGTGATGGGCTGGTCGATGGCAGGCTGTCAGGCCTACCATTGGGGCGCGCAATACCCTGACATGGTCGATGCGATCCTGCCATGTTGTGCATCTGCCCGCACATCTCCCCATAACTTTGTGTTTCTCGAAGGTGTCAAGGCAGCCCTCTGCGCTGATCAGGACTGGAAAGATGGGGATTATGACAGCCCTCCCGTCCGTGGGCTGCGAGCCTTTGGCCGGGTCTATGCCGGCTGGGCCTTTTCGCAAACTTTCTACCGCGAAGGGCTGTATCGGCAGTTGGGATACAAAACGATCGAGGATTTGTTGACCGACTGGGGTACCGATCACGCCCGGAACTGGGACGCCAACGACCTGCTGGCCAAGCTGAGCACCTGGCAAGGTGGCGATATCTCCGCCAACCCGGCCTATGGTGGCAATCTGGCCGCCGCATTGGGCGCGATCCGTGCCCGTGCAATCCTGATGCCCTGCACGCAGGACCTGTACTTCCCGCCCGAAGATAACGCCGCCGAAGCTGCCCTGATGCCAAACGCAGAATTCCGCCCCTATACATCACCATGGGGCCACTGCGCCGCTAATCCGGGAAATGACACAGGTTTCACTGCGGCGTTAGAGGACAACATCCGGTCCCTGCTGGCGTAGAGACCAAAAACCAGAGCAAGGAGGCAGAGAAATGCCCACAGTCACATTCATCACGCCAGATGGCGTACGCCACGACGTCGAGGTTTCGACTGGATCAACTGTCATGGAGGCCGCCCGCGATTACGGCCTGCCCGGCATCGACGCCGACTGCGGCGGCGCGTGCGCCTGTTCGACCTGCCATGTCTATGTCGATGCCGATTGGGTGGAAAAATTGCCCGTCAAAGAGGCGATGGAGGCCGACATGCTGGATTTCGCTTACGAGCCCGACGAGATGCGCTCGCGGCTGACCTGCCAGATTTCGCTGACCGACGCGATGGATGGGTTGACGGTTTATCTACCCGAGCGTCAGTGTTGACGATGCTGCTGTCAGTCATCGGCACCCTCGCCCGCATAATGGACGAAGACTGGCGAACACAGCTCAAACTGCGCAAACCGTACGACAAAACCTGCCGATCCGGTCTGTTCACGACACCTCATCACGGGGTGCATGGTGATCATTACCCTGCCCGCTACGCAGCGACCGACGAACCAAGCCATCGGCCCGCCTGAATTCGATCCGGCGGTTCATGGCCCTGCCAGCCGCCGTAGTCTTGACATCAAACCGCGCGGATTCACCATGTCTCCCGGCGCTCAAACACCTTGCATCGTCGGCACCATACATTTTCGACACCGAACAATAGCGTAACCGCACAGTTCAACGCTGAATGATGTCCCCCACCAAGGTGGCTTCAATCAGTCGATTTCAACTCAACGCCTTCCTTCACCCGCTCAATTTATATATTTTACCTTTAAAAATCAGCCTATTACGTGACACTTGATATGACGACACCTGCAGCCATAGCTCGCGTTCACCGATGCCGCATGCCAGCTTCTTGGTTTTATCACTGAATTTATCCAACCGGCATGTGTGCCCCGGGGACATTCCGGTGGCCGCATGATCGGCCATTGCTATTCAGTACCGGCTGTTCAATTTACGTCCGCAGGAGACGTGGAACCAAAGGTTCGAAGATACTTGGCGAGCCAGATACCCACCAGCATCGCCCCGACAAACAGCAACACCTCCCAGCGGCCAGTGCCCAGCGCAGGCAACGCGCCCCCCGGACAGAACCCCGCGATGCCCCAGCCTACGCCGAACAGGGCAGAACCACCGATCAACCGCCGATCGATGGTGCGGCTCAAAGGCAGTTGAAACCGCGCCCCATAGACCGGGCCATGGCGTAACAGCACCAGACGGTAGCCGATGAAGGTCACGACCACGGCCCCGCCCATGACGAATGCCAAAGATGGGTCCCATGCTCCTGCAACGTCAAAGAAATTCAGAACCTTGGCAGGGTTGGCCATTCCGGAAATCGAAATGCCGACGCCAAAGATCATTCCGATCAGATAGGTGGCAAACAATCTCATTGGTTACACTCCGATGCCGTGGCGCAGGATATACACGGTGATGGCTGTGGTGATCATAAAGGTCAGAACCGCAGCGAATGATCGCCGCGACAGCCGCGCCATCCCGCAAACCCCATGACCGGACGTGCAACCCGATCCAAAGGTAACGCCGACGCCCACCGCCAGTCCCCCGATCACTAGCATCGGGGCTGACGTCGGGACCTGCACGACTGGCATCTGCCCGCTGAGCAACATCACCACCAGCGGACCGCTGACCATTCCCAGCAGCAACGCCACCCGCCACGCCCGATCCTCAGAAGGCACGAACGCGATCAGCCCGCTCAGGATGCCCGTCGCGCCAAATATCCGCCCTAGACTGAGCATCAGCAGGGTTGCGGCAAGCCCGATCAGGCTCCCTCCAGCCAAGGACTGCCAAGGCGTAAAAACGGTTTCCATTGCATTCACCTCTGGCCGGCGCAGATACCAAAGATCGCGTAGAGCGGGCAACTACCGATTGCCGCCGTCACTGCAAAAGTGGCGCCAACCACGATCATCGCCCAGTGTAGCCACCCACCTGCGCCCAGATTCGTCGCAAAGGCCGCGATCAGCAACGCAATCCCCGTGACCATCCGAAACCCGCGATCAATACGCCCCATATTCTTTGTCATAGCCATTCGCCTTTCAGGAATCAGTCCCCACGACACTTTGACATGTGGATGCGGGATCTCTCGGTGACTTCGTCACCGTTCTCCGGCCGAGCGTGCCAGACGATCCAGTGCAGCACGCCCTGTCAGCCTGACCTCACCCCGGCGCTGCTCGATCCAGCCACGGCGTTGAAATTCCGACAAGGTGCGTGAAATCACCTCGCGCGCCGTGCCCAATTCGGTCCCTAACACCTGATGGGTCGCGTAAACCACATCCCCGTCAGCCAGTTCCAGAAGCCGCGCTGCCAGCCGCACATCCATACGGCGAAAAACGATGTCGTCGATCAGGGTAAAGAGATCGGTAATGCGTCGCGAATAAGCCTTGAAAATGAATTCCCGGAACACCGGCGACCGGCCAGCCAGATCGTCAAAGGTGGCGCGAGGGATGGCGACGGCGCGCACATCTGTCTCTGCCACCCCATCGGCAGCGTAATGCTCGAATGCCAGCATGCAGGCGGTGGTCAGCACACAACTTTCCCCGGCATGGACCCGGTAAAGAAACACCTCGCGTCCAGTATCGGATTTCTGTTGAACCCGGACCGTGCCATCCAGCAGCAACAGCAGGTTGTCAGCCGATTGACCCGGCTCGAAAACGGCGGTGCCTTCAGGCACGTCCACCAGTTGACTACCGGTTGTCAGAGCCGCGCGCAGGTCATTTGGCAGACGCTTCAACCCCTCAAACTGATCGATCCATTGCCCGTCTTGTGTTTTCATCGCCTTCGCCCCGTATGTTGAACAGACCGAGACCGCATAGCATCCAAAGGCGCCTTCACCTGCGCGCGTTATGTCGCGGGTGCGTCACGTTCGGCTCTACCAGTCCTCTGTGCCACACTGTCCAACAGAGTCTCCAGCATATCATCCAACCCCGCGCAGGGATGCGCACCGCTGCTGCGGATCTCGTCAGAGACATCGACAGGCAGGCTGGAATTCGAGTCTGCGGGCACCTCATTCAACTTGCCGCCCACCAGCACTGGCAAAACCACGCCTTTCTCCTCCAGCGCCGCGATCACTGCGCGGGTATAGCTCAATCCCATGCCGTTATAGGTGCTGACCGCGATTACATCCGCACCTTCGCTTACCGCCATCTCCACCAGAACCTCGGCATCGACCGCCGTCCCCGCATCCACGACCTTCGGCCCCAGCCCTTCTAGGGCTGCACGGACCAGATAGGCACCATGCTCGTGCACATCCGTCGTGCCCAGAATGACCCTCAGACAGGATAGCCCGGCAGGGATTTCCTGCTGCGCGGCGACCCATGTGCTGGCCATATCATCCAGTTCCTGCGCCCAATCGGCAGGCACCAAGGGCACTGGGCGATCGCCTTTGAGTGTTGCAGAAAACAGCCGCTCCATTCGCTGCGCGCCCAATCGTCGGATCGCCAGCATCAACGCCGCGGGGTCCGACACGTCCACGCCTCTTTCGGCGAGCCCGTCCAATGCTCTGATGGCAAAGTCCCGCCCGCCGTCCAACAGCTTTGATGCCAGTGCGTCGATCATCGCGTGATCCATCAGCGCGCCATGCGCCGGCGCATGTTCTGTCAGCCGCGCGGCAAAGAGTTGCGCATCAAGAATTTCATCAGTGTCGGGGATACGTTGGTTTTCCGTCACCGGCACGGGATTGATCGCATGTCCCGTGTGCCTGCGCCCCAGCGCCGCGATATCAGCCAGCAGGTAACTGGCCAGACTGGCATAATTGGCCGCAGGTGCCCCGCGATAGGCAACCGTATTGCCAAACAACATAGTGCCCGGCGTGGTCGTCACCTGCGCCAATGCCGCGTGGAATGCGGCCCGGCTCAGCGGGTCCGAGAAGTGATGTCCGAAACAAAACGACGCCTGCGCCCCGATCAAATCCTCAATGATGTGCTTTTCGATTACCACCATGCCCAGCGCCGAAGCCATATCCAGAAACAGCCCGGCAAAACCGTCGTCGAGATTGGAATGCACAAGGATATCAGCCTCCTGCGCGGCAATCAGACCCAGCGCCGTGACCGTGGCCTCCGTGGTGGCTACGTCATCGTCCCAATAGGGCAACCGAAAGGTAAAATACTGACCCAGATTGCCAATCGCCGTGGCCCCGGCGGCGATGGCGGCCTGCGTGTTGTGCAATGCTCCGGGCAAGCCCAGCATGAAATCACCGAAATGCGCCGCCGCCGGGCAAGCATTGGTGATGCGGATGAAATCCTCTGGCCCGGTCAGAACGATCCCAGTCCCGCGCATGGCCCCCTGTCGCCGTTCCGGCGGGTAGCCCATCGTCCAGTCCAGCGTGATGCCAAACCGGTCAATCCGCACTCCCTGTCCGTCGGCGGCGGCGTGCAACTCCGCCATCGCCCCAACCGTCCGGTCGATACTGCGAAACCCGATATGCGCGTGCTGCATGATCCGCCCGTTCGCGGCCTCGCGGCGTTTGTAAGCGGCCTCCGACACGACACCCTCGCCCTGAAGGAACGCGTTGCTTCCCAGCTGCCAATCGCCCGCCATCGCCGCCCCATCGTCCAACAGGGCGCGGCCGGGCCGCATATCCGGGGCGGTCAACGAAATCGTCATGCTCATGGTTCGCTCTCCGAGGTGCTCCATCATGGGTATCAGCCCTTGCGCTTTTGGCAATGGTCGTCAGGTTGGGCGTATAAAATGAGGAGTGTAGTATGAAACTGGGTATCATCGGCGTGGGGCATCTGGCGACATCGATCCTGAAAGGGTTGGCGCGATCGGGGTGGAACCCTGCCGACATCTGCCTGTCGCCACGCGGGCACGGGCCGGACCTTGCCCGCAGGGATGGGTATGCGCTGGCCAAGGATAATGCTGACCTCGTCCGGCGCTGCGATCTGGTACTGCTGGCCGTACGTCCTGCGGATGCCGCGACGACGGTCGACGGGCTGGGCTGGCGCGAGGGTCAGGTCCTGATGAACGCCTGCGCCGGCGTATCGCGCGCCGCGATCGGGGCCGCCGCCCCTGCGCATATTGTCCGCATCATGCCGATCACCGCCTCCGAACTCGGGGCCAGCCCGACACTTGTCTATCCCCGGACCGAGGCCGCGCTGCCGTTTCTCGATGCGCTCGGCTCTGCCATCGAACTGGACAGCGAGGATCAGTTTGAGGCCGCCACCGTGAGTGCCGCGATCTATGGATGGGCCCAACAGCTTATTATCGCGGGCGCTGATTGGAGTGCGGCTCAGGGGTTGAATCCGCAGACTGCGCGCGAACTGGCCGCGCGTACCTTTGTCGCGGCAGGCCGGATGCAGGCCGAACAGGACGCGCCGATGCACGATATCCTCGCCAGCCTTTGCACCCCCGGCGGCATCACTGCCGCAGGACTGGACCACCTTGAGAGCAATACCGTGCCGGAGGCATGGCGCAGTGCCTGCGACCTCGTGCTTGGCAGGCTGCGCGGCAAATGACATCGACCCTGCCCCGTCAGGCCGGTTCTGACGTCTCGTGCCCGATCTGAAAGTTGTTCCCGGCCCGGTCCTGACCACTGACCAGATAGAGCGGCCGCACACCATAGCCCTGTGCGGGGTGTTTCTTGCCAGTCTCGGCCCCCAGCGCGTGATCGTAAAAGGACGATGCGGGCATCAACCGCACGATGAAAGCAGCGCGCCGCTTGTCTGTCCGGTTCGCCGATGATCCATGGATCATGTAAATGTCGTGGAACGATACCTGCCCGGCGCGGATCACCAGTGGCACGGCATCCGCCTCGTCGAAATACTCCTGATCCGTCACCAAGTTGATCGTCGCTTCCGGGTTATCCTGCCAGGAATGCTTGAACAGCTTATGCGGCTTGTGAGAGCCGGGAATAAAGGACATGGGTCCGTTTTCGGGTGTCACGTCATCCAACGGAATCCACATCGTCAGCGTTTCCAGCGGGCGGATCGGATAATAGTCGCCATCCTGATGCCACGGCGTCTCCTTGCCATTATGTGGCGGTTTGCCGAACAGCGTCGTGCCCCACAAAATAATGTCATCCCCCATCAACTGCCGGGCGATTTCCATCAATGCGGGCTGGGTGGCGAAATCTAGCCATTTGCGCGAGCCGCCTTTTATATTCATCGACCCGCCGTTTTCCTGATGCGGTGCCATGATCAGGTCAGAACCCAGATCAGGGTTCGCCGCCAACAGACGTTCATACTCCTCGCGCATGTCGGCGATGATATCTTGCGGAATCTCCCACTTCGGAACGATCCAGCCCTTCGCGTTGTATTGTGCGAGTTCGGCGTCACTCAAACGGGCCTCGGGCACGTCGGTCTGCATATTCATTTTTTGGCGTCCTCTCTGTCTACGTATCTGTCGACAATCCTGCCGACAAAATTGACGCGCCCGCCTTGATATGTCAAGCTCGCGACATTGATCGGTAGGAGACCCCATGACTCGCAGCTCCAAAGCAACTGTCGACACCGCATATGAGCAGCTACGAGATCGGCTGGTGACGTTCGGATTCAAACCCGGCAGCCGTCTGAACGAATCCGAAATCGCAATCGAACTGTCGATGAGTCGCGCCCCTGTTCGCGAAGCCTTGAGCCGCTTGATTGCAGATGGGCTGGTCAGCTTTGAACCGGGACGCGGGTTTTTCTGCCGACGGCTCAGTGTCAGCGAAGTCAACGAACTCTATGAATTGCGCTTTGATCTGGAATCCGGCGCTCTCAACGCCGCCCTTGCAGCAGCAGACGACGCTGCGCTCGACAGGTTTGCCACAACGTGGCAGCAGAAACATGCAGATGCGGACACCTTTACGCTGGACGAATTGGTTTCTCTCGACGAGGCGTTTCATCTGGAGATGTCCAGCCTTGCGCAGAACACCGCACGCCTCAAATATCTCGAAAACATCAATTACCGGATTCGCTTTGTCCGCCGGATCAACCTTGATACAGGGCCAAGGCGTGTGGGTGGGATAGAAGAACATTCCGACCTGATCGATGCGATCCGTCGACGCGATATCGACAACGCCATCGGGCTGCTGCGACATCACCTGCAACGGTCGGCTGATGAGGTCCGCCTACAGGTGCAGGATGCATTGAACCGGATTTACGCAGATGATGTCGCCTGAATGCGCCCCTCATCACCCCGATCTGGTGTCGCTCTGGGTGGGATCAAACAGAAACAGGTTCAACTGTCGCCATGGGTGTCCCTGACTTGGCATCGTCCAGCAGTCGGAAATCGCGGTAGTCACCCCCCAAGACCATTCGGGGCAGACGCGCAAAAGTCACTCCAGACACCAATCCCGTTGCCGCCACTGACCGTTGCGACGACGCGATCGGCCCGGCAGTCGATCCTGACAACCCCCTGACGTCAGACCGCTGAAAGTGTGGCACCTCCGTCAACGGTCAGCGTGGTACCCGTCATAAAGCTGCCCGCGTCTGAGGCGAGCAAGAGCAGCGGACCATCCAATTCCGACATACGCCCAAGACGGCGCGGGAATAGTTTGGCAATCATCTTTTTCCCGGCATCGCTATCGAAAAAATCGGCGTTGATGTCCGTGGCAAAGTAACCGGGCGGTATGGCATTCACCCGAACGCCATACCGCCCCAATTCGCGTGCCATCGCCCGCGTCAGGTGCAGGACGCCTGCCTTGGCCGCGGCATAGTTCGTCTGTGTCGGCTGTACCACTTGGCCCAGAATGGACGAGATGTTGATGATCGAGCCGCCGTTGCCACCTTCCACCATGATCCGCGCTGCGATCTGTGCCGCGCGCCACACACCTCCCAGATCGGTCTCGGTCACTGCGGCCCAGTCTGCCTCTTGCATCTCCAGAAACGGCGCAGTCCGCGCGATCCCCGCGTTGTTGATCAAGATATCAACGCTACCGTGCCGCTCGGCAAAAGCAGCAAAGGCGCGCTCCAGCCCTTCACGGTCGACGACGTCTGCGGGATGGCTGTCGACCTTGATCCCATCCCCCAACAATTTCTGCGAAACCTTTGCCAGCTTATCTTCGCTGCGCGCGATCAGGCACACTTGGGCACCCGCCTCACCCAGAACCCGCGCAAAATGCGCCCCCAGCCCAGAAGACGCCCCGGTAACGACCGCGACCTTACCCGTCAAATCCATGGCTCTCATCCAGCCGCCCCCGCGCCAAATGGCTCAATGGCGCTAGCCGATCCGAGTGATTTCATCAACATGGCGGCACTCCATCGCATCAGGTGCACCTCCCGCCTTACGTCGGTGAGTGCGCTCACCCGATTGCGGGTGAAATCACTCTGCGCACCATCCAGAACGGCCACCGGCGCACGCGTCGCGAAACACAAATCAGAATTGATGAGACGTTTCATATGGTTCTCCAATTCAGGTGACGTCGTCCGGTCAATTTTCAACCTTAGGAACATTGGCGCGGATATGCGACAGATATTCTATCGCCATATGCCTCCAACCATCTGTTCTGGCCACTCGAACCTATATCTACAATCCGGCATTTCCTGCCACCACTCTTCCTTGCTCCTTCAGCGACGCAATCTGTAGGCATGATTTCGGCCCTCCAGCCTGCCAACCCCACGATCTTGTGCTCGCTTTGCCCGGCTTGCCCACGGATCAGACAACCGATACCAGTGTTGTCAGGCTTACCCCGGTCTTTCGCTTGGCACGCGATCACCACAGCCAGAGGACACATATGGCGCGCATCTTCATTACAGGCACAGCTGGTTTCATCGGCTTCCATCTGGCGCGACTGTTGCTGGAGCAAGGGCACGAAGTACACGGTTACGACGCCATGACCGACTACTACGATGTAACCCTCAAACAGGCCCGCCGCGACATCCTGCTGAAATACGAGACCTATTCAGACACCATTGCCATGCTCGAAGAGTGCGCGACACTAGACGCCGCCGGTGACGCCTTCTCGCCTCAGGTGATTGTACATCTGGCCGCACAGGCCGGAGTGCGCTATTCCCTAGAGAACCCCCGCGCCTATATCGAGAGCAACGTTGTCGGCACTTTCAACGTGATGGAACTGGCCCGCCGTCACAAGGTGCAGCATCTGCTGATGGCCTCGACCTCTTCGGTCTATGGTGCCAACACCGTCATGCCCTATGCCGAAACACACAAGGCCGATCTGCCGCTCACCATCTATGCCGCGACCAAGAAAGCGAACGAAGCGATGGGCCATTCCTATGCCCACCTCTGGGACCTGCCGACCACGATGTTTCGCTTCTTTACCGTCTACGGTCCTTGGGGACGTCCCGACATGGCACCGTTCAAATTCACCAAGCGGATACTGGAAGGCACCACAATCGATATCTACAACAATGGCGAAATGTGGCGCGATTTCACCTATGTGGGCGATCTGGTGCGCGGCATCAGCCTGTTGATCGACACGCCTCCCCGTCGCCCGGCGACCCCCGAGGCGATTGATCCGGGCGACAGCCTGTCGCCAGTCGCGCCCCACAGGATCGTCAACATCGGAAATTCGGACAAGGTCCGCCTGCTGGATTTCATCGAAGCTCTGGAAAATGCCACCGGTCGCAAGGCAATCCGCAACTATATGCCGATGCAGCCCGGTGACGTGCCCGCCACATGGGCCAATGCGGATTTGCTGCATCGCCTGACGGGCTATCGTCCACAGACCGATTTCCAAGAGGGCGTGCGTCAGACCGTCGACTGGTATCGCAGCCACTACCAGATATGATGATCTGCTCGTTCTCTGAGGCCATGACTGCAAGCGGTCGACAAGCCCAGAGGCCGCAACTATCTGAACAGCGGCCCTAGACCCAATAGCGACCCGCGTCTTACGACGTTTGCAGGAACGAACAGCCCTCGGACGTGATCGCCGCCGCGGTCAGCCGGTTCGAATGATAGGCACCGGTGTCGATAGCGATACGACCGTTGTGCATTTCCGGTTCCTTGACGATCGTGTGACCGTGAACAACCCACAGACCATCTTCGCGCCGGGTTGTGGTGAAATCCCGATGCCCCCACAGCATCGCGCGCTCATCCTGATCAATCGGCGCGCGCGCGGGGTTCATGGCCGCATGAACGCAAACCACATTGCCGCTCTGACGCCACCTCGGCAGGGCGCGCAGCCAGTCCAGCATGCCCGCAGGCATCGCGGCCAGCAGTGCATCGCCTGCATCCGCCATATCCTCGACCGGAGAGTTCAGCCCCAGCCCGCCGATACGGAAGCTTGCCAGCGTCTGTAGACCACCATTGACCAGCCAGCGGGCACCACGCCCCGCAGGGTCGTCGAGAAAGTCCAGCATCATCTGCTCATGGTTGCCCATCAGACAAACCACTTCATCCGGCATGGCTGTGGACAGTTCCTGCAAATGCACCAGCACCTCGTCCGAGTGCTCGCCACGGTCTACGTAGTCCCCGAGGAAAACCAACAACGGTGCGGTGTGGCCATGCGCGCTTACATCCGCATCAATGCTTTGCAGCAATGGCTCGATAAGGTCGGCACGACCATGCACATCGCCGATAACGTAAAGCGGCCTGTCAGGCGCGAACGCCGGCATGTCGGACTGGGGCACCACATTCGGCGCAGAACGGGACGGAAGGAACTGATTTAGAAATTTTCGCACGGAGTAAGACGAAACCTTTTTGTCAGAAGAGCCGCCTCCCATTCTTAGAGACATAGATCAGGCTCGGGCAATCCGAGCAAAGATATGCGCTACACGTCAAACTCACAAGCGGGCGGTTGATAGTACCCCATCAGAACGCTGCGGCATTTCGGCCCCCCTGAAGAGGATACCACCCGATTTGGGCACCCCCGCTCATCAGCGGCGCGCGCATGCAATCTCAGCCAACCGCTTCCTGAATGTGGTATCCTTCCACCTTGCGGGCGATCAACCCACGCAACCTGTCGCTGTCTGCCTCTGCCAAAGCCATCTCCAACTCGCGTAGCATCGCAGCGACCTCGATCTGACTGAACATGCTCTCTTGGGCGCGCAGAATTTTCGCGTGGGGTGTCCGACGCAGGCTCGCATCGTCAATCAACAACTCTTCATAGAGTTTCTCGCCGGGGCGGAGGCCGGTAATCTTGATGGCGACATCGCCTTGACCTGTCTTGGGGTTTTTCACTGTACGGCCCGACAGCTCGATCATGCGGCGGGCAATATCGATGATTTTTTGCGGTTCTCCCATATCGAGAACGAACACATCGCCGCCCTCGGCATAGGCTCCCGCCAGCAGCACCAGCCGGGCGGCTTCTGGGATTGTCATAAAAAAGCGCGTAACGTCTTTGTGCGTGACAGTCACGGGACCGCCCTGCTCTATCTGCTTTTCAAACAACGGCAGAACCGATCCTGACGAACCCAGGACATTGCCGAACCGCACCATGGCCAGACGCGTCCGCAGGTTGCGGGTCTGAAGATCCTGAACCACGAGTTCGGCCATGCGTTTGGTGGCCCCCATGATATTGGTCGGGCGCACGGCCTTATCGGTAGAGACCAGAATGAACCGCTCAACCCCTGCCGCTGCGGCCGCTTCGGCGACGATACGTGTGCCCAATACATTGTTGCGCGCCCCTTCCAGCTCGTTTTCTTCGACCAAAGGGACGTGCTTATAGGCGGCAGCGTGCAGTACGATTTCCACGCCTTCCTGCTCCATAACACTGGTGACGCGCGATTTATCAGCGACCGACCCCAGCCGCGCCACGATCGGGATACCTGCCGCATCCGCGCGCGCGCGGATGTCCCGATCAATCGCATAGAGCGCATATTCGCTTTGTTCGAACAGAACGATGCGCGCCGGGTTGCGGTTGATCAACTGACGGCACAACTCCGATCCGATTGACCCTCCCGCGCCAGTAACCATAACCACACGCCCGGCATAGGCTTTGGCAATCTCGGGCGTATCCAGATCAACCTTGTCGCGGCCCAGTAACGCATCCGGGCTGACCGGCTGCATCTGATGATCCGGCTGCTTGCCACTCATCATGTCGATGTAAGAGGGCAAAATCTGCATCTCGACACCAAGGCCTGATAGATCGTCGATCAGGTTACGGCGGCGTTCTTCAGAAATCGAAGGCATTGCCAGCAAAACGCGCTCAATGCGGTGCCGTCTTACAAGTTGTTCCAGCTTGCCGGGCGCATAGACCGGCAGCCCTGCCGCCATCAGCCCGTGCAGGTTGGGATTATCGTCCACAAACAGTACCGGCCGCGCCTCGGATGACTGACGCAAGGCCGCCGCCATCTGGATGCCGCCTGCCCCGGCCCCATAGATCGCCACGCGCTGACGCGTCCCCTCGCGATCCTCCAACCACGTCAGCAGGGTCTGCCCGGCAATGCGCACCCCGACAGAGGACAGAAAGAAAAGCGTCCCAAAAATCAGCGGAACAGATCGCGGCCCCGAAAGCTTTAGAATGTAGCTGAGGCTGATGGCCAACACTGCCAACGCCGCAGCCACCACGCCGATCTTGGTCGCGGCACGCATCTCAAAGGCATTCAGCTTGATCTGCGGCAGACGGCACTTCCAGATGACCAATGCTCCCAGCATCGTCATCAACACAAAGAGCACGAACGCGTCATGTACTCGATCCAGTGGCGCAAGGGTGCCATACCGAAGGCCAAATGCCGCATACAGGCCGATCGGAACGAGCGCCGTATCGGTCACGAAGAAGATGGCCCGCTTCACGGATCGTGGCAAAGCTTTGCAATCGCTGAGTTTCATGGCAAAAAGCTCTTTTTTGATAATTGAAGACTCAGTATTTGTCTACGCGCGCCGCTTATAGCCTCATTTCGCGTCAGAACGAAGACACTCTACCAACATAGGTTGATTCTCGCCGACACTTGTCGTCCAAGAATGCCATCCAATCCATCGAACCGATATGCGGCCCTTGGTCCAATTCTCCTGTGGCCTGAGCAGAATGCCCGTATTCTGAGAAATCGACACAGTTGTTTCGGCAGCAACGCTGGCCCATGCCGCGCATATGAAAAACGCCGCATGGGGATCCCGTTCGCGCGCAATCTGCCTTGCTAGCGTCCGACGGCCTCATAGCGTTTAAAACCGGCAGCCTCGACGTCTCGACGGTGATAGATGTTGCGCAGATCGGCCATGCAAGGGGTACGCATCCCCTTGGCCAGACGGCTCAGGTCCAGCGCCCGAAACTCGTTCCATTCGGTCAGGATCACCACCGCATCGGCATCTTTGGCAGCACAATAGGCGTCGTCGCACCATTCCACCCCCGGCAACAATGCCTCTCCCTCTTTACGGCCCTGTGGGTCAACCACGCGCACCTTCGCGCCCCCCCCGACCATCGACGGGACGATCGTCAGGCTGGGTGCATCGCGCATGTCGTCGGTATTGGGTTTGAACGTGACCCCCAGAACCGCCACGGTCTTGCCATTGAAACTGTCACCGCACAGGTCCAGCACCTTGTCCAGCATCCGCCGCTTCACCCCGTCATTCACCGCGATCACCGTTTCAACGATGCTCTGTGGCGAAGCGTGTTCCTGCCCGATCCGGGCCAATGCTTTGGTATCTTTAGGAAAACACGACCCGCCATAGCCGGGTCCTGCGTGCAGGAACTTGTCCCCGATGCGCTTGTCCATGCCCATGCCCTTGGACACAGATTTTACATCCGCACCGACCCGTTCGCACAACGCCGCAATCTCGTTGATAAAGGTGATCTTGGTCGCCAGAAACGCATTGGCCGCATATTTGATCATCTCCGCGCTTTCCAGATCGGTCCGCACGATGGGAAAATCACGTAGATAGAGCGGACGGTACACCGCTTCCATCACCGCTGCCGCGCGGTCACTCTCTACTCCGACCACGATCCGGTCAGGACGCATAAAATCGTCGATCGCAGCCCCTTCCCGCAGGAATTCCGGGTTCGACGCCACGCCGAATTCATCCGCCCCCTTCACCCGCGCGATAATATCATGCACCGCCCGGTTGGTGCCCACCGGCACCGTGGATTTGGTAACGATGACCGCGTAGCCAGTCAGCGCGGCGGCAATCTCTTCAGCCGCCGCATAGACATAGGTCAGATCTGCATGCCCGTCACCACGCCGCGTCGGCGTGCCCACGGCGATGAACACCGCATCCGCCCCTGCAACTGCCGCTTTCAGATCGCCGGTGAATGACAGCCGCCCGGCCTCTACGTTGCGGACCATCAAATCTTCCAGCCCCGGCTCATAGATCGGGACATGCCCGGCCTCCAGCATCTCGATCTTGGCGGGGTCACGATCGACGCAAACCACGTCATGGCCAAAATCGGAAAAACATACGCCCGACACAAGGCCAACATAGCCGGTGCCGATCATCGCAATGCGCATGAGTATCTCCTGTTCCTGTATTTTTGCTCGTTTTTATATTTCTAGCTGAACTTATGGTGCAAATTGCACTTGGGGTTTGGTAAATTCTGTATACGCGGGTCATTCTGTGGCCAAGTGTGATCTTGGGCAGACAGTTGTTGGCCCTGCTCTGATGACGGGCCAGATACTCTTGCCTGCGCGGCATGATAATCGCCCAGCGTGACCGGGACACAGCGGGTCGAAAGCCACATGCGTCCGTTTAACCCGACGCATCCGCAATCGGCTTAGGCTGGGGCTAAGCCAAGCTGAGGGACTCTGTGCTTTTCGCCCCACGCCGAAACATGAAAGCGTTCGCGCAAGAGACCCGTGCGCGGGCACCCGTTTTACAGGAGAGAACGATGGCCAAGGATATTGCAGGACCCGCCGCCGCAGACGCGCTGCGCGAAGCCGCAGGCGTACCGTTCGAGAGCGCCCGCGCGATGCCGCCCGAGGTCTATACCTCGCCCGAGTTTGCGGATCTGGAACTGGAGCACATCTTTCGCGAGGACTGGTATTGCATCGGGCGCGCCAGCGCCTTGCCAGAGTCCGGCGACTATGTGACATGCACCCTTGCCGGACAGCCGATCATGGTGCTGCGCGACAAGGACGGCGCGATCAAGGCGCAATCCAACGTCTGCCTGCACCGCATGTCCACCCTGCTGGAGGGACGCGGACGGGCGCGATCCATCGTCTGCCCCTATCACGCATGGACCTACAACCTTGACGGCACCCTGCGCGGCGCCCCGGCGATGACCCTGAATGAAGGGTTCTGCAAAGACGGCTACCGCTTGCCGCAACTGCGTTGCGAGGAATGGCTGGGTTGGGTCTTTGTTTCGCTCAACCCCGATGCGCCCCCGGTCGCCACGCAACTGGCCGAGGTCGAAGCACTGGTCGCGGGCTACGACATGACCAACTACACCGAGGCGTTTTTCGAAGAACACGTCTGGGATACCAATTGGAAGGTGCTCGCCGAAAACTTCATGGAAAGCTACCATCTGCCGGTCTGCCATGCTGGCACCATCGGCGGGTTGAGCAAACTCGAAGAGATGGTTTGCGTGCCCGGCAGCCCCGCGTTCAATTATCACACGATCCTAAAGGACGACACGCTGCGCATAGCAATGGCGCATCCCAGCAACGACCGTCTCAAGGGGGATGAGCGTCGCACGACATTCCTGCTGGCGATCTACCCCAGCCTGCTGATCACGCTGACGCCGGGATATTTCTGGTATCTGTCACTGCACCCAAAGGGGCCGGGTCAGGTGCATATCCGCTTTGGCGGCGGCATGTCTGATGACTATGCCAACGACCCGGATGCGCAACAGAACTTTGCCGATCTCAAGGCGCTGCTCGACGATGTGAACATCGAGGATCGCGGTTGTACCGAAAAGGTATTCGCGGGCCTCTCCTCGCAACTGGCAAAACCCGGTCATCTGTCGCATCTGGAACGCCCAAACTACGACTTTGCCCAATATATCCACGGCCGCGTCTCGCGCGCTGACTGACAGGACCACGTTCATGGCACATACCCGCATCCGCAAATTCAACACCTCCGACACCTACCCAGAGCAAAACCTCGACAATGATCTGTGTCAGGCGGTCGTCACAGCTGGCGGCAGGACTGTCTGGCTGCGCGGGCAATGTCCGCAGAACCTTGATGATGCGCAAAACATCGACAGCCATGACCCGGTCGAACAAACTCACAAGGTCATGCAGAACATCCGCCAACTGATCGAAGAGGCTGGCGGCAGCATGGAGCATCTGGTCAAGGTTGTCGTCTACATCACCGATGTCCGTCACCGCGAGGCGGTCTATCGGACCATGGGCGAATACATCAAGGGCGTGCACCCGGTCTCGACCGGGCTGGTGGTGCAGGCGCTCGCGCGGCCCGAATGGCTGGTCGAGATCGACGGCACGGCGGTGATCCCTGAATGACCTTTTCACTTGTCGCCCGTTGCGCTGAGACCGGCATGTTCGGCCTCGCCATCTCGTCGTCGTCCCCAGCGGTCGCCGCGCGGTGCGCCTTTGCCCGCGCAGGCGTCGGCGCGGTCGCATCGCAGAACGTGACTGACCCGACGCTCGGCCCGCTCACGCTCGACCTGATGCAGGCTGGCATGACCGCCCCCGAGGCGATCGCCGAAATGCAGCAGCGCAGTAAGTTCACCGAATACCGTCAGGTTCTGGCAGTCGACAGTCAGGGGCGCACCGCCATCCATTCAGGACCAAACTCGCTGGGTATCTGGACACAGGCACAGGCCGAAAACGTCGCATCTGGCGGCAACCTTCTGGCCAATGACACCGTGCCACAGGCCATCGTCGACGAGTTCCTGCGCACCTCTGGTCATATCGGCGACCGCCTGATTGCCGCCATGCGCGCCGGGTTGGCCGCGGGTGGCGAGGCCGGGCCGGTACATTCCGCCGGCATGATGATCGTGGACAGTGTCGCATGGCCCGTGGCCGATTTGCGCTGCGACTGGGCTGATGACTGCCCGATCCAGAACATCGCCACCGCATGGGACATCTACAAACCCCAGCTTGACGCCTATATCCAACGCGCCCTGGACCCCAGCGCTGCCCCCTCCTACGGAGTACCCGGAGATGACTGACATGATTTCGGATCGCACATCGACTGTCAGCCTGCGGCACGAACTTGCCGCCTGCGCAGCCGCACCGCCCGACGCGCCGCGTGGCCTGCCCGGACAGGCCTATGTCGATCCCGGCTTCTTTGCCCATGAATGCGCCACCGTGCTGCGGCGCGGCTGGCACTGCGTCGGACGGGCGGACGAACTGCCCGAACAAGGCGACTACCTGACGTTGAACCTGCTGGATGAACCCGTCGTCGTCGTGCGTGACGATACCACGATCCGGGCACTGTCCAATGTCTGTCGCCATCGCGGCATGCCGTTGGTCGAGGGCAGTGGCAACACCAAACGTTTCGTCTGTCGCTACCACGCATGGACCTACGGTACCGACGGGGCGCTGCTGCGCGCGCCACGTATGCAGAACGCTGGCTTTGACGCCAAAACCTGCAAACTGCCCGAATTTCACTGCGCTCAGCGGTTCGGGTTCATCTATGTCTGTCTCGCGGATCAGGCTCCCGATATTGACGCCGAACTCAGCGGCCTCTCGGACATGATCGGACCCTACCAGCCCGAAAATTACCGCATCGTGCACGCCGCGCAAGAGGTCTGGCACTGTAATTGGAAATGTCTGGTCGAAAACTTCATGGAAGGTTACCACCTGTCGGTCGTGCATCCCGTCACGCTGCACGGCTACACCCCCACGGGCCTCAGCCGCAAAGGTCCGAACGGGCTGGGCTATACCAGCTATTTCGCCAACTACCCCACCAACATCCCATCGCGCGGGGCCGGGGCACCGGGGCTGGATGACGCCGCGCGCAATCGCTCCAGTCTCTTTGCCGCCTTCCCCTGTCAGGTGGCCAGTGTCGCCGCATCATTGCTGGTCTCGCTCAGCATCCTGCCGCTGACCGCCACCTCGATCGAGGTCCGCTGGACAATGTCGGTCTACGGCGACGAATTGGACGATGAAACAATCCGGCAGCGCGTCAACCTGTGGGAAGAAGTCAACCGCGAGGACCGCGAGAAGCTGGAGGCGATGCAACGCGCGCTCAGGTCGGTACATGCCTCGGGCGGGCCGCTGGCCGGTGACGATTACGAGGGCACGGTACGCGATTTCCTGCTGTGGCTGGCGCGTCAGGATGCCATGGCGGGTTAATCCGCCCCGAACTCCGTCGGCACGCCGACGATGCAGGGCGGATCAACCAGATTGTCCGCCCGCGCGCCGAACCGCAGCAGATCGCGCCGCCCATACTGATCGGCGATCTCCTCGGCCAGCGCGCGCACTGTCCTCCCCTGCCCGGTGCATATATTCGCAGCACCTTGCACGTCACTCAA
Source organism: Roseovarius pelagicus (assembly GCF_025639885.1). Classification (NCBI taxonomy): domain Bacteria; kingdom Pseudomonadati; phylum Pseudomonadota; class Alphaproteobacteria; order Rhodobacterales; family Roseobacteraceae; genus Roseovarius; species Roseovarius pelagicus. Next base: position 3,296,009 of record NZ_CP106738.1, on the reverse strand, counting down.
CGCGCCATCGACGATCCGCCGCGCCGCCGTTTCCACGTCAATGAAATCGCGGATTTGCGTGCCGCTGGTCAGTTCCACCGCCGCACCCGCCTTTAGCCTGTCATGCAAGAACGGCACCAGCCGCTTGGCATGTTCACCTGGTCCGTACAGGTGGAACAATCGGCACCACAGGAATGACACACCTTCCTGCCCGAACCATTGCTGCAATGTGTGAAACGCTGACAGCTTGGCCGCCGCATAGGGCGTTGTCGGGGTCAGTGGCGCATCGCTCGACAATGGATGTTCCGCCATCTCATACTCGATGCAGGTGCCCAGCCCCACAACCCGGCCCACCCCTGCGGCCGTCGCCCCCTTGGCCAGCGCCAGTGTCCCGCTCAGGCAATCGAGGTTCTTCCCGGATGTCAGATAGGCGCCCGGCTCTGCATACCACGCCGCGTGGATCACCAGATCCCCTTCGGCCAGCACGCCGCGCCACCAGTCCGCATCCTGCGCAAAAAGATCGTCGGTTTCCACCGCCTGCGTCAATTCAGGTTCAAACGCGATCCGTTCCTGCCAGCCGGGCCGCGCCACGATCGTCACGCCATGTCCCCGGCGTTGCAGCTGCGCCAGAATATGCCGCCCGACAAATCCCGTCGCTCCGGTCAACAGGATCGCCATCACAGCACCCTGATTTCGGGCACCGCCACGACGAACCGCGTACCCAGTTCGGCCAGCGCCGCGTTCTGTTTCATCACTTCGTCCGCGATATTCCACGGCAGAATCACCAGATAGTCAGGACGTTGCTCGGTCAGCACCGAAGGCGGCAGGATGGGGATATGACTGCCGGGCAGGTATTGCCCGATCTTCGCCGGTGCCGCATCGCACACGAACGGCATCAGGTCGGGCCGGATACCGGCATAGTTCATCAACGTATTGCCCTTGGCCGCAGCCCCGTACCCGGCGACAGATTTGCCCGTTGTCTTGGCGTCCAGCAGGAACCGCACCAGATCATCCTTGACCCGGTTGGCGCGCGCCTGAAACGACCGGTAGGTATCGGCTTGTTGCAGCCCGCCTGCGATCTCGGCCTGTAGAACGCGGTGCACCACCTCCGTCGCCTCGTGTCCCGCCCCCTGCCGACAGCCATAAACCCGCAGACTGCCGCCATGTGTCGGCAATTCCTCAACATCGAACACCCGCAATCCCGCCGCAGAAAAAATCGCCGAAACCGCGCCCAGCGAAAGATAAGAGAAATGCTCGTGATAGACCGTGTCGAACTGTGTCTCTTGAATCAGCCGCAACAAATGCGGAAACTCGAAGGTGACAACCCCCTCATCCTTCAGCAGCGCCGCAACCCCTTGGGTAAAGCCGTTAATGTCTGGCACATGCGCGTAGACGTTGTTGCCGATCACCAGATCGGCGCGTTCGCCTGCATCGGCCATCCGCCGTCCCACATCGGCGCCAAAGAACTCCTGCCGCACTGGAATCCCTCGTACCTCTGCCGCCTCTGCGGTGCTGCGCGTCGGCTCAATCCCCAGACAGGGCACACCCGCCGCCACAAAATTGCGCAAAAGGTAGCCATCATTCGAGGCCAACTCGACCACCAGACTGGACGCGTCCAACCCCAACCGTTGCGTAATCATCTTGCAATAGGTCGCCGCGTGGGTCAGCCATCCCTTTGAGGTGGACGAGAAATAGGCGTAATCCGCACTGAACAGCGCGCCCGCATCCGCATAATCCTCGGTTTGCACCAACCAGCAGGACGCACATGCCAGCACCCGCAACGGATATGTCACCTCGGGTTTGCTCAGGTCTTCGGCCCGCAGATAGGCATTCGACGGCGGCGCATGTCCCAGATCGAGAAATTCAATATCCAGCTCAGCGGTGCAGTGACGGCATTTCATAGGTCTATCGGCTCTATTGAGGTAAATGGCGGGTGATTGGCATCGCGCTCTGACATCACCGTGATCGGCAGGGGCCACGCGATCGCAAGGGTCGGATCACTGGCCGAAATCGCCCCTTCCGCCGCTGGCGCGTAGGGTTGCGAATGGCAGTAGTGCAGTTCTACATCGTCTGTCAGCGTCTGAAACCCGTGGGCGCAGCCCGCCGGAATGTAAACGCTTTCAAGCGCGTGCCCGTCCAACGTCACGGCGCAGGTCCGGCCAAAACTCAGCGACCCCGCGCGCAGGTCCACGAACACATCCAGAACCCGCCCCCGGACACAGCGCACCAGCTTGATTTCGGCAAAGGGCGGATGCTGGAAATGCAGTCCGCGCACGGTGCCTTTGGTGGCGCTGATAGAGGTATTCATCTGCACCCAGTTCGTGTTCAGGTCCCGCGTTGCGAATTCATCGGCACAATAGACCCGCGCGAACGCACCCCGACTGTCGCCACGCCGCTCTGGCGTGATCTGATAGGCGCCCTCAATGCCGAGTGCGGTGAACTTCATGCCGCACTATAGGCGCGGATCTGATCCAGCGTCACGTCCAGCGGCGCAGCCCCTTCATCGACCGACCGATACCATTCCATCGTGCGCGCCACCGCCGCATCAAAATTCCACCTTGGTTGCCACCCCAGCACGCTCCGTGCCTTGTCGATGGACAGTTTCAGCAGTCCGGCCTCATGCGGCGCAGCTGGATCGACATTGGCGTGATAGCAGCCCGGCCATGATTTCAGCGCCGCCTGAATGACTTCCTCGACCGTACGGTTGTCACCCGCATCCGGCCCGAAATTGAACGCATCCGCCAGCGTCTCATCGGCACTCAGCCGCTCGGCCAGCATCATGTAGCCCGACAGCGGTTCCAGCACATGCTGCCACGGCCGCACCGCGCCAGGGTTGCGCGTCTCGATCGACCGCCCCTGTGACAGCGCGCGCGCAATATCCGGCACCAGCCGGTTCTCGCACCAGTCGCCGCCTCCGATCACATTACCGGCGCGTGCCGACGCCAGTCGCAGCGGCAGCCCCTCCTGCGCATAGAGCGACCGATAGCTGCCCAAAACCAGCTCTGTCCCCGCTTTGCTGGCGCTATAGGGATCAATCCCGCCCAGACGATCACCCTCGACATAGGCGTGATGCGTTTCGCGGTTGTGATACACCTTGTCCGTCGTCACAACGACTACGGTGCAGGGCGCGCCGACTTTGCGCAGCGCTTCCAACAAGGTCGCCGTGCCCATGACATTTGTGTTCCAGGTCTCCAGCGTGCGGACATAGCTACGCAACACCAGCGATTGCGCAGCCAGATGAAACACCACATCTGGGCGCACTTCGGCCACATAGGCCTGCATCGCGGCCATGTCGGTCACATCATCAATCCGGTGGTGGATCTTGTTGCCCAGCGTCAACTGCTCAAACAATGCAGGCGTCGTGTCAGGCTCCAGCGCGTAGCCATAAACCTCTGCGCCCAGCATGTTAAGCCATAGGGCCATCCAACTGCCCTTGAACCCGGTATGCCCGGTCAACAGAACCCGCTTGCCCGTCCAGAACCCGCTCAAGACCAGATTTTCCACGGTGCCTTGTCCGCAGCCCACAAACCTTCCAGATAATTCCGGTCGCGCAACGTATCCATCGCCGCCCAGAACCCGTCATGCTTGCGTACGGATAACTGACCATCCTTGGCCAGCCCCATCAGGGGCGCCCCCTCGAAAATGGTGTCATCGCCCTCGATCCGGTTCACAACGGACGGCTCGCAGACCATGAATCCCCCACTGATCCACTGTCCATCCCCCTTGGGTTTTTCCAGAAACTGGCGCACAGCACTGCCCTCGATATCCAGCGCACCAAATCGGCCCGCCGGTTGCACGGCCGAAACGGTCGCGTCGCGCCCCTCTGCGCGGTGAAACGCGATCAATGCAGAAATATCAATGTTGCTGACCCCGTCGCCATAGGTCAGGCAAAACGTGTCATCCAGATGCTCCGCGATCCGCTTGATCCGCCCCCCTGTTTGAGTCAGTTCCCCGGTATCGACCAACGTCACGCACCACGGCTCGGCGCGCTGGCGATGCACCTCCATTTTGTTGTTGGCCAGATCAAAGGTCACGTCCGACATATGCAGGAAGTAGTTGGCGAAATATTCCTTGATCTGATACCCACGATAGCCGCAGCAGATCACGAAATCATTCACTCCGAAATGGCTGTAGATCTTCATAATATGCCACAGGATCGGCCGCCCGCCGATTTCAATCATCGGCTTTGGCGTCAGATGACTCTCTTCGCTGATGCGCGTGCCCAACCCCCCGGCGAGAATAACAGCTTTGACCATGAGGTTCCTCCAAAGGAAGCGAAATGCGCAAAGAGAAGGCGGAAAGCGCACTATTAGCACTCCGTAAGTGAATTTCAAGTTTCAGTTGATGTGTCATAGGACAATCGGATATTCCCCTGCCATCGACCTCACCGGATGGCGGCAATACTGTTCAGGGCAAAAGCGTATGAAACACCAGCACACCGCGCCCTGCCCCATATGCGCCAACCGGGTCGGCAATATTTCTCTGGATCACCGCACCCACATCCCTACGTTACAGAATGTGACCCTTGCCAGCCGATCGGCAGCGCTGGAATTCCCCACCGGCGTTCTGACAATGACGCGATGCGCCGGATGCAGCTTTGTCTGGAACGCGGCTTTTGATCCGGCCCGGATCACCTATGATGCGGCCTACAACAACGACGTTACCTATTCCGGCTACTATGTTGCCCATCTCGAGGCGATGGCAGATCGCATCATCGCTGCGGTTGCGGCTGACCAGCCGATCCACTATGTTGAGGTCGGCTGCGGCGAGGCCGATTTCCTGCGGCTGGTGGTCCAGCGCGCGCGTGGCAGATGCGTCTCGGCGACCGGGTTCGACCCGTCCTATGCAGGCCATACCCCCCTGCCCGAGGGCGCGATCGTTCACCGATCCTTCTTTGGCCCTGACCAATTGCCGCAGATCCCCGTAGCCACGAATGTCATATGTTCGCGTCACACGATTGAACATGTTCCCGATGTTCATGCCTTTGTCAGCGCCCTCTGCGCGCCCATGCAAGACCCCGCACGCCGCTTGTTTATCGAGACGCCAGATGCCGACTGGATATTGCGCAATACTGCGTTTCAGGACTTCTTTTACGAGCATTGCTCGATCTTCACACCCGCCTGCATGGCCCGCATTCTGGGGCAGTACGGCCTGAGTGCCCAAACCACATCCGTCTATGGCGGTCAGTATATGTGGACCGAGGCACAGCATGTGCCCGTGACCGATCGGCCCGACATTCCCCCCGATGACACCCTTGCGCACCGCTACGCAAAAGACAGCACCGAACTGATCCGTCGCTGGGCAGATTTCGTCGCGCGCAACACTCGCAACGGCCCCGTTGCCATCTGGGGGGCCGCCTCCAAGGGTGTCACCTTTTCCCTGTTGCTGGCCCAGTTGCAGGACGCCGGCGCAAATATCACCTGCGCCATAGACCTGAACCGGGCCAAGCAAGGCTGTTACCTGCCCGTCAGTGGCGCACCAGTCGTCAGCCCCGTACAGGCACAGAAAATCGGGGTGCAGAGCATTATCGTGATGAACCCGAACTACCTCGACGAGATCACCAAGATGGTGGATGCGATGGGCTGGACCCCGGTCATCGCGACCCTGAATACTTGAAATTGGGGCTGCGCCATTCCGCGTGGCCCAAACGATTGGATGAACCCGAATGACTGATTTCCCCAAAGAAGTAAGAGACCGCATCGCCACCTATCCCAACGAAACGGAAATGGTCACAACTGCCGCAGCCTTCCTTCGGGCATCAACACAGCCCAAATACTGCTACAACTTTGCATGGCAGGGCCGTCCGATCATCCAGTACCCTCAGGACATCGTCGCGATGCAGGAACTGATCTGGGGGGTAAAGCCAGACCTGATCATCGAGACGGGCATTGCTCATGGTGGATCGCTGATCTTTAGCGCGTCAATTCTGGCCATGCTTGACATGAATGACGCAATCGAAGCCGGTCAGCCCCTCGACCCTGCGATCTCCCGACGCAAGGTTCTGGGCATTGATATCGACATCCGTGCGCATAACCGCACCGCCATCGAGGCACATCCAATGGCCTCGCGCATACAGATGATCCAAGGATCAAGCATCGCCGATGATGTAATCGCACAGGTCCGTGACATCGCCGCCGGATACGACCGTGTTCTGGTCTGCCTTGACAGCAACCACACGCATGATCACGTCCGGTCCGAGCTGGAGCTGTATGCGCCGCTCACCTCTCTTGGCAGCTATTGCGTGGTCTTTGATACGCTGATCGAGGACATGCCAGCGGACGAATATCCCGACCGCCCTTGGGGTCCGGGCGACAACCCAAAAACCGCCGTATGGGATTATCTCAAGTCACATCCCGAATTCGAGATTGACAAATCCGTGGCAGACAAGCTGCTGATCACCGTCGCCCATGACGGGTTTCTCAAACGCATCGGCTAGGGACGCGGCACCATGCCGCCTCATAGCTGGCGGTGATAAGCCTTTGATCGATGCCGCGCCGCCGACCATGCGGCCCCCCGCGTCATTTGGCCGTCGATCACGGCACCGAATTCATCACCCAGAATACCATCGCAAACCTGCGCAGCTGTCAGGATGGTATTTTCGCCATCCTTCGCGGCCAGCACGCGAAAGCTATGTATCTGGTTACGCAACCGCATGATGCGTTCGCGCGCACTGCGCTTGGGCTTTGGTGGCATCAGTTTGGCCGCTGCGAATTCTTCTGTCGTGCCCGTCTGTTCGGCATATTTGTGCAGAATCGCGTCGATCCGCGCCGTCGCCTCCGGGTTGCCCGGCTCCGCACTCAACCCATAGCGATACCACCGCGCAAGATCAGGTCGGCACGCCGTATGCCCCATCCGCGCGATCACCGTCTCTAGCGTGGCAAAGAACGCCAGCGGTATCGTCAACGCGTGATCAAAGGCGTCCTCCAGCGGATCGGCCTTGTTCTCGGCGGTAAAGGCGCGCCCCGCATTGCCGCCCTCAGCGTCCGTCCGTCCGCCATGATGCGCGCCACCAGTGCTGACCGGGCTGTGGCCGCTGATCGTGAATGGATGATCGGCATGCAGGAACGCCCCGCCGGTCAGGGTGGTGCGATACTCGAAATTCACATCCGGGATCGCACTGTCAAAGAACACACCCGGTGCCGGAGCCAACCGCTCAAGAAACCCGCGCGAAACGCACCCGTGGTAAACATTCGGCGTGACCGGGGCGATGGCGCTCAGCTCGCACCGGCGCAGCGCCCCCAGATTTCGCTCTTTCGGGTCGTATTGGATGCAGCCGCCGAAAGTACTGTGCCGATAAAACCTCAGACCGCCGGTCTTCTTGCCATAGCCACCCACTGGCCAGCCATAGGTCGCCCGCGCCCATGACATGCCGTCGGGCCGGTGGCGTTCCAAGAGGTGGCGCAGATACCGGAACTGCCCAGGCACGATCCCGTCATCATCGCCAAAGAACAAAACATACGCGCCCGTACTGGCCATCAGTGCATGGTTGAAGTTTTCACGCATCGAGATGCGCGCGCCGGTATTGATGCATCTGACCCGAGGATCGGTGATCTCGCTCAGCACCTCGCCCGTATGATCCTGGCTGAAATTATCGCACACGACGATTTCGATATCGTCATCGTCGATCTCCAGGGCAGTCCGGATCGCGAAGGGCAGATAATCAGCGCGCTCGCGTGTCGGGATAATGATGCTGATCTTCATACTGTTCCGGTCGCGATTCTCTAAGATAGCAAATCTGGTAGCCTAAAGGTCGCGGCGTTTCACCCAGAACTTCCACCTCGCGCTGTTTTCACGCCCCTGACTGCCCCTAGGATGCAGCTCCTGCGATGCTTCCTGCGCTTCATCTACCTCCCTTGCAATCGGTCACATCGCCGCTACCTCTTGATGCGCTATTCCGGCGTGGCCGGGCGCGCCATCGGATTGCCTGCCCGCATATCCGCCTCAAACGCCATGTGCCGCCCCCGGCCATTCTCCTTGGCCGCATAGAGAGCAATGTCGGCATCCTCCATCATCCGCGTTAGCGTCGGATAGGCGTAATCACAGCTTAGCACCGACCCGGCGCTGGCTGAGATGCGGCACGTCTGGCCATTGAAAGCCATCGGCACCTCGAGCAACGAAATGAGCCGTGCCGCGATGTCGCGCACCCGTTGCGGATCGGTCAGGCGCGCGAATATCAGGAGGAATTCATCACCTCCGACCCGCGCGACAGTATCCTCATTGCGGGTTTCCGCGACCATGATCCGCGCCACCTCGCGCAGAACATGATCACCCGCCGCATGTCCCATCGTGTCGTTGACAGCCTTGAAAAAATCGAGGTCGAGATGCATCAGCGCAAACTCCTGTTCGCTGTCGACCAGTTGCTCCAGCAGATAATCAGCAGCGCGGCGGTTTTTCAGTCCCGTTAGCTGATCGGTGTAGGCTTTTTCTTCTGCCGCGATCATCGCCCCCTGCAACCGCAGGTTCAGCGTCTGCGACGCTTCCATCGCCGCGGTCTTGGCCTCCATCAGATAGAGCATTTCGATGGTCAGATCGGTCGCGGCAAAATCGGCACTGGTCAGGTTGAACGCCCGCACCGCCTCGACCACCGAGATGCCAAACGACAGGTTCACGACTGCCCCGCCCGGCGGCCCCATGCCGCTGCCCTGCGCACCATCGGTTTCGGGCAGCGGCATCAAGACCCCCTTGAGGTCGGTGCGCGTCGGTCCCCGCAGTTGCAGATGCAGTTTCTCGCCCGCATGGGCGCGCAGCGCGTCCATGGACCCGTCAATGCGCGGTCGGCGTATCTCGAACCGCTCTGAAAACCGGGTGCCCAGCGCCACAACATCCGGCCCCAGCTTGCGCAGGGTCGGTCCCGCATGGACAATATGGCCCGTCGCTTCCAAAACCACATTCATAGGGCACAGCATGTCCAGCAATCCGATGAATTCCGGCTCGGCTCCGTGCATCTATTCCGCCCTCGCACCCAGATCGAACTGTCGGCCGCTGGCGTAAACCATGCTGAGCAGCTGAATCTCGATGATCTCGCGGCCTGCACCTCCGCCCTTGTGTTCCAGCAGGACCAACGCGCCATAATCATCTGCCAACGCCCGCAACAACCCCACAATCACATGACCAAAGCCAGCGTGTCGCGATTGGCAAATCAGGCTGAAACTATCTGCCGCATGTTCGCGCAGCTCCAGTTGTGGCAGATCCAGATCCGACACCGCCAAACGCGCGCGGGCTGGCAGGTCATCCAGAGAATGCAGGAATTCGGTGAACGTGCTGCCGCCAAACCGCAGCAGGCGTCGCAGCGCCTCGACCTTCGGGTGCGACACCAGATAGGTGCCGATATCCTCCAGAATATCCGCCACGGGCCTGTCCAGAACATTCTGGGCCGCCACCAGCACATCCACCGTGACATGGTCATCATAGGTCAGCATCGCCTCGAACTCGTTATAGTCCAGCGCGGCGCGGCGCATCACCTGCTGCCATGTGTCCCGCCCATAGGTATCGCGAACGAACCGTTCGATGGCCCGATTGATCAGCCCGTGCATATCTCGCTCCGTATTAGACACAGGACAAGATCACAGCAGAGGCTTAACATCCTCTCAACACCATCGCAGATGGGTCAGTTTTGCGGCACCAGCCTGATCCCGCCAATATCCAGTACGTTGCGCGGAACCGGCGTGATTTCGAACCGCCCTTCCAGCACATCAATGATCGCGGACGGCTCCAACAGGGGCATTCCGCTCCCTCCCGGCTGAACCGGCCCACCGCGCGCCACGAGGATATCACCGCGCAGATCCAGCGACAGCATCCGCACCCTGTCTTCGCTGGCGGAAAAAAGGGCAATCGCCTGCGGGTGCGCGCGCAGCGGATCAAACTCCGTCACGACCATAACACAGGCAGGGTGCCCACCGGGCAGGGTGCGCGCACATGCTTGATGCAATTGTCTGCGGTCGCGTTCGCTCAACTGATCAAATGCGCCGGGTGGCAGACTGGCCCCCTCTGGCCGCAGCGGGACGATCCCATTCAGAGTCTCGATCTGCGGATTGTTCATCCCGCGTTCAAACGCCCAGCGCGTCTTGGCATTCTGCGCATCGGCCACAGCCTTGACCAGAATCTCGTGATCCTCGCGTTGCGTCAGTTCCAGTATCCGCACCAACCCGGCGCTGCCTGCCCGGCCCCATTCATGCGACATCTCCCACAACGCCAGCTGGTCGGGGGCCACCCCCGATTCTGCGCGTGCCACCTGACTGCTCACCGACAGGCGTTCGGCATTCAGCACCGGTGATAGCCATAATGCGGCGATCAGGATCGTGCCCAGCGCCATCCAGCGGTTCGCCTGCCGCAACCGCGCCGCCCACCCCGCACGGCGGAACACCGCCACCGCATAGGCCAGTGCATAGACCAACACCACCACCGCCGCGACCAGTGCAGCCACCCGATCCGGCGTCAGCCCGTATTGCGCCACCCGCATCCACACGGCGACAACCGCCAGCATCGCAGGCACCGGTGTCAGGATTGCCAGCAGCTTGGTCGCGGTGACCATGTGGCCCACGACCGCCTGATCGTCATCACGGTGTACCGCTGTGGTGATCAACGTGATCGCCGCACAACTGACCGCAATCAACGTCGCCGCTGCCGAGAACCCACCAAAAAGTCCACTCAGACCGCGCATCGGCAGGGCCAGAATGAAAATGCTCAACACTACCAGCAGCACGGGCAGCAATACCCTGAGCAACTGGATAATCAGAAACGGCGAGACGAACTCGCTCAACTCATGTACGATGGCCAGCCCCAGCCCCAGCGCCAGCCCACTCAGCAGAAATGGCACCGGGTCAATATCCAGCAGCCTGTCGATTATGTTGATGCCCACCAGACCCAGCAACGAATCCGACAGCATCACCACACCCCAGACGACCGCCACGAAAAGCAGCGCAGCCGCATAACGCACGACAATGGTCCAGGCCGCGTCAAACAGCAGCCGGTAATCCCGCCAGCCGTCCTGCTCTTGCAATCCTGCCGCCACAAAGGGCACCGCAATGACCAGCATGTAGATAAAGGCCAACACATGATGTTCGGTGTCCAGAAACGACTCGGTCAGGTCATAGCGAAAGCTGGCCCAGATCAATAACAGAACGGCCAACAGACTCAGCACACCCGCCGCCAGCACCGCACGTGGCAATCGCACTGGTCCCAGCAACGCCAGCAGGACGCCAAAGAACGCCGACCCGCCTGCCACCAGAAACAGGACCAGTCGGGCGTTCGTCACCATGTCGGGAACCAGATCATAGAGCGCCCACAAGGACAGCCCCGCCATCGCCCCTATCAGTGCCAGAGAACCGCGCGCCACCGCGCTGTTGGTTTGTTCCGCCATCGTCACTCTCCCGCCGACCCTGCGTTCTATTCCTGCATCTATGCCAAGCGCGCGGCGTCTTGAACAGGGGCAGCCTGCATTCACACCATCCCGCGATGCAGGTCTTGCCCCCGCCTGCGCCACTTGCTAGACCCCGTTGCATCCGTTGGGGTGCTCTGCTGCAATGCAGGGCTGAGAGGCATCGCGCCAACCCACCGAACCTGATCCGGTCAATACCGGCGGAGGGAACGGAGCATGCATGGCCCAAATCCGGCTGCCGCATATTTTCCGTCTTTTCGCCCGTGACCCAAGCGTGGAGACGATGATGAACCTTGCCGCCTTCCTGCCCATTCGCCGCATCGTCGAGCGCGCCATCACCCCGATCCGGCCTTTTGCATCCTAATCCCTATGGAGACCCTGCCATGAGACTACTCGCCCTGACACTGACCCTGCTGGCCGCCGCACCGGCCCACGCACAGGACAAGCTGACCATCATTCTGGACTGGTTCGTGAACCCCAACCACGGCCCCATCGTAATCGCGCAGGAACGCGGCCTGTTCGCCGAACAGGGGCTCGAAGTCGAGGTTATCGCCCCCGCCGATCCCTCTGCCCCGCCCAAAATGGTCGCCGCCGGGCAGGCCGATCTGGCCGTCTCTTATCAGCCGCAGTTGCATTTGCAGGTCGCCGAAGGCCTGCCCCTGATCCGCGTCGGCACACTGGTTGCCAGCCCGCTGAACTGCCTGCTCGTACTCGACAGCAGCCCAATCAAATCGGTCGCCGAACTAAAAGGCGCCAAGATCGGCTTCTCCGTCGCCGGCGTCGAAGAGGCACTTCTGGCTGCGATCTTCCAGCGCCACGGTTTCGGGCTGGACGATGTCGAGATGATCAATGTCAATTGGTCGCTTGGGCCGTCCGTGATGTCCGGTCAGGTCGATGCTGTGCTCGGGGCCTACCGTAACTTCGAACTGAACCAGATGGACATCGAAGGCGCGCCGGGTCGTTGCTTCTTTGTCGAAGAAGAAGGCGTGCCACCCTATGACGAGCTGATCTATGTCGCCAATGCGGACACCCGCAACGACGACGCAATCCTGCGCTTCCTGCGCGCCACCGAAGTGGCGACGCAATTCATCGTCAACCACCCCGACGAGAGCTGGGAAATCTTCAAATCCACGTCCGAGGAACTGGACGACGAGCTGAACAAACGCGCATGGGCCGACACTCTGCCGCGCTTTGCCCTGCGCCCCTCGGCTGTCGATTCCGCGCGCTACTCCGGGTTCGAGGCATTCCTTGCCACTGCCGGCTTGATCGACACCGTGCGCCCCGTCTCGGAACTGGCTGTCGACCTAGGTGCAGAATGAGCAGCTACGGCCAGACTTTTGCCGCATGGCGCGCCGGAGCCGAAGGGCACTGGCGCGCCTACACCCATCACCCCTTTGTCGAGGGACTGGGTGACGGCACGCTGCCGCGAGCGGCCTATCTGCATTATCTGGTGCAGGATTACAGCTTCCTCATCCACTTCTCGCGCGCATGGGCGCTGGCAGTGACCAAAGCCGAAACACCCGAGGAAATGCGCTTTGCCGCCCGCACACTCGATTCCCTACTGAATGACGAGATCGCGTTGCATGTCGCCACCTGTGCCCGCGAGGGTCTGAGCGAAGACGACGTGTTCGCCGCCGCCGAGCGCGAGGAAAACCTCGCCTATACCCGCTATGTGCTGGACGCGGGTCACTCCGGCGATTTTCTTGATCTGCTGGCGGCGCTCGCGCCCTGCGTCATGGGCTATGGCGAAATTGGTGCGCGTCTGGGCCGCGAGGCAGGCGAAACGCCGTATCGGGAATGGATCGACACCTATGCGGGGGCCGATAATCAGCGCGTCTGCCAAGAGGTCGGTGCCCTCATCGACGGTGCCGTCCTGCGCCGCCTTGGCCCGCGTCCACAAACCAGCCCCCGTTGGGCAAACATTCAAAACCGGTTCACCACAGCCACCCGGCTCGAAGTGCGGTTCTGGGACATGGGGCTTACGCCGTAAAATGACTGCGCCCGGCCTCCTCATCGACGGATCGGCACGCATCGGTGACGTGCCGGTGCTTGCGCCGATCCGGTTCAATGTGCCCGCCGGGCGCTGGACCTGCCTGCTCGGGCCCTCGGGCGTGGGCAAATCTACATTGTTGCGCCTGATCGCAGGTGTCGCGGACGAGGCCACGCTCACCGGGCAGATCACCGCCACCGACGGCGCGCCGCTCGCTGGACGTGTCGCTATGATGGCGCAGGATCCGTTGCTGATGCCGTGGCTCAGCGTCACCGACAATGTCATGTTGGGCAGCCGATTGCGCGGCGACCGTGCCGAACCGGACCGCGCAGCCAAGGTGCTGGCCTCCGTGGGCCTTTCCGAACACGCCGCGAAACGTCCCACCACCCTGTCAGGCGGCCAACGTCAACGCGCCGCGCTCGCCCGGACATTGATGGAGGATCGGCCCATTGTCCTGCTGGACGAGCCATTCTCGGCACTCGACGCACGCACACGCCTGATGATGCAGGAAATGACGGCGGACCGGCTACAGGGCTGCACTGTGATGATGGTCACCCACGACCCGGCAGAGGCCGCACGTCTGGGCGACCGGATCGCTATTCTGTCGGCAACCGGGATCGAGGATCACCCGGCGCCATCCACCAGCGTCCCGCGCCATGTGGACGACGCTGAAACCCTGCAAATTCAGGGGCGGCTTCTGGCCCGATTGCGAGAAGCACCATGAGCCGGAACATCGCCATTCTTGCGTCAACCTGCCTCGCGCTGGCACTCTGGCAGGCTGTGGTCAGCCTCGGGGGGATGCCGCCCTTTATCCTGCCCGCCCCCCTGCGCGTGGCCGAAACGCTCTGGACCAGCCGGGCGATCATCATAGACAACGCTTGGGTCACGATGGCCGAGGTGCTGGCCGGTCTGGTTCTGGGCGGTGTGCTGGGCGGTGCCACTGCCATCGGCCTCGCGGCGTCCTCCATCGCCCGCCAGCTGGTGCGCCCGATGCTGGTGTTCAGTCAGGCGGTCCCGGTGTTCGCGTTGGCCCCGATCCTGACACTCTGGTTCGGCTACGGGATGGGGTCGAAGATCGCGATGGCCCTGCTGATCATCTACTTTCCGGTCACGTCAGCCTTCTTTGACGCGCTGATGCGCACGCCGCAACCGTGGCTCGACATGGCCCGGATCATGGGCGCATCTCCCTCGCGCATCATGTGGCGCATTCGGGTGCCCAGCGCCCTGCCCGGACTTGCCTCTGGTCTGCGCCTTGCCGCCGTGTATGCACCCATCGGTGCGATCATCGGCGAATGGGTCGGCGCGTCCAAGGGGCTGGGCTATCTCATGCTGCTGGCGAACGGTCGTGCCAAGACAGACCTGATGTTCGCGGCGCTCATCGTGCTGGCCATCTTTACAGTACTGCTGCATGCTGCGGTGGATCGGGCCTGCCGCGCCACCCTTGACCTAAATCGGGAGGGCGATGGCGGGGTTTGAATATTTCTGGGACATTGAAACCCCAGACGTTCACCCTGCTTTCATCGCTCAGAAAACACTCACGCCCAGCACGTCGCTCCGTGCAATCGTCACCGACGTGATACCGACAGAATACCGACGTAAAACCGACGCCGTTCTTCATCCATTGATCAGAAATCCGTTGGCGCCCCGCCCTCGGATTTCCGCCGCTCCACGAATGCGCCAAGTTCTTCTCGGATGCTGTCCTCCATCGGCGGTTCTTCATAACTGGCAATAATGTCTCGATATACCTGATGCGCGCGCTGTGCTGTCCAGACACCACCCGCCGCCTCCCATGCCTCAAAATTGCGCCAGTCGCTGAGATAGGGCTGATAAAATGCGGTGGTATAGCGGTCCTGCGTATGCTGGATGCCAAAATAGTGACCCTCGCCACCGACCTCTCGTATGGCGTCGAGGGCGATCTCGTCCGGGCCGGTCGCTGTCAGAATTGGGTCCATATATCGTTGAATATGCTGTAGTATTTCGCAATCCATCACGAATTTTTCCGGGCTGGCGATCAGCCCGCCTTCCAGCCAGCCCGCCGCATGATAAACCATATGCGCGCCGGATTGCACCGCCGACCACAGGCTGTTGGATGTCTCCCACATCGCCTGCCCATCCGGCACATTTGCCGCGCAAACCCCGCTGGCGCGCATCGGCAATTTATAGAACCGTGCCAGTTGCCCGGTCATCTGGGTGGCGCGCATGTATTCGGGTGTGCCAAAGGCCGGTGCCCCCGATTTCATGTCCACATTACTGGTGAATGTCCCAATCGCACAGCATGCCCCCGGCCGGATCAATTGTGCCAGCACCACCGCCACCAGCCCTTCGGCCAGAGACTGCGCCACCGCGCCTGACATCGTCACAGGCGCCATCGCACCGGCCAGAGTAAATGGTGTAACAACAAGGCCTTGGTTACGCCGCGCCAACCGCATCCAGCCATCCAGCATCGGGTAATCATGCTTCAGAGGCGAGGTGGAATTGATGTTGGTGTACATCTTGGGACCGCTCTCGAACTCCTCATGTGTGTGCCCGCCCGCGATGCGCACCATCTCCATCACGTCCTCGACCCGTTCCTTACCCAGACAGTAGGCATGCGCCACCTTGTCCGTCAGCGTCAGCTTGTCATAGAGCACATCAAGGTGACGGATACTGGCATGGATGTCCTGCGGCTCCACCGGGTAACCGCCAACGAAATGCACGCAGTTGAAATATTGACTGAGTTTCAACAGATTGGCGCACATCTCGCGCGTGCCGGTCACTTTCTTGCCGATTTCCATATCCCAATAGCTGGGTGGCGAGGATACGTTGCCAAAGTTGAGGTGTCGGCCTCCCATCGTGATCGCGCGCTCCGGATTGCGCGGCGTGATCGTCCATTCGGGCGGAGCTTTGGCCACATGCTCCATCACGAAGTCACGGCCCATGCGGACTTTCTCGCCCTCTATGGTACAGCCTCCTGAGGCGCGGAAAATCTCCAATGCTTCGGGATTGAGGATCTGCATTCCGATTTCTTCGAGAATGCGCATGGCACCGTCGTGGATCGCCAGCACCCCCGCCTCGTTCAGCGGTTCGGTCGGGCGGTCGAGGTTGATCGGCGGTGCCCATGGCATCTGATCAATCACAGCACGACCACGACGGTCCGCGTTCCCCGCGCGACCACCTCCGCGTTTTCTACGCTTGGGGACATCGGCCATGAAATATCTCCTCATCTGGTCTCTGTTTTGAGACAAGCACGAGGATCGCGCCGCAGTTTGACACTTTGCGACCGAACGTGTCGCTTTTAACTAGTGGCGCAGAGATCAGCATGTTCTGGCCCCTGTCAGGGTATGCTCAGCCTGCATGATGACGTTGACGGAGAAGCAAGCGGCGTTCGTTGAGCAAGTAGATCGCGAGGCTCAAAACGACGATCGCACCCCCCAGCAACATCGCCGGGCTGGCAGCTTCATCCATCGCTAGCCACACCCAAAATGGTCCCAGCACGGTTTCGAGCAACAACAGCAGACTGACATTTGACGCAGGCGTGTACCGCGCGGCCAGCGACAATGAGAAAAACGAGATCGGCAGCACCACAGCCCCGGTCAGCGCCATTGCCCATATCTGCCCATCGGGCATGGCGCTGGGGCCGGTCAGCATCGTGCCAATCACCCCGCTGCACAACGCTCCCATGCCGATCAGCAGGGCGATGGGCAGATCCGGCCGCGCCCGCAGCACGACAAAGTTCAATGCCAGCACCGACGCGACGCCAAGGCCAGCAACAGCCCCCAGCAGAGCGGCCCAGTCAAACCCGATCTCGTCTGAGTGATCACCGAAAACCGCAATGCCGATACCTGACATTACCGCCGCAATTGCCAGCCATGTCGCCGGACGCGCCCGTTCTCCCAGCACTCCCCAGGCCAACAACGCAGAGAATACGGGCACCGTAGCGACACCGATAAGAACGACTGCAGCCGGTGCGTTGGCGATCCCGAGGCTGAATAGTGCGGAATTCAGACATTGGCACAGAATTATCAGCGCCCCGAAACGGTTCGTCACCGCCGCAAGGTCCGCACGCCGCGCGTTACTCAGCAGCGCCCACCCGGTGATCATCACCCCGCCCATGCATAGCCCGCGCCAGCCCATCATTTGTACGCCATCCATCTTTGACAGGCGCATCAGCATCGCATCGGGCGTCAGCACCAACGCGCCAAAAAGTGCTAGCGCCAGCCCAAAGAGTGGATGCTGCCTCACCCGTCCAGCCAAGCGGGAATATGGCCAATGTCGGGCAAAACAACATCGGCGTGGGGCAGCAGGTCTTCTCGTTCGGCGATCCCGGTCAGAACACCGATCGTGTGCATCCCGGCGCGCCGTCCCGCGATCAGGTCATGTGTGCTGTCGCCTACCATCACCGCCGTTTCCGGCGCGATCCCGACGGCATGTGCAAACGCCAGCAATGGACCCGGCGCTGGCTTGGCCCCGTGGCCCGAATCGAAGCCTGCAACGAAATCGAACCGTTCGAGAACACCGGCGCTGCTCAGATGCGCGCGGGCGCCATATTCGGTATCGTTGGTCATCACCCCCAAGCGCAGACCGCGCGACCGTAACCCATTTAAAAAAGGCTCCAACGGCACAGATGGCGCCAGCGGTACGTCCGCCGAACTGATCATCATCTCATGCTCAAGCACGTCGATATCAATACCCGGAATGGCTGTGGCCAACGCCTCGGCGCATTCGCGATTTGTTGCTGCGATCAGCGCGCTGGTGGGATTGATACGCTCGCTGCCAAGATCAAAATCTGCCGCATCGGCAAGATGCTGGATCGGAACGCCGTGCGCATCGGAAAGCGATTGCATCAGCCGCATTGCCCAACTGGCCCAGGTCGTGTGAAAATCAAACAGCGTGCCATCCTTGTCAAAGACGATCCCGCCAATATCGCGTGTGCTTTTCATGTCCAACTGACCTCTTGCCCGCCTGGTAGCGCCGCGCGCGCATGGCGCAGCGTCTCGTATTTCATCCCTTCTGCCTCGCAAAACGCGATAATCCAGACATCGTCCATCAAGACGAAATCCAGCACAGCCCCAAGAAAGGCAGGCTCATGCGCACCAGAGCGCAGATCAGCCTCGGATGCGCCCGTCGCCCCCATGAAGACAGGCAGCAGATCTTCGTTGCCGATCAACCATGCCAGGCATTTCAGGCCGATTGTTTCGGCGGCTTCCCGCGTTTGGGTCATTCTTAACTGTCCCGGAAAGGTTTTCTTAACTTCTGACATGGATAGTCAGACTAGAAAAAAGGGCAAGTCAGAAAGGCAACCGCCCATGTCAGGGAACATTCTGATCGTCGATGCCGTCGCGACCAACAGGATCGTCCTGAAGGTCAAACTGACATCGGCGCATTTCAGCGTCAGCCAAGCCGCCAACGCGGCCGACGCCTTGCGCTGTGCCAGCGCGACGCCACCTGACATGATCATTGTCGGGACGCCGTTGCCCGATGCGGACATCGCGGGGTTTATCGACCAACTGCGCGCGCGTCGTAGCCTTGCCGCGACACCTGTTGTTGCCTTGCTGAGCCCTGGTGACTGGACCGGACGAACGGCCGCGTTGCGAGCCGGTGCCGATGACGTTGTGAGCCATCCGCTGGACGAGCGGACGCTGATGGCGCGCATCCGTAGCCTTCTGCGACAACACCACAATCTGCAGGATTTGCGCCTCAATACCAGTCCTGACAACATCAGCGGTTTTGCCGATGCACAAAGCCGTTTTGCCGTACGCGGGCAGATTGCCATTGTCGCAGCCGACCGAGCATCGGCCATGGCCCTGCGCACAAGACTGTCACGCTGCTCGGCTCACCATCTGACGATCATCACTGCGGATCAGCCTATGACCGCGCAGATCGGCGCACGAGCACCGGACATCTTTGTGATCATGACCGACCAGAACAACCATGACACCGGGCAAAAGGTCATGGCGGAATTACGCGCGTCCCCCGACACCCGTCACAGTCATATCATGGCGGTTGTGCAGGATGCAGCGCCGCAGATGGTTGCAACATTACTTGATCTTGGCGCGAACGACATCATGACCGACGTCGCCGACACACAAGAACTGGCATTGCGGCTGAATAACCAGATATTGCGTAAGCAAGTAGTCGATCACCTGAGGTGCCGTATGCAAGACGGCTTGCGTGATGCAATGATTGATCCTTTGACCGGACTCTACAATCGGCGCTTTGCTCTGCCATTCTTGCAACAATTGATCGAAGCACCGAATGAACGTTCCCGCCCCTTTGCCGTAATGGTTGCCGACCTGGACCACTTCAAGCGGGTCAATGACACGCTCGGTCATGCCTCAGGCGATGCAGTGCTGCGGCAGGTCGCCACGCTCTTGCAGGGCAACCTGCGAGACGCCGACATGATTGCCCGGATCGGCGGCGAGGAATTCCTGATCGTACTCCCTGACACCCCTTGCGCCGTGGCGCGAGGAACAGCCGACAGGCTGTGTCAGCTGATCAGGGACGCTGCGATCGCGCTCCCCGATGGAGGAACTCCTACCCGTGTGACAATCAGCATCGGCGTGACGCTTGTACATGACGCGCGCGCACCTGGTCCACTTAGTCTGGACACGGTACTGAGCGAGGCCGACCGTGCGCTCTATGCAGCCAAGGCCCGCGGGCGCAACACGGTCACCTACAGCGCCATGTCCGCAGCCTGACAGGACTGGCCAGAACTGCCTTAACGACGGTGCCGCCGATGCGTTTCAACCCGGTCCGCATAGGCCGCGCGCTCCTCATCGGTCATGGCCGTCAGCCGGTCCAGCAACAGCGCCTGCCCCTGTGCGACCCGATCTCGCATCTTAGCGTGACTTGCCTCCATTTTCGCGGCCAGCGCAACAGGATCAAACGGCACCCTGCGCAGCTCGGACAGAAGCGCGGTCATGGCCGCGCCGCGTTCCGCCCTCGTCTCACTCTTATCAGGCCTTGCTGCCCGCATCGCGCGGCCGATCGCACGCCGGTCCTCGTCACTCAGTGCACGGGTCAATGGCCCGCCCATCATCTCGTGGCGACCTCCGTGATCGCGCCATTTGTGCGTGTTGATCGCCGCGCCCGCAACCACCCCGACAACCAGCAGGTTCAGTCCCAGCGACAGCGCCAGCAAGATGCGCAACCGACCGCTCATCCGTGGCCGTACATGTTGTTCTTCCGCCATCAGAGCATTCCTTCCTCAAAATCGAACCCGGCGCTTGCGCTCAGATCAACGACATAATCCGATCCGGTTCCCGCCCCCAGATATCCTTCGGCCGCAGTCAGAACCCCGTCGGGCGGGCTGATCCCGATCCAGAGACCGGTCAGTGCGGCAGCACTCAGCCCGGCAACCGCAGGCCACCCGCCCAATTCCAGCCGCAGCCTCGCCCATAGACCAACCCGACGCGGCGCGCGCTGCGAGCGGCTCTGCACCTGCCGCGCATCCGCCATCACCCGCGCCAGCAATGCCGAATCTGGTTCCGGCGCAGCCTGCCGCGCGGCGGCAAAGCAGTCTTCCAGCATTTTGTCCTCGTGGTCACTCATCGCGATACCCCAGTTCGGCTTGCCTGCCCGCCAGATCGGCTGACAGCGCCCGTTTTCCGCGTGCGGTCAGGCTCTCGACCGCCTCAGCACTAATTCCCATGATCTCGGCGATCTGAATATTCCCCAGCCCATCCAGATGCCGCAGCACCACTGCTTGCCGCTGCCGCTCCGGCAACCGCGCCAATGCTGCCTGCAAAGCGTCAGTGCGGCTTTGCTCTTGCATCGCAGCGCCCGGCCCCGGTGCCGGATCAACCGGTTCTTCGGTCATTTCTTGCGCAATGCCATCACCGCGCCGCAACCGATCAAGGCATAGATTGGCCGTCACCCGATAAAGCCAGGTCGTCACCTTTGCCTCGCCTGCGCGCCAGTCAGAGGCCACACGCCACAGCCGCAGCATTGCCTCCTGCGCTACATCCTCGGCTTCGGCGCGGTTGCCCAGCATCCGCACCGCATGCGCGAAAACACGCGGCGTCATCCGCAGCGTCAAAACCCGTGCGGCGCCCGCGTCCCCTTGGGCAAAGCGCGCCAACAGCACATCGTCCGGCGCTTCATCCATTGCGTCTAGCGGCATCTCCATCACCCAAGCCGTATCCTGCCCCGTTTGTGCCCGCAATCGTGCAAGACCGGGATTCCAGATCAGAACCCCGGTCAGGACGATGCTATCAGTCCGCGCTCTTCTTGTTCTTGCCATGACCTTTGCCGTGGCCACGATGAGGTTTAAACTCCGCGAACTCTTCGGCCGAGATAGCGCCGTCACCGTCGGTGTCCATGCGTTTGAAATGGTCGCGCTTGTGACGCGATTCCATCTCTTCCTGGCTAAGCACACCATCCCCATTGGCATCATGCCGCTTGATCATGCGGGCCACACGACGGGCAGTACGGGCCTCGGCCTGAGCCGTCAGTTCAGCCTCGGAAAGGGCACCATCGCCATCGGTGTCCACCGCTGCAAAGCGATCCGCACGATGCGCTGCAATCTCTTCGCGGGTGATTTGCCCATCTGCATTGGTATCGATCTCCTCAAAGCTGTGCCGTGGACCATGCATACGCTCGCCCTTGTCGGTATCTGCCGCACCGACACTGACTGTTCCCAGCATGATCGCGACGCCGAGGCAGATGATTTTGCCTGTATTTTCCATATCTTCAATCTCCTTTAGCGTTTCTATGCGAAGCCCGCTGTTCGCCGGCTTCTGCAGACTGATACGCACGGGCCTCAGCATTCCGTCGCCCGTAACGACATAATCTCGTTCACGGATGCGTGAACTGGCCCGCCAACGCGCGACATCACGACGCAACGGTCTGCTACCCCTTTCATTCGTTGGCCTGATCCCTCATTTTCCACCCAAGTTAGAATGAGGCCCCGAATGTCCGATAATACTGCTGAAATCGTTGATGCGCCTGAAGCAGAGCGCGAGCTCTGGCCTGCGCTGCGCAAGGGGTTTCGCCGCAAATGCCCCAATTGCGGGTCAGGTCCGCTGATGAAAAGCTATCTCAAGGTGCGCGACACCTGCACGGTTTGCCGCGAGGACCTTTCGCAAAATCGCGCAGATGATGGGCCAGCCTATCTGACAATCCTGATCGTGGGGCACCTCATGGCACCGTTGCTGCATATCGTTTTCGTGCGCTTCCGCCCGGAACCACTGGTACTCTTCACGATATTCGCTATTGGCTGCGTCAGCCTGTCACTCTACCTTCTGCCCAGACTAAAGGGGTGTGTTGTGGCGTTTCAGTGGGCCCGGCAAATGCACGGGTTCGGCAAAAAAGCCTGACACTCCGCTAGAAATGGGGAAAGGGCCTGCATGACTGTCGATAAATCTCAGTTGCGCGATGCGGCGACGGTGATCGTTCTGCGTGACCCCACGACGGCACCGCATGTCCTGATGGGACAGCGCGGTGCGCAGGCCGCGTTTATGCCGAACAAGTTCGTTTTTCCCGGCGGCGCTGTCGACGCAGAGGATGCAGACATATCGTTGGCCGCCCCACTGCCGACGCTATGCGCCGAACGTCTGGCAGAGGACAGCGCGCAGAACATCAGCCACGCGTTGGCAGTGGCTGCGATCCGTGAGTTATGGGAAGAAACCGGGCTGATCCTTGGCCAACGCGGCGATTGGTCAGGCGATATTCCCACGGATTGGCAGAGCTACGCCACCACCGGCCACCGACCCGACGCGTCGGCGCTGCAATTCGTGTTTCGGGCAATCACGCCGCCGGGTCGGCCACGACGTTTTGATGCGCGTTTTTTTCTGGCCGATGCCGCCCACGTGGCCACCGATCTGGATGATTTCAGCGCCGCCTGCGAGGAACTGTCCCATTTGCAATGGGTGCCGCTCAAGGACGCGCGCCGCTTTGACCTGCCATTCATAACCGAGGTCGTTCTGGCCGAGATTGCTGCGCGGGCGGGCGACCCCGAACCGCCTGCATCGGTTCCGTTCTTTCGCAACGACGACGAAGCCAGCCTGTTCCTGCGGCTCAAAGGAAGACCCCCACAGCCATCACACTCAGAGTGATCAGCGCGATACCTGTGCCCTCGCGGGCCGTTATCTTTTCACCAAAGAACAACACCGATGCGACAAGCGAGAAAATCACCTCGACCTGCCCCACGGCAAAAACATACGCGGCATTCTGCAAGGTAAAGGCAGTGAACCAGCACAGGCTGCCACACATGCCAGTCAGTCCCATCCAGATGGCAGTGCGCCTCGCGGCGATCACGCTTGTGATTTGTCCCCGCTCGCGCCATGCCAACCACGCGGCCATCCCGACGGTCTGCGATGTGGTCACGACCGCCAGTGTGACCAACGCGCGCAGCAGCGCATCGTCGCTCGCGATCTCCAACGTAGCACCACGATACCCTACCGCCGATACGGCAAAAAGCGCGCCGGACAGTAGCCCCAGACCCGCCGCCCGATTGACGATACGCCGGTGCCAGCGACCGGTCATTTCGGGTGTGTCCGACAGGATCAGCACCCCGACCAGTCCCAAAATGATCGCGGCGAGGCCAACCATGCTGATCCGATCGCCCAGCACGACAAGGCCGACGATTGCGGTCTGCACGACTTCGGTTTTCTTGAACGTGATGCCGACCGCAAAGTTGCGTTGCGCAAAGAGGGCAACAACGCACCACGTTGCAAAAACCTGTGCCAAGCCACCGCAGAGCGCAAACATCCAGAACCGGGCGGAATACCCCGGCAGCGCCGTATCTGTCAGAACCAGATACCCAGCCGCCAGCGAAATGACGAAAGGCATGGAGTAAAAGAATCGCGCGAAGGTCGCGCCACCCGCAGACAATGTACCGGTCGCCAGTGTTTTTTGCAGCATGAAGCGCAACGTCTGGAACGCGGCGGCGGCGATGGCGAGAATGATCCAGGCTTCCATCGGCCCGGAATGCACCGAATTCAGGACTTAGGCCAGAGCGGATGCGGCACAGTGTCCTTGGCATGCAGAAAATACCGCCTGAAAATCTGTGCATAGCTCATGTACACGTAGTTATCATTGCGATTCAGGTAGTGCGCGCGATTGCGAACATAGAGGCCGGGCAGACGATACCACGGCTCCTTGGGGTGCATATGATGAACGACGTGGTAGTTATTGTTGAGGAAAATCAGTGCCAGCGGCCCACGGTCTTCAATCACCACGGTCCGCCCACTGCATCGTTCATGCGCGCGATGTTCCAAAAATGTCCGAATTTTCAGAATCGACAGCCCGGCATAGGCGCATATCAGATAGGCCCAGAGTGGCATCGTGGCGTAACTCAGCGCCCACAGCACCAGACCCGCCGCCGGGATGTGCCATAGCCAACCGCGCAGCGCGGCGGTGTCGCCAACCCGGATCGCCCGCCAATCGGCATGCATGAACATCAGTTGACCCACCAGCGGTCCCACGACCAGCCGACCCAGCAACGTGTTGTTAAACATGAGCACGCGACGCCACCAGCGCGGCAGCCGGCACCAGACTTCCGGATCCAGATAGTTTGATTCCGGGTCGTCATAAGGATCGGTCAGCAACGAGTCTCGGTGATGGTCCAGATGCAAATCGCGGAATCGTAGGTAGGGCACCAGCAGACCGAGGCACGGAAACACCAGTGCTTCGTTCAGGCGTTGGTTATGAAACGGATGACCATGCAACACTTCATGCGTCAGCGATGAATGTTGTGCAATGGTCAGCGTCGCCAGCACCATCCCCAGCGGCAGCCATAACGCCGCAGCCCATGTGATCGACAGGCCCCAGATCGCATAGACCAGCACCAGCAACACCAGAGTCGGCCATTCCGTGGAGCGACTATCCATGCTGTGTGCCCCAGCGGATACGCGACCAGATACGCTCGTAGATGACATATGTGGTCAGCCCGATCGCCGTGTTGATCAACGCCATTGCCCCGCCCACCGTGGCGGAGCCAGTCATAGCCAAACCCACCAATGCCATGATGATCAACCCCATCAAGTTCCAGATAACCGCCTTGATCAAGGTTCGCTTGGGCCGTTCCATAAATCCTCCTGCTTCCGGACCTCAAAAGCGGCCCTAACAAAAGCGTTACGTCAGGAAATGGCAGGAGGGCATTCCGTATGTAGTTAACATTCTTCCGCATCTGTGATTAAATTCACGTTATGCTAGAAAAAACAGACAAACGTATCCGATCTTTGCTCTTTCGCGGGCGTTTGGCCGAAGCGATGCAACGCAAGCGTATCAGCCAGAGCGCGCTGGCCCGCGCCATCGGTGTGGACCGCTCGACCATTTCTCAGCTTTTATCCGGTGACAGCCCACGCCTTCCCAACGCTCAGGTGGTCGGAGAATGTGCACGTGTGCTGGGCATTTCGGCTGACTGGCTCTTGGGCCTCACCGACCGGCCAGAGACCGCCGCCGACATCCTTGCCAACTCGTTGTCGCTGACCGAGGCACCGCGCGCACTGGTGGATGAGCAAATCTTTCAATGGCACAAGGAGGCGGCAGGTTACAAAATTCGCCACGTCCCCGCAGGTCTGCCCGACATGTTGAAAACCCGCGCTATGCTGGAATGGGAGTACACCCCCCATCTGGGCCGCAGCACCGATCAGGTTATCGGCGCGTCAGAGGATCGCCTGACATGGATGCGCAGCGCGCAATCGGACTATGAAATCGCCTTGCCAATATCCGAATTGCACAGTTGCGCACGGGGCGAAGGGTATTATCGCGGACTGCCCCACGACATTCGGCGTGCCCAGATCGCCCATATGACAGAGATGACACAGCAACTCTATCCACGCCTGCGGCTTTACCTCTTTGACGCTCGGCGGGTATATTCTGCCCCTGTCACGATCTTTGGCCCGTTATTGGCGGTGATCTATATCGGGCGAAATTACATGGCCTTTCGCGACACAGAACGCGTACGCGCCATGACCGAGCATTTCGACCATCTCGTGCGCGAAGCGGCGGTTGCAGCCCGCGAAATGCCCGACCACCTCGAACAGATCGCGACTAAAATGGACCGTAGTGATCAGTAGGGCATGGGATGCGCCCGGTGTGCCGCGTCGATTTCCTTTAACACGGCCTCGCTTAGCACGATTTCGCTGGCATCCAGCGCCCGGTCCAGTTGTGACATGCTGGTTGCGCCAAAGATGACAGAAGCCATGAACGGACGCTGCGCAGCCCACGCCAGCGCTAAATGAACCGGATCCAGATCATGCCGTTCCCCGATGTCCAGATAGGCCTGCACCGCCCCCGGCACCCGGTCTGTGACCCGCCCGCCGAGGTCGGAAACGATTGACATGCGCGACCCGTCCGGCACTGCACCGCCCTGATACTTGCCGGTCAGCAGCCCCGCCGCCAATGGCGTGAACGACAGCAGCCCGACATCCTCATGCATGCTCAGTTCCGCCAAATCAGTGTCGAAGAGACGGCAGAGCAGCGAATATTCGTTCTGGATCGACGCCATGCGCGGCCCATAACCGGCCTCCGCCAGACGTAGCCATTGCGCCGTGCCCCACGCGCTTTCGTTCGACAGGCCGACATGACGTATGGTGCCGCGTTCCACTTCGCGGGCAAGAGCACCCAACACGTCCTCCATATGGTCCAAAACTTCGGCAGTGTTCTGGCCTGACGGGTCAAAAGTCCAGTTCTGCCGAAACATGTAACTACCGCGATTGGGCCAGTGCAGTTGATAAAGGTCGATGTAATCAGTCTGCAAACGTTTCAGCGATCCCTCGACGGCCTCGCGTATCGTGGCCGAAGATATCGGCGCGCCGTCGCGTACCGCGCCGTAACCTTCGCCCGAAACTTTGGTCCCGAGGATTACCTCGTCACGTCGACCGCTTTTTGCGAACCATGCGCCGATGATCTCTTCGGTGCGACCCTGCGTTTCCGGCCCCTTTGGATTCACGGGATACATCTCGGCAGTGTCTATGATGTTGATCCCACGTTCCAGAGCGCGGTCAATCTGTGCATGTCCTTCATCTTGGGTGTTCTGGGTGCCCCATGTCATTGAGCCTAAGCACAACTCACTCACCATCAGCCCGGTGCGGCCCAGCGGGTTCATCTTCATCACGCAATCCTGTCACAGCTTTCTCCGTCAGGCGAAACTTTAATGCCTTTTGCATCGAAGCTGTAGACCCGATTGGTTGCTTCTGGTCTGTTGGCTGGCACAGCCCTCATTGCAGCACATCAACCCGTTGCAAAAGCGCGCTTTTTAATACCTATCGCTCAACCATCCCGCATCAGGTATAAAGACCAAGGCATCGTAGAAAGGTACGTTCATGTTGCTCCGCTCGATGACCCTCGCGCTCGGCCTGTTGGTCGGTGTTGCCACCGCCCCACACGCCGCCCCCGAACTCTATCGCCTCGACACGGCGCGTAGTCAGGTCGGCTTCGAACTGGATATGGACGGGACGGCGCAGCCCGGAACGATGCCAATCAAGACTGCCCGAATGATGATCGACCTAGAAAATGTGCAACGCAGCACTGTCCACGTGACACTTGATGCGCAGGCAGCACAAACCGGTGTGGCCTTTGTCACCGGCATGATGAAGGGACCAGAAGTACTGGATACTGCCAATTTTCCGGAAATCCATTTTCAGTCAACGCGTATCATCGGCGATTTGCAAGGCGCCAGCGTAACAGGCAACCTGACGATTCGCGGCGTCACCCATCCCGTAACTTTGAAAGCAGGCGTCTTTCGCCAACGCGGCACAGACGCATCCAACCGAGACAAGCTGACCGTGCTGCTATCAGGGACGATCAGCCGAGACGCCTTTGGCGCGGGTGGATATCCGGGCTTTGTAGGTGACCGGATTGGCCTTCGTATTGTCGCGCAAATCGAGAAATGACTCTGCGTTGAGTGAATAGACCAAAAACGACCACCTGATGTCGAATACACATGGTGCGCGCACCGCACTTCGTGACAGTCTGGCCGCATTATGCGTATGATCATTTCCTTTGCTGCTCTCTTCTTGTCCGTGATTTTCCTGCAATTTTCGTCGGGCGGCGTCGGCCCACTTGATGCACTCAGCGGGTTGGCACTTGATTTCACCACCGCGCAGATCGGCCTGCTGGGATCGGCGCATTTCCTGGGCTTTTTCATCGGTTGCTGGTGGGCACCACGCCTGATGGGCAGCGTCGGGCACAGCCGTGCCTTTGCCGCGCTGACGGCTGCTGGCACAATTGGGCTGATGTCTCACATGCTGGTCATCGATCCCTACGCCTGGGCATTGATGCGGGTGGCGACAGGCATCTGCGTCGCAGGATGCTACACGGTGATTGAGGCTTGGCTGCAGGCCAAGGTTACCAACGAATCGCGCGGCCGCACCATGGGCGTCTACCGTCTGGTCGACATGGGCGCTTCGCTGCTGGCGCAGATGTTGATTTCGGTACTCGCACCCGCCTCTTATGTTTCCTACAACATTCTGGCGCTGTTTTGCTGTGCCGCGCTGTTGCCGTTGACACTGACCAAGATGCGCGAACCAGAAACGCCTGTCGCCCCGCGGCTGCGCCCCAGCCTTGCCATTGCCTGTTCGCCGCTAGCGGCCCTTGGGGTGGTCGTTGCGGCGCTGTCCAGCGCGACGTTCCGCATGGTCGGCCCGCTCTATGGACAACAGGTCGGGCTTGCGGTTGATCAGATCGCCTATTTCCTCGCCGCTTGCGTCCTCGGCGGGGCATTGGCACAATATCCCGTTGGCTGGTTGGCGGATAAATTCGACCGGCGGCATGTGCTGATCGGATTGTCCTTAGCAGCGATTGTGACCTGCATCGTTACCGCACTCGTTCCTAACCTGAGCCAAACCGGCGTCATGTGGACCGCGTTCTTCTTTGGCCTCACGTCGTTTCCGATCTTTTCCGTCTCGGCAGCGCATGCCAATGACTTTGCCAGAAACGATCAGCGGGTCGAACTATCGGCCGCACTGATGTTCTTCTATGCACTCGGCGCCATCGCCGCCCCCTTGGTCGCCTCAAAGCTGATCGCAGCATTCGGCCCTTCGGCGATGTTCGTGATGATCGCCATCGGTCATGCAGTGCTCATCCTCTTTGGCCTCACCCGGATGCGTGCCCGCCCGACCCGCGCAGATCGCACGCGCTATGTCTGGTCGCCGCGAACCAGTTTCATCATCGGACGGCTCACACGCCAAAGCCGCGATCAGGACTAACCCGCCTCTGGCCCCCCTGCCCAAGCTGCGTTAAAGGATGGCTGCGCGACGCAGGAACAGGCACATTATGGCACGGCATCTGATTACTTCGGCGATCCCCTACATCAACGGGATCAAGCATCTGGGCAACCTCATCGGCAGCCAGCTGCCCGCAGACCTATATGCGCGTTATCTGCGCCAGCGCGGGCACGAAGTTCTATTCCTCTGCGCGACGGACGAACACGGCACACCCGCCGAACTGGCCGCAGCCAAAGCTGGCAAACCCGTCGCGGACTACTGCGCCGAAATGCACATTGTTCAAGCCGACATCGCGCGTGGCTTCCGCCTTAGCTTTGATCATTTCGGGCGATCATCCAGTCCGCAGAACCACGCGCTGACCCAGCATTTCGCAGGCCGCCTGGCCGATCAGGACCTGATCCGCGAAGTCAGTGAAAAGCAGGTTTATTCTAACGCTGATGGTCGTTTCCTTCCCGACCGCTACATCGAGGGCACGTGCCCCAACTGCGGCTACGACAAAGCGCGCGGCGACCAGTGCGAGAACTGCACCAAACAGCTCGACCCGACAGACCTGATTGAGCCCCGCAGCGCCATTTCCGGCTCTACCGATCTGGAAGTGCGTGAGACAAAACACCTCTACCTCAAACAATCAGGGATGCGCGGCCAGTTGAACGACTGGATCGACAGCAAAGCAGACTGGCCCATCCTGACAACATCCATCGCGCGCAAGTGGCTGAATGATGGCGACGGTCTGCGCGACCGCGGCATCACCCGCGATCTGGATTGGGGTATTCCCGTCCGCAAGGGGACCGAGGACTGGCCGGGCATGGAGGGCAAGGTCTTTTACGTCTGGTTTGACGCGCCGATCGAATACATCGCCTGCGCCGGAGAATGGGCGCAGGCCAACGACCTGACAGATTCCGACTGGCAACGCTGGTGGCGCACCGATATGGGCGCGGATGACGTGCGCTACACCCAGTTCATGGGCAAGGATAACGTGCCGTTTCACACCCTCAGCTTTCCAGCCACCATTCTGGGCAGCGGCGAGCCTTGGAAGCTGGTCGATTACATCAAATCATTCAACTACCTCAACTATGACGGCGGCCAGTTCAGCACGTCACAAGGTCGTGGTGTGTTTATGGATCAGGCGCTGGACATCCTGCCAGCGGATTATTGGCGCTGGTGGCTGCTCAGCCATGCGCCAGAGTCGAGCGATTCTGAGTTTACCTGGGAGAATTTCCAAAGCGCGACGAACAAGGACCTGGCTGATGTTCTGGGCAATTTCGTAAGCCGCGTGACCAAGTTCTGCCGCTCAAAATTCGACGAAACCGTACCCGAGAGCGGCACATTCGGACCCGAAGAAACGACGCTGATTGAAACACTGACCACCCGCATCCGCGTCTACGAGGCGCATATGGAAGCGATGGAAGTGCGCAAATCAGCCGCCGAGTTGCGCGCCATATGGGTCGCAGGCAACGAATATCTGCAAACCGTCGCACCATGGTCCACGTTCAAGACCGACCCCCACCGCGCCGCCGCGCAGATCCGGTTGGCACTGAACCTGATCCGCGTCTATGCGGTGCTCAGCGCGCCGTTCATCCCCGATGCCGCCGCAGCGATGTTGGCTGGCATGCAGACGGATGATGACAGCTGGCCCGACGATGTCCCCGCAGCGCTTGAGGCGTTGAAACCCGGCCATGCCTTTACCGTGCCCGAGGTGCTCTTTGCCAAGATTACCGATGAGCAACTCGGGGAATGGCAAGCGCGGTTTTCCGGCACCCGAGACTAATCAACCGCATGCCCGCACTGGCGGAAAGCTGCCAAGCCTCATCGGTCGCTCTTGATTTTCGCGTGGTTCTGCGGCCTTTGTGCGGCGATCAATCCTCACGGGACACGTGACCGCAAATGTTCGCACGCCTCTGCATCCCCGCCGTCCTGCTGCTCCTAGGTGCCTGCGGGTCGACGAAAGCCCCAGAAACCGTTGTCGGCCCTGCCCTCTATCCGGGGGAAACGCCGCAAATCCGCCTGCTCGTCAACCAATACGCAGACCATTACGACGTGCCCCGCCCACTGGTTCACAAGGTCATCCAGCGCGAGAGCGACTACCGGCCAGCGGCCCGTAACGGTCCCTATTACGGTATGATGCAAATCCTGCCCGCCACGGCGCGCGGCATGGGCTTTCGCGGGCAACCCAATGACCTGTTGGATGCCGAAACCAATCTACGCTGGGCGGTGAAGTACCTGCGCGGCGCGTGGCTGGTATCGGATGGTGACATGGATGAGGCGGTGATGTGGTACGCGCGCGGCTACTACTATGAGGCCCGTGATCGTTGTCAGCTGGTCGAGACTGGTTTGCTGGAACGCGAGATTGCCCGGCATTGCCGATAAAGTGACATTCTCAACGGTGCAGAGCACTTTCTGCACAAACAACAAGCTAGGAAATACATATTTCCGTCATTCGGCATAGCTATCCACAGCAAGTCCAATTCACGTCAGAAACAAAAAACGGGAGGCATAATGCCTCCCGTTCCAACTTTCAGCGTGGCTTACGCCGCCTAGGTCACTCTTCGTCAAGCGCCTCGATCTGCTTTTGCAGCTCATCCTTGGACACTTCCTTTTCGGTCACGTCCGACAGCTCGACCACATAATCGACGACCTTTTCCTCGAAGATCGGCGCGCGCATCTGCTGCTGCATCTGCTGGTTCTGCTGCACATACTCAAAGAACTGGCGTTCCTGACCGGGGTACTGGCGGGCCTGCTCCATGATCGCTTGGGTCATCTCCGCATCCGACACCTGAACTTCGGCGCGCTGCCCCAGATCGGCGAGTAGCAGACCCAGACGCACACGGCGCTTGGCCAGCTTGATATGTTCTTCGGTCGGCTCGACTTCAGGATGGTCGTGGCCCTGAACATCGGGGTTCTCGTCGTGCCACAAC
The DNA here is from genome assembly GCF_025639885.1 of Roseovarius pelagicus. Taxonomy (NCBI): domain Bacteria; kingdom Pseudomonadati; phylum Pseudomonadota; class Alphaproteobacteria; order Rhodobacterales; family Roseobacteraceae; genus Roseovarius; species Roseovarius pelagicus. Next base: position 3,263,597 of record NZ_CP106738.1, on the reverse strand, counting down.
TGGTGCGCGATCTGGCCTGCCTCAGAGTCGACCATCGACGGCGGCAGATCAAAATCGACCATCTCATCCAGTTGATCCAGCAGCGCGCGCTTCATCACCGCGCGGGCGGCACCGGCGTATTCGGCTTCCAGCCGCTCGCGGATCTGCCCTTTCAGACCATCAAGGTCCTCGGCACCAAACTTCTTGGCCAACTCGTCGTCGATTTCCGCCGCCTTGGGCGCCTTGACCGCTTTGATCGTGCAGCTGAACACTGCTTCTTTACCAGCCAGATGCTCTGCCTGATAATCGTCGGGGAAATTGACGGTCACGTCTTTTTCTTCGTCCGCTTTCACGCCAACCAGCTGTTCCTCGAATCCGGGGATAAAGCTGTTGGAACCCAGAACCAGCGGATAATCCTCTGCCGAGCCACCCTCGAATGCCTCGCCGTCAACCTTGCCGACGAAATCCATCGTGATCTGATCGCCATCTTTGGCCTTGCTGCCCTTCTTGCGATCATCAAAATCCTGAGCACTTTCCGCAAGGCTCGCCAGAGCTTCGTCCACGGCCGCATCATCAGGCGTGACTTTCATCCGCTCCAGCTTGACTTTTTTCATGTCCAGATCGGGGATTTCGGGCAGTGCCTCATAGGACATTTCGACCTGAACGTCGTCGCCCTCTTTCCAATCTTCATTGGCCATCTTGACTGCTGGCTCGCCCGCAGGACGGTCACCAGTGGCCTCGAAATGGGCCTTCATCGCATTGTCGACGGCCTCTTGCATGGCCTCGCCCATCACGCGGGGGCCAAAGTTCTTTTTCATCAGGGCCAGCGGCACTTTGCCTTTGCGAAAGCCCTTCATTTCGACATCGGGTTGCGCTTCTTTCAGCTTTTCGATGACCTTGTCATCCAGCTCTTGCGCCGTGAGCAGCATCGTGTAGGCGCGTTTCAGCCCCTCATTTTGGGTCTCGGTGACCTGCATTGTTCGTCCTCATCCATTGCATCGGGCCGCGGAGGCGTCCGCAGCGGTCAAAATCAGAGGCTTTCTAGGGCTGGCCGGGTGCAGGCGCAAGCAGAGTCTTTGCGCAGGGCGATCGCGTAGCAGCTCAGCGCCGCACAGTCGTTGCCGCCCATTCCAGCGCAACCAGCACCAGCCCCGCCGCCAGTCCCCAGAAAGCCGCGCCAATGCCCATCATACTCAGGCCCGAGGCAGTCACGACAAAGGTGACAGCCGCAGGTGCCGCATGCGCCGACGTCGCCAGTGCCCCGCCCAATGACCCGATAAACGGCCCCAGCAATGCCACGCCTGCCACCACCGCTATCAGGGCAGGCGGAAAGCTGGCAAAGAGCAGCACCAAAGGCATCGCCACAAGCGCAATCGCGGCATAGCCCACCGCATAGACGGGCCCGGTCAGCCAGCGTTTCTCCGGGTCGGGATGCGCGTCCGGTCCCGTACAGATCGACGCGGTGATCGCGGCCAGATTGCTGGAATGCGCCCCCCAGAGCGCCGACACCGCAGACGCGGCCCCTGTGACCAACAGGATCGACCGCCCCGGCACCGGATATCCCGCAGCACGTAGCACGGCAAATCCCGGCAGGTTCTGCGATGCCATCGTCACCAGATAGAGCGGTACCGCGATCCCCAGAACAGCGCCCGGATCGAACACCGGCACGATCATCTCCATCGGCGGCAGGCCACCCTGCCAGACGGGCGCGGCCAGTCCTAGCCACATCGCCAACGGCACCCCGACCGCCAACACGGTCAGCACCGCCCAAATGGGCGAGAACAATCGCACTAGGAAAAACAGCGCAAGCAGCGGCAACACCAGCGCCTCTGCCCCCGGCACGGCGCGAAACGCATCCGCAACGAAGGTAAAGAGCACCCCAGCCAACATCGCAGAGGCCACCGCGCCGGGGATGCGTGACACCGCCCGTTCCAGCATCGGCACCAACCCTGTCGCGATCAACAACAACGCGGCCAGCACGAACGCCCCGGCCGCCACTTCCAGCGACGTGCCGCTGACACCCGCCAACAGTGCCGCACCTGGCGTGGACCATGCGGTGACAATCGGCAGGCGGTGGCGCAGGCTGAGATATCCGGTTGTGATCATCATCGACAGGCACAGAACCGTGATCCATGTCGCCTTCTGCCCCTCGGTTGCCTCCAGCGCATCGGCGGCAGCGAGGATGATCGCGACGGAGCCACCAAAGCCGACCAATACAGCCACCAGTGCGGAAATGACGATTGAAATGCGCATAGCGATTCTCTGATTGTATCCAATTCAAATTTTTGGATACAATATAAAATGAAGTCAATGAAGGGCTGCCATGCATACGCCTCCTCACACACGCGGCGATCAGGCCGAACAGATCGTAACCGGCCTGCGCGCCGACATTTTGTCAGGCGCGCTGCCTCCAAACGCGCCGCTGGGACAACAAGAGATCGCCGCGCGATTTGCGGTCAGCCGCATTCCCGTACGCGAGGCCTTGCGACGGCTGGAGCATGATGGGCTGGTCAGCATCGTGCCAAACACCAGCGCACGGGTAACGCCACTGCGCATTGCTGATCTGATCGAGCTAAGTGAGATGCGGATTGCCGCCGAAACACTGGCGCTGCGCCGCGCGGTGCCCAACCTCAGCGATGCGCACATTGACGAGGCAGAGGCGATCCAGACCCGGCTGGAGGCAGCACCACCCGCTGAGTTTGCACAACTCAACGCCGATTTTCACCGTCAGTTATACATGCCCGCAGCACGCCCGCGTCTGCTGGCACATATCGACGCGCTTGGTCTGCTGGCAGAACGCTACCTGCGGCGTACGGTCGAAAAACTGGACTATGCCGGGACGTCGCATGCCGAACATCACGCGATCTTGGGCGCCTGCCGGGCGCGGGATGCTGATCACGCCGTAAGTCTGCTAACCTATCATATCGACACGGCAGTGAGTACGCTCAGCACCGCACTGATTGAGGAAGGCCAAATCGCGACATAGCGCAGATCAGAACACGCCCATGCTCAGCCCTGCCGCCAGCGCCATGCCCAGCTCGCGGCATGTATCCAGTTCGGCTTCGGGTATTGTTTTTTCGGCCAGAATTTCCTCTGGCGTCTGGGCGTGGGTGCAGACGATCAGCGGATCCTGCACTTGACGCAGGCGCCATCCCTGCGCGATCCGCGCAACCTGACGTACAGCATTTTCGCCGTCCGACCCAGCACAGACCATCTGCGCATAGGGCCGCGCCTCGATCTTGCCCAAAACCGGATAATAACAACGATCAAAGAAATCCTTCATCACCCCTGCAATCGCGGCAAGGTTCTCTGGCCCGCAAAAGATATACCCGTCAGCCTCCAGCAAATCATTCGGGCCAGCCTGATCGGCACGTTTCAGTATCGTCTCTGCCTCATCACGCGCAGCGTCCGCCGCAGCCTCGGCCATTTGTCGACTACCGCCGGTTTTCGAATGATAGACAATCAAGAGCTTGGTCATGGCCCCATGTTACCCGTTGCCGCGCCGCTGTACCATATTGCTGCCCTTCACCTGTCGGGGACACCGACCGAAAAGGGCTACTTATCCAATATCATCGATGATCCCACGAACGGCCTTGTTCAAGCTTTGGTAGAAATTCGCATAGGCTGCCACGCGCGCCTTAACGTCGGTTGCCTCATCCGGAATCTCGGCCAACGTATTATCAATTTCATGCTGCGCACGCGCCAGGCCTGTCGCCACACCTTCCATCATGCTGGCATAGGGATTGTCGGACAGCTGGAAAAAATCCTGCCTCTGTCCCGGCTTGGTGACACGCCGCACTAGGCAACGATCTTCCAGAATCCGCGTGGCCGTGCTGACGCTGCCGCGACTGACCTGTAGTTGGCTGGCAATATCACCGAACGCCACAGCATCACCGCCCCACACCAGTAAGCCCAGAACGCGCCCGGCGATCCGAGGCAAGCCATCGCCCTGCGCGATCAGGCCGATCTTCTCAATGAACTCAATGCGTGTCTGTTGCATGTCCTTGGTCATCTTCTGGACCTCTTTCCCTGCACGTTTTGCATCACGCGTCTCTCGGTTTGTTTGTACCAAAGGTAGTCACTAACCCACGTCGAATGCGCGTTTTCATCCCGTCGATCATACTAAAGAGCGACGGTACAAACAGCAGTGAAAGCACGGTAGACAGCAACAAGCCCCCGATCACGGCCACCGCCATCGGTGCGCGAAACTCACCGCCTTCGCCGAGAGCAAGCGCGCTCGGCACCATGCCGGCAGTCATCGCAATCGTGGTCATAATGATCGGTCGCGCCCGTTTGTGCCCGGCATCCATCATCGCTGCGTCTTTCTCCACGCCGTCTTTCATGGCCTCCAGTGCAAATTCGACCAGCATGATGGCGTTCTTGGTCACGATGCCCATCAACATCAGGAAGCCGATAACCACCGACAGACCGATGCCCGCACCATAGACATACAGGCCGAAGATCGCGCCACCGATCGCCAGCGGCAGCGACATCAGGATTGTGATCGGCGTGACGAAACTGGCAAAAAGCAGCACGAGGACGACATAAACCAGCAAGATACCTGCCCCCATTGCCAGCCCGAACTGGGTAAAGATTTCTTCCATCACTTCGGCATCACCACCTGCCTGAATAGATGTGCCCTCTGGCATATCCATAGCGATGGGCAGCGCGTTGACCGCAGCAGTGGCCGGTCCCAGAAGATACCCGTCGGCCACGTCCGCTTCGACCGTGGTACGGTATTGGCGGTCATAACGTTCTATCGACGTAGGCCCCGTGGACAGTGCCATGTCGGCCACCACGCTCAGCGGCACAGGTGCGCCTGTTGTGCTGGGAATGCGCAAGCCGGACATGCGAAACAGGTCGTTTCGCGCGTCTTCCTCCAATCGCACGAGGATCGGTATCTGCCGCTCGCCGGTATTAAACTTGGCGACATTGCCGCCGGATTCACCAATGGTCGCAATTCGCACGGTCGAGGCCAGCGCCGCAGATGTGATACCCATTTCCGCCGCCAGCTCTGATTTCGGCGTTATCTGGATCTCGGGCCGCAGCAAGGATGCCGCGCTCGCCGCGCCGACGATTTCGGGCAGCTTGTTCATTTCCTTGGCCAGAGCCGCAGCCGCAACGGCGGTCGTATCGACTGCATTCCCCAGAACACTGATCGACAAGTCACGAGTTCCACTCTCGGACAGAACAAAGAGACGGACATCCGGTATCGGGGCCAGCAGAACTTCCAGTTGGTCGATGATCTCGAATGAGCTGCGTTCACGATCCGTTTTTGACCCGAAGCCGATGCGTATCGTCGCCGTCGTATCCTGACCGTCCACGAACACCGTTTCAACTTCGGGTACTGTGCGGATTGCTTCGGTGACACGGCGCGAGACTGCGCGCGTTTCCTCCATCAGCGATCCCGGCGGCAATTCGATCGATACACTGGCACGTCCGGTATCAGAGGGGGGCACGAACTCTGTCGGCAGCAATGTGGCCGAGAAAATGGACGCGGCGAAAATAGCCAGCCCCAATGTCAGCGTGATCACCCGGTTGTGCAACGTCCATCCCAGAATGCGCATGTAGGCGCGCATGATCCATCCGTCTTTCTCTTCCTCCGGCGCGATCCCGTCACGTAGAAGATACGCGGCCATCATCGGTGTGATCAGGCGCGCAACCAGTAGCGAGAACAACACCGCAACAGCGACGGTCAGGCCGAACTGTTTGAAATACTGACCCGCGATTCCGGACATGAAGCTAACCGGCGCAAACACTGCCACGATGGTAAAGCTAATTGCGATCACCGTCATACCGATCTCTGACGCCGCTTCCTCCGAGGCCTCATAGGCCGGTTTGCCCATCTGGATATGTCGAACGATATTCTCGATCTCGACAATCGCATCATCCACCAGAATTCCCGTTACCAACGTGATCCCCAACAGCGATACAGTGTTGAGCGAGAAGCCCAGATAACTCATCACGATGAAGGTGGGAATGATCGACAGTGGCAATGCTACCGCCGTGATGATCGTCGCGCGCCAATTCTTGAGGAACAGGAAAACCACGATGATGGCCAGCGCCGCCCCCTCATAGAGCGTCTCCATCGCGGAATGATAATTTCCCTCGGTGTAATGCGTTGCATCATCAATCAGCGAAAAGCTGGCATTCGGATATGCTTCCTCCAATACGGCCAGCCTGGCCTTGGCATTGTCCCCCGCTGCCAGATCGCTGGCCCCGGTCGAGCGGAACACGCCGAACGCGACGACCGGCTGGCCGTTGAACATGGCAAAGGTCTCCGTCTCGGTCGCACCAAAGGCAACCGTGCCCATCTGATCCAGTCGCACAGTCCGGCCCGATCCAAGTGTGATCGGTGTCGACGCCAGTTCTGCAACGGTCGCAGCACTGCCCAGCGCACGGATAGAAAACTCTTGCCCCGCCAGATCACCCGATCCACCGCCCAGATCGATGTTGTTCTGCATAAGTTGGCTGTTGATATCCGCCGCCGTCAGCCCAAGGGCCAGCATACGGTCCGGGTCAAGTTCGACCTGAATGGCCTCATCACCGCCCCCGATCCGATCGACCTTGCCAACGCCATCCTCGGCAGTCAGTTCGCGTGCAACGATCTCGTCCACGAAATAGGACAGATCCTCGATGGTGCGCGTGGGGTCAGACACGGCGTAGGTCAGGATTGGCATCCCCGTGACGTCGACGCGCTGAATGTTTGGCTCCATGATACTGTCAGGCAGATCACTGATGATCCCCGCCACCGCGTCCTTGACGTCGTTCAGTGCCCGGTCGGTATCAACCTCCAGATCGAATTCGATCGTCACGGTGGCATATCCGTCGGTCGCCGTTGCCGACACATGGCTCACCCCCGTGACATCCGAGACAGCGCTTTCAACCGGCTTGACGATCTGGTTGGCGATTTCCGATGGTGCCGCACCGGGCTGTGCGATCCCCACTGTCACGATCGGAATGTCGATGTTGGGAAACTGCGTCACCGGCAGTCGGAAAAAGCTGACCATCCCAACAATCACCAGAACCAGGAACAACGCCAGCGATGGCACCGGCTTGCGAATGGCCCATGTGGACATGTTCATTCGGAGTCAGCCTCTGCTGTGGTCGTTTTGGGAAAAATCGGGTTGATCTTGTCGCCGTCGCCAAAGAAAGAACCAGCCTTGGCCACGACAACTTCGCCCTTGGTCAGGCCCTTCACAATCTCGCGCAGGTCATTCCAGATCAATCCGGCAACGACGCTGCGTTTTTCCAAAACACCGTCCGCGACAACGAGGACAAAAGTACCCGCGCTGTCAGTCAAAACGGCGGATGTCGGGACTGCCGGCGACGTTCTCTGATCCGTGATCACCCAGCCGCTGACGAACACACCGGACCTCAGATCATTCTGAGTGTCCGTCTCAATGCGGATCGTTCCCAACCGATTGACTGGATCAACCGTCGGTGAAATGCGCCTGACGACGCCGGACACGTCGCCCACCCCCGCCACTGACAGGTTAACGGCATCCCCCTTGGTGATCTGCCCCAGCGCGGTCTCGATCACCTCTGCCTCGACTTCGACAATGCCGTTTTCAATCATGCGGAAAATCGGCTCTCCACCGGATGCGGCAATCGCCCCGATCTGGCCGTTGCGTGCAGAGATCAAACCATCAACCGGCGCCCGCAGGGTTGTTCTCTCCAGATTAAGTTCGGCAATATCCAGTTGCGCCTGCGCCTGCTGTAACTGTGCCTCGGCCACTGCCAGACCATCGGTGGCAGATGCAACAGCCGCATCAGCGGTTTGCGAGTCAGCCAGCGCCTGATCCAGCACTGTCTGGGTTGTCGTCCCTGCCTCCATCAGACGCTTTGCCCGGTCGAGCGCCGCCGTCGTCCGTGTTGCTGTCGCCTTTGCTGACACGATTTGGCTTTTGGCCTGCCCGACACTGGATTTGGCTCGGGCAAACTCTGCCTTGGATCGCGCCAGTTCTGCGGTCAGGGTTCGCGCATTCAGCGTAGCCAGAACATCGCCCGCCTTTACCAGATCGCCAACATCGGCCTGCAATGTGTCAATCGGCGACCCATTCACCTCCGGAAAGACCAGCACTTCTTCGCGCGGCACCAGCGTCCCCGACACCGGAACCCGGCCAATCATTTTGGCCTCAACCACCGAGGCGACTGTAACAGAGGCGATCGTCACCGCCTTTTGCGGCGTTGCGGTCGCGTTTTCGGCCCATGCCGGATGTGGACCAACAACCAGAGCCGCCGCGAGTATCAACGGAAAATACGTGCGATTGCCTTTGATTTGTACATCGCGTGCTGCACGTTTCGTGTTTTCCGGCATCGACCATCCTTTTCCAAAACGAAGCCGTCCAAGATCCGGAAAGCTCGCAATAGAAATACAGCGTGCGGCAATCATGTCAATTTAATTGTTCAGTACAAACTAAACGAAATCAGGAGGGCTGACCTCTCTCTGCCGCCTTTACCTGCCACCTGAGTGGATCAAGATCATGGCACCACAGCGAAAGTTCAAAGACTAAGGCTGCCAGTCATTACCCAGCGCCGCATGCACGGCCATCACGGCGCGAACCAAGTCAGCTTCGTTCATGCCCTCTTCCGGACAATGACTGCCATTCCAGTTTCTCACGAAAACCATCACGCTATCCCACCCGGCAACGGCAAAGGCCGCCGCATCGTGGCCACCGCCCGAAGACATGCGCCGGGGCGCTTCGCCAAAACGCGCTGCTCCGCGCGCAATCCGCTCCGCCATAGGCCGTGACAGCGTTGCAGGTCGACTGCGGCTCTGCGCCCCCAGCGAGAACGCGATGCCCGAGCGTTCTGACTCGATCCGCGCGATCTCGGTTTTCAGGTGCGAATCTGCCCGTTCGAGTACAGACAAATCTGTTGATCGCAGATCAACGCAGAACTCCAACTCGCCCGCAACCTTTGCCATTGCGTGTGCAGAAGTCGCGGCATCGACACGACCGAATGTAACGGTCAGATCATCACCCGCCTCCTGCATTTCGCCCCAGATCCGATCCATCGCCAGAACCAGATCTGAAAACGCAACCACAGCGTCGGCACGATCCGCACGTGGCGTTCCCCCGGAATGGGCCCATTGCCCGGTGATCCGGGCGCTACGATACCGCAACCCGCCGCGAATGGCGGTCACCAGTCCATAAGCCTCACCAGCAGCATGCAAAACCGGCCCTTGTTCGATGTGAAACTCCAGAAACTGCGCCGGATCGGGCGCTTTGGTCGCGATCACGGCCTCTGGATCGTACCCTTGCGAGCACATATGCGCAGCGAGGCTCTGACCCGTATCAACACGCTTTGCGTCCAGTTCCTCTGCGGTCAGCTTTCCAAGATACGCGCGCGACCCGATATAAGAGACCGGAAACCATACGCTTTCCTCTGCTCGCGTCACGGTCAGCACGATGTCCATCGGCGGTAGCACGTTGCCCGCCCGAAACGCAGCAATCAGGGCCATCGCCCCGGCCACCCCTGCCTGTCCATCATAGGCCCCGCCCTGACTGACGGTGTCCAAATGTGATCCGGTGAACAGTGCAGGCGCGGTGCGGTCCTGCCCCGCAAGGCGCGCAAACAGGTTTCCCGCCGCATCACGACTGACCTCCAGTCCAAGGGCGAGTGCCTCTTTTTCGATCAGCGCATGAGCCTTGCTTTCCAGATCACTGTAGGATGGACGCGTCCAGCCCGGCCCGCTGTCGGACAGCGTGTTTACCCCGGCAATGACACGGCTGATCGTTTCTCTGATCACTCGCTCGGCATCACTCGGATCAGTCGTGGTGGCGCTGCGGCTTGGCGTCATACCTTATTTCTCCAGACTTCGGGATTAATCGTCATGGTTGGCAACCGCCCCGACAACGCTTCGATTACTTGCGACGCTGCGGCTTCGGCAGTCCGTCGCAGCGCGGCTTCGGTCGTACCACCAATGTGAGGCGTAAAAATTACGTTGGGAAATGTCGCTAGCAGCCCCTGTGCCGCGTGTGCGGAAACCATATCAAGCCCTGCACCGCCCAGCTTGCCTGCGGTCAGCGCGTCCTGTAACGCGGGTTCATCGATCAGACCGGCCCTAGCAACGTTGATCAGGATCGCGCCCGGTTTCATCGCCGTAAACGCGCTCGCGTCGATCAGATTGCGGGTTTCCGGACGTAGCGGTGCATTCAACGAAATCAGGTCCGCCTCGGCCAGAGCGGTGTGCAGATCCGGCGCATGCGTCACCCACTGCTCTGCAGGTCGCCTCGGTGTATGGGCGAGAACACGCATGCCAAATGCGTCATGCAGCATTCCGCCCAAACTGCTGCCGGTGGCGCCCCAGCCGACAATCAAGGCCGTGCCATCCGACAGTTCTCTGAACGATGCAGACTCGCGGAAACCGGCCTGCCCCAAGCGCATTGCTCCATCTGCCGCCGGTATGCGGCGCGCCACCCCCAGCGCAAGCCCCAGCGCCAGCTCTGCCACCGAGCGCGCATTCGTTCCCGGAGTATTTGTGATCAGCACGCCAGCCTTGGCCGCTGCCTGCTTGTCAACCGGATCATGCCCGGCCCCGTGCACCGCCACCACGCGTAGCTTGTCGGCAGCGGCGAACGCACCTGCATCAAACCCTGCATCCCGCGTGATCGCCGCATCACAATCTAGAATGTGCCGCGCGACGGTTTCCATATCTGGTGCAGGGCAAATGACGGGCGTGATCCCACTCTGTCGGAGCCGCTCAAGCCCGGCTTGATGGATCGGCTGTATGATCAGGCATTTCATGTCTATCTCACCTCACTTACCCGTCCAGATCCATTCCGGCAATTTCGTCCGGCGCTGTCACGCCACCGACCAGATCGCATGACAACAGATACTCTGAGCTGAGGACACCATCCGGCTTTGGTACCAAACCATCTAGCATCGCGCGTACATCCCGACGCTGCGCCACCCACAAATCTTCGCCCTCTTCGCGCGAAATCGTGGCAAAACGCACCGACGCACCGACCGGCAGCTGGGCCAGACGTGGCAGGTCAACCGATGCAATGGTCGCAATCTTGGGGTACCCACCCGTGGTCTGGCTTTCGGCAAGCAGAACCAACGGCACACCTGATCCCGGCACCTGCACCGATCCGGGCACAGTGCCATCCGACACGATATCATGCCCACCCAACGCAGGCAGTTCTACCCCGCCCAGTGTCATCGCCATGCGGTCGCGCTGTGGCGTCACCACGAACGTTTCCGACGTCAATCTAGTCAGAATATCCGGTGCAAACAGGTTGCTCTGCGGCCCAAGTATCATACGGATCGGGCCACTAGCGAATAGCGGGGATCTGGTCCCCGAAAGCGGGGTCGCCATGCGCAAACAATCGCCGCCACACTCATGCCCCAGCCGAACACCATCACCCGTGCGCAGGCCCCGCCCGTCGACACCACCCAGGCCGCTGCGCAGATGGGTTGCGCGCGATCCCAAAACGGGTTCGGTCTCGATCCCGCCGGAAAACGCGATGTATCCCCAGACCACGCCGCGCAGCACTCCCACGCTTAGCGTTTCACCGGGTGCGAGCCAGTGGCTTTCTCCAACCGCAACCAACCGGTTTTCGACACGTATCTCGCAAGGGCCACCAGTGACAGCAAAGCGTACCGAACGGCTGGCCCTGAATCTGCCCCCGTACCCGGCGAATTCCAGTGCCGCGGTCGAACCCGGATTGCCGCAGAGCGCATTGGCCAGTGCCATCGCATTTGCATCAATGGGACCAGCAGACGACACCCCAAAATACCTCAGCCCGTTGCGTCCAGCATCCTGCACACTCAGCATCGGACCCGCAGACAGGATGTCGACGCTCATGCGGTGTCCCCTTCTTCCGGCTCGGGCGACAACGCGCCTGACGCTACCTGATCTGCGATATCACGCGCTTCGTCCGCGCCAACGGGACGGAAACGAATCCGATCGCCGGCGTGAAACAGAAATGGCGGGGATCGAGAGGGATCGAAATTGCGCCATGGCGTCCACCCGATAAAGCGCCAGCCAGACGGGCCCGCGACCGAATTGATGCTGGCCTGTTGACCACCGATGCCGATAGCACCAGCCGGAATATACTGTCGCGGCACGCGAAGCCGTGGGGTATGCAGCGGCTTTGGCAGCCCTCCCAGATAGGCAAAACCGGGTGCAAACCCGATCATGTAGACGCGGTACTCTGCGCCGCAATGCATCGTAATCAGGTCGTCAGCGGAGCAGCCCTTCAGATCGGCAAGCTCCTGTAGATCCTGTCCGACCTCGCCACCATAGAGACAGGGCACATGCCACAGCCGCCCGATGGCACCCTCGTCCGCGTAGCTATGCCAGAGCCCGCGCAAATGCGCCTCCAACGCCGCGCCGCGGATCACTTCGGGCTCGTAGCAAACCAGCAGCGAGCCATAGGTCGGGACGATTTCCGTGATACCTGCGGGGCATTTGGTCCTCAGCATCTCGGCAAAGGCGATGATCCGTTTGTTGGCTGCCGCGTCAATTATCTCGCTGACTTGCAGCAACAGCGCGCGGTCACCTACAGGAAGAAAGCTGGGTGTCATCCGTAACTCTTCTCGATGGTGATGTCGGGTTTTCGCATTTGCACCCTCCTATCACATAGCACCCCCGACAAATGCCCCAATCACAGGCCCCACCGATCCAAAGCCATAAGGTAAAATCGGTAACCCCCGCTCAGGCCGATCGCCACCGTTCCCCGGTTTATTCAGCGTTGAGATAGTCAAAGATCGTCAGCAGATGCGTCTTAACCACGCCGATCCACTCTTCAATATCAACATGTTCGTCCGGCATCGCAACATTCGTCGCAGTGGTGCCATAGCTGAATGCGGGGACCCCGGCATAGCGCCATAGACGGGCATCCGTCCCGGCAAGGCTTGTGATCGGCAAGACATCCAGACCAGCCACTTCCTTTGCATTCTGTTGAACATAACCAACCAGTTCGTGGCTTGGGTCAGACCATGCCGGCGTGGCTGTGTCCATAACCACTTCCATCTTCACCTGCGGGTATTTCTCCAGCAAGTCGGCCATGAAGGCCATCACCGGTTCTTTTGTCATTCCGAATGGCAGCCGGATATCGACATCAAACGTGCATTTGGTCGGGATGGTATTGATGATACTGCCCGCATTGAACTGACCAATGTTGAGCGAGAAGCTCTGCATGACATCTGCCGCGCCCTTCAGGTGAACCCGGTCAATTTCATCGCGCGCAACGGCAAGAGCATCGGCAACCGGCCCCGGAAGATTGACCTCAAGATCCTCGACTGCCTCGAGGTCCGCGATGAATGCAGATGCTATCTCAACAGGGTTGTGCGCCTTATGCGTATAGGCCGCATGCGCGCCAGGCGATTCCACTGTACAGGTCATCCATAGCGGGGCTTTTTCACCGATCCGCACGGTTGTCGGCGCGCCCGGTTCTGCATTGAAACAGCAATCGCCATGTATCTCGGGGCAGTTTTCCATCAGATAGACGGCGCCCCATGGCCCAAAGGTTTCCTCGTCGGATACCGCCGTCAAAGTGAGGCGGCCCTTCAGCTTGTCGCGTATCTGGTGCAAGTAGGCATAGGCGAACAGGATCGACGTCGTGCCCTGCTTCATGTCGCAGGACCCTACGCCCCAGACCTTGCCATCGGACACCTCGCCCCCCCATGGGTCACGGCTCCAGCCGTCCTTGGTCGGAAGTGGGAAAACATCCATATGCCCGTTCAACACCAGATGTCGTCCAGGTGCACCACAATCAAACGAGGCAATCACATTCGGCATTTCCTCGTGCGGCGAAACGATCCGGTGTTCCAGATCCCGTGCCTTGAGGAACTCGGTCACACAGCGCGCTGCATCGCGTGTATCGCCGGGCGGATTGGGGCTTTTGGCGCGCACGAATTTGCTGAGGAATTCGACCAGAAGATCCCGGTCACGATCAACCTGATCGACAAGCTCTTGTTTGAGTTTCGACAGCGTACTCATGCGGTGGTCCTCAGGTAGTTGTAAGCGGCTAAAGCGTGGACCTTGATGACGTTGATCCACTCGTCGATGTCAGTGTGTTCGTCGACCATCGCAACATTGGTGGCGGTGGTCCCATAGGTTACAGCTGGCACCCCGGCCTCACGCCAGAAACGAGCATCGGTCGCACCAAGGCTTGTGACCGTGTGAATGGGCGTACCCAGCACCTCGGCCGCCGCAGATTGTACTGCTGCCACCATGGGATGGCCCGGATCGGACCAGCTGGGCTCGTCCGTCGACAACACTTCAAGCGTGACGTCGTCGTGTTGCGCAACGATCTCCTCTGCAGCCTGCAATGCCGCAGCGGCAGTGCCGCCAATCGGGATGCGGATATCGACATCGCAATCACAGTTGGCGGGCAGCATGTTCATTTTTACCCCGCCCCGTATGAGCCCCACATTCACGGTATACTTGCGCAGAACCTCCGCCGCGCCGGGCAGATGAATCCGATCAAACTCGGCCTCGGATCCCGTCAGCATCGGCCCGAGGTTGTCGCTGGTTTCCACCGGAAGCTCGGTGATCGCTGGAAGGGCGCGCACCACAGAGGCGGCAATCTTGGTCGCGCTTCGGCTCTTGTGTGTGTAGGCGCCGTGGCATCCCGTCGTCCTGACTTTAAAGCGCAGCTTCAGTGATCCTTTTTCGCCGAAACGAACCGTCGTCGGGCCACCCGGTTCGCTGTTGAGCAGACAATCGCCCCGAACATCGTGATGTTCCAAGAGATATTGAGCACCCCACTTCCCTCCTGTTTCCTCGTCAGAAACGGCGGTGAATGTCAGCTTGCCTTTGAGCTCGCGCCGAAGCGTGTACAAATATGCATGGACCGCGGCAATCGCGGCGGTTCCGGCCTTCATGTCGCTGGCACCACGGCCATAAACGGCACCGTTCGCCATTGTCCCACCGTACGGATCGTATTGCCACCGATCTGCGTCATCGCAGGGATAGGTATCGAGATGGCCATTCAGAACCAAATGCCGCCCGTCGTCTTTGCACGTGAACGAAGAAATCAGATTAGGAGCGTTTTCAAGCGGTTCAATCACCTCCACGCTCAGCCCTTTGGACTTTAGGAAATCAGAAACAACCTCGGCTGCATCAAGAGTATTCCCCGGTGGATTTGGGCTGGGTGCGCGGACCAGCGCCTGAAAAAGGGCGACGAGCTCATCGCGGTCGTCGTCGATCCGCTTCAGGAGTTTCTCTAAGGTCATATTTCAATCACTCGGCAGAAATGGCTACGAATAGGTCGACATACAGCACGCGCATTGGCGCGGCGGTCCGATCGTACCGACAAGATGCGTCGGGCGCGCAGGATCGCGCGCCCGACGCTTGATCAGAACTGGCTTCGGATCGGCTCCTCAGGAGCCGGCGAGAAACCGATAAGATCGCTGGTCAACTCCGCATAGGTGCCGTCTTCGACCATACTGGCCAGCGCCTTGTTCAAAGCCTTGGCCAAATTGACCTTGTCCTTGTGCAGGGCAAAGCCCTTCTGGATCGAACTCAACGAACCTTCGGTCAGCTTGATCGGGAGGTTCGACTGTTCAATCGCCCATGCGGCCGCAATCGCATCAGTGATCATGCCGTCGATATTGCCATTGGCCAGATCTCGCATCGCATCTACTTCGACCTTGTAATATTTGGTGTCAGATGCGTTGAGTTCCTTGGCCAGTTCCGCCCAGGTCGAGCTGGCCAGAACACCGATCACGCCGTCGAACTCATCGGGCGTCGAGACATCCGAGTCCTCATGAACCAGCAACCTACCGCCGGATTCCAGCCACCCGTCGATGAAACGGACCTGTTCCTGACGGGCCGCCGTAATGTCCATCGCATTACAGAGCATGTCGAACTTGCCACTCAGAACCCCGACAAGCGCGGAGTCCCACTTGACGATGACGGGACTGTATTCAAGCCCTGCCCGTGTGGCCATTTCCTTCATAACGCGCACTGCAAGGCCGTCAAACTCACCCTTTGTGTTGGTCAACGAGAACGGTGGGTACCCCCCGTCCGCGCCACAGGTCAGCACACCGGGTTCAGCGACCTCCAGATCTCCGTCAGCCAAAGCCGGCACAGCGGCCAGAACGGCGATCAGACCCGTCGCTATTTTCAGTTTATGAAACATTTTCAATGTCTTCTCCCATGTTGCAAGGTGGAGCGATTTAGGAACTGAAAAGCAGAGGTTTCAGTACCTCACGGCATATCGACGCTCCATGATTTGAAGCCCGTAGATGCAGGTTGTTGTCATCAACAGGTAGATTAGAGCCGTGAAGATGTAGAACTCGAAAGGACGGAACGTGCTGGCGACGATTACCTCAGTCTGCAGCGTCAACTCCATCAACGTGATGGTCGAGAGCAATGACGTATTCTTCAGTGAAGATGCGATTTCATTGGAAATGGGCGGGATGATAACCCGCACGACCTGAGGCAGGATCACCCGCCGCATGGCGGTCGCACGGCTTAGTCCCAGCGCCAAGGCAGATTCACGCTGGCCTTTTGGTATGCCGATCAATCCACCCCGGATGATTTCGGCCACGTAGGACCCACCATTGAGCGCAAGAGCGAGCGTACCCGCCACAAATGGCGACATGGAAATCCCGAACTGCGGTAACCCGAAATAAACGATGAAGATTTGCACCAGCGCCGGTGTGCCACGGATAAACCAGATAAAGAACCGGGCCGGCCATTGCAGAAGCTTGAAATTGGACGCACGGCACAGGGCAACAACCAGCCCGACAACCCAAGACAGCAGCACGACACAAACCGTGATCTGTAGCACAAAGAAGGCTGCATCGAGCATCAAGGGCGCGTATGGCGCCACCACTTCCCACCAGTCACTGATGACATCAAACCTCATTTCGTATCACCCACCGCTTGTTTCAGGTTGGGATGCAGCACGCGCCGCAGGAACTTTTGTGCATGTTCGCTGGTCGGCGCTCCGAGGACTTCTGCTGATGGCCCTTCTTCTTCGATGACACCCTTGTGTAAAAAGATCGTCCGATCGCTGACATCCCGCGCAAAGGCAATCTCATGCGTCACCACAAGCATCGTCACACCCTCGGCAGCCAGTTGCGCGATCAACTCCAGCACTTCCCCCACAAGCTCGGGATCGAGCGCAGAGGTCACTTCGTCCAACAACAGGATTTTCGGGGACATGGCCAATGCACGAATGATCGCGACGCGCTGTTGCTGCCCACCGGATAATCGACTGGGGTATTCGTTGCGCTTTTCACGCATGCCAATCTTGTCAAGTAAACCATCAGCCAGTTCGATGATCTCGGCACGACGCCCCAGCCCGGCCTGTATTGGCGATTCGATGACGTTTTCCAGCACCGTCATGTGCGGCCACAGATTGTAGCTCTGGAACACCATACCAACCTCGCGGCGAAGGTTCCGCAGTATCCGTTCACGCTTCATAAACCACAGGTTATCGCCGTATTCGACGTCCTTACCATCAAAGCGGATGCGGCCCGACGTGGGTTTCTCGAAGAGGTTTACACAACGCAGCAAGGTACTCTTGCCAGAGCCACTTGCACCGATAATCGAAAGGGATTCACCGGGAGATACCGACAGGGACACGCCCTTGAGCACTTCAAGCGCGCCAAATTTTTTCCGGATGTCGGTTAGCTCAAGAATTGGGTCCACATTCAGCGGCGCTTTGTGCGGACTTTGCTCTTCTGACATCAACCACAGCCTTCGGATAAGTTCTGTTTGCCTAAGGGTACACAGATGGTATACCCAGTGTAGACCACAAGCTAGCCACCCTCATCATAGCTGTCAACAACTGATCCATGAGCGGAATTTACCGCCCAATTCATTGAATAAAATTCCATCATCCGTCGTGAAATATCGTTGGCGGTGCATCCCAAACAGGCAGCTCATAAAGCGCCGAGAGAAAAGGAGAAGCTGAATGATACGCATCAAGGGCCGTTTCAGCGACGCAATGGCGCTTCGAAAGGGGCAGACGCTGAAAGTCGCGACCGAGACCGGAAATCAGGTGGCGGATATCTGGGCGTTCAACCCCGACGATATGAGTGAATACATGTCAATGGAGCACACTCGCTCAATTAACAGCCTGCTGCATGTGGCAACAGGGTGCAGGCTGGTGTCAACACGCCGCCGAACCATGTTGCGCATGACCGTCGACAGCGCAGCAATGCACCATGACACACTTCTTTGTCCCTGCTCTCCGGAACTGTACGAAGAATTCGGCGAGGTGAACCACCGCAGCTGCACCGCCAACCTGCACGAAGCACTGGCCAAGCGTGGCCTGTCATGCCCCTGCACACCTGCATCGTTCAATCTCTTCATGAACGTGCCCGTCGCAACGGATGGTAGTCTTACGCGACTTCCGCCGCCCTGCAAACCGGGCGATCACGTATGTCTTGAGGCCGACATGAACCTGATTGTCGTGATATCGGCATGCCCTCAGGACATCACTCCAATCAACGGCAAAGATTGCATTCCAAGTGATTTGCTCGTCGAAATCCTGGACACCCCCGAAGCGAAAGAGAGCACAGCATGACAGCAAACCCGACAGATTCCATGGAACTGCCGCGGTTCTGCGGAATTCCGACATTCATGCGCCTCCCCCAGGCGACCGGCACTGACGGACTGGATGCAGCCATCTTCGGTATCCCGTCCGATTCCGGGGCGCCCTACCGAACTGGCGCGCGGTTCGGACCGAATGCCATTCGCGAGATGTCCGTCATGCTGCGACCAATCAACCCTTATCGCGACATGCTGAATGTCTTTGACCATTTGCGAGTCGCCGATCTGGGGGATACCCCGGTCGTGCCCGGCTATCTGGAAGAAACGTTTACCGCGATCGAGCGGTTTGCCAGCAACATCGCTGATGCCGAAGTTCTCTCTTGCGCGTTCGGCGGCGACCATTCTGTCAGCCTGCCCCATTTGCGTGCCGTCGCGCGCGCGCGCGGCACCGTCGCACTGATCCATTTCGACGCCCACTCTGACACTTGGGACACCTATTTTGGCGAAAGACGTGACAGCGCGGGTACCCCGTTCCGCCGCGCAGCAGAGGAAAATCTGGTCGATCCGTCCAAGTCAATTCAGATCGGGTTGCGCGGATCATTGTTTTCTACCACTGATATCAGCCAGTCGCGTGCTCTTGGCTTTGAAGTCGTCGATGCGGATGAACTGCTCCTCAGTTCTGTCGACGCTCTGGCGGATCGAATTGCGGCGCGCGTGGGCGATGCTCCGGTATTTTTGTCTTTTGATATGGATGTCGTCGATCCAGCCTTTGCGCCCGGGGTGCAAACTCCCGAAGTCGGCGGACCCAGTTCCTTTGAAATCCTGCGCCTCCTGCGACAGCTGAAAGGGATCAATCTTGTCGGATGCGACGTGGTCGAGACAAACCCCCTTTATGACGGCCCGGGAAAAATCACCGCCCTATTGGCAGCAACGGTAATGGCAGAATTATTGGCCCTCGCCGCGCACATGCGGCGCTAAACTACGGAGTAATTATATGACTACCGATTTCAAGGAATACTCGGCTCAAACAGGCAGCGGTCGCCAGGTATCTCTGCGGTTTCCGGCAGATGAACATCAC
This sequence comes from Roseovarius pelagicus, assembly GCF_025639885.1. Lineage (NCBI taxonomy): Bacteria > Pseudomonadati > Pseudomonadota > Alphaproteobacteria > Rhodobacterales > Roseobacteraceae > Roseovarius > Roseovarius pelagicus. Next base: position 3,244,074 of record NZ_CP106738.1, on the reverse strand, counting down.
AGCCGGCTAGCCACCACTCGCGCCGCGCTGCGGCAGCGTGGATATGATGCGCTGATCGTGTTCGCACAAGAAAGCCACTACTACCTCACTGGCTATGATACCGCCGGATACGTATTTTTTCAGGCCGGTATTATCACAGCGGATGAGCGCCCCACCATTCTATTGACCCGCCGCCCGGACCAGCGGCAGGCAGAAACGGCCTCGCTCTACGAAGAGGTGCGAATCTGGAAAAACACCGAAGGGGCAGACCCGTCCAAAGATCTGCGCGATATTCTTGCAGAATTGGGACTGGAGGGCGGCAAAATTGCCATCGAGTTCGCGACATACGGACTGACTGCTGCAAACGGCCGTTTGGTAGAGGCATCGCTGAACGGATTCTGCAACTTTGACGACGGCTCGGATATCGTGCGAACCCAGCGTCTGGTGAAATCGGAGGCCGAGCTGGAATATGTACGCCAAGCGGGCAAGCTGGCGGATGCTGCTGTCGAGGCTGCGGTAGGTGTAACCCGCCCCGGCATAAACGAAGGGGAATTGAACGGTGCCGCACTGGCCGCGATGATGAGTGGCGGCGGAGAAGTCCCCCCCGGCGGGCCATTGGTGAACTCTGGTGAACGGGCGCTTTTTGGTCGCGCGATCAGCGGACCACGCGAAATTCGTCCCGACGATCAGGTGATCGTGGAACTGTCGGCGTCATTCTGTCGCTACAATGTGTGTATTGAGTCCACGATTTCTGTCGGCCCGACCAACCCTGTGCAGGTCGACATGATGAAGGTCGCCAACGAGGCGTTGTACAAGGTAAAGGAGGCAGCCCGCCCCGGTGCCGAGCTGGGAACACTCGACGACATCCACAGGCAGGTTCTGGACAAGGCCGGGTTCGAATCCGTTCGGTTTGCCGCGTGCGGCTATGCCCTAGGCTGTACGTTTCGCCCGACTTGGATGGACGTGCCGCCAATGATCTATTCCGGTAACAGCCTGATCATGGAGCCGGGCATGGTCTTTTTCGTGCACATTATGATCCCCGACACACGCACAGGAATAGCCGCGGGGATTGGGCAGACCTTCTGTATTCGCGAGAACGGCGCACCCGAAGTTTTCTCGGACATCAGCAGCGACCTCTACATACGCTAAGGTCATCCGCCCCGCAGCCTTGGCGCGGGGCGGGATCGCCAGCCTACTGAAATCCGCCGGAAACCGGGATGTTTGCGCCGGAAATAAAGCTCGCGCCATCGCTGAGCAGAAAGCCGACGGCGCTGGCGATTTCTGCCGGAGCGGCGGCACGACGCATTGGAATATCGTCAAAACATGCCTCGTATTGCGCATCCGACATAAAGGCGCGCCCCATCGGATTGTCCACGAGCCCCGGACATATCGAATTGATCCGGATTCCCCGTGGCCCCAAATCATCACACAGGTGGCGCACAAGGCCGTTCAAACCCCATTTACTGACTGTATAATGCGGCCCCCCGATCGGGCTGTGATCAAGACCCGCCGTCGACGATATGATAACGATGCTGCTCTTGTCATGCAGCCGGTCAAGCGATGCGTGGATCAGTGTGTAAATACTGTTCAGGTTGATATCCAGCAGATGCCTCCAGTCGGCGGGAGATACGGAATCGACGGGACCACGCTGTAGAAACCCATGCGCCAGAACCAAAGCATCCAGATGCGCCGGAGACTTCTCCACCGCTGCGCGCAGTGCCGCGTCATCGCTGAAATCGGCGATGATCGACTGCGCTTCATTCGGATCGTTGCTGATCGTCGTGATCGAACTGCCGGCCTCCTCCAGCGTTTGGAGAATAGCGTTACCAATACTTCCGCCAATACCAGTTAGCAGAACCTCATGCTTCCCGCCCTTGCGGGAAAAGTCAAAACTTATCATTTTGTGCCCTTTGGTGTGGTGTTGTTCAAAGTGTATTCTTGTAAACAGTGCCGCCCTTCATGATGAGGCAGAGGTGATCTTCGGGCTCAGCAACGCAGCCGATATCGGCCAGCGGATCCCCGTCGACTATCAACAGATCCGCAAAAGCACCGGGCCTGATTTCTCCGATCTGTCCCTGCTGGCCGCAGATGGCTGCATTGACCTTGGTCGCAGAAGCGATGATTGCCGCGTTATCCTGACTTTCCGCCCGCAGCCGGAATTCACCCGACTGGTGGGCATGTTCTGCCCCGGACAGATCCGTTCCAAACCCGATGCTCACCCCTTGCCGCTGCGCGCGCTCGATCGTCGACAGCGACGCAGCGCGCATTTCCTGAAACAACCCCGCGGCGGTCGATCCGGCCTCGATCTGCGCTTGATAAACGCTCAACGTCGGAACGATGGCCGCCCCCGCCGCAATCACCGCCGCCAGTGTGCCATCGGACAAATGGCTGGCATGTTCGATCGACCGAACGCCCGCATCCAGACAATGACGCACTGCGTCATCCTTGTAGGCATGTGCCATGACATAGAGACCTACCCGCTCGGCCTCTTCCACCATGACCCTCAATTCATCGCCCCCAAACTGAAGACGATCAATCGGGATACCCGACGCCACCCCGCCCGAGGCCATCACCTTGATATGGTCCGCACCGTTTCGGATAATCTCGCGCACTGCGCGGCGAACGTCGTCCGTACCATCGACCACCTTCGTGATGCTTCGTCGACCGTGGCAGGATGCGCAACCGATCTGCGCCGCATCGGCCACGCGAAAATCCCCCTGCCCCCCGGCCTGCGCCAGACCTAGGTCACAGATCAGCAAACGCGGGCCAGTCAGGATGTTCTGATCCAACGCCTTCTTTAGCCCAGCATCCGCGCCGCCAGCATCACGAACAGTCGTGAACCCACGCATAAGCATATCCCGCAGCACGGCACCCGCACGCGCGGCCACGTAGTAGGGGGACTGATGCGCGAGGCCGACAAAATCGCTGGTATAGGCCATCGCATGAACATGCGCGTCGATCAGACCGGGCATCACGACACGGCCAGCTGCGTCGATCCGACGAGCATCAGGCAGCCTGACCGGCGCATCGCTGATCTCTCGTATGCGCTGGTTTTCGATCACGATATGCCGGTCGTCCCGGTACGACATATCGCCCACGTCCAGCAGCCGGACGTTTTCGATTATGCTAAGAACATTCGCATGGGGCACGATGCCTATGTCCCCCCACCATCATAATCGGCAACGGGAAACACGATACCGTCGTTGACATCCCAGCTAACCGCTAGCTTCTGCCCGATGCGGTACTCCGCAACTTTGCGACCTTGATTTTGAACACGCGCAGTCAAAGACATACCATCACCGATACCAATCTGAAGTTTGCTGGATTCGCCGATATAGGAGACATCCGTCAGCTCACCTTCGATCCGGTTGGCGGACTCCGATGCGCCAGAAATGTCATCGGAAACCAAACCGACACGCTCCGGGCGAAGCATGACCTCGATTTCGCTGCCTTCCGATACCGTGTCACCCACCAGTACATCTACGGTGGCGCCATCCCGAAGGCGTAGCTTTGCCGTCCGTTCGCCGCGCTCCGTGATCACGCCGCGAAGGAAATTAGCGTCACCGATAAAATCCGCAACAAACCGGGAATTGGGTTCTTCATACAGCGTGTCGGGTTTCCCTATTTGCTCTAGCTTGCCATGATTCATCACAGCCACCCGATCAGAAATCGCAAGCGCCTCGCCCTGATCATGGGTCACATAGATCATGGTCAGCCCAAGGCGGGCATGCAGCAATTTGATCTCCAGCTGGAGCGTTTCACGCAGTTTCTTATCCAGTGCTCCCAGAGGTTCATCGAGCAACAGAACGGGTGGATCAAAAACAATCGCGCGTGCAAACGCCACACGTTGCTGTTGCCCTCCACTGAGTTCGGTCGGGTATCTGTCTGCAAGCTGCGGCAACTCGACCAGATCGAGAACACGCCGAACCCGGTCTTGACAGTCAGAGCGCCCCATTCCGCGCATTTGAAGTGGGAAGGCGACATTTTCCGCCACTGTCATATGAGGAAAAAGCGCATATTGTTGGAACACGACGCCGATCCCGCGACGATGTGCGGGCAGTTGCGTCACCTGACGGTCCCCGACCCAGATCTCGCCATCATCGGGTGTCGTAAAGCCCGCGATCATCATCAGTGTCGTGGATTTCCCTGACCCGCTCGGGCCGAGCAACGTGACAAGCTCGCCCTCGGGGATGCTCAGATCAAGACTGTCTACCGCCCGGAAGTTTCCATAAGTTTTGGTCACACCATTCAACAAAATACTGCGGCCGATTTTCTGATCGGTCTCGGGGTGTGCTGCGGTGTTTCTGGCAAGATTGCCGTCAGGTTGAGAAGTCATCTGGAACGGTTCCTTATCAGTTCTGCGGCTGCAATTAGCACGAGGGTAAGTGCGATCAGGATCGCGGCCACCGCTGCAATCGTCGGGTCAATCTCTTCGCGAATGCCTTCCCACATCCGCTTTGGGAGCGTGCGCGAACCGGTTCCTGCGATAAAAAGCGCGATCACCAACTCATCAAAGGACGCGAGAAACGCGAACAATGCAGCCGCCGCGACACCTGGGCGGATTGTCGGAAGCGTTACTTTGAGAAAGGCCTTGATCGGGGACGCCCCCAACGTGCGCGCCGCATTCTCCAGCATGATGTTGGAATCCTTAAGCGCACCAGTCACGACGATAATAACAAATGGCATGGCAAGGATACTATGCGCCAGAACCAGACCCAATTGCGTCCCCACAAGACCGAGAGGCGCAAACACGAAATAGACCGCAATGGCCAGCACGATCACTGGCACCACGAGCGGTGAAATCAGTATCCCGTACAGAACGCCCCGCCCTTTGAACCTGCCCCTTTCCAGTGCGATTGCGGCCAGAGATCCACAGAAGGTCGCGACGACCATCGTCATCAGCCCCACCCGCAAACTGGTCCAGGCGGCATTAATCCAATCGGGGCGGTTCAGAAAATTCTCGAACCAGCGCAGGGAAAAACCGGTCGGGGGAAACTTCAGGAACGGAGAGTCGCTAAAGGCAAGCACTATGATGATCACCAGCGGCAAGCTCAGGAACAGAAGGCCGCCGATCCCCAGCAGGCTCGACCAGAACCCGACGCCCCTACGTTGTTCGCGCGAGCCACCCGATCGTTTCACGTGCTGACCACCCGCCGGGGATGGCGCATCTGCCACTGGATTGCGTGGGGTTGCACAAAATCTCGCCAGCTTCAGCACCAACCGCGTCAGCTTGCCGGGGCTGGCCTGCCCCGAGGTCTGTCCGGCGGGCTTGAACTGGGTAAACAACACCAATGCCAGCACTGCCATCAGCAATGCAATGGACATCGCCGATGCCATTTCCCAATCGCGGATAGCCCTCACGTAGCGGTCGATCAACAGCACAAATGTCGTATCCTTGGCTCCGCCAAGCAATGCAGGCGTGACAAAGAACCCAAGCGACAGAATCGCGACCAGTGTGCAGCCAGCGACGACACCCGGCAGGCTTAGAGGGAAATAGACCAACCAAAAGGTTCGCAACGGCCCCGCCCCAAGCGTCAATGCAGCGTTACCTAACAGGGGCGGAATCTGACGCATTGTGTTCAGGATCGGCAAAACCATGAACGGCAGCATGATATGCAGCATGCCCACATAGACCGTAAACCTAGTGTAAAGAAGCTTGAGCGGTTGGTCGGTCAGGCCCAGTTCCTGCAAGCTGGAATTCACAATTCCCTGCCGACCGAGAATGACCATCCATGAATAAGAGCGCACCAATATGGATGTCCACATCGGAATGATGACCAGCATCAGCAGCAGGCTGGCGGTCCGTGGCGGGACATGTGCGATAAGAAGAGCCACCGGATACCCGATGATCAGGCTGAGGATGGTCACAACCATGGCGATCCAGACGGTGCGCATGAAGATGATCCGAAATAGATCATCCTGAAACAACCGTTGAAAATGCTCCAGCGTCATGTCCCAGCCACCAATGCTCAGCCAGACGATTTTGCTGAGGGGTATGACATAAACGAGCAACAGCAGCGCCATGGGAAGCAGCAGAAGACTTAGCATGCCCGCATGCCGACGCAGCCATCCGGGCACTTTCTTACGCGACGTCAATTTGCCAACCTCCCAGCGGTAGACGACTCCGGTGCCCTTTGCCGCCGTCGGACGACAAAGGACAGCGCAAGCTCAGCGTAGATCAGAGCAGAACGAAACGGTTCCACATTTCGACGTTCTTCTCGATGTTGGTTTTTCCGTCATCGCCTTTCTGCGCCCACCATGCCGAATCGATGATGACCAGCTTGTCGGCGTTCTCCGGACTACGTGGCAGAACGGCCGCACGTTCGGGCGGAAGCAGATCAAACGAAGCAGCGGTGACCGGCCCAACCGGCTGGATCATTGCCAAAGCAGCGCCTGCCTCCGGCCGGCTGCAATACTCGATGAACTTCATCGCGTTCTCGTAGTTCGGCGCGTTTTTCGGGATCGACCAGAGGTCGTATTGGGTCAGGGCCTGATTCCAGATGTAGTCAACTTCCGCGCCTTGCTCTTTGATATTCTGGATCCGGTTCGCCGGCGCCTGTGCGATCACCGCCTCACCATCAACGAGCGCCTGAACTGGCATTGCAGCAGAGGTGGCCCATTTCGCTACGTTCTCGCGAATGTTACCCAGTGCGTCATAGGACGCATCCAGATTCAGCGGGTAGACACCATCAGCAGGAACGCCGCTGCCCATGATTGCCCCTTCGTTCGGTCGAATTACCCATTCAGCCGAATAAAGCATACGGGGTCCGGGGAATTTTTCGGTATCCCATACATCCACCCAACTCTTGGGGGCTTCATTTGGAAATGCTTTCTTGGAATATGCAATGGCTTCGGAATAGAAGTCATTTCCGATGCCGTAGTCAAAGATGACCGCCGGATCGACACCATCGAGAATTTTGGAATCGATCATATTGTAATCGAATTTTTCCAGCATATCGAGTTCGGTGAGAGCCAGATAATCGCTCGGGACAATGTTCACCACGTCCCATTCAGTATTGCCGCTTTCAACCATCGCCCTGATCTTGGCGAACTCTGGGGTCGTCGTTTCGACAACTTCGATACCTGTCGCGTCAGAAAAGGGCTTAAAGAATGCCGCCCGCTGCGCATCCATAAAGGCCCCACCCCACGAACACACGGTGACCTTACCCTTGGACTGCGCCCGCGCCACATAAGGCGCCGACAACGCCAGAGTTGTGGCTCCCGTTGTCTTTAGAAATCTACGACGGTTCATTGCCATTGTTTCGTTCCTTTCTCGCTGTTGGACAAAAGTTATTGTTCGGGAAACCACAGCCACCGCCCCTGCTACACCGGGGCAGCCCCGAAACTGGCTGGTAATTCAGTGCAGAAAACGAACTTCATAAGGTGCGTAGCGGCGTAAATCTAGCATTTGGTATACCAAAAGTAAACCGCTGGAATTCTGATCACAGATGCACCTTGCATACCCTCCCTTCATCCTAGGAAATCATTTCCACGCAGATCGCTCCTGCGTGCCGATAACAGTTAGCCCAACTCTGCCAGTCTCTCGCCTTGCCGCCGCAAGAGTTGATCAATCTCGGCTCTGGCCGTCACTCCCAATCGTGCGCCGGGCTGGCGCAATGTATCGCTGGCTATGACGCCGCGCTTGGCCATCACGTACTTTCGGACTGCTAGCCCGAGACCCGGTTGCTGCTCGTAACGCATCAGCGGCAGGTAGGCGTTGAGGACATCATATGCGCGCTCGGTGTTTCCGGCTTCCATCTCGCGGACGACATCGAACATCATCTCGGGGCAGCAGAATCCGGTCATCGCCCCATCCGCCCCGCGCGCCATTTCCTCGGGCAAGAACAAACCACCATTTCCGCACAAAATCGAAATTCGACGGTCGAGCACGCCTTGCTCTCGCAGCGTGCTAATCTTCTCCAAACCGGGCCAATCTTCGTGTTTCAGGCAAACGCAGCTGGGCAATGATCGAATAATCCGCGCGATGACCGAAACCGACATGTGAATATTTGTGACGAGCGGAAAGTCCTGCAAGACAAACGGCGTGTCCCCGATGAATTCAACGGCTTGGTTGTAATAGTTCACGATTTGGTCGTCGGTCTTGAGGGTTGACGGCGGTGCGATCATCACCCCTCCCGCGCCGTCGCCCATCACGGTCTTGGTCAGCTCCTGCATCTGCGCAAAGCCCGGCGAAGACACCCCGACCACGACGGGAATGCGCCCATCCACGCGGGTCAGAAAATGCTGTACGAAACGCCGCGCCTCATCGGGTGTCAGCTTGGTGGCTTCTCCCATCATGCCCAGAACGGTTAAGCCTGCCGCGCCTTTTTCCAGATAGGTGTCCACCATTCGATCTGTGCTGTCGAAATCAAGTGTCCCATCCTCTTGGAACGGTGTGGCGGCGATCACGTAGACGCCGCGCGCATCTTCGGTCAAACGGCTCATAATGGCTCCTCATACATACTTTTGGTATACCTAGGGTATTTTATATATGTCAACATGCTTCTACCTCCGCCAAAAGCAGAGGCTTGGACGTTAGGAAAGTCTGTGGAGGTGACTCAGGATAGCTTCGCGGGCATTGTTGATGTGCTCGCGCATCGCCATTTCAGCCGCGTCCGGGTCGCGCGCCAGAATTGCATCCGCGATGGCAATATGTTCGCGCGTACCGGGATCCAGTCGGTCTGGTATCTGGCCCTGATCGAAAATCCGGGTCTTTAATTTTAGCCCGCCAATCATCTCGGCCAGCAAGGACGAACCGGCGGTATTCGCAATCTGCATGTGAAACGCGAAATCGAAATCGGCATGCTCGACGGCTCCGGGGTGGTACCCATTCAAATATCCGGCAAGTGTCGATTTGAAGTTCAGCCAGATTTCTGGATTCGAAGAAACCCGCGCCGCCTGCTTTGCCGCCTCGCATTCCAATAGCCGCCGTATGTGCAGGATCTCCATGATTTCGGAAATGGAAATGCGATTGACTGTCGGCACGCCACGATGCGCCCTTATCACCAGCCCCTCACTCATCAATCGTGCAATCGCTTCACGAACCGGGGTGCGGGACACGCCCAGACGCTCTGCAAAGGCCCGTTCCTGCAACTGCGTGCCTGATGGCAATTCGCCGCTGAGAATCATGTCGCGCATCCGCAGAAAGGCACTATCAGTCAAACTCTCGGTTGGGGACACGCGGCTATCCATCTTTTTGTTTCAAATATTCGGGCGCAATGGCGGCGGGGAATTGTGCGGTATACGCACAGTTACTTCGATAGGAAAAGTCACAAATTGCCCTGCTCAACTGAACTCCTGCTCTGCAATCACCCATGACGACTGCGGCACACATTGCCGAAACCAGCGCGCATTAAACTGTAGTTGAAATAATGGTATACCAAATGTATCCCCATTGGTAAAGAATGGAACCATATTCCGCAAGGATGTCTATTTTTCAAACTGCGGCGCGATTTCCTACGCAAAAAAACACAGGCAAAGCATTGGTATAATGAGAAAAATTGACCTAAACTGCGATATGGGCGAAAGTTTTGGCGCCTACACGATCGGTGATGACGCCGCGATGATGAAACTTGTGACCTCGGCCAATGTCGCATGCGGATTTCACGCTGGCGATCCGGTGGTTATGCGAAAAACGATCCGAATGGCGCGCGATCTTGGTGTCAGTGTGGGTGCGCATCCGTCGTTTGCAGATCTCTACGGTTTTGGCCGACGTCGGATTAGCGGAGAAAAGCCGGAGGACCTTGAAACCCAACTCATATTTCAGATCCTTTCGATGCGGGGCATGTGCGGGCTGGAGGACCATCCAATGACGCATGTGAAAACACATGGTGCCATCGGCAACATGGCAGCGAGCGACCCTGAACTCGCTGCGCTTTGCGTGCGTGCGGTAAAGGCCGTGGACGCCAATCTGATTTTCGTGACATTGCCCTATTCAGAGACCTACAAGGCTGCCGAAAAGGCTGGGATTCAGGTTGCGTGCGAGATCTACGCCGACCGGACCTATACCGACAAAGGAGAATTGACGCCGCGCAGCGAGGCGGGTGCCGTGATCCACGACCCCAAGCAAAGTGTTGCACAGGTTCTCGAAATGGTGCTCGAGGGGCACATACCCACCACCAGTGGGAAACGGCTTCCTGTAGAGCCGGAAACATTGTGCGTGCATGGTGACACTCCCGGCGCGGTCGACATCTGCCGCGCGCTACGCGCTTCACTTGAAGAGCAAGGGATCACGATTGCCCCATTTGGGCGCGGCTGACCCCGCAACAGCCACAATCGCACCGGGGTTCAGTCAAGAAGCGTGCCCAAGGCAAGCGGCCGCCGACACAATGGCAGGCTCTGGGACGCAAAACCGCACCTCTTATCCAGCAGGACGATCACCATGACACGCACATCCATCGCATTGTCCACCCGCATGACGGAAACTGACGAACGCGCATGGCTGGATGCCCTGCACGCGGCGCTCCCGCAGGAGAATATTCGGCCTGTGCGTGACATCCCACCCAACCATCGATCAGGCATTGAAATCGCGATCGTTGCCAATCCCGACCCGGCAGAACTGCTGACTTTACCTGACCTCAAATTGATTCACAGCCTGTGGGCGGGTGTGGAGCGGCTTGTTCGCGATCTGGCCGGGCAGGCCGTGCCGATCGCCAGATTGGTCGATCCCGAACTTGCTCGCACGATGGCTGAGTCCGTTCTGGCATGGACACTCTACCTGTTTCGCGACATGCCTGCCTATCAAAGACAGCAAGCCCGCAAAAAATGGGCACCCATTCCATATCGGCGCCCGCAGGACGTCCGGGTTTCGGTTCTCGGGCTTGGCAATCTCGGACAGGCCGCTGCAACACGTCTCCACGCCTCTGGGTTTCAAGTGACCGGTTGGAGCCGGACCCAAAAAGATATTCCCGGCGTTACATGCCTTGCTGGCGAAAACGAGCTGCAAAGAACTCTGGCCAGTACGGATATCCTCGTCTGCCTCCTGCCCCTGACGCCTGAAACCCACGGTTTGCTGTCCGACACGCAATTGCGGACAATGCCGCACGGTGCATCCATCATCAACTTTGGCCGCGGGCCCAGCCTCGACGTTGTCGCCCTGATGAAAGCGTTAGATGACAGACATCTCGGGCATGCAGTCCTTGACGTTTTTGACTGCGAACCGCTGCCCGCAGATAGCCCGCTCTGGATACATCCACACGTTACCGTGCTACCACATGTGTCAGCACCGACAGACATGCGGACGGCAACCCAGATCGTCGCCGGTAATCTAAAGGCTTTTCGCGCAAATGGGACGATGCCCGAAATCGTCGATATTGCGCGCGGTTACTAGGGCCGAATAATGCGGCCAAAACTGGCGCCTATCTGTCCCTTACCCTATCGGCAACGGCTGCTGTCGCATTTGCGGTGTCGGGGCAAAATATCTGCGCGCAAAAATCAACAAAGGCCCGCACTGCGGTGATCCGCACAGTCGACCGGTTCCACAAAACCCCGGTCTGGCGAATTCCCCCGGTCGGCAATATTCTCTTTTGCAAAGACAGGTCGCGGGGCCAGGGCGGAGCCCAATCCGGCACGATGGCCACACCCAGCCCACGGCTGACCAGAGCCGCAATCGCATCAAGCGCGTCGATCTCCAACCATTCCCGAACCCGGAGATCGTTTTGCCGCAAGTAGCGCTCGACAATCTGGCCGCCCCATTGGTTGCGGTCATACCGGATAAAGGCCTGATCGGAAATTACCGCATGCGGATCGTCCATGTTCACTCCATCCGGAGCAATCAGGACCAATGGCTCCTGACGCAAGGTCAGCCAATCCATCGACTTGGGGACCTGAAAATGTGGTCGCACGATAACGGCGGCGTCCAGATCGCCCGCCAGAACGCCGTGATACAAGTTGATCGAGGTGTCAGGGCACAGAAAAAACTCGATCTGCGGATACCGTGGCCGCAGCCCCGCCAGAATATCAGGCAAAAGACCTGTCATCGCGGTTGATGTGGCCCCCAAGCGTAAACGCCCCGTCGGTTCATTATTGCCCGCAATCGCCCTCAGATCGCGCACACCCTCAATCAGCGATCTGGCATGGTTCAGGACGGCCAATCCGGATGCGGTGGGCTTCACCGTTCTGCCGACCCGGCTGACCAATTCATGCCCCAGTTCTTGCTCCAGCGCGCGCAATCTTTGCGCCAATGCGGCAGGGGTCAGGTTCAGTCGCCGTGACGCTTCGGCAATGGAACCGCATTCAGCGACAGCGACAAAGCTCTCTAGGAATCGAGTGTTCATAAAGATAGATTTTCTATCTTATAAAGCTTTCAAAACCAATGTTTTCTTACATTATGCCCCCATCTATTGTCCTCTGAACGCCTGTGCGCGGGTAAAGCGAGGGAAGCTGTGTCCATCGAAACCAAACTTTTCAGCCGGGACACCAATTTCGCCTCCGGCCAATACCTCGCGCACAGCAGCATAGGTATCGGCAGCGCACACCGAACCCGATTTGCTGGCGTGACAATGGGTAGCGGCCACACAATCAGGAGGCTTCGCAGATGACCACAATTTCCGGGCGCCTTTCGACACGGATGCAAGCAGTGCTGCCCTCGCCCACCATCGCCATGAGCCAGACCGCAAATCTCCTGCGAGCCGAAGGTAGAAGCATCATTGATCTATCCAGCGGAGAACCTGACTTTGACACTCCTGAAAACATCTGTCGCGCTGCGAAGGCCGCCATCGACAATGGCAAAACCCGTTACACCAACGTGGATGGCACGACCGATCTGAAAAAGGCGATCGTAGTCAAATTTCTACGCGAAAACGGGCTTTCCTACCGCCTCGACCAGATCAGCGTAGGAACCGGCGGCAAACAAGTCCTCTGCAACGCCTTGCTTGCGACCCTGAACGACGACGACGAGGTTATCATACCGGCCCCCTACTGGGTCAGTTATCCTGACATGGTGCGACTGGCCGGGGGAGTGCCGGTGCTCGTGCCCTGCCCGGCCGAGGATCGTTTCCTGATTACCGCCAACGCCCTGCGCGACGCGATCACGCCGCGCACCAAATGGCTCATCCTCAACTCTCCATCGAACCCGACGGGCGCAGGCTATTCCGCGGCACGCCTCAAGGCGCTCGCTGATGTGCTGCTGGAGCACCCGCATGTCATGGTAATGACAGACGACATGTATGAACACCTGCGCTTCGATGGCTGGGAGTTTGCCACAATCGCAGCGGTCGAGCCGAAACTCATGGATCGCGTTCTGACGGTGAATGGCGTCTCGAAAGCCTATGCCATGACCGGATGGCGTATCGGATACGCTGGCGGACCTGTGGACATCATTCGTGCGATGGCAACACTTCAATCGCAAAGTACCTCGAACCCTAGCGCCATCAGTCAGGCCGCAGCCGTTGCCGCACTGGATGGGCCACAGGATTTCCTTGTGGATCGTGGCGCTGTGTTCGAGCAGAGACGCGATCTCTGCCTGGAACGCATTCGCGCCATAGACGGGCTGGATTGCGTGACACCAAATGGTGCATTCTACCTGTTCCCCTCCTGCGAGGGATTGATCGGCCGAACACGTCCAGACGGGAAGCGGATCACGACAGACACGGACGTGGTCATGTATCTTCTCGAAGAAGCGGGCGTCGCCACAGTTCCGGGCAGCGCCTTCGGCCTTGCACCATTCTTCAGGCTTTCCTTCGCAACATCCACCGAGAACCTTGAACAGGCATGTGATCGCATGGCGACAGCCTGCGCAAAGCTAACCTGACGCAACGCAGCCAGAGGCCGGATGCAAGCATCCGCCCCGCCAAACGACAGCATCCTTCGAAAGGACCGACATCATGGATTTGGGACTCAACAACAAAACAGCCATCGTGCTCGGCGCCGGGGGCGGGCTGGGCAGCGCAATTGCCCACGCACTCGCCATGGAAGGCGTGAAACTTGCATTGGGCGGCAGGACTCTCAGCTCTGTTGAAGCGACTGCCGAGAGTATCCGTTCGACAGGTGGCACGGCCATCGCTCTGGAATGGGACTTGGGACAGTTGGATCAGATCGAGCCAAACGTGGCACGGATCGAGCAGGAGCTTGGCCCGGTCGATATCCTCGTCAACAACACCGGCGGCCCAAAGCCCAGCACGGTATCCGGACAGACGCCAGAAGATTGGAGAAACAACTTTGAGAGCATGGTGCTGTCTGTCATCGCGGTGACCGATCGCGTTTTGCCCGGAATGAAAGAACGGAAATGGGGGCGCATCATCACATCGACCTCGTCGGGTGTGGTCGCGCCAATTCCCAATCTTGGATTGTCAAATGCCCTGCGCGTGTCTCTGGTGGGCTGGTCCAAGACCCTTGCCCGTGAGGTTGGGCGCGACGGCATCACATCCAACATCATCCTGCCCGGCCGCATCGCAACGCCTCGGATTACGTTTCTGGATGAACAAAAGGCCAAACGTGAGGATCGCGACGTCGCCGACGTGTCAGCCGAAAGCATGGCCTCCATTCCGGTCGGGCGTTACGGCAAACCCGAGGAATATGGCGACGCCGTCGCATTTCTGGCCAGTACCCGCGCGGCCTATATCACCGGCAGCACCATCCGCGTGGATGGCGGCTTTATCGCCAGCATTTGATCTTGGGGAGTTTTTTCGATGTCCATCGACACGTCCAATGACGCCGCCTTGTTTGAAGCCTTGAAACAGGTCACGACAGCAACCCTTACCACGGTTTTGTTAAAGAAGGGTTTGCGCAATGTCTGGCTGCGTGGCTCCATGCCACTCGATAGCGGTCAGGCCCGCGAGGTCGGCCGCGCCTTCACCTTGCGTTTCATTCCCGCTCGCGAAGACCTCGCCACACCTGAGAGTTGGTCCTCACCAACGTCGACGCGCGCCGCCATCGAAGCAATGCCATCGGGCTGTATCGCCGTCGTGGACGCGATGGGGGTGGACGACGCGGGAATCTTTGGCGACATCCTGTGCGCGCGCATGCAGAAACGCGGAGTGGCCGCGCTGATTTCAGATGGGGTCGTGCGTGATGTTGCCGGCGTTCGCGCCACCCAGCTGCCAGTCTGGTGTCATGGTGTTTCCGCCCCACCCTCCGTGGCCGGGCTGACCTTCGTAGATTGGCAGGAACCCATCGCCTGCGGCGGTGTCGCTGTCATTCCGGGAGACGTGATTGTGGCCGATGACGACGGCGCCGTTCTCATCCCCGCAGGGCTGGTAGAAGAGGTCACGGCATCGGCGGTCGAACAAGAGCGTCTGGAAGGCTGGATCATGTCGCAGGTAGAAGCGGGCGAATCCTTGCCCGGTCTTTATCCCCCGAACGCCGAAAACAAAGCCCGGTACGAGGCTTTCAAAGCCAGCCAAACGTAGCCGAAACCCGGAAGACAGACGTCAATCACCGTTAGCTGTCTATCGCTATCTCAAGACGACTGCGGCCCAAAGTAAAATTGTTCAAGGCGCCTGTCACCTCTGCCTCAGAAGTGATTGTTGGTGCGGGTGAAGGGACTCGAACCCCCACGCCAAAGGCGCCAGAACCTAAATCTGGTGCGTCTACCAATTCCGCCACACCCGCACATGGTCCGGCCTTAGGGACCGCAACCTGACGCGTCTCCTAGCAAAGCACGCGCCGGGATGCGAGCTAAAATTGAGTGCCTCAGCAGGTTGTGTGAAAAGACAGGACATTTACCAAAAATTGGCATATGATCGCCGACAATAACGAGCAGAAAACAAAAAAGCAGGTCGCCATGAAACCGAAAACGGTCGGGCGCAGCGGCGGGCAATGGCCCGTGCAGGCGCACTCCATCTGCGCCGGGGTTGGCCCCGGCAGCATCCTATTGACGCAATCCGGTGAAACGCTGGTCGAGGATATCGTACCGGGGGATCGCATCATTACCCGCGATTGCGGGCTGGTCGCCGTGGACAATATCCGAAAACACCATGTAACCACGCATACCGTGCGTATTCTTGCCGGATCGCTGGGCGACACCCGCCCTGATCGCGACGTGGTCATGCCCGCCGAGCAGGAACTTCTGGTGCGTGACTGGCGTGCGCAGGCGCTCTTTGGCGCGGCTCAGGCGATGGTGCCGGTGCGGTCGCTTGTGGATGACGAATTCATCACCCATGACGGTGTGCGCACCCTCACGCTCTATCAACTGTGTTTTGACGCACCGCATGTCATCTATGTGGATGGTCTGGAGTTGGCCGCGCAGCTTTCGTCGACACCGCAATCAAACGCTGCCTGATACTGGCCCCGGCTCCTCAGATCCCCAGCGCGCGGAGCACTCGCGGCAATTCCTCTGGGATATCCTCAGCAATCAAACCGGCGCCAAAACTGCGCGCGCATTCGGTATGCAGCCACGCAGCCGCCTCCGCCGCCTGCATCGGAGCAAATCCGCGCGCCAGCAGCCCCGTGATAAACCCGGCCAGCACATCGCCTGATCCTGCGGTGGCCAGCCACGGCGCGGCGCGATCATATTGCGCGGAATGCACTGAACATCGGCCCTTGGGATCCGAAATCACCGTATCCGGCCCCTTGAGCAACACAACGCACCCCGCCCGCGCCGCAGCGGCGCGCACGGCATCAGCCTTGGAATAGGCCGGCCCGCTCTTTGACTCCTCGCGGAGTCTCTTCGCGATATCAGGGAAAAGCCGGGCAAATTCGCCTTGGTGGGGCGTGAGAACACAAGCCGGATGCAGTGCCGCGAACAATGCCTCATCCTCTGCCAGCGCTGTCAGCGCATCCGCATCCAGCACTGTCGGGCGGGGTTCTACATCCCCTTCCCCGCGCAGGGCGCCGAGCATATCCGACGCCCATGCGACACCCATCCCCGGCCCGAGACAGAGCGCATTAATGCGGGCGTCCTGCAGGATGTCGGCCAGCGCCGCGGCATCCAACACCCGCTTCAGCATCACGGCCGTGATCTGGCTTGCCACTTCCATCTGGGCCGAGGGCGGCACCCCTAGCGTGACCAGCCCCGCCCCGATCCGCAACGCACCACGCGCGGCAAGCCGGGCAGCGCCGGTCGTACCGGATCCACCGGACAGAACAAGGGCATGGCCGTGCGCGAACTTATGCGCCCCGTTCTTGAACAGTCCCAACGGAGAGCCGACCCGCCCGACAACATCATCCGGTCGGCGCGACCCAGTTGGACGTTCAGGCAGGCCGATATCAACAATGCGGACTGCCCCACAATATTGTGGGCCCTCCCCAAGAAAATGTCCGGGTTTGGCCGTATGAAACGTAACCGTCAGATCACAAGGCAATCGCGCGCCCAAATCCTGCCCACTGTCAGCGCAAAGACCACTGGGCAGGTCGATCGCCACGGTCGCAGGCCATTTCTCGTGCCGGTGCTTCCAACACTCCACATCCGACAGCGGCTGTTCTACCTCCCAGTTCAGCGGCCGGCTCAAACCTGTGCCAAAAAGCGCATCAACCACCAGCGCGACCGTGCGCGTGCCCAGCCCCCCGCAAACATCGTCAAGCGGGCAGATCGTGCCGCCCCCGGTCAACCACCTTTCGTAGTTTACCCGGGCATCCGGCGGCAGCCGTTCGACGTCGCCAAAGAGGAACAGCTCCACTTCCCAGCCCCACTCGCGCAACAATCGCGCAACAACAAATCCGTCACCGCCATTGTTGCCCGGTCCGCACAGCACGACAGCCCGGTGCGAGGTCGCCGCCAGCGCTGGCCACTCCTCGAAAACCGCCTCGACAACACCACGCCCGGCGCGCTCCATCAGGTCCAGCCCGGTCACTTCGCCCGACTCTATTGCCGCCATTTCAATGGCCCGCATCTGGGCGCCGGTCAGTAATTCGGTCATTCACCCCTGCTCCACGATTCACTTTCGCCCATTCAGGCATCAACATGCCTAAATTTTAGGCATTCATAAATCCACACCCTGCCCATCCTCGCCCGATACAGCCTATCCGATTGAGGCCGCCCAAGAGAAGTGCTCTGACAGGCGCGAAGCAAGCGCCATGGAGTTACCAGATGAAAAAGATCGAAGCGATCATCAAACCGTTCAAACTGGATGAGGTCAAAGAGGCGCTGCAAGACGCAGGCATACAGGGTCTTAGCGTAATCGAGGTCAAAGGGTTTGGTCGGCAGAAGGGCCATACCGAACTATACCGCGGCGCCGAATACGTGGTGGATTTCCTGCCAAAGGTCAAAATTGACGTGGTGTTGGACGACGATCAGGTTGATGCCGCCATCGAGGCAATCACCAATGCCGCCAAAACGGACAAGATCGGCGACGGCAAAATCTTTGTCAGCCCCGTCGAACAAGCCATCCGCATCCGCACCGGCGAGACCGGCTCGGACGCGCTGTAAAGCATATCTTTCAAGGAAAAGAAGGGAATATCAGACATGAGCGCACAAGACCTGCTCAAGCTAATCAAGGATGAAGACTGCGAATACGTCGACATCCGTTTCACCGATCCGCGCGGCAAACTGCAGCACGTCACTCTGGTTTCTGACCTCGTCGACCAGGATTTTATCGAAGAAGGCTTCATGTTTGATGGATCAAGCATCGCAGGCTGGAAGTCGATCGAAGCTTCGGACATGAAACTGATGCTCGATACAGACAGCGCCTATATCGATCCCTTCTATGCTGAAAAAACCCTCTGCGTGCATTGCACTGTGGTGGAGCCCGACACCGGCGAATCCTATGACCGCGACCCGCGCGGCACTGCGGAAAAGGCCGAAGCATACCTGAAAGCATCGGGCATCGGCGACACGGCCTATATGGGCCCCGAAGCAGAATTTTTCCTCTTTGACGATGTGCGGTTCTCCAACAGCATCAACAAAGTCTCGTACGAGGTCGATGCACAGGATGCATCGTGGAACACCGATACCGAATACGAGATGGGCAACATGGGCCATCGCCCGGGCCTCAAGGGCGGGTATTTCCCGGTAAACCCAACCGACGACGCGCATGACATCCGCGCGGAAATGCTGAGCACGATGAAGCGTCTCGGCATGAAAGTAGACAAACACCACCACGAGGTCGCGTCCTGCCAGCACGAGCTGGGCCTTATTTTTGGCACGCTGACTCATCAGGCGGACGAACTGCAAAAATACAAATATGTCATCCACAACGTCGCTCAGGCATATGGCAAAACGGCCACCTTCATGCCCAAACCGATCTATGGTGACAACGGCAGCGGCATGCACGTGAACATGTCGATCTGGAAAGACGGCAAGCCTTTGTTCGCAGGTGACAAATACGCCGACCTTAGCCAAGAGGCGCTGTATTTCATTGGCGGCATTCTCAAGCACGCCAAGTCACTGAACGCCTTCACCAACCCGGCGACCAACAGCTACAAGCGTCTGATCCCGGGCTTTGAGGCTCCTGTCCTGCGCGCATATTCCGCACGCAACCGTTCGGGCTGTGTACGTATCCCATGGACCGAGTCGCCCAAGGCGAAACGTGTCGAGGCCCGCTTCCCCGATCCGGCGGCGAACCCCTATCTGTGCTTTGCCGCCCTGCTGATGGCCGGTCTGGACGGTATCAAGTCCAAGATCGACCCCGGCGAGGCGATGGACAAGAACCTCTATGATCTGCCTGCTGAAGAACTGGAAGGCATTCCCACCGTATGCGGCAGCCTACGCGAAGCAATGGAAGAGCTGCAAAACGATCATGACTATCTTCTGGCCGGTGATGTTTTCACCAAAAGCCAGATCGACGGCTATATTGCGCTGAAGATGGAAGAGATTCAGACCTACGAGCACACACCACACCCGGTTGAATTCGGCATGTATTACAGCTGCTGAATTCGTTCAGCCTCACGAACAAAGGGCGTCCGGAACGGGCGCCCTTTCTCGTTCTGGCGCCGCCCTTACTCCCAAAATCAAACAGTCAACAATTGCCCTAAACCCGTCATGTTTCGGTCCTACTGGAAACAATTTTTTCCATCAACTTCCGATTGAGGCAGCAAAAGAAATGCAGGCAGCATGACCCAGAACCATGAGATAATAACCGCGTGGCTTATTCTCCCAGAGACATACAACGTGTCTATCGCGGATGCGCTCCATCAGGTGACTTGCAACTCCGAAGATCTTGATCCCGGATTTTGTCAGGGCAGAGTCCTGACAGATCGCTCTGCCTGCCTTGTGACACCGAACCATGTGCTCTGGATCACACAGGGGGTCGGTAAACGATCCGACGGCTCTGCCACCGCTCCGGTTCTGCGGATGGTGATCCATCCGATCAACCCCGAAGCCGGGCTAGGCGAGGTCGGCGCGTTCCTCGCGCAACTGATCTGCACCCTCCCGGCAGAACAGGTGCAGTGGGACAAACATACGGCTTGGCTACCGATTGACGGTTTCCGCGAGGCGGTCGCCGCCGGGCAACGCCCACGCGTCGAACGCATCACCGAACAAGCCACGCCATTGGCAGCCGCAGAAAAACCATCCGCCGGAGCGGGCAATCGCACCCTACCCAAGATCGAAGACACCTGCGATCAACTGAGCGCGCGTCTGGATAGCATTGGCATGACCGCACGCGATGTAGACGCGTCCACCACCGAGCAAACCGAAATACACTGGGATCTGCCTGATCCCGATATCGTCGAAGAAGTCCCGCAGAGACTGACCGCATGGGCGATGGCGCTGACGGTATCCGTGATCGCCCTACCCGTCGGCACCGCTCTGATTCTGACGACACTGCTCAAGGGCGAAAGTGTCCGGCTGGCAGCACAGACCGCCGCGATTACGGGGTTGTTCGTTGGTTTGAACAGTGCAGGTGCAACAGCTGATACTGTTCAGTTGATCACATCAATCGCGCTCTGATTGCGAAACGACGACAGGCCGCTCCACTAATTCAAGCGCATTTACACCGCACTCGGGCATGGCAGTAGGCTTCATTTTGCACAGCAAAATGACTTTACGCCCCCATGGATTTGCGTTTTTGCGCTATCTACGCCGTATGGCCCACCGACAAAATGACCATTTCGATGTCGCAATCAGGCCCGACAGACGCGTTCCAGCCCCGCAGTATCGACAGAAATCGGCACTTCGGAATTCACCATGAACGAGCACTACCGCGACACCCGCAAGATTGACCCGACACGAGGCGAACGCCTCGGCGATAATACTCCAAACGATGCCGACCGGATCGAGATCGGCCCGACCCGGCTGGCCTTTGCCGAATGGCAGGCCGCCGGTCTGACGCTGCCCGACTTGCAGGCGATGCGCCGGTACCGTTGGGAACGCCTGACCAAACATGTCGTCGATCGCGGCTATGGCGGCCTGTTGATGTTCGACCCACTTAACATTCGTTACGCCACCGACAGCACCAATATGCAGCTTTGGAACACCCACAATCCGTTCCGCGCCGTACTGCTTTGCGCCGACGGCTACATGCTGATCTGGGATTACAAAAACTCACCCTTTCTCAGCACTTTCAACCCACTGGTGCGCGAACAGCGTTCCGGTGCAGACCTGTTCTACTTTGACCGGGGTGATAAAATCGACATCGCAGCCGACACGTTCTCAAACGAGGTGCGCGCGTTGATGGCCGAACACGCCCCCGGCAACATGCGCCTCGCAGTGGATAAGCCGATGATTCACGGATTGCGCGCCCTTGAGGCACAGGGCTTTGAGATCATGGAAGGTGAGGAAGTCACCGAAAAATCGCGTTCGGTCAAAGGACCCGACGAAATTCTGGCAATGCGGTGCGCGTCGCTCTCTTGCGAAATTGCGGTCAGGGCAATGGAGGACGCAGCCCGCGACGGTGTCCCTCAGGGCAACATGTCCGAAGATGACATCTGGGCCGTCCTGCACTCCGAAAACATCCGGCGAGGTGGCGAATGGATCGAAACCCGGCTGCTGGCCTCGGGTCCGCGCACGAACCCGTGGTTTCAGGAATGCGGCCCGCGTATCGCCCGCATGAACGAGATCATCAGCTTTGATACCGACCTCATCGGCAGCTATGGCATCTGCATCGATATTTCGCGCAGCTGGTGGATCGGCGATCAGAAACCACCCGCCGACATGATCTATGCCATGCAGCACGCGGTAGAACATATTCAGACAAACATGGAGATGCTGAAACCCGGCGTAATGATCCCTGAACTAAGCGCAAACACCCATGTTCTGGATGCCCAATTCCAGAAACAGAAATACGGCTGCCTCATGCACGGTGTAGGCCTGTGCGATGAATGGCCTTTGGTCGCTTACCCGGATCAGGCCGTCGCCGGTGCCTTCGATTACCCGCTAGAGGCCGGCATGGTCCTGTGCGTCGAGGCACTCGTCGGCGCCGAAGGCGGCAATTTCTCGATCAAGCTCGAGGATCAGGTGCTGATCACCGAAGACGGATATGAAAACCTGACAAAATACCCGTTCGATCCGGCGTTGATGGGGCAGGCATAGCGCCCGCCCCGGCCCGTTTTATCGCGACCAGTGGGAGCGCTTAACATTGCCGTGCCAGTCTTCTGCTGGCGCGGTTTCGATCTGCTGGCTGTCGCTACCCTGCGACACAGTCGCGTCCCCGCCGCCTGTCGAGACAAGCGCAACGGCCAAACCAACAAGCAGTGCTGCTATCAACAACAACATGCGGGGACTTCCATGCGGCACGGTAGCCGCGGTTTCGATACTCATAGATTGGGACATCTGGGTTTTCCTTCCGATACTGTCATGTCGACAACTCAGACTTATGCCCGCCGAAAACATTCGTAAAATGAATTGATGTTAGACACCATATCACAGATTGTGATGCGCGACTCACATGCGAGATCTGCGACCAGACAGCACACAGTTTCGCCCGATGCCGGCATGAACACGCCGCGCCAACGCAGAACCGTAGTCTTCACCCTCTCCCTTGATCTCTGCCCCCTGATTGTCTACGCGAATAGGGTCTGCCCCTCCGGAGCGCCTGCCATGTTGAACCGTCTCGTCTCCCGTCTGAAAATGCGGCTGAACGGCCTGAAATCCCCCGCCTTGCGCGAGCGGATGTATCGGATCGACGTAAACGGCACGCCCCATGATGTGCAGCATTCCCGCTTTAACATGAACTGGCTTCCGGAGGCCGGCATCACACCGACGGTGATCGTAGATCTGGGGTCATTCGATGGCGGTGATGCGTGGCGGATGAAACAGACCTTTCCGAACGCGCGTGTCGTCACTGTCGAGGCCGATCCCGACCGGATCGGGATCGTGCGCGCCGCTCTCGCAGCGTCGGAAGTCGAAATCCATAACTTCGCCGCGTGTGATCAGGACGGCCCCGTGGAATGGTACACTGCCACCATCAACGGTGAAACCAACGCCCAAGGCTCGCTTTATCAACACAGTGACGCCTACCAAAAACGGTTCACGTTCGTACAGCAATCCGAAGAACCAATCAAAGTCGACGGCAAGCGTTTTGACACCTTCTGCACCGAGGCGAACATCGACAAGATCGACCTGCTGCACATGGATATCGAAGGGGCCGAGTTGTCAGTCCTGCGCAGCATGGGCGCGGTGCGGCCGAAACTGATCTATCTGGAATGGCGCGAAAATGCATTCCGCGGCCACGAAGGTACCGCCAGCGCGGAGACATTGCTGCGGGATATGGGGTACAGCCTGCTGGGCAATCTGGGCGACGACCGGCTCTATCGGCACATCAGCACCTAACATTCCCACGCGAAACCTCACCTTCGTGTGACGCGCTGACACATGGCTGGCAACGTCGCGGATGCGGCCCTACTCTTGGAACGCACGCCAGAGAAGGACCACACCATGCCCACCGAACGCCTGACATTTACCGGCCATGACGGCTCTGAACTGGCCGCGCGGCTTGACCTGCCCGACGGACCGCATCTGGCTACTGCACTTTTTGCGCATTGCTTTACCTGCTCCAAGGACATCCCCGCCGCGCGCCGCATCTCTGCCCGGCTGGCCGGTGCGGGCATCGCCGTTTTGCGCTTCGACTTTACCGGATTGGGCCATTCGGGCGGCGAATTTGAAAACACGACATTCACCTCCAACATCGCCGATCTTGAACTGGCAGCCCAGTCACTGGCAGACCGAGGCACAGCGCCCTCTCTGCTGATCGGCCATTCGCTTGGCGGTGCGGCAGTGCTGGCGACCGCGCGCAAGATTGACAGTGTCCGCGCCGTGGTCACGATCGGTGCGCCGTTTGACCCCGAACATGTAACGCACAACTTTGGCGATGCTCTGTCCGAGATCAACGAAGTCGGCACAGCCGAGGTCAGTTTGGGTGGCCGCTCTATCCGCATCGGCAAAGAGTTCGTGGAGAATGTGAAGGCTGAAACCCTCCAACCCGAGATTGCAGACCTCCACCGCGCTCTGCTGGTGCTGCACGCCCCGCGCGATGCCGTGGTCGGGATCGAAAATGCCGCGCAAATCTTTGATGCCGCCAAACATCCCAAGAGTTTTGTCACTCTCGATGAGGCCGACCACCTGATCACCCGCCCCGAAGATGCTGAATACGCGGCAGAGGTGATCGCCGCATGGGCGACACGTTATCTGGGGATCAAGACCCCGGCCCCGCCGCCCGGCGCGCCCGAGGGTATCGTGCGCGTGACCGAGGCCGACCCGGATGGTTTTTTGCAGGACGTCAACGCCGGGCCGCACCACCACACACTCGCCGACGAACCTGCGGCCTATGGCGGCACGGATAAGGGCATGTCACCCTACGGCTTCCTCGCCGCTGGTCTGGGGGCGTGTACCTCGATGACGATCCGCATGTATGCCCGCCGCAAGGGCTGGCCGCTGGACAACATCCGCGTCGAAGTCTGCCACGACAAGGTACATGCACAGGACGCCGCTACAGGTCAGGACGCCAAGGCCGACATGTTCAAACGCACCGTATTTCTGAACGGAGATCTCAGCGACGACCAACGCGCGCGATTGCTGGAAATCGCCGACAAATGCCCGGTGCATCGCACATTGGAGGCCAGCTCGCGTATTGAAACCGTTCTGGCAGATTAACCCATGGTGGGGTCTTTCATCAATGTGAGGTGAAGGTGTCATGCAGCGTTTCGCTGTGCCCGAC